>NZ_JBIAMB010000001.1:0-707667 GCF_042873895.1 Streptomyces sp. NPDC004435 | reverse complement strand
TCCTCACCACCCAGGCCGGCAACGTCTCCGTCGGCGCCGCCCACGGCGTCGCCGCCACCCTCGACGCCGGCACCTCCTACGGCCGCGTCCACAACACCCTCCAGAACACCGACGGCAAGGGCGCCCCCCTCACCATCCGCGCCACCACCTCCTACGGCGACATCACCGCCCACTCCAACTGAACGCCGCCGGTGACGGCGCCCTCGCCCGCACGCCACGGCCCGGCCGGGACTCAGCTCCCGCCCGGGCCGAAGCGCTGCCGCTCCCCCGCGCGTTGTCAGTGGGCCCTGCCACGATGAACGCACCTGGAACGACACGAGTGCGAAAGGGCGTACGCGCCATGGGGACCTGGGACATCGGGCCGTTCGACAACGACACCGCCGCCGACTTCTCGTACCGGGTGGATTCCGCGCCCGAGGGGAAGAAGGCGGAGGTGCTGCTCACGGCCTTCCGGGAGGTGACGGGGACCGGGGAGGAGTACCTGGACGCGGACCTGTCGATGGAGGCGATCGCGTCCGCCGCACTGGTGGCGGCGCAGTGCCCGGGCGGGGAGCCGGTGACGACCTCGTACGGGCCGAAGGAGCCGCTGGGGGTGCTGCCGGCGGCGCTGCGGGCGGAGGCGGTGGCCGCGCTCGACCGGGTGATCGCCGAGCCGTCCGAACTGCTGGAGCTGTGGGAGGAGTCGGACGGCGAGGAGTGGAAGGCGGGGGTACGGGCGCTGCGGGGCGTCCTCGCGGGGGCCTGACCCCGGCGACGGCGCCTACAGTGGGCCCGCCGGGAGAACGGGGGTTCGATGGATACGCCGACGTGGGGGCTCGTCATGGAGACGACCGTGGGCATGGGGGAACGCAAACGCACGGAGGCGACCGTGCTCGCACACGTCACCGGGTCGCGCGAGGAGGCCCTCGCGGAGCTGGAGCGGCGGGCGCGGAACCATACGCCCGCCCATCCCCTGAGTCCCCGGCGGCGTCGGCTGCTCCGGCAGGACGACGGCTTCCTGCTCGTCGTCGACGGCGCGTGGCAGTCCTATGTCACCCGGTTCACGGTGGCGGAGCTGCTGGAGGACTCCGCGGCGCCCGCCCGGCCGGAGGACCCTCGGGCGGAGCTGCCGCCCGGGCCCGCGCTCGCCGAGCCCTCACCTCCCCCGGTCGAACGCGACGAGGACGGGGTGCCGGTCCGGCCCTCCTGGCTGGGCCGCGACGACCTGCGGTGAGAGACGGACCAGCGGTGGGGGACGGACCAGTAGTGGGGGACGACCTGCGCTGAGAGAGGGCGACCACCGGTGGGCTGGGCCGTCATGCGCCGCCCCGGGACGCTTGGACTTCCGTGCGGGTTGTTGGATCCTCGGCCGGGGAAGCGCCTCCGGGGGCGGCCGGGCGCGATCATGACGCCATGACGACGACCGATCCCGGCCTCCCGCTCGCCCTGGAGTGGGTCACCGCCCCCGCCTCCTGGTCCCTCGGCGGTGACGGCGTCCTGACCGTCACCGCCGCGCCCCGCACCGACCTGTTCACCGACCCGCTCGACGGCACCCGACGGCAGGACGCCGCGCTCGCGCTGACCGTGCCGCCGGAGGGGGACTGGCAGTGGTCGGCCCGCGTCCGGGCCGACCTGCGGGACGCCTGGGACGCCGGCGCGCTCGTCGTCCACGCCGACGCCGACCACTGGGCGAAGCTCACCCTCGAGCAGGCGCCCGACGGCACCCCGGGCGTCTTCTCCGTCGTGACCCGGGGCCGCTCCGACGACGCCGTCGCAGCGCCCGTCACCGTGGAAGCGCTGTGGCTGCGGATCAGCCGGACCGGCGAGCGGTACGCCTTCCACTCCTCCGAGGACGGCGAGAAGTGGAGCCTGGTACGGCAGTTCACGCTCGGCGCCCCGGGTGCCGTACGGGTCGGGATCGGGGCGCAGTCGCCCGTCGGGGAGGGCTGCCGGGCCGACTTCGGTGCCCTCCGCCTCACCCCGACGCCCCTTGCGCACCTGTTCGACGGACGGTGAGGCCCGCGGGGGCTACGCTCCGGCCATGGCGAGCATCGGAGCATGGCGCGCGGAGGCCGTCGACCACCGGCGGGAGGAGGGCAGGCCCCCGTACGAGCAGGCCCGCCCTCCCGGCGAACCCCTGGCCCGGCGCGGCGAGTTCGCGGTCCACGGCGCGAAGGGCGAGATCCGGGCCACCGGCGCCGACGGCCGCACCCTGTGGACCCACGCCCTCGCCGGCCGCCCCAACGCCGCCCACATCTCGGGCGGCCGGGTCCTCGTGACCACCGACTCCCTGGAGTACACCCCCTGGGGCTTCCTCGGCCCGGCGTACCTCCTCGACCTGGCCGACGGCCGCAGGATCGCCGAGCTGCGCGGGGAGCGCGGGGCCGCCCGGAGCGGCGGCCGGTTCCTCCTGGGCCTGGAGGGCTACGGCATCTTCGAGACCCGCGAGTACGACCGCGACGGCGCCGAGACGGACCGCTGGGCCTCGTACGGGCACTACGTCGTCGGCAGCGGCGTCCGCGTGGTGGAGGCGGACCGGCGGATCCCCACCCGGGGCCGGGTCGTACGCCTCCTGCCCGGCGGCGCCGTCTCCCCCGGCCCGCGTCTGAACGACTCCGTGCCGCCGAAACCGGTCGTCCTCCCCGACGGCACCCTCCTCGTCCTGGACGGCGGCGTGATCCGCGCGGTGGGCCGGGACCTCGGCACGACCGTCCTGGCCGAGCTGAGGACCCCCGCCGATTCCCGGACGGTACGGGCCCTGCAGCGCGAGGGCGACGTGCTGCTCGCGATCGTCGCGGAGCCGCACCCCGCCGACCCGGTCCGCTACACCGTCGACACCTGGACCTTCCGCCTAGTCGGCGGCTGACGCACCCCCGGCCGCACCGGTAGGCGGCTGACGCACCCCCGCCGCACCGGCCGGCGACTGACGCACCCCCAGGGCCGCACCGGCCGGCGGCTGACGCGCCCCTCGGCCGCGCCCCGCCCGGCGGGTAGGGCACGATGGGCGCCCGTACCGACGTACTACTCGCCAGTAGGAGACCGCCATGTCCGAGCCCAGTGCCGAGATCCTCGCCGCCTTCGAGGCCGCGAAGGGGTTCATGCCCGTCGGGGAGGGCCTGGCCCTGTACGCGGCGGCGGAGGAGGCCGGGAAGCTGGGGCTGCCGCTCCTGGAGGTGGGCACGTACTGCGGGCGGTCGACGATCCTGCTGGCGGACGCGGCGCGGGCGGCGGGGACGGTCGCGGTGACGGTGGACCACCACCGGGGCAGCGAGGAGCAGCAGCCGGGGTGGGAGTACCACGACCCGACGGTGGTGGACCCGGAGGTGGGCGCCATGGACACGCTGCCGACCTTCCGGCGGACGCTGCGGAAGGCGGGTCTGGAGGAGCACGTGATCGCGGTGGTGGGCCGGAGCCCGCAGGTCGCGAAGGTGTGGGGCGGGGAGCTGGGGCTCGTCTTCATCGACGGCGGGCACACGGACGAGCACGCGACGAACGACTACGAGGGCTGGGCCCCCCGGGTCGCCCCCGGAGGGCTGCTGGTGATCCACGACGTGTTCCCGGACCCGGCGGACGGCGGCCAGGCGCCGTACCGGATCTATCTGCGCGCGCTGGAGTCCGGGGACTTCGAGGAGGTCTCGGTGACGGAGTCGCTGCGGGTGCTGCGCCGGACCGCCTGATCCCTCAGGCGGTCACCTGCGCCAGAAGAGGTGGTGGGTGACCCCGCTGGGGCTGGGGACGACGTCCAGGTGGAAGCGGTCGGTCAGCTCCTCGGGCGAGTCCCAGAGCCTGAGGCCGGTACCGGCCTCCACCGGGGAGACGGCGACGTGGAGGGTGTCGACGAGGTCGGCGTCCAGGAACGCGCGGACCGTCGTCACCCCGCCGCCGAGCCGGACGTCCTTCCCCTCCGCCGCCTCCCTGGCGCGGGCCAGTGCGGTCGCCGGGTCGGCGTCGAGGAAGTGGAAGGTGGTGTCGGAGAGCGTGAAGGAGGGGCGCTCGTGGTGGGTGAGGACGAAGACCGGGGTGTGGAAGGGCGGCTCCTCGCCCCACCAGCCCTTCCACTCCTCGTCGAGCCACGGGCCGCGCTGGGGGCCGAACTTGTTGCGGCCCATGATCTCGGCGCCGATGCCGTGGTGGAAGTCCCGGACGAGGTAGTCGTCCAGGCCCCGGCTGCCGCCGGGGTCGGTGCGGTTGGGCCAGCTGGCGGTCGCCCCGGCCCAGCCGAAGAGCCGGCCCGGGTCGAGGTGGCCGAAGGGACGCTCCAGGGTCTGGTCCTCGCCCGCGGCGACGCCGTCGGCGGTGACGTTGAAGTTCTGCACCTTCAGGAGCTGGGGCCGGTGGCCTGCGGTCATGGGATGCCTCCTCGTCCGTGTGTTCCGCGGTCATGACTGCCCGGGCGGCGGAAACTCATCACGGGAAGGCGCGTACGCTACCCAAAGGGGTGCGACTGTAGTACTACGAATGGAGTGGTTCTCATGGCGAGGCGGAACGACGAGCGGCGCGCCGCGCTGGTGGACGCCGCGATCGAGGTGCTGGCGAGGGAGGGGGCCCGGGGGCTGACCTTCCGGGCGGTGGACACGGAGGCCGGAGTGCCGACGGGGACCGCCTCCAACTACTTCGCCAACCGTGACGACCTGCTCACCCAGGCCGGCGCCCGGGTGTACGAGCGCCTCCAGCCCGACGAGGCGACCATCGAGGGGACGCGGACCGCTCCGCACGACCGGGAGACGTACGTCCGGCTGATGCGGGAGCTGGTCGGACGGGTCTCCGGCTTCCGCACCGGCTACCTCGCCCTGCTCGAACTCCGCCTGGAGGCCACCCGCCGGCCCGCGCTCCGCTCGATCCTCACCGAGCGGGTACGGGCCGACGTCGAGCAGAACGTCACCTTCCACGAGGCGTCCGGCCTCCCCGGCGACGCCACCGCCGTCAAGCTGCTCATGCTCACCCTGAACTGGCTGATCGTGGAGCAGCTGACCCTCCCCGAGGTCTTCCCGGAGGAGGAGCGCGACGCGCTGGTGGCGGCGGCGGTGGACCGGATCGTGTTCGGGGCTCCGTAGACCCCGTCCGACCACCGTCGCCGCCGCCGCCGAGCAAGCCTTGGCACAGGCCCTGGCACGGGCCCTGGCACAGGCCCTACTAGTACAGGCCCGAAGTGACGTAGAGGCAGTTGGTGTAGTCGTAGCCGGGCTCGATGGTCGCCTTGCTGGTCTTGGTGTCGCCGGCCGTGGAGAAGCCGCTGCCGGCCCGCTTCTGGAGCATGTGGTACTTGCCGGCGGGCAGCTGGATCGTCACCTTCGGGTACTTCGAGGCCGCGCCGGAGCAGGGCTTGAAGCCCGGCCGGAGGGTGTCGACCGTCTCGTAGCTGCGGCAGCTGCCGCAGCCCTTCAGGGTGATCTTGCCGGTGACCGGTCCCGTGTAGAGGAGTTCGACCGATTCCCGGGCGTCGTTGCTGATCACCATCGTCATGCGGGCGCCGCCGGGCACCGTCGCCGGGGGCAGCTTCTTCCCGGCCTCCGGCTCCTGCCCGGCGATCTGCGCGGCGATCGCGATGGAGCGGGCGTGGCCGACCTGCTCGCCGTCCGGGTAGTCCTTGACGTAGGTGTTCATCGTCTCGACGGCCTTGCTGAACTCCTTGTCCCCGAACTGCTCGGTGCCGCAGGCGAAGACGCCCTTCCGCACGCCCCGGTCCGCGTCCGCGACCGCCCCCTCCAGCGAGACGCCCTTCATGCCGGCGGCGACCACCCGCAGGGAGCGCAGTTCGTCGGTGGTGTCGCAGCGGCCGGCCCCGGCGGTGCCGAGCGCGCCGGCCTTGGCGCGGATCGCGTCCTTGACCGCCGTCTCGGCCTTGCCGACGTACGGCGACTGCGGGAACGTCGAGGTCAGGTCGTTGAACCTCGTCGTCGCGTCCGACTTCGAGGAGCCCTTGAGGGCGGCCGCGCCGCACTCGTACAGCGACTGCGCCAGCGGCTCGTCCATGCGGGCCGGGCGGTCGCCGAGGAGCGCCTTGTCGACGGTGTCCGGCAGCGACCGCAGGTGCCCCAGCGGGGCGACGGCCTCGCAGTACTTCTGCTGCCCGTACGGGGCGGAGACCGTCGTGTAGTACGCGTCGAGCCGGTCCGGTACGAGCTTCGCGGCGCGCGAGCCGCCCTCGGTCGCGGTCAGGTCCTGGTACTCGTCCAGCGCCTTGCGGTAGTCGGCCTCCGCGGTCGCGAACGGCTGCCCCTCCCCGCCCTTCACCAGCGCGTCGGCGGCGGCGAGCCGGGCCAGCAGGGACTGCTGGCGGGCCTCCTCGCGGGCGTCCGAGTGGGCCCCCGCGTAGGCGACGGCGCCGCCGACCGGGGCGGCGAGCAGCACGACGGCGAGCGGCAGCGCCAGGCGGCTGACCGTGGTCCCGAAGCTGATCCGGGCGCGCAGCCCGCGCCGGGCCCCGTCGGCGGCGACGGCCAGCAGGAAGGCGCCGTAGCCGACGAGCACGCCCGTGGGCACGCCGTCGGCGTCGGCCGGGAGCGCCACGAACAGCAGGCCGGCGGTGGCCGCCCAGCAGAGGGCCGCGAACAGCCACTGGCGGAGCACGACGTAGCCGAGGCCGAGGCAGGAGAGGTTCAGCAGGGCGATCAGGAGGGCCTGGAGGGGCCGCGCCTCGCCTCCCGCCCCGCCCCGGCCGTATCCCGGCGGGGCGGGGGGCGGCGGCGGCAGCGTCCCGGTCCCGGCCCAGCCGGGCGCCGTCGCGGGCGCCTGCCCGTGCGCTGCTCCCGCCCCGAACCCGCCGACGGGCGGACCGAACCCGCCGCCGGACGCGGTGGCCCCGGGATGGGACCCGCCGTTCTGCGGCGCCTCCCAGGGCGCCGGCCCGGCGGCCTGTTCGGGAGCGGGCGAGGGAGTGGGAGCGGGCGGAGGCGGGGGTCCGGGCACTGGCGCCGGAGCGGGCGCGGGCAGCCGGAAGGAGCCCGTGGCCGAGGCGTCCGTACCGGCCCCGGAACCGGCGGCTCCGAAGCCACCGGCCGCCCCGGAGCCCGTACCGCCTCCGGAACCGGCCGCCCCGGGACCTTCACCGCCCCCGGAACCGGCCGCCCCGAGGGCGGCGGCACCGGGCGCGGAGCCCGTACCGGCCGCGTCCGCGTCCGGGCGGCGGGCCGGTCTCATCATGATCGTCGCGCCGGAGCCGTCCGGCGGCGGCGGCGCGTCGGACGGGGGCCCTGCCTCGTCCGGGCCGGGCCGCGCGTCCCGCGGCGTCGGCGGCGGTGCGTCGGCGGGCCGCTTGGCCAGGTCCGGGCCGGGCCGGGCGTCCTGCGGCACGGGCGGCACGGGACGGGCGTCCCGCGGGCCTTCCGCGTCCGGGCGCGGATGTGCGTCGTTCGGTTCTTCCCCCGCCACGGTTCCCCCTCGTGGTCCAGGCGCGGTGACCCGTCACCGCCGCTTCTTGCACCTACCCTTCACCCGGCGCGCACACGCGTCCAGCGGATTGCGGGAGCGGTGACGCAGCCGGTACATCCGGTCGACGGTTCAGGCCATCGAAGGGCCTAGAGTCGCGGGGTGCCGTACCACCGGAGGAACCCCGTGAACCGTTCCGCGCCCGCCGCCCTCGCGGCCCTCGCCTGCTCCGCCGCCCTCGTCGGCTGCGGCGCCGCCTCCGAGGCCGCCCAGGGCACCCAGGGCCCCGCCCCGGCGGCCACGGCGTCCGCGACGGCCACCACGCCCGCCCCCGGCCGGGCGGAGACGACCGCCGCCGGCTCCCGGCCGCTCGCCGGGCGGACCGTGGTCATCGACCCCGGCCACAACCCGGGGAACTTCGCGCACGGGCGCGAGATCGGCCGGAAAGTGGACATCGGCACGGCGCGCAAGGAGTGCGACACCACCGGGACCTCGACGAACGCGACCGGAGGCAGGCCCGCGTACACGGAGGCGGCCTTCACGCTCGACGTCTCGCACCGGCTGCGCAAGCTCCTGGAGGCGCGCGGCGCCACGGTCGCCCTGACCCATGACGCGGACCGGCCGTACGGGCCCTGCATCGACGAGCGCGCCCGGACCGGGAACGAGGCCGCGGCCGACGCCGTCGTCTCCGTCCACGCGGACGGCTCGGGCACGGGCAACCGCGGCTTCCACGTGATCGTGCCGGCGGAGGTACGTAAGGGGGCCGCCGACACCGGCCCGATCGTGGCCCCTTCGCGCCGGCTCGGCGAGCGGATCGTCTCCGGCTTCCGCGAGGCCACCGGGACGAACCCCGCCAACTACCTCGGCGGGGGCACCGGATTGGACGTCCGATCGGATCTCGGAGGTCTCAATCTGTCAACGGTGCCCAAGGTCTTCGTCGAATGCGGCAATATGCGTGATCCGAAGGACGCCGCACTGCTGACGTCCGGGGTGTGGCGGCAGAAGGCGGCACAGGGCATCGCCGACGGCATCGTGACCTACCTCGAGGGGTAGAACCCGCGAGCGATAGATTCGCTCCGTACGATGGGGCCGCCCCCGTGCCCAGAATCCGGCGCCTGCCCGACGCGACGACGACCCGACGAAGGACTTCTTACGTGAATATCCGCTCCCTCACCCGAGGCGATGGCGTAGTGATCGGCGCTGCGGTGGTGCTTTTCATCGCCTCGTTCCTCGACATCGCCGGCTGCGACGGCCCGGACTCGATCTGCGACCAGATGCCCAACACGTGGGAGTGGTCCTACCTCGGCTGGGGCACCTTCTTCCTCGGCATCGCCGGCGCGGCGCTCGTCGTCGTCTCCCACGGCCTGCCGCAGCCCCGCAAGGTCGCCGGTCTCGACCTCGGCCAGGTCGGCGCCGCCTTCACGATCGCCGCGGCCTGGTCCCTCCTCATGTGGATCTTCGAGGCGGAGGACGCGGGCGCCGGCCTGATCCTCGGCCTGATCGCCGCCCTGGTGCTGGCCGCCGCCGCGGTCGCCGGCCCGATGGTCCCCGCCCTCAAGGCCCCGCTCGTCGGCGCCCCGCGCCCGCAGACCCCGCAGCCGTACGGCGCGCAGCCCGGTCAGCCGGGTGTCGCCGGCGGCGGCTACGGCTACCCGGGCGCCCAGCAGGGCCAGCAGCCCTACCCGGCCCCGCACGACGCCTCGCAGGGCGGCCAGCCCTTCGGCCAGCCGCAGCCGGCCCCGCAGCCGGAGCCGTCGGCCCCGTCGCAGGGCGGCTCGGACTTCACGCCGTTCTGGTTCGCCGTGCCGGTCGCCCGTCCGCTGTACGCGGAGGACGGCTCCGGCGCGCAGATCGCCGAACTGGCCCCCGGCACCTGGTACCTGGCCGTCGAGCAGCGCGGCCAGGCGCTGATCGCGCAGACGCAGGACGGGCGCCGCGGTGTCCTCCAGGACGCCACGGGCATCCAGCGCGGCTGACCCCGCCCGCCGATCCCTCGCAGCGGCCCCCCGACCGGAAGCCCTTCCGGTCGGGGGGCCGCTGTCGTACAGTCCCCGGGAACCATATCTGACACATCGTCAGACTTCTGCGTCGGCGTCAGGAGGGAGTCCGTCATGCGCCTGGGACTCGCGCTCGGCTACTGGGGCCGCGGCCCCTCCCCCGCCCATCTGGAGCTCGCGCGCGAGGCGGAGCGGCTGGGCTACGACTCGGTGTGGACGGCGGAGGCGTGGGGCTCGGACGCCTTCACCGCCCTCACCTGGATCGCCGCCCACACCAGCAGGATCGGCCTCGGCACGGCCGTGGCGCAGATGGCGGCCCGCACCCCGACCGCGACGGCGATGCAGGCGCTGACCCTGGACCACCTGTCGGGCGGCCGGATGCGGCTCGGCCTCGGACTGTCCGGGCCGCAGGTGGTGGAGGGCTGGTACGGGCGCCCGTTCCCGCGCTCCCCGCTGACCGCCACCCGCGAGTACGTGGACGTGATCCGCCAGGTGCTGCGCCGGGAGGGCCCGGTCCGGCTCGACGGACGGCACCACTCCTTCCCGTACGCCGGAGAGGACGGCACCGGCCTCGGCAAGCCCCTCAAGCCGATCACCCACCCGCTCCGCGCCGACCTGCCGATCCTGCTGGGCGCGGAGGGGCCGAAGAACATCGCGCAGACGCTGCGGATCGCCGACGGCTGGCTGCCGCTCTACTGGTCGCCCACCCGCTGGCGCGAGGTGTACGCCCTCCCGGACCGGCTCCCCGACGGCTTCCGGGTGGCGCCCATGGTCCGCGCCCAGGTCTGCGACGACGTGCCGAAGGGCCTGCTGCCGGTCAAGGCGATGCTGGGCTTCTACATCGGCGGCATGGGGCACGCGACCCGCAACTTCCACGCCGACCTGATGGCCCGCATGGGGTACGAGGCCGAGGCCCGGCACATCCAGGACCTCTTCGCCGAGGGGCGCCGCGAGGAGGCCGTCCTCGCCGTCCCGGACGCCTTCGCCGACGAGATCTCCCTCGTCGGCCCGCGCGGGCGGATCGCCGAACGGCTCCAGGAGTGGCGGACGGGGCCGGTGACGGAGCTGCTGGTCACGGCCCCGGACCAGGAGACCCTGCGGACGCTCGCGGAGCTCTGCCCGTAAGGTCAGCGAGCGACGGCCGAGGCCAGGTCGATGACCTCGTCGAGGATGCCCCGGGAGCGGACGAGGTCGGCGATCATCGTGTCGATGCGCGCCCGCTCCGCGGACAGCTCGTCGACCAGCTGCGCGGTGGCGAGCTCGCTGGGCGCGCCGTCCGCGTCGCGCATGCAGGGCAGCAGCTGGGCGATCTTGCGGCTGTTCAGGCCCGCCGCGTACAGGGCCTGGACGCGGATCACCCGGTCCACCGCCCACTCGCCGTACCGGCGCTGACCGCCGGGGGTGCGCTCCGGCCGCAGCAGCCCCTGCGTCTCGTAGTAGCGCAGCGACCGCTCGCTGACGCCGCTGCGCCGGGCCAGTTCACCGATGCGCATCCGCCACCACCCCTGTGGAGAAAAGGACTTGAACCTGACACTGGTGTCAACTCCTACAGTATCGGCATGACGAACGCACCGGCTTCCTCCCGCCTCTTCGAGCCCGCCTCCCTCGGTACGCTGGACCTGCCCAACCGGCTGGTGATGGCGCCCATGACCCGCAACCGGGCCACCGCCGACGGCGTCCCCCGCGACCTCATGGCCACCTACTACGCCCAGCGGGCCGGCGCGGGCCTGATCATCGCCGAGGCGTCCACGCCGAACGTGGTCGGCCGGACGTACCCGAACATCACCGCCATCCACACCGACGCCCACGTGGCCGGCTGGCGCCGGGTCACCGACGCGGTACGGGCCGTTCCTCCAGATCCAGCACGGCGGCCGGGTCGGTCACCCCGACAACAGCGGGCACGTGCCCGTCGCACCCTCCCCGGTCGCGCTTCCGGAGGGGATCCACACCCCCTCCGGGCACCAGGAGGCCGTCACCCCCCGCGAACTGACCGCCGAGGAGATCCGGGAGACGGTCGCCGACTTCGCGGCCGCCGCGCGCAGGGCCGTCGACGCCGGTTTCGAGGGCGTCGAGGTGCACGCCGCCAACGGGTACCTGCTCCACCAGTTCCTGGCGAAGAACACGAACCGGCGCACGGACGCGTACGGCGGAACCGTCGAGAACCGCGCCCGGTTCACGGTCGAGGTCGTGCGGGCCGTCGTGGACGCGATCGGCCCGGAGCGGGTCGGGGTGCGGATCGCGCCGGGGGTCACCGTCAACGGCATCGAGGAGGGCGACACGGAGGAGATCTACGCGCACCTCGTGCCCGCCCTCGCCGCGCTCGGCCCCGCCTACCTGCACGTGGTCTTCGCCGACCCGGAGCAGCCGCTCTTCCGCAGGATCCGGTCCTCCTGGCCGCGCACCCTGATCGCCAACCCGGTGCTGGGCTTCGGCGGGCCGCTGCCCGCCGACGGCGGGAAGGGCGCCGGGGAGCGGCTGCTCGCGGCCGGCGCCGACCTGATCTCGCTGGGCCGCCCCTTCCTGGCCAACCCCGATCTGGTGGAGCGGCTGCGCACCGGCGGGCCGGTCAACCCGCTGCGGGACAAGGGCCTGATGTACTCGGGCGACGCGGAGGGCTACACGGACTACCCGACGCTGGCCGAGTCCGCCGCCCTCCTGTGAGCGCCGCCGTCACCCGCCGCTGAGCTGGGAGGCCGAGGGGACCTTGTCGACGACCTCGGCCCCGGCGGACTTGCCGGCGTCCTTGATGTCGTTGATGACGCCCTCCAGACCGCCGACGCCGGCGGCGTCGATCTCGCCCTTGCGGAGCTTGGTCCCGAGGTCCTTGAGGGACTCGATGCCGGCGGTGAGCGGGGCGACGGCCTTGGAGAGGAGCGGGTCGCCCTTGGCGTTGTTCACCGCGGCCTTGAGCCGGTTGTAGGTGAACGCGCCCGCGAGGCCCGCCTTGACGAGGGCGAAGGTGCGCCCGTCCGCGCCCTTCTTGAACTTGCCGGCCTTGTACGGCTTCACGATCCACTGGTACGCGGCCCCGGCGGCGAGTCCGGCGTTCGCGACGAACCGGGTCTTCGCCAGCTTCTGCTGCTCGAAGGTGCTCGACGCCGTGGGGCTGGACCCCGTGCTCACGCTCTGGGTGGTGTCGGCCCCGCACGCGGCCGTGGTGAGCAGCAGCGTGCAGGACAGCAGCAGCGCGACGACGCCGCGGGTCAGGCTTCTGGGCACAGCGGAACCTCCCTGGACTGGTGGCGCCAGCCTCGCCCCGGCCCCGGGGCGACGCCATCCGGGCGGCACCGTACGGGTGGCCCCGCCAGGCACCCCCCGTCCCGCCCCGGCCCCCGGCCCTCCCCGATGGGGCGCGGGATGGGGAAGGGCCCGGGACCAGTCCGGTCCCGGGCCCTTCCGCGTCCGTGTCACGCCCCGCAGCAGTCCGGGGCCAGGCCGGTCGGGAGGGTCTCGCCGCCGAAGACGGCGACGGTGGCCTGTTCGCCGCCGAGGGCGGCCACGGCGAGGAGGAGGGAGCCGGCCGTCCAGGTGGTCTGTTCCTCGGGCCAGACGGCCGGCCCGTCGCCGTCGGCGCCCTCGTACACGTACCCCGTCCAGTACAGGCCGCTCGGGGCGCGCAGGTGGCCGATGTCCTGGAGGATCGTGAGGGCCCGGTCGGACTCCCCCGTCGCCCAGAGGGCGAGGGCGAGTTCGCAGCTCTCGCCGCCGGTGACCCACGGGTTGGGGACGACGCAGCGGACGCCGAGGCCGGGGACGACGAACTCGTCCCAGCGGGCGTCGATGCGGGCCTTCGCCTCGGCGCCGGTGACGGCGCCGCCGAGGACCGGGTAGTACCAGTCCATCGAGTAGCGGGACTTGTCGAGGAAGCGCTCCGGGTGGCGGCGGATCGCGTGGGCGAGGGAGCCGGTCGCCAGCTCCCAGTCGGGCTGCGGCTCCTCGCGGGCCTCGGCGACGGCGAGGGCGCAGCGCAGCGCGTGGTGGATCGAGGAGGAGCCGGTGAGGAGGGCGTCCGTGACGGGGGTGCCGTCGGGCTCGCGCTTCCAGCCGATCTGGCCGCCGGCCCGCTGGAGCCGGAGGACGAACTCGACCGCCGCGTAGACGGCCGGCCACATCCGGTCGAGGAAGGCGTCGTCGCCGGTCGACAGGTAGTGGTGCCAGACGCCGACGGCTATGTACGCGGTGAAGTTGGACTCCTTGCCGCGGTCGGTCACGTCGTCGGCGTCGCCGTCGCGGTAGGCCGCGTACCAGGAGCCGTCGGGGTTCTGGTGGCGGGCGAGCCAGGCGTAGGCGCGGGCGGCGGCCTCGTGCTCGCCGGCCGTGTCCAGGGCCATGGCGGCCTCGGTGTGGTCCCAGGGGTCGAGGTGGTGGCCCCGGAACCACGGTATGGCGCCGTCCTCGCGCTGGACGGCGAGGATGCCGGCGACGGTGGCGGCGGCCTGCTCCGCGGTGAGGACGCCGGGCAGGACCAGGTGCTCCGCGATCCGCTCGGGGGAGGTCACCGGGACGCGTCCGCGGCGTCGGCCTTCGGCAGGTGGGGCTTGGTGGCGTAGGCGACGAAGCTCTTGCCGACGACCGGGTTGAGCAGCTGCTCGGCGACCCGGGTCAGGGCGGGCTTCTTCATGATGTCCCAGACCAGGAGCTTGTGGTACGCGCGGACCGGCAGCGCCTTGTCGTTGTCGACGCCGAAGGCGCACTTCAGCCACCAGTACGGCGCGTGCAGGGCGTGCGCGTGGTGGGTGCCGTACGGCTTGAGGCCGGCCTGGCGGATCCTGGCGAGGAGTTCGTCCGCCTTGTAGATGCGGATGTGGCCGCCCTCGACCTCGTGGTACTCGTCGGAGAGCGCCCAGCAGATCTTCTCGGGGCCGTAGCGGGGGACGGTGATCGCGATCCGGCCGCCCGGCTTGAGGACGCGGACCATCTCGGCGAGCACGCCCTTGTCGTCCGGGATGTGCTCCATGACCTCGGAGATGATGACGACGTCGAAGGACTCGTCGGGGAAGGGCAGGTTGAGCGCGTCGCCCTCCATGGCGGTGGCGGTGGCGCCGGCCGGGGCCTCGCCGGCCTCCTTCATGGCGGCGAACCACTTGGCGACCTCGCGGATCTCCTCGCCGTTCTGGTCGAGGGCCACGACCTGGGCGCCGCGCCGGTAGCACTCGAAGGCGTGCCGGCCCGCACCGCAGCCCAGGTCGAGCACGCGGTCGCCGGGGGCGAGCGGGAAGCGGGTGAAGTCGACGGTCAGCACGGGGTCTGCCCTTCAGGGTGGCGGGGTTCGGGTGGTACGGAGGCGGTGCGGGGGGGGCGGGTCGGCGGCGGTCGGCGGTGGACGTGGAGGGTCAGCGGCTGCGGGCGCCCTGGCTGTCCAGGGCCTCCCGGTAGAGCTCGGCGGTGCCCCGGGCGGCGCTGGCCCAGGTGAACCGGGACAGCACCCGGGCCCGCCCCGCCGCGCCGAGCCGCGCCCGCAGTTCGGGGTCGCCGAGCATCCGGCCGAGGGCGGCGGCCAGCGCGCCCGCGTCACCGGTGGGGACGGCGAGGCAGGTCTCGCCGTCGGGCCCCGCGACCTCGGGGATCGCCCCGCCGGTGGTGGCGACGAGCGGGGTGCCGGTGGCCATGCCCTCGGCGGCGGGCAGCGAGAAGCCCTCGTAGAGGGAGGGGACGCAGGCGACCTCGGCGGAGCGGTAGAGGTCGACGAGTTCGGCGTCGCTGATGCCCTTGACGAAGCGGACGGCGCCGTCGAGGCCGTACCGCTCGATGGCCTGGGCGACGGGTCCGGCCTCGGCCCGCTTGCCGACGACGACGAGGTGGGCGTCGGGCCGCTCGGTGCGGAGCTTGGCGAGCGCCTCGATCAGGAAGACCAGGCCCTTGAGGGGGACGTCGGCGCTGGAGGTGGTGACGATCCGGCCGGGGACCTCGGCGACCGAGGGGTCCGGGGACCACAGCTCGGTGTCGGCGCCGATGTGCACGACGCGGATGCGGTCCTGGCGGACGCCGAGGTGTTCGACGATCTCGTCGCGCGAGGTGCCGGAGACGGTGAGGACGGACGGCAGCCGGCGGGCGACGCGCTTCTGCATGCGGGTGAAGCCGTACCAGCGGCGGACGGAGGCGCGGCGCTTCCAGTCGGCGGCGGCGTCGAGCTCCAGCTGCCGGTCGACGGTGATGGGGTGGTGGATGGTGGTGACCAGCGGGGCGCCGAGCGCGCGGGGGCCGCCGAGGAGGCCGTACCCGAGGGTCTGGTTGTCGTGGATCACGTCGAAGTCGCCGCGGCGGGCGGCCAGCGTGCGGCGGGCCCGCAGCGAGAAGGTCAGCGGCTCGGGGAAGCCGCCGGTCCACATGGTGGCGACCTCCAGGCCGTCGATCCAGTCCCGGTACTCCCCGCGCTTCGGCGTCCGGAAGGGGTCGGGCTGGCGGTAGAGGTCGAGGCTGGCGATCTCGCTGAGCGTGACGCCCTCGTCGAGCGTCGGGTACGGCTGGGAGCCGAAGACCTCGACGGTGTGGCCCAGACGGGCGAGTTCGCGGGAGAGGTGGCGGACGTAGACGCCCTGGCCGCCGCAGAACGGGTTCCCCTTGTACGTGAGGAGAGCGATCCGCAACGGACCGTCACCGGAGTCGGTGCGGCCCGGTCGGGGGCTCGCCTCTATGGCCTCAGCGGTCATGCGCGACCCCCTTCGAGCGTGCGTTTCGCGCGAGCGTAACCGCTCGCGCTAATGTAGAACAAGTTACAGACTTGATCGTTCTCGACGTCTTCCGACGCCCCTCTCGATCCGCCGGGAGGCACCGAATCTACCGGCAGGTAGCTCCCGTGTGAGCGCCGGAACAGGTGATTCGCACCACCCGGCCGCGGAGGTTCGCGCCGCGGCCGTCCTCCGCCATACTGACGCTCCCCACCGCACGGAACGGGACCCCGATGACCGCAGAGAGCAGAGCGGACCACCGCCCCTCCGCCACCCCTCCCCTGACGGAGCGCCAGGAGGCGCGGCGCCGCCGCATCCTCGACGCCAGCGCGCAGCTCGCCGCCCGCGGCGGCTTCGACGCCGTGCAGATGCGGGAGGTCGCGGAGGCGGCCGGGGTCGCCCTCGGGACGCTCTACCGCTACTTCCCCTCCAAGATCCACCTGCTCGTCGCGACCATGCAGGACCAGCTCCAGCACATGCACACCACGCTCCGGAAGCGGCCCCCGGCCGGCGCCGCCCCGGCCGAGCGGGTCGCGGAGACCCTGATGCGGGCCTTCCGCGCCCTCCAGCGCGAGCCGCAGCTCGCCGACGCGATGGTCAGGGCACTGACCTTCGCCGACCGCAGCGTCAGCCCCGAGGTCGACACGGTCTCCCGCCTGACGACGGCGATCATCCTCGACGCGATGGGCGCGGAACAGCCGACCCCGGAACAGCTGTCGGCCGTCCGCGTCATCGAGCACACCTGGCACTCGGCCCTCATCACCTGGCTCTCGGGCCGCGCCTCGATCGCCCAGGTGAAGATCGACATCGAGACGGTCTGCCGCCTGATCGACCTGACGTCCCCGGGACGGACGCCCGCCCGCCCCTGACGGGGTGCTCACCGGGAGGCCCTACTCCTCCGGCGGGTAGACCGGCTCGCCGCCGTCGGCGAGGGTGATGAGGATGGCCTCGACGGGGCAGCCCTCGGCCGCCGCGAGGAGGCGTTCGCCCGCGTCGGCCTCGGGGGCCGTGGGATGGGACTGGCGGGCGGTGTCGAGGCGGAAGCCGTCGGGGGCGTGGTTGACGCACATGCCGGAGCCGATGCAGACGCCCCGGTCGACCTCCAGGTGCCAGCGGTCGCCCATCAGTCGCCCACCGGCCCCTCGTACCCGGCCGGCAGGTGGACCATCTTGTGCTCCAGGTACTCGGAGAGGCCCTCGGGGCCGAACTCGCGGCCCAGACCGGAGTCCTTGTAGCCGCCGAAGGGGCCGAGCATGTCGAGGCTGAAGGTGTTGACGTTGAAGGTGCCGGTGCGGACCCGGCGGCCGAAGTCGATGCCGCGCTCGACGTCGCCGGTCCAGACGCTGCCGCTGAGCCCGTACGGGGAGTCGTTCGCGATCCGCAGCGCCTCGGCCTCGTCCCCGTACGGCAGCAGGCAGACGACCGGGCCAAAAATCTCCTCGCGGGCGATCCGCATGGAGTTGTCGACGTCGCCGAAGAGCGTCGGCTCGACGTACCAGCCGCGGTCCAGGCCGTCCGGACGGCCGCCGCCGGTGAGGACCTTCGCGCCCTCCGCCTGCCCGATGCCGATGTAGTCGAGGGAGCGCCGCTGCTGGCGGCGGGCGACGAGCGGGCCGAGCTGGGTGGCGGGGTCGAGCGGGTCGCCGACGACGAGCGCGGAGGCCGCGGCGGCCAGCGCCTCGGCGATCTCCTCGTACCGGGAGCGCGGGGCGAGGATCCGGGTCTGGGCCACGCACGCCTGCCCGTTGTTCATCCAGGCGGCGGGGACGATGCCGGCGACGGCGGTGGCCACGTCGGCGTCCGGGAGGATCACCGCCGCGGACTTGCCGCCGAGTTCGAGGGTGACGCGGGTGAGGTTGCGGGAGGCGACCTCCATCACGCGCTTGCCCGCGGCGACCGAGCCCGTGAAGGAGACCTTGTCGACCCCGGGGTGCCCGACGAGGTACTCGCTGACCTCGCGGTCGGCCGGAAGGATCGAGAGCACGCCCTCCGGCAGCCCGGCCTCCGCGGCGATCTCGCCGAGCAGGTACGAGTCGAGCGGGGACTCCGGCGACGGCTTGAGGATCGCCGTGCACCCGGCGAGCAGCGCCGGGCCCAGCTTGGCCGCGGCGGTGAACTGCGGCACGTTCCACGGCACGACGGCGGCGACCACCCCGACCGGCTCGCGCCGCACCAGCAGCGGACCGAGCACCCCGGCGCGCCGCTCCTCGAAGACGAAGTCCCGGGCCACCGTGATCGCCGAGTCCCACACCATCATCGCGCCGAGCGCCTGCGCGAGGACGGACCAGGAGTACGGGGAGCCGTTCTGCGCGCTGATCGAGCGGGCCAGCTCCTCGTGCCGGACGGCGATGGCGTCCTTGATCCGGGAGACGACCTCGATCCGCTCCTCCAGACTCGTCCGGGGCCAGGGCCCCTCGTCAAAGGCCCGCCGGGCCACCGCGACGGCCCGGTCGACGTCGGCGCGGGAGGCGTGCGGGACGCGGCCGATGACCTCCTCGGTGTGCGGGGAGACCACCTCGATGGCGGCGTCCCCGAGGGGGTCGGTCAACTCCCCGCCGATGAACAGCTTTCCGTGCTCCACGAGCTCGCTCATGCCGGTCGCCTCCCGGGGGTATCTGACGGTGTCTCAGAACTGATATCAGTTCTAGTTATAGGCAGCAATGGTCCTACCGGCACATAGAGATGAGGACGCTCATGACGCAGGTGACCGAGCACGGCGGCGGCGTCTGGTCGCTGCGGGTGCCCATCCCGGACAACCCGCTGGGCCACACCCTCGTGCACGTCCTCGACACCGACCGGGGCCCGGTCCTCGTCGACACCGGCTGGGACGACCCCGACTCCTGGACCGAACTCGGCGCCGGGCTCGGCGCGCTGGGGATCGGCGTCGGCGACATCCACGGAGTGGTCATCACCCACCACCACCCCGACCACCACGGCCTCTCCGGCCGGGTCCGGGAGGAGTCCGGGGCCTGGATCGCCATGCACGCCGCCGACACCGCCGTCGTCCGCCGCACCCGCGAGTCCGACCCCGCCACCTGGCTCGACTACCTGGCCCGCAAGCTCGCCGCCGCCGGCGCGCCCGAGGACCACCTCGCGCCGCTGCGCGCCGCCCGCTCCGGCGGCCGGATGCGGACCCTGCCCGGCCTCGGCGCCGCCCTCCCCGACCGGGAGATCGTCCCCGGCGAACTCCTCGACCTCGCGGGCCGCCGGCTCCGCGCCGTGTGGACCCCCGGCCACACCCCCGGCCACGTCTGCCTCCACCTGGAGGAGCGGCACCCCGCCGGGCTCCCCGGCCACGGCCGGCTCTTCTCCGGCGACCACCTGCTGCCGGGGATCTCCCCGCACATCGGCCTGTACGAGGACCCCGACGACGCCACGGTGACCGATCCCCTCGGCGACTACCTCGACTCGCTGGAGCGGATCGGCTGGCTCGGCGTCGCCGAGGTGCTCCCCGCCCACCAGCACGCCTTCCCCGACGCCGCCGGCCGCGTCCGGGAGCTCCTCGACCACCACGAGGAGCGGCTCGCCGGCCTCCTCGCCCTCCTCATCGTCCCCCTCACCCCCTGGCAGCTGGCCGAGCGCATGGAGTGGAACCGGCCCTGGGACCGCATCCCCTACGGCTCCCGCAACATCGCCGTCAGCGAGGCCGAGGCCCACATCCGGCGCCTGGTGAAGCTGGGCCGAGCGGAGGCCGTGACGGGGACGGAGCCGGTGGCGTACGTGGCGGTGTGACGGACGGAGCCGGTGACGCGCACGGGCGGTGTGACGCGGCTCGCACGCCGGGGTCGCGGGCGTACGGGCCGGTAGAGTGGCCCGGTCGTCTTCATGCCCGAGCGGGGGAAAGCCGGTGCGAATCCGGCGCTGACCCGCAACCGTGAGCCGTTCGGAAGAACAGTGAGTCGGAACGCCCTGCCCCGGGACGTGAGCGCCGGCACCGTCGAGGAATACGGCGCCGGACGTGGGGCCCCCGGGGGGCGCCGGTGTCCGGTGCCCGCACGAGAGGCCCACATGATCAGCGTCCGCCGCGCCGCCGCCGCGCTCACCGCAGCGGCAGCCGTGCTCAGCACCGCCGCGACCGGCGTCGCCACCGCAGCGCCCTCCCCGAGCGCTTCCGCCGCCGCGCTCCCGCCCGGCCTGTACGGCAAGAGCGACCCGACCTACGACGGCGTCTGGCGCCAGTCGCTCGCCTTCCTCGCCCAGCGCGCCACCGGCTACCAGCCGGCCGACCAGGCCGTGGACTGGCTGCTCGGCCAGCAGTGCGCCGACGGCTCCTTCGCCTCGTACCGCGCGGACACCTCGAAGCCCTGCGACGACAAGACCATGCGGGACTCCAACGCCACCGCCGTCGCCCTCCAGGCCCTCGGCGCGGTCCGCCGCGAGGCCGCCGACCCGACGAAGATCGACACGGCGGTCAAGACCGGCTACGGCTGGCTGCGCGGCGTGCAGAACAAGGACGGCGGCTGGAGCTACACCCCCGGCGGCGCCAGCGACGCCAACTCGACCTCCATCGTCGTCAGCGCCCTCGCCGCGTCCGGCGTCAAGCCCGGCTCCTACACCTCGGCCCAGGGCCGCACCCCCTACGACGCGCTGCTCGCGCTCGCGCTGCCCTGCTCCGACGACGAGGGCCCGGGCGCCTTCGCCTACCAGCCGGACAAGGCGGGCAAGCTGCTCGCCAACGCGGACGCGACCGCCGCCGCCACCCTCGCCGGGCTCGGCAAGGGCATCACCGCCGTGAAGGCCACCCCGCCGCAGGCCCCGACCTGCGTCGACCTGCCCGAGCCGACCGTCGAGCGGGCCGCCCTCAACGGCGCCTCCTACCTCGCCAAGGCGCTCGTCCAGACCGGGCACCTGACCACCCCGCCGCTGCCGGGCGCCACCGACACCGAGCCGAAGCCGGACTTCGGCAACACCGCCGACGCCGTCGTCGCCCTCGCCGCCGCCGGCACCGCCCGGCTCGCGGAGCCCGCGCTCCAGTGGCTGGAGCAGAACGCGGCGCCGTGGGCGCAGCAGTCCGGCCCCGCCGCGTACGCGCAGCTGATCCTCGCCGCCCGCGCGATGGAGGCCGACCCGCGCGAGTTCGGCAAGGTCGACCTGGTCGAGGCGCTGAACGCCACCGGCCCGACCCCCAAGACCCCCGACACCTCCGCCGCCGCCACCGAGGACGAGGAGGACGACTCCTTCCTCGGCTTCGACGTCTGGTGGATCATCGGCATCGGCATGGTCGTCGGCGTCGGCATCGGCTTCCTCCTGAGCGGCCGCAAGAAGTGACCCGCCGCCGGAAGGTGTCGGGCGCGCTGGCGTGCGGCACGGCCGGGGTGCTGCTCGCCCTCGGCGCGGCGGCCCCCGCCCAGGCGGCCGGCTACCGGTACTGGTCGTACTGGGAGGCCGACGCCGGGAAGTGGACCTACGCCACCCAGGGCCCGGCGACCGCCCGGCCCGCCGACGGCGAGGCGATCGGCTTCCGCTTCGCGCTGAGCGAGGACTCCGCCGACGCGGCGAAGCCGACCGCCGCCCCCGACTTCGGCGCGATCTGCGCCGACACCGGGAAGGCCCCCGGGACGAAGCGGATCGCGGTCGTCGTCGACTTCGGCACCCCGCAGGACGCCCCCTCGGGCGAGACCCCGCCGAAGGACTCGCCGACCACCGGCTGCGCCCGGATCGCCGAGAACGGCACCGGCGCCGACGCCCTCGCGGCCGTCGCGAAGCCGCTCCGCTACGACAGCGCGGCCATGCTCTGCGGCATCGCCGGCTACCCGAAGCGCGGCTGCGGCGAGGCCGTCGCCGAGCCGGACGCCGCCACCTCGGCGGCCCCGGAGGCGTCCTCCGAGTCCAGCGACGGCGGCCCTTCGGCCGGCCTCCTCGTCGGCGGCGGCGCCGTCCTCGTCCTCGGCGCCGCGGCCGTCTGGAAGTCCCGCCGCCGCGCATGACCCGGGCGAGCGAGACCCCGCCGGACCCCACCGCCGACCGGCCCGGAAGCCCGCGCGCACGGGCGCTCCGGGCGGCCTCGGGCACCGGCGACCCCACGGCCGGCCGCCGGCCCGGTCCGCCCGTGACCGCCGGCCCGCCCGGGTGGCGGTCGCGGCTCCTGGCACCCGTGGCGGACCGGGGCAACGCGCTGCACCCGGGCGCCTGGTGGCTGTGGGCCCTCGGGCTCGCCGTCGCCGCCTCCCGGACGACCAACCCGCTGCTGCTCGGGCTGATCATCGGCGTCGCCGGGTACGTGGTGGCGGCGCGCCGCACCGACGCGCCCTGGGCCCGTTCGTACGGGGCCTTCGTCAAGCTCGGCCTGTTCGTCGTCGCCCTGCGGATCGTCTTCTCGGTGGCGCTCGGTTCCCCCATCCCCGGCACGCACGAGCTGTTCACGCTGCCCGAGCTGCCGCTGCCCGGGTGGGCGCAGGGCATCCGGATCGGCGGCCGGGTCACCGCCGAGCAGGTGCTCTTCGCCCTGTACGACGGGCTCAAGCTGGCCACCCTGCTGATCTGCGTGGGCGCCGCCAACGCGCTCGCCAACCCGGCGCGACTGCTGAAGTCGCTGCCGGGCGCGCTGTACGAGGCGGGGGTGGCGGTCGTCGTGGCGATGACCTTCGCGCCGAACCTGGTCGCCGACGTCGTACGGCTCCGCACCGCCCGGCGGCTGCGCGGCCGGCCCACCGGCGGGGTGCGGGCGGTCCTCCAGATCGGGCTGCCCGTCCTGGAGGGCGCGCTCGAACGGTCCGTCGCGGTGGCCGCGTCGATGGACGCGCGCGGGTACGGGCGCACCGCCCAGGTCCCGCCGGCCGTCCGCCGCACCACCAACGTCCTCACCCTCGGCGGCCTGCTCGGCGTCTGCGCCGGCTCGTACGGGCTGCTCGCCGCGCAGGGCGCCGGTTACGGGCTGCCGCTGCTCGCCGCCGGACTCCTCGCGGCGGTGGCCGGCCTCCGCCTCGGCGGCCGGCGGAGCGTCCGCACCCGCTACCGCCCGGACCGCTTCGGCCCCCGCTCCTGTCTGGTCGCCGCCTCCGGCATCGCCGTGGCCGTCCTCATGATCCGCGCCAACGGCTACGCCCCCGAGGCCCTGCACCCCGGCGTCGTCCCCCTGACCGCCCCGGAGCTGCCGCTCTGGCCGGCCCTGTCGGTCCTCCCCGGCCTGCTGCCCGCCGTCATCGCCCCCGTACCCCCCGCCGCCTCGTCCTCCGCCCCCGCATCCCCCGCCCCCGTATCCCCCGCCCGCGAGGAGCCGCCCGCGTGATCCGCTTCGAGAACGTCTCGGTGACGTACGAGGACGCCGCCGGACCCACGCTGCGCGGGGTGGACCTCACGGTGCCGGAGGGGGAGCTGGTGCTGCTGGTCGGGCCGTCGGGGGTCGGCAAGTCGACACTGCTCGGGGCGGTCTCCGGGCTCGTCCCGCACTTCACCGGCGGGACGCTGCGGGGGCGGGTCACGGTCGACGGGCGCGACACCCGCACCCACCACCCGCGCGAGCTGGCCGACCTGGTCGGCACCGTCGGCCAGGACCCGCTCGCCCACTTCGTCACCGACACCGTGGAGGACGAGCTCGCCTACGGCATGGAGTCCCTGGGCCTCGCGCCGGCGGTGATGCGGCGGCGCGTCGAGGAGACCCTGGACCTGCTGGGCCTCGCCGAGCTGCGGGACCGGCCGATCGCGACCCTCTCCGGCGGGCAGCAGCAGCGGGTGGCGATCGGCTCCGTGCTGACCACCCACCCGAAGGTCCTCGTCCTGGACGAGCCGACCTCCGCGCTCGACCCGTCGGCCGCCGAGGACGTCCTCGCGGTGCTCCAGCGGCTCGTCCACGACCTGGGCACCACGGTCCTCCTGGCCGAGCACCGCCTGGAACGGGTCGTGCAGTACGCCGACCGCGTCCTCCTCCTGCCCGACGCCGTCCTCGGCACGCCCGAGGAGATCATGGCCGTCTCCCCCGTCCACCCGCCGGTGGTCGGGCTCGGCCGCCTCGCGGGCTGGGACCCGCTGCCGCTGACCGTCCGGGACGCGCGGCGGAGGTCGGCGGAGCTGCGGAAGCGGCTGGAGTCCCGGCCGAAGGCGCGAAGGGCCGGGCGACCGGACGGGCGCGCCCCCGCAGGGCCCCTCGCCGCGGGTTCCGCCCCGGTCCCCGCGCCCCCGGCGCCGGACGGGCCGCCGTCAGCCCGTCCGGGGCTCTTCCGCCGGCTCCGCCGTACCCACCCCGCCGCCTCCGCCCCCGACCCCGACCCCGGCACTCCCCTCGTCGACGTCGACCGTCTCGCCGTCCGCCGCGGCCGGGTCGAGGCGCTCCGGCGCGTCGACCTCCAGGTCCGGGCGGGCGAGGCCATCGCGCTGATGGGACGCAACGGCGCCGGGAAGTCCACACTTCTCTCCACGCTCGTCGGCATGATCGCGCCCACCTCCGGCACGGTCCGCGTCTCCGGGCTCACCCCGCACACCACCGACCCCCGGACCCTCATCCGCCAGGTCGGCCTGGTACCGCAGGAGCCGAGGGACCTGCTGTACGCGGAGACCGTCGCCGAGGAGTGCGAGGCCGCCGACCGGGACGCCGGCGCGGAGCCGGGAACCTGCCGGGCACTGGTGACGGAGCTCGTACCGGGCGTCGCCGACGCCACGCACCCCCGGGACCTGTCCGAGGGGCAGCGCCTGGCGCTCGCGCTCGCGGTCGTGCTCACCGCCCGGCCGCCCCTCGTGCTGCTGGACGAGCCGACCCGCGGCCTGGACTACGCGGCGAAGGCCCGGCTGGTCGTCCTGCTGCGGGCGCTCGCCGCCGACGGGCACGCGATCGTGCTGGCCACGCACGACGTGGAGCTCGCCGCGGAGCTGGTCGACCGGGTGGTGATCATCGCCGGCGGCGAGCTGGTCGCGGACGGCCCGACGGCGGAGGTCGTCGTCTCCTCCCCGGCCTTCGCCCCTCAGGTCTCGAAGATCCTGGCGCCCGCGCCGTGGCTCACGGTCGAGCAGGTGGAGGAGGCGCTGCGTCCATGAGGACCCTCTCCCGCCCCGCGCGGACCCGTCCCGTCCGGCTCGGCCCCCGCTCGGTCGCGGCCCTCGTCCTGGTCTCCCTCATCGGTCTGATCGGCATCGGCTGGCCGCTCTTCGCGGACGCCGACTCCGCCGTGACGGACCACGCCGCCGACGCGCCCTGGCTCTTCGCGCTGATCCTTCCCCTCCTCATCGCCGTCGTGGTGGCGACGATCGCGGACTGCGGGATGGACGCGAAGGCGGTGGCGATGCTGGGGGTGCTGGCCGCCGTAGGGGCGGCGCTGCGCCCGCTGGGCGCGGGCACGGCCGGTCTCGAACCGATGTTCTTCCTGATGGTGCTAAGCGGCCGGGTCCTCGGGCCGGGCTTCGGCTTCGTGCTGGGGGCGGTGACGATGTTCGCGTCGGCGCTGCTCACGGGCGGGGTGGGGCCGTGGATGCCGACGCAGATGCTGGCGATGGGCTGGTTCGCGATGGGCGCGGGGCTGCTGCCGGCGGGGGTGCGGGGGCGGCGGGAGCTGGTGATGCTCTCGGCGTACGGCTTCGTGGCGGCGTTCGCGTACGGCACGGTCACCAATCTGTACGGGTGGGTGACGATCGGCCTCGGGCCGGGCCTCTTCTTCGTCCCCGGGGCGCCGGCGGGCGAGAACCTGGTCCGCTTCCTCGCGTACGTGGTGGCCACCTCCCTCGGCTGGGACCTGGGCCGGGCCGTGCTCACCGTGGTCCTGACCCTCACGGTCGGCGGGGCGCTGCTGCGGGCGCTGCGGAGGGCCACGCGGCGGGCGAACTTCGAGGCCCAGGTCACATTCGAGGGGCCCGGGGAGGGGTCCGCGGGTGAGGCGCCTCATAGGACCCACGTCACTTACGACCCGAAATAGTAGAAACGGACGACTCGCTCAAAACGCCCATTGGTGGGCGTGACCAGCGAAAACACCCACCCCCTCACCCCTCGCCCCGGCGGGGTGTGTCCGAACCTGCCTCGTACAGGGGGTCGTTGCGCCGGCCTCGGGGATTTGTTTGTGTAGTGGACGTCGCCAGGCAGCAGGTGCTCATCACGAAGCACCGCGGCAGGCCGGTTCCCCCCAGTTCCCGGGTTCCCCGGGCCCTGGTTCCGGCATGCCGGAATCGGTCGGAAACGGCCGTGACGCCCGGCGAGACCCAGTCCCCGAACGTTAGGTAGACGTTTTGTTCCGCTCGATCGCCACTCGTGCCGCTTCCCGCAAGAAGACCTTCGCCGCCACCGCCGCCGTCCTTCTCGGCGCCTCCGGTGCGGTGCTCGGCACGACGGGTACGGCCTCCGCCGCCAGCCCGCAGGAGCTCGCCCGCGACATCGTCCCCGCTTCGCAGTACAACGCCTTCAGCAAGATCGTCTCGCACGAGTCCGGCTGGAACTTCAAGGCGACCAACTCCTCGTCCGGCGCCTACGGCCTGGTCCAGGCCCTGCCCGCCTCGAAGATGTCCTCGGCCGGTTCCGACTGGAAGACGAACCCGGCCACCCAGATCAAGTGGGGCCTCAACTACATGAACGAGCGCTACGGCTCCCCGAACGCCGCCTGGGCGTTCTGGCAGGCCAACGGCTGGTACTAAGAGTCACCACGCCGCACCCGCGCACCCGCAAGGCCCCGCCCTCCTCACGGAGGGGCGGGGCCTGCGGCGTTTCCGGCCACCCCTGCCACCCCCCGACCCCCGCCGCTGCGTCCACCCCTACCCCCGGGCCGCCTCCCGCGCACACCACCACCACCAGCAGCGCACAGCCGACCGCGGTCGGTGACACGGTCTTCCGCGCGGTCGCAGGTCCCCCTCTCGATCGGCCCCAGGGGGACGCGGGCGACCGCCGGCCGGTCGCGCGGTACGGGCGCGGGGCCCCGCCCCTCCCCGGCGGGAAGGGCGGGGCCCCGCGGTTTCCCGGGCACCCCTGCCAGGTCTGGTGGAACCGCCGGCCGCGGCGCGGCTACAGCCGCTGGATGATCGTCCCGGTGGCGAGCGCGCCGCCGGCGCACATCGTGACCAGGGCGAACTCCTTGTCGGCCCGCTCCAGCTCGTGCAGCGCCGTGGCGATCAGCCGGGCGCCGGTCGCGCCGACCGGGTGGCCGAGGGCGATGGCGCCGCCGTTGACGTTGACCTTCTCCAGGCCGTCGAGGTCCTTGTCGAACTCCTGCGCCCAGCTCAGCACCACCGAGGCGAAGGCCTCGTTGATCTCGACCACGTCGATGTCCCGGAGGGTCATACCGGCCTTGCCGAGGACCGCGCGGGTCGCGTCGATGGGCCCGTCGAGGTGGAAGTGCGGATCCGAGCCGACCAGCGCCTGGGCGACGATCCGGGCCCGGGGGCGCAGTTTCAGCGCGCGGGCCATGCGCTTGGAGGCCCACATCACGGCGGAGGCGCCGTCGGAGATCTGGGAGGAGTTGCCGGCGGTGTGGACGGCGGTGGGCATGACCGGCTTGAGCCGGGCGAGCCCCTCCATGCTGGTGTCGCGGAGCCCCTCGTCGCGGTCGACGAGCCGCCACATGCCCTGACCCGCGTGCTGCTCCTCCTCGGTGGTCGGGACCTGGACGGCGAAGGTCTCGCGCTTGAACCGCTCCTCGGACCAGGCGACGGCGGCCCGCTCCTGGGAGATGACACCGAGCGAGTCGACCCGCTCGCGGGTCAGGCCGCGGCGGCGGGCGATCCGCTCGGCGGCCTCGAACTGGTTGGGCAGGTCCACGTTCCACTCGTCGGGGAAGGGCTTGCCGGGCCCGTGCTTGGAGCCGGAGCCGAGCGGGACGCGGGACATGGCCTCGACGCCGCAGGAGATGCCGACGTCGATGACCCCGGCCGCGATCATGTTGGCGACCATGTGGCTCGCCTGCTGGGAGGACCCGCACTGGGCGTCGACGGTGGTGGCGGCGGTCTCGTACGGCAGTCCCATGGTCAGCCAGGCGGTGCGCGCGGGGTTCATGGACTGCTCGCCGGCGTGGGTGACCGTGCCGCCGACGATCTGTTCGACGCAGTCGGCGGGGATGCCGGTGCGGCCGAGGAGTTCGCGATAGGTCTCGCCCAGGAGGTAGGCGGGGTGGAGGTTGGCGAGCGCGCCTCCGCGCTTGCCGATGGGGGTGCGTACGGCTTCGACGATGACGGGTTCCGCGGCCATGAGCTGGTCCTCTCCTCGACCGGGCGGGGTGTCCCGGCACCTGCCGGTCGGCGTCATGGGAGAACTAGTACGCGTTCTAGTTCTGAGTGAAGTCTTATGACTGCTACCGCCGGTACGCAAGGGTCCGGGAGCCAGGAGTTCCCCATCGGAGAGAGCTCGGAGGGCCCCCGGAGGCTTCCGAGGGCGCCGGGGGCGCGCACGGGGGGCGTATTCCGCCCGCACCTCTTGCTACTTGTAGAACTCGTTACTACCTTTCCCGGCAACTTCTGATGACCCATCAGATATTGGAGCGTGTTGCCGATGACCTGCCCCCACCTCCCCGAAGGGTTCGACGCCACCGACCCCGACCTGCTGCACAGCCGCGTCCCGCTCCCCGAGTTCGCGGAGCTGCGGCAGACCGCCCCGGTCTGGTGGTGCCCCCAGCCGCGCGGCGTCACGGGCTTCGACGACGAGGGGTACTGGGCCGTCACCCGCCACGCGGACGTCAAGTACGTCTCCACCCACCCCGAGCTGTTCTCCTCCCACGAGAACACCGCCGTGATCCGCTTCAACGAGCACATCGGACGGGACCAGATCGAGGTCCAGAAGCTGATCATGCTCAACATGGACCCGCCCGAGCACACCCGGGTCCGCCAGATCGTCCAGCGCGGCTTCACCCCGCGCGCGATCCGCACCCTGGAGACCGTCCTGCGCACCCGCGCCCGCGCGATCGCCGACGAGGCCAGGGCCGCCGCCGCCGAAGACCCCGACGGCACCTTCGACTTCGTCACCCGGGTCGCCGTCGAGCTGCCCCTCCAGGCCATCGCCGAACTCATCGGCGTCCCCCAGGAGGACCGCTCCCGGATCTTCGACTGGTCCAACAAGATGGTGGCGTACGACGATCCCGAGTACGCCATCACCGAGGAGGTCGGCGTCGAGGCCGCCACGGAGATCATCAGCTACGCGATGAACATGGCCGCCGCGCGCAAGGAGTGCCCCGCGAAGGACATCGTGTCGCAGCTCGTCGCCGCCGAGGGCCAAGGCAACCTCTCCTCCGACGAGTTCGGCTTCTTCGTCCTCCTGCTCGCCGTGGCCGGCAACGAAACCACCCGCAACGCGATCAGCCACGGCATGCACGCCTTCCTCACCCACCCCGACCAGTGGGAGCTGTACAAGCGCGAGCGGCCCGCGACCGCCGCCGAGGAGATCGTCCGCTGGGCCTCCCCGGTCGTCTCCTTCCAGCGCACCGCCACCCAGGACACCGAGCTCGGCGGCCAGAAGATCAAGCGCGGCGACCGGGTCGGCCTCTTCTACTCCTCCGCCAACCACGACCCCGAGGTCTTCGAGAACCCGGGCGCCTTCGACATCAGCCGCGACCCCAACCCGCACCTCGGCTTCGGCGGCGGCGGACCCCACTTCTGTCTCGGCAAGGCCCTCGCCGTGAAGGAGATCGAGCTGATCTTCGACGCCGTCGCCGACGTCATGCCGGACCTGACCCTCGTCGGCGAACCGCGCCGGCTGCGGGCCGCCTGGCTCAACGGCGTCAAGGAACTCCGCGTCCGCACGACGGCACCCGCCTGACGGTCAGCGGGGGGCGGCGGGGGGCGGAACCCGCGCCCGACGGGGGGGCGGAACCGGCGGCCGACGGGGGGCGGAACCGCGGCCGTCCCCCGCACGTCCGATCGGGCATGCGGGGGACCACACACAGAATCCTGACCACGCTCGTCGCGCTGCTCGCGCTCCAGCTCGGCTCGCTCGTCGCGCCCGCCTGGGCGTGCGGCTGCGGAGCCATGATCACGCGCCCGTCGGAACGCATCGGCGTCGACCGGGAGGAGTCCGCCGTCCACTGGGACGGACGGACCGAGACCGTCGTCATGCGCTTCCGCGTCCACGGCAACGCCCGCCAGGCCGCCTGGGTCATGCCGGTGCCGCACCGGGCGGACGTCACCCTCGGCGACCCCGGGCTCTTCGACCGCCTCGAAGAGCTCGCCGCCCCCGAGGAACGCGAACGCACCTACTTCTGGCCCCGCGAGGACGACTGGCCCTTCGACGGCGGCTACGGCGACGGCGCCTCCGCCGGCGCGGCCCCCGGCGCCTCCGTCGGCGTCGTCGGCCGCGAGCGGCTCGGCCCCTTCGACGTGGCCCGCCTCACCGCCACCGACCCCGAGGCCCTCGGCACCTGGCTGCGCGCCAACGGCTTCGAGCTGCCCGACCGGCTCACCCCCGAACTCCGGCCGTACGTCGAGCGGAAGTGGGAGTACGTCGCCGTCCGCCTCGCCCCGGAGGAGCGGGGCGAGCAGCTCTACGGCGAACTCACCCCGCTCCGCATCACCTTCGCCTCCACCGAACTCGTCTATCCCATGCGTCTCTCCCGGCTCGCCGCCGGCTCCCAGACCCTCGGCCTGTCGATCCTCGCCGACCACCGCATGGAGCCCCGCGCGGCGATCGGCGGCGACCGCCCCGAGGTCACCTTCTCCGGCCGGATCGACCGCCCCGACGGCCCGGTCGCCGCGCTCACCGGCGGCGCGCCCGCCCATCTCACCGTCCTGGAACAGCGCTTCCCCGAACCGTCCCGGATCGACGACGACCACGTCCTGCGCGCCGTCGCCGACACCCCGTACCGCCGGGTGATCCACCGTGACCGCCTGCTGACCGTCGCCGGCGTGCCGGCCTGGCTGCTGACGGCGGGCCTGGGCGCGGCGGTGATCACCGTGACGACCGTGCTCCTCACCGTACGGGCGAACCGCCGCCGCCGAGCGCCGTCGCCCGCGTGACGGACCGGCCGCGAACCCCCGCCCGTACGCCGAACCTGGCGTGAACCGACGCGCGCCCGGCGAACCCGCCCAGTACCGTCGGCGTATGACGAACCCTCAGTGGACGGCCACCGACGCCTACCTCACCGATCTGCTCGCTCCCGCCGACGAGGCGCTCACCGCCGCCCTCGCCGACTCCACGGCCGCGGGCCTCCCGGAGATCGCCGTCGCCCCCAACCAGGGCAAGCTCCTGAACCTCCTCGCCCAGGTCCAGGGGGCCCAACGCATCCTGGAGATCGGCACCCTCGGCGGGTACAGCACGATCTGGCTGGCCCGCGCCCTGCCCGAGGACGGCCGCCTGATCACGCTGGAGTACGACCCCCGGCACGCCGAGGTCGCCCGCGCCAACCTCACCCGGGCGGGCCTCGCCGACCGGGTCGAGGTCCGCACCGGCCCGGCCCTCGACACCCTCCCGCTCCTCGCGAAGGAGGGCGCGGGCCCCTTCGACCTGGTCTTCGTCGACGCCGACAAGGTGAACAACCCGCACTACGTGACCTGGGCCCTGGAGCTCTCCCGCCCCGGCACCCTGATCGTCGTCGACAACGTCGTCCGGGGCGGCCGCGTCGCCACCGAGGACCCCTCGGACCCGGCCGTCACCGGTACCCGCGCCATGTTCGACCTCGTCGCCCGCGAGCCCCGCCTCGACGCCACCGCGATCCAGACGGTCGGCACCAAGGGCCACGACGGCCTCCTCCTCGCCCGCGTCACGTCCTGACCGTCCCCTCCGGCCCCGCCGGCCCCGCCGGCCCCGCCGAGGAGGTACCGGTCATATCCTTCCTCCCATGAGCATCGTGAAGATCAACGTCCTGACCGTGCCGGCCGAGCAGCGGGAGGTGCTGGAGCAGCGGTTCGCTTCGCGGGCCGGGGCCGTGGAGGGCTCGGACGGTTTCGAGTGGTTCGAGCTGCTGCGCCCGCTGGAGGGCACCGACCAGTACCTGGTGTACACGCGCTGGCGGAGCGAGGAGGACTTCCAGAACTGGATGAACGGGTCGATGAAGGCCGCCCACCAGGGCGCCGCCGGGGGCGAGGGCGGCGAGCGGCCGAAGCCCGCCGCGTCCGGTTCCACCCTGTGGTCGTTCGAGGTCGTGCAGCAGGCGTCCCCGAAGTAATCCGGAGGCGCGGCCGGTCGTGCGGGTCGCAGAATGGCCCGCATGACCTGGACCTTCTCCCCCGAGCGCGTCGACACCCCGGACGCCACCGCGTTGCGCCGCGACTACTTCGGCGATGTCGCCGGACGCTACTACGGCCGCGTGCTGTCCGAGGACGAGTACGACGAGGGAATGATCGACGAGGGTCTTGAGCTCCTCGCACCGCCCGCCGGGGAGTTCCTGGTCGGGCGGTACGAGGGGAAGGCCGCCGCGTGCGGCGGCCTCGTCCTCCTGGACCGCGACCGGGCCGAGCTGACCCGGGTCTTCGTCCGCCCCGCCTTCCGCGGCCTGGGCGGCGCCGACCTGCTGATGGACGGCCTGGAGCGGGCCGCCCGCACGCTCGGCGCCCGCCGGACCGTCCTCAACACGCGCCTCGACCTCGTCGAGGCGCGTGCGCTGTACGCGCGGCACGGCTACGGAGAGATCCCGGCGTACTGCTCGGGGCCGTACATGGAGATCTGGTACGGCAAGGAGCTCTCCTAGCCTCCTGGCCTCCTGGCCTCCTGGCCCCGGTCTCCCCGCACGTCAGCCGTTCCAGACGACGACGTCGAAGGTGGCGTTCGTGTCGCTCGCCTGGCCGGCCAGCTCCTTGACGGTCAGGCGGACCAGCCGGCCCTCACCGGTGCGGCCGCAGATGTGCAGGCCGGTCTTGATGGGGATGTCGTTCGAGGTGGCCTGGGTGTCGACGACGCCCCGGCAGTCGGTGTCCGACGGCGCCTTCGCCGAGCCCTTCCACACGAGTGCCTTGGCGCCGTTGTCGGGCCGCAGCATGTGGTCGCCGAACGGGTAGACGGCGAAGTCGTTGTCGCCGTTGATCTCGGACTCCACCGGCGGCGCCGCGTCGAGGTCCTTGTCGTCGACGTACGTGATGACCAGCGTGCCCTGCCAGGCGACCGTCCCGGGCGGCGGACCGGAGGGGGTGGTCGGCGCGGTGGTGGGCGGTGCGGTGGTGGGCGGTGCGGTGGTGGCCGTCGGTGTCTCCGGGGACTCCGAGGCTTCCTGGCCCTCGGTGGCGTCCGTCGCGGGCTTGTCGTCGGCCGTGGGGCTCGCCGAGGTCGGCGCGGGGGCCGGCGCAGCCTCGGGGCCGTCGTCGCGCGTGTTCACCAGGTAGGTGCCGACGACGCCGATCATGGCCGCCACCAGCGTGGCCGCCGCGCCGATCCAGGCACCCCTGTGCGACGGCTGCCGGACGGGCGGGTGGCCCGGGAGCGGCGGGGCGCCCGGGAGCGGCGGGTTGTGCGGGGGCGGCGGGTTGTTCGGGGGCGGCGGGGTGCCGTAGGCCCCGTACCCCGGCGCCTGCGGCGGGTGTCCCTGCGGCGGCCAGTCCCGGCCCGGCTCGTGGCTGCTCATCCTGCCCCGTCCCCCTGTGTGTCCGTGTTCTCCGGGTATCCGCGTATCCGCGCACCCACGAATCGATCTTCGGCTGGTCAGGGTACCGAGCCGCGCTGAGGACCCGTCATGCCGGTTTCCCCCAGGACGCGTTCGGGCGGTCCCGGAGGGGTCAGGCCCGGTGGTCGCGGGGCGGTTCCGGGGAGCGGGGGCGTTCCGCGTCGGAGCCGCAGAGCTCGGCGTTGAGCTCCTCGACCAGTTTCACCAGATCCGTGGGGCGGTCGGGACCCCACCAGTCGCCGAGGAGTTCGGCGAGGGACTCCTCGCGGGCCTTCGCGAGGCGGACGGCGGCCAGGACGCCCTCCTCGGTGAGGACCAGCTGGAGCCCCTCGCGCCGGGCGAGCTGCCGCTCCTCGACCTCCCGGGCCGCGTCGGTGACGACCCGCAGCGGCACGGGGGCGGCCTCGGCGAGCCGCGCGGGTTCCACGGTGCCGTGGCGGCGGATGCGGAGCAGCAGCCAGCTGGCGGCGGGGCGCAGGTCGAGTCCCGCGCGGGCGGTGATCGTCTCGTAGATCTCCTTGCGGCCCTCGCGGGAGCCGAGCACCGACAGGGCGCGGGCGGCCTCCTCGTACGAGGAGCGCTCGACGGGGTTGGAGGCGAGGGTCTGGCTGGTGTCGGGGGCGGTCACGGAGCCGCGGAGGGGGTCCTCCTTGAGGAACCAGGCGACGACGAAGGCGACGAGGACGACCGGCGCCGCGTAGAGGAACACGTCCGTGATGGAGGTGGCGTACGCGTGGAGGACCTCGGACCGCAGTTCGGTCGGGAGCTGTGCGACGGCGCGCGGGTCGGCGGCGACCTGGTCGGGTCCGGTGCCCGGCGGGAGCGCCGTACCGCTCTCCGCGGCCCGGGCGAAGACGTCCTCCAGCTTGTGGGTGAGACGGTTGGTGAAGATCGTGCCGAAGACGGCGACGCCGAAGGACGCGCCGATGGAGCGGAAGAAGGTCGCGCCGGAGGTGGCGACGCCCAGGTCCTCGTATCCGACAGCGTTCTGCACGACGAGGACGAGCACCTGCATGACCAGGCCGAGCCCGGCGCCGAAGACGAAGAAGTAGAGGCTCATCTCCCAGGTGGGCGTGGTCTCGGTCAGCTCGTTGAGGAGGAGCAGCCCGAGGCCGGTGACGGCGGTGCCGGCGAGGGGGAAGACCTTCCAGCGGCCCGTCCGCGACACGATCTGGCCGGAGACGGTCGAGGTGAGCAGCAGGCCGACGACCATCGGCAGCATGTGGACGCCGGACATGGTGGGGGTGACGCCCTGGACGACCTGGAGGAAGGTCGGCAGGTAGGTCATCGCGCCGAACATCGCGAAGCCGACGACGAAGCTGATGACCGAGACCAGCGTGAAGGTCCGGATCCGGAAGAGCTTGAGCGGCAGGACGGGTTCGGCGGCCCGCCGCTCGACGGCCACGAAGCAGACGAGGAGGACGGCGCCGAGCACGGCGAGGCCGATGATCTGCGGTGATCCCCACGCCCAGGTGGTGCCGCCGAGGGAGGCGACGAGGACCAGGCAGGTGGCGACCGAGGCGATGAGGAAGGTGCCGAGGTAGTCGATGGTGTGGCGGGTGGAGCGGACCGGGATGTGCAGGACGGCGGCGATGACGAAGAGCGCGACGACGCCGATCGGGAGGTTGATGTAGAAGACCCAGCGCCAGGAGAGGTGCTGGGTGAAGAGCCCGCCGAGCAGCGGCCCGAGGACGCTGGTGGCGCCGAAGACGGCCCCGAAGAGCCCCTGGTACTTACCGCGCTCCCGGGGTGAGACGAGGTCCCCGACGATCGCCATCGAGAGCACCATCAGACCGCCGCCGCCGAGGCCCTGGACCGCGCGGAAGGCGATCAGCTGGGGCATGTCCTGCGCGATGCCGCAGAGCGCGGAGCCGATGAGGAAGAGGACGATCGCGGCCTGGAAGAGCTTCTTCCGCCCGTACTGGTCGCCCAGCTTGCCCCAGAGCGGGGTGGCGGCCGTGGAGGCGAGCATGTAGGCGGTGACCACCCAGGAGAGGTGCTCCATGCCGCCGAGCTCGCTGACGATCGTCGGCAGGGCGGTGGAGACGATGGTCTGGTCGAGGGCGGCGAGCAGCATGCCCAGCAGCAGCGCCCCGATCGCGACGAGGACGGTGCGGTGGCTCTGCCCCTCGCCGGGGACGGGAGCGGGCTCCCCGCCGAGCTGAGGCGGACTGGTCTCCTGGGCCATGGGCGTCTCCCTGCGCGTCGCGTCGCTCCCGGGCGTGGTCTCCATCCTGAGTCGAATGTCCGGATATGGCCTGCGGAGGGTACGGGTGTTCACCCGGCGGCGGGGGGTGCTGTGCGGGTGGCCTGCATAATCACTGCCAGTTGCTTGGGGAGGGGACAGATCATGACCGGACAGGCATGTCCTGAATGTGGCGGACAGAGACCGGGCTGCGCCTGCGCACGCGCGGAGCTGGCGGCGGCCGAGGACTTCGACCCGCTCCGCATCAGGCCGTACGTGACCCTGGACGCGCAGGAGGAGCCGGGGGGCGGGGCGGACGGACGGGGCGGGCCTGATGGGCCGGGCGGGGCTGTCCCCGGCGGGGCGGGCGGGGCCGTCGCGGGCGGGCCGGACGGGGCGGGTGACGGGGGTGACCCGCCGACGACTCAGCTGCGGGCGGTACGGGCCGGGGCGGCCGGGCACGGGCACGGGCAGGGGCAGGGGCACGGGCACGGGCACGGGCACGAGGGTGCTCCGTACGGCGCTTCCTCGTACGACTCCTCTCCGGGCCCGTCCTCTCCGTACGACTCCTCTCCGTACGACTCCTCTCCGTACGACTCCTCTCCGTACGGCTCCGAGGGCGGCGCGCACGAGACGATGCCGCTGCTGCTGGGCGGGGCCGGCGGCGGGGTGCGCGACTCCGGGCCGGCTCCGGCCGGGGCCCGGGACGGACGGAAGGGCCGGCGGCGCGGCGGTGTGGTCGTGGGCGTCGCGGCGGTGGCCGTGGTCGGCACGGCCGCGCTGGCGGCGGCGGTGCTGAGCGGCGGCGGGACCGCCGACCGGTCGCTGGCCCCCGAGGTGGTCACCAGCGCGTCCCTGAACCTCGCCGTCCCCGAGGAGACGACGTCCTCCGGCGGACCGTCGCCGAGCCGCACGCCCTCCCGGACACCGTCCCCGAGCTCGTCCTCCCCGACGGCGACCCCCACGACGGCGTCGGCCTCCCCGTCCCCGTCCTCCTCCGCTTCCACCTCCGCGTCCGCCTCGGCGCCGGTGTCCGCGTCGGCGGCGCCGACGGTCACCGGTTCGCCGTCCGCGACCGGCGGCGCGGCCGCCTCGGAGAGCCCGGCCGGGACCCCGGAGACCTCCTCCGCCCCGACGACCGCCTCCCCCACCCCCACCCACACGGACGCCCCCGAGGGGGCGGCCCTGAGCGTCGGCGACACGGGACCCGAGGTGCGGGAGCTCCAGCTGCGCCTGCGGATCCTGTGGGTGTACCTGGAGGAGGCGGACGGGGTGTTCGACGAGAGCCTGCGCGGCGCGCTGATCCAGTACCAGAGCCGTTTCTGGCGGCTGAAGGACACGGAGGGCGTGTACGGCCCCCACACGCGGCGCGAGCTGGAGCGGGACACCGAGGACTACTACGACCACGGCTGACGAAGGTCACAGGGGGGCGAGTGGCCAAGACCGCCCTCGTTTTTGTATCGTGAAGAAACAAAGTGGCCCCGCCCGCACCCCCTGACCGGCGGGCGGGACCGCTTCGTTCTCCGCACCACCCCCCTGGAGACCCCCATGGCCGCCACCCCGGCAACGCTCACCGCCCGCGCCCTCCTGCTCGACATGGACGGCACCCTGGTCAACTCGGACGCCGTCGTGGAGCGCTGCTGGCGCCGCTGGTCGGACCGCCAGGGGCTGGACGCCGACGAGGTGCTGAAGGTGGTGCACGGCCGCCAGGGCTACGCCACGATGGCGGTCCTCCTCCCGGACCGCCCGATGGCCGAGAACCACGCGGACAACGCGGTGATGCTCGCCGAGGAGACCGCCGACATCGACGGCGTCGTGCCGGTGGCCGGCGCCCCCGTCTTCATGGACGCGATCGCGTCGCTCCCGCACGCCCTGGTGACCTCGGCGGACGAGGCCCTCGCCCAGGCCCGGATGGGCGCGGCGGCCCTGCGGATGCCGGTGACCCGGGTGACCGCCGAGCAGGTCGGCGCGAGCAAGCCGGACCCGGAGGGCTTCCTCAAGGGCGCCGCCGAGCTGGGCGTCGACCCGGCCGACTGCGTGGCCTTCGAGGACTCCGAGGCCGGCATCCAGGCGGCGAAGGCCGCCGGCATGCGCGTCGTGGGCGTGGGCCCGCGCGCGGCGGCCCAGTCCCCCGACCTCCACGTCCCGGACCTGACCTCCCTCCACGTCACCAGCACCCCGGACGGGACGATCACGCTGAGCACGCCGGGCGCCTGACGGCCCACCCCGCCACGGGCGGGCCGGAGCGGCGCCCGGACACGGGGCCCCGAGGGCCTGACGGCGCGGCCGCTGCGCCACGCGAGGGCGCCGGCCCGACGATCCGAGCCCGCTCCGAGCCCGCTCCCGAGCGGTGCCGCCGCCGGGCATGAGGACGGACCCGGCACCGACGGCCCACACTTGACCTACCCACCGGTGGTACGCGGGCGGGCGCGACGACGCGCCCGCCCCCGCCAAGGCGCAGGCACCCGCCCCCGACCCGGGAGTCGAGCGCGCCGCCGTCCCGCGGGCGCGGGTCCGGGCCCCGGGACGCCCCCGGGCAGGGGCGAGGAGCTCACCTTCAGGGGCGGGGCGACACTCCAGGAGGCTCGCCAGGGCGTACCCCCGGCCGCCTCCGACGTCCGCGACGGGTGTGGCGCCGCGCAGGGTCGACCGCGCCCCCGTACGACGCCGCACCCGGCGACACGCCCACCCCTGAGCCCCACGGCAGGACGACACGCCCGCCTCGGGCCGCCGTACGGCACAGCCCGAGCCGCCCGTCCGTACGGCCCGCGCGGGCGGCGCGCCCGCATACCGCCCGACGCCACAGCCGGCGACACGCCGAGGACCTCCCCCTCGGCGGCGCCCTCACCGCCGCCAGGCCGTCCCGCCGCCCGACCCGCCTGCCGCGGTCCGCCGCACCTCACGGCGCGCCCACCCTCGGAGTCGTACCGAACCAGTCCGACCACCCCGGGCGGCCACCACGCCCGGCCCACGCCGGGCACCCTCACCCCCCTCGCGCCCACCGCGTTCCCGCAGGCGGGAGATGGCGCCCGCCCTCCCCTTACTCCCCCGCCCTCCTGGCCCCTCCTGCCTCTCTGCCCCTGCCCCTGCCCCTGCCCCTGCCCCTGCCTCGTCCTGCCCGGGATCGGGGCCCCGACGGAAAGCAGATCCGGCGGAATCGGGCCTGGCGGAGTCGGGCCCGACGGACATCCCATCCGGGGGAATCGGCCCGACGGAATCAGCCCGGCGGAATCCGATGCCCCGTCAGAAAGCGGCACACCCCTTGATGTGACGTGTCCATGTCGCCACTCTGTTACCTGGCGCACCCCGCAGCGAAACCTCGCGCCGCCACGATGACCGGGCGCCGCCCGGTACGCACGGGACCGGCCGAACCGCCAAGGTCCCACCGAATCAAGGGAGTTCCCCCATGCCCGTCGGCAAGGTCTACGCGCGTCGAGTCGCCGTGCTCGCCTCCACCGCCGCCCTCACCCTCACCGGCCTCGTCACCACCGCGCCCTCCGCGCAGGCCGCGATGCCGACCCCGGTCAGCGCCGCGACCGCCCGCACCTATCTCGCCGCCCTCACGGTGAAGGCGGAAGGTTCCCTCACCGGCTACAACCGCGACCTGTTCCCGCACTGGATCACCCAGTCCGGCGCCTGCAACACCCGGGAGACCGTCCTCAAGCGCGACGGCTCCGGCGTCGTCACCGACTCCAGCTGCGCCTCGGTCAGCGGCAGTTGGTACTCGCAGTACGACGGCGCCACCTGGACCGCCGCCTCCGACCTCGACATCGACCACGTCGTCGCGCTCGCCGAGGCATGGCGCTCGGGCGCCAACTCCTGGAGCACCAGCCAGCGCCAGGCGTTCGCCAACGACCTCAGCCGGCCGCAGCTCATAGCCGTGACCGACAACGTGAACCAGGCCAAGAGCGACCTCGACCCCGCCAAGTGGCTGCCCTCGCGCACGGCGTACCGCTGCACGTACGCCCGCGCCTGGGTGCACGTGAAGCACCACTACGGGCTCAGCGTCGACTCCGCGGAGAAGAGTGCCCTCCAGTCCGTCCTCAACGGCTGCTGACCACACGCCTCCTGACACCGCGAGCACCGCGCGAGCACCGCACCGGCGCGACACCGGCACAACTCGCGCGCTGCACGAGCGCGGACTCCAGCACCGACAAGCAGCAACGGGCGGCACACAAGCGCCACCCCAGTACCACGTAAGCAACACATAAGAAACGGCGTGAATTCGGCGCGCCTGTGGTCCAGACCTGAGCCACCCTGGTCCAGACCAGACGGCCCTCCCTCAGGCGCGCCCCACGAAAGGAGATGTTTGAACTTGCAAGTACAACTCAGGTGAGCCTAACCTGGCGGCCGTTCGGTACCAGTCCCCCACGTACCCGCCCTCTCCCCGGGGCGGGCCGGCCGAAGGAGTACCCCCACCATGAGCACCCTCACCAACCGCCTGAACCAGGCGCAGCCCTACGCGCTCGGCCTCTTCCGGATCGTCGTCGGCCTGCTCTTCGCCTGCCACGGCGCCGCCTCGCTCTTCGGCATCCTCGGCGGCGCGAAGGGCGGCGGCACCGTCGCCGTCGGCGCGTGGCCCGGCTGGTACGCGGCGGTGATCCAGCTCGTCTGCGGCGGCCTCGTCCTCCTCGGCCTCGGCACGCGCGGCGCGGCCTTCATAGCGTCGGGCTCGATGGCGTACGCGTACTTCTGGGCCCACCAGTCCGAAGCGCTCTTCCCGCTCCAGAACGGCGGCGAGCTGTCCGCCCTCTTCTGCTGGACCTTCGCCCTGCTGATCTTCACGGGCCCCGGCGGCCTCGCGCTCGACGCCCTCTTCGGCCAGAAGGCCGCGAAGGCATCCCAGCGCGACCCGAACGCGCACGGCACCGAGAAGCAGGGCGCCCCGGTCGCCGCCTGACCACCACCCCCGCTCTCCCCCACCCCCTCCCCGCTCCCCTGCCCTTGCCCCTGCGCCTTCCGCTTCCCCTTCGCTTTCCCCGCGCAACCCGCTCTCTGGCCCCCGTCGGCACACCCGACGGGGGCTCGACGGGCCCTAGCCGTCAGGCGAGGCCCCGGGGGGCGTCAGGCGAGGCCCCGGCCCTCACCAGACGGCAACCGGGCCCCATCAGGCGGCAACCAGACCCCCACCCGACGGGCCCCAGGCACCCACCCGACACAGGCGGGGGGCCTCCCGGCAAGGCCGGGCGCATCGGCGCGTAGGCTCTGGCCCTGTGAATCTGCTCGACAGCATGGGCTCGCTGAGGTCGCTGACCGCGGGCCCGTGGATCTATCCGGTGGTGGCGACGTCGATCCTGCTCGACGTCTTTCTGCCCGTTCTGCCGAGCGGCTTCCTCGTGATCTCCGCCGCCACGGCCGCCTCCGCCTCCCTCGGCGCGGCCACGGCCCCCGCGGACGTCCCCTCCCTCCTGCCGCTGCTGCTCACCGCGGCGGCGGCCTCGATGCTCGGCGACTTCCTGGCGTACCGGCTGGCGCTGCGCGGCGGCCGGCGGCTGGACGGCGCGATAGCCCGCTCCCGCCGCCTGACCGTGGCGCGGGAACGTCTCGGCACCGCCCTGGCCCGGGGCGGTGGCTTCATCGTCGTCCTGGCCCGCTTCGCCCCGGCGGGCCGCTCCGTGGTCTCCCTGGGCGCGGGCGCGGCGGGGCGGCGCCCCGAGGAGTTCCTGCCCTGGTCCGCGCTGGCGGCGGTGATCTGGGCCTCGTACAGCGTCGGGCTCGGCTGGCTGGGCGGCGCGTGGCTGGGCGCGACCTGGTTCAGCGCGGGGGTCTCGACCCTGGCGCTGCTGCTGGCGGGCGGACTGGCCGGCTACCTCATACGGCGTCCGGGCGCGGCTCCGGCTCCGGCGTCCTGACCTGAGGGTGGTGGTGCGCTCCTCTCACCTCCAGGGTGGCGAGGAGCCGGGCGGTCGCGTCGGCGATCTCCTCGACGGCCCGGTCGAAGACCTCCCGGTTGTGCGCGGCGGGGGCGCGGAAGCCGGAGACCTTGCGAACGTACTGGAGCGCGGCGGCGTGGATGTCGTCCTGAGTCGCCTCATGGGGCAGGACGGGCGGGCGGAGCGTCTTGATGCTGCGGCACATGCCTCCAGTGTGACGCGCCCCGCTGACAGCGGCGGGGCGGCGCCGGGAGCGGCATGGTTCAGTTCAGGCCACGCCGGCTGCGCGCGTTGATCTCGGCGGCGCGGGCGCGGAGCTCGCGCAGGGGCGTGGCGAGCTGGACGTCGCCGGGCTCGGCCTCCCACTCGCCGCTGCCGTGGACGGCGCGGATCAGGAAGCGCCCGGAGACACTCCGCACGAAGAAGCCGACCCGCCCCGTGGCGGTGTCACGGACGAGGTCGCCGACCTCGGGCACTGGCTGCACGCAACCCCTCCGTCCCGTCCCGCACGCTGCATGGGGACACCTAGGGAAACGTGGAGACCCCGCCCTGTCAACGTATCTCTAGAGATGTCCCCCGATGGATGGATCACGAGGGCAGGACGGCGCACAGGTGCGCACCCTGGCCGCGGGGAGCCCCTTAGGGTGTCCCGCAGACGAAGGGAGTGGTCCACCCGTGACCGACCAGGACGGCACTCGTCGCCCCAAGTACCAGCGCATCGCGGATGAGTTGAGGACGGCGATCGAGTCCGGCGACTTCGCACCGGGCGACCGGCTCCCCGGCGAGAACGACCTCATGTCCACCTACGAGGTGGCCCGGATGACCGCCCGCCAGGCCCTCGCGGTCCTGCGCGGCGAGGGCCTCACGGAGGCCCGCAGGGGCGCCGGCGTCTTCGTCCGTGCCTTCCGCCCGCTGCGCCGCCGCGGCATCCCGCGCCTCGCCGGGGACGGCTGGGGCGGCGGCCGCTCGGTGTGGGCGGCGGAGGTGGAGAACCGGGCTCTGGTGGTGGACCAGATCGTGGTGTCGGAGGAGACGGCGGGCGGCCGGATCGCGGACGCCCTGGACCTGGCGCCGCACGCCCCCGTCTGCGTCCGCAGCCGCCGCTTCGTACTGGACGACAAGCCGGTCCTGCTCTCGGTCTCGTACCTCTCCGCCGACCTGGTCCGCGGCACGCCCGTCGCCCGCCCCGACACGGGCCCCGGCGGCACGTACGCCCGCCTCGGCGAGCTGGGCCACCGCCCGGTCCGCTTCCGCGAGGAGATCCGCTGCCGGATGCCGACGGCGGACGAGACCGACCGCCTGACCCTCCCCCCGGGCACCCCGGTGGTCCTCATCGGCCGCACGGCCTTCACGGACCAGGGCCGGCCGGTCGAGCTGAACGAGATGACCCTGGACGCGTCGTCCTACATCCTGGAATACGACTTCGACGCGTGAGAACTCGCCGAAGCCACCCCCCTCACCCTCCCGAACTCACCCCTACCGAGCTCAGACTCCCCGAGCTCACCCTTCCCGAACTCGCACCTCCCGAGCGGCGGGAACCTCCCCCTTCCCCTGCCCACTCCCACTCCCACCCCCCTGAAGATCGGCGCTGACCTGCCCACCCAGCGTCATCACGTTCAGCGTGGCGGCGTTCTCGTTGGCGATGGCCTTCTCGACCCGGGCGACGAGCAGGGTGAACGCCTCCCGCTTGGACAGCTCCCGGTACGGCCCGACCCGGGTCTCGAAGTAGACCCGCTCGTGCCCGAGCAGCTGCTCGGTGGACCGGTAGTTCTTCCACTGCTCGCGATACCGGTAGACGCTCTCCAGCGACACCGCCGCGACCACGACCACGCTCAGCACGGTGGCGGTGACCCGCGCGAACCCCGCGTCCAGATTCACGAACACCGGCACCAGCGCCCCGCCCACGACGGACACGGTACGCATCCGCAGATGCATCGCCTTCATCCGCGTGGCCTTGACGTCGTACCACTCCTGGTACTGCGCCAGCCGCCCCTCGACGTACCCCTGCGCGGTCATGTCCCCACCACTCACGCCGACTTCAGGCGCGTCCCCCACGTCAACCATCCCCGGAGTACACCGGCCCGCGGCCCCACCGGTCAACTCACAGCCCCCGTTCCCCCGAAGGCCCCGGCACGATACGTTCCCCCCGCCACCACCACGCCACCACAGGAGCCGTCATGACGACGTCACCCACCCGCACCCGCCTCGCGATAGCCCTCCTCGCCACCACAGCCGCCGCCCTGGCCACCCTCCTGACCGCCCCCACCTCCACCACCACCGACGCGAGCAACCGCGAAACGGGCACGGTCAAGCCCCTCACCCTGGCCAAGTCCGCGGGCGACAAGAAGGTCGAGGTCATCAAGTAGCCCTCGCCCCCACCCACGCCGACGGCCCCGGACCATGACCGGCCCGGGGCCTCTGCACTGGCGGACGCCAACACATTCTGACGCCGGCCGGCAAACGACCGCCGGAATCCCGAGCTGGCACCCACCGAGGAACGCCACATAAACAGCGTTCTGAGTTCCAACTCCTCGTCCGGCAGACGCTCATCAAACCTCGCATCGTGCATGCCCCCTGTAAGTCACCAGCCCCCAGAATCGCTCCGGCACTCCTCATACCGGCAGTCGTCGCCTCGCCGATGCAGGCGCCGCAAATCCTGCAAGGCGGCAACAGGAAACGGGTGCCGCATCCACTTCTCCAGATACCCTTCCTCACCATGCTCCCGCAGTACGCCCTCGGCCGCCTCCTTCACCGCGTGGCACAGCACGCCACGGGGCTGGGTGGAGCTCCAGAGAAGGATGCCGCCTGTCTCGTCGGGCGAACCCCAGCTCGTTCCCCCGTCCGGAAACTCGAAAATGTCGATGGCCACGTCAGCCCCCCGACGCCGGAGCAGCCACCTCGTCTCCATGGGCTCGCGGTCGAACGAGAAGCGCTCACCGAACGAGTCCCCGTAGAGCCCCGTCATGGCGTACAGCAGGTCGGCAAGTGCGTCCGTGCAGTAGCCGATCAGAGTCTCATGCTCCGAAACACCGTCGTCGATCCGATACGTGACACCCCCGGCGCCACGCAGCTCCCAACTAAACCGGAATTCGCCCACCGTCCCCCTCCTGAACCGTGCCCGTAACCGTGCAACAGTGTCCCTCGCTCCTACGATGCGCGCGAGACTCAGAACCAGCTGAGGGGGGACGGCAATGAGAACCAAGGACCCGGAGTACCCAGCAGCGGTCGAGGCGGCCGTCGATATTCTCCGGCAGCGGGCCCACCGGCATCAGACCATCACGTACGGGGAGCTGAGCGCCGAGCTGGCGGACCAGGGGTTCGGCTCCATCCCACCTCACCGCGGAGTCATGACCTACCTGCTCAAGGACGTCTGCCTCCACCACAACGATGACGGCCGCTCACCGATGCTCTCGGCACTCGTGGTGAACAAGGCCACCCGGGAGCCGTCCGACCAGTTCTCCACCCTCGCCAGAACCGAGCCGTTCACGCGCCCAGCCGCCTGGACCTGGCAGGACGAACAACAGCGGGTGCTCGCCCACCACCACTAGGAACGCCAGAGGCCCCCAGCCATGATCGGCTAGGGGCCTTTGAACTGGTGGGCGCGGACGGTTTCGAACCGCCGACATCTGCTTTGTAAGCTCGTGCGGGGCGCTCTCACCAGGGGCCGATCGCTGGTCACCTCCGCCACGGCAAACCGCGTACGACCACCGTCATCCGCCGTCGTTGATGTCAGTTTTGGATGTCAGCTCCGGCGGCGGCTACGAGTGGCCAGTCACTCCTCGTCGCTGCGCTCCAGGACCAGTCCGACGGACCCGTCTTCCAGCCCGTTGCTGTCTTCGAGGTGCAGATGGGCTCCATCGGGAACTCCTTCGCCTGCCAGCACCAGAAGATGCCCGGCAAGCGTCCTTAGCCCCGCGGCATTCGCCTCGATGACGACCTCGGCCCCGAGGTTCCGCACCTCGATCCGGGCATCGGCATCCCAGGTGAAGCGGAGCGCCGTGCCCTCAACGGCGGCCGTGACATGAGTGCTCTCGATCGGCGCTGAGCCGGTTCCGGAAGTCATGGAAATCATGATGCCGCCGCACGGGCAAGGTGCCGAGACAGGGGCTCGGTCTTCATACACAGACACCGACGGAAGCTCAGGAAACGGTGGTCACCAGTCGCGCCAGGCGTCCGTGATCTCGGCACGATCGATGCCCCTCCTCGCTGCCAGAGCAGCCACGTCCACACCGCGCTCCCCCAAGGTGAGATCGATGTACTCGCACAGCTGCTCCCGCTCTTCAGTGCAGTAGCCGGCGCCACCGTGGCTCGCGTCGCCGTCGACAGCATTGAGCGCGAGAACAACCCTCTCGACCGCTCCAAAGACCTCATCGTCGGAGGGCCCCAGGAGCCCACGTACCTCCGCCTCGAACGCCTCCAACACTGAATCCGTCGCCCTCAGCAAGGACTCGGGGTACATCTCCGCCCCGCCGGCACACTCGGGCCCCAAGATCCCGGCCTCGACATCGCGGGCCACCTCCGCCATCCAGGCACGCCAGTTCTCAGGTGGTCTGTTCACCATGGCGAAAAGGTACGCCGAAGCACTGACAACCCAGTTCGGTTGTGCGCTCTCGTTGATGTCAGACCGCCCTGACATCCTGCGCAAGTGAGAATGACATGGGCCGACTTCTGGGCACTGATAGCCACCCTGGACGGCGAAGCAACCCAAGGGAGCTGCCAGCGCCTTGCCGAGGAGCTGAGCCGCCGCCCCATCCCCGACATCATCGGCTTCGCCGAACGTCACGCCGAGGCCCTCTACCGCCTGGACCAGGAGAAGTTCGGAACCCTCCCCGTGGTCGACCTGACAGATCGAGACGGCAGCCCGTTCCCGCAATCGTCCGACGTGTTCCTGTACACACGCTGCGCCGTCGTAGCCGCAGGCCAAACCGTGTGGGAGAGCGTCTTCTTCGACGTCGACAAGTTCGCCCCGTACACCTCCACCGAGTACGACGGTGAATGGCTGCTATCCATACCGGACAAAGCGTACGAACTGGCCACCGGCAAGGAGTGGGACCGCTTGACCCGGTACTGCTTTGAGAGCTACTCCAACCAGGACGGATGGCCCTACCTACAGGGCTGAACCGGACTACCGCGCGATGGGGATCTCGTAGACGATCTCGCACAGGGTGGCGGGCACGACGATGTCCGCCGTTTCCACGGGTCGCCCCTGGTCGCTGTAGTAGGTGCGCCGGATGTGCGTGACGAGCGCGGCCTTCTGGATCCCGAGGAGTGAGGCTTCCTCGGCGGTGGCCTGACGCGGTTCGGGCTGCTCGACGGCATGGCTGACCGTGATGCCGATCTCGGCCATCCGGTTCACGACGCCAGCCCCGGCGTGTGGCCCGCCCTCGGGAAGGACGACGAGAGTTCCGCCGGTGAGGTCGTACGGCTCCCAGCTCGTGGACAACTGCACGGGCCGTCCGTCGGCGAGGAACTCGTACACCGTGCGGACACACAGGTCGCCCTCGGCGATGCCGAGCCGTGCGGCGATCTCCGCCGGCGCCGGAACCTTGGCCTCGGTCCGGCTCTCCCAGTCCCCCTGCCTACCCAAGGCCTTCATGTCGGCCCGGAACGGCGAACCACCGCCCTGCTCGCGCGCTGACGAGCGGACCACGCACACACGCTGACGAGGCTCCGCGACGTACGTTCCGGATCCCGCCCGCCCCTCCAGGACCCCTTGGGAGATCAGCAGCTCCTGCGCCCGGCGGACGACGTTCTCGCCGACGCCGCACTCTTGGCCGATCTGGGCACGCGAGGGGAGCCGGTCTCCGGGCCCCCACTCGTGCTCCGCGATCCTCCGCCGGAGTTCGTCAGCGATGCGGAGATACGGCGGCTGCTGCTCAGGCATATGGAAAATCTAGTCCACTAGCCCTAATCTAGTTAACTAGCTTCACGCAACGTGATCCCTGGCGACGGAGGCTCTCCTGTGCCCGCTTCGGCAGCAAGCGCGGAGGACATCGCCGCCCGGCTGTCCGCCCTCGGACTCACCACGCGCGTGGAGGAGCACGCCCGTCACATGTGGATCGAAGCGGAGGTGCCGGAATCGCTCCCCGCCGAGACATGGCGGGAGGCCTTGGAAGTGGTGGCGGAGGCCGATCGATTCGGGCTCCAGGCCAGCAGCTTGAACGGCCGCACCTTATGGGCCGCCGTACACGGAACGGTCCCCGCGACGCGCGATGTCCGGGGACCTGGCCATCAGCGATAGGAGCTGATCAGCGTGTTGAACCGTATCCGCCGCGCAGTTGGGCGCACCAGAGTGCGCCCCTTAGGACCGCCGCGCTTCGTGCCGCCGGAGGTCAACTGATGCATGCGAAAGCCGTCCCCTACCGATCGAGCTCGTGTCGGATCGGCACGCACCACGAGTGCGCGCAGTCCTCGCCGTCCCTGGCACCGGTCGGCGTCCCCGTGATCTACGAGGCGTGCGACTGCCCCTGCCACCCGGCGGCCGACCGGGAAGCACCGAAGGAGGCGACCTCATGAAGAGCTGGACGCCGAGCGGCGCGCTGGCCTCCAACGTCGAGATCACCTCGGCCAACGTCCAGCGGGGCGATGTCATCCAGATCGGCGGCCAGCCGTGCCGCGTGGCCGACCTCATCCAACTTCCGGGCGGCGCAAAGCGCCTCCTCTTCGAGTCGGGCGAACTGCTGACCATGCACTCCCGAACCCGGCTCATCGCCCTGAGGATGCAGAGAGTTGGTGATCAGCGCCGTGGCCTCTCGCCGTCACGTCATCGCCGATGACCTCAGGGCCCAGATCTCGACCGGCCACATCAAGGCCGGCGACCGCCTCCCCTCCGAAGCCCAGCTCGCCGCCCGCTACACGGTCAGCACGCCGACCCTACGGAGCGCCCTCGCGCTCCTCCAGGCCGAAGGCCTCGTCGAAAAGGTCCACGGCAAGGGCAACTTCGTCCGCCCCCCTCTTCGCAGGATCACGTATCTCGGCGGCGGCCCAACACTGCCCACTCCGGGCTTGCAGATCAGCGTCCGGACCACCAAAATCCGGGCGCGCGGCCACCTGTCCGTCTTGCTGCGCGTACCGGCTGGGAGTCCCCTCACCGAATTCCAGTGCCTGAGTCACGACGGAACCTCGCCGCACAGCCTGTCCCACGTCTACATCCCTCGCGATCTGGCGCCGACTGTCATACCCGACGAGTCGACCTGGCCCACAACCGTGGCGACGCCACTGGCCGAGGTCAAGGAGAGACTCTGCGCTCGCCTCCCCACCCCAGTGGAAGCGGCAACCCTCCGAATCAGCCCGACCCTCGCCGTTCTGGCGATCACCCGCGTAGCGACCGACACCGCCGGCCGCGTCGTCGAGGCCGCACTCCTGGCCCTCCCCGGCGACCGCGCGGAAGCCGCCTTCACCACCCACCACACGCCCGAAGGCAGAAGGGCCGAAGGATGACGCCTCACAACGAGCTCCGACTCCTCCCATGGTCGGGACCCGACGGCAAGCCCTGCTTCCTGAGCACCGACGGCTCCAACGGCCCCTTGTCCCGCCTGGCCGACCGCACCGAAGCCGTCCAACTCGACGTCGCCGCCGAGCTCCTGGAGCACGCCCAAGAGGTACTCGCCGACGAGTCGACGGCCCCGGAAGAACTCCGTCTCGTGGCGTCAGATCTCACCGGCGCTCTGCGAGACGCACTCCGCGTAGCCGCAAGCCGCGGCCACCGCCTCCCGACGCTGGGCACCTCCAACCACGGAGACAGCAACGAGGTCCCCCACCTGCCGGCAGGTGCCTTCGGCTAACAGCCACGCGCCACAACGACACGAAGCCCCGGGCCAAGGCCCGGGGCTTCGTGCACACGGCTCAGGAGGCCGCTTCGGGCCGGGCTATTCGTGCAGGTAACGCACCTCCGACCGATCCAACGACCCATCCCAGTCCGCAGATGGTCCACGCGTTGGGGAAGCCGGGGGAGGGGGCCAGGGAGTGGCGTAGGGCTAACCCCGGATGGCGCACGACAGGTCTACGGCGTTGCCGCAGCCCTTACCGGCCACTCCTGCAAGGACTGTTCCCTCCGTGTCACCCGTCACCTCAAAGAGTGAAGCAGGGGTAGTTTAAACGTGAAGATGTTGTAGTATCCACGCACCGCTAGCGGGGGATACCTTCGATGGCGGTGCTCAGAGATGTTCTCTTGGTGGGGGCTGGGGGCTGGGGGCGGTGACAAGAGGCAAGACGTCGCTCCGTAGCGCGTCCATCTTGGTCGGCGACAGGTGGGAGAGGCTGCCTGAGTGGGCGGCATGGTTCTCGGAGGTCGGGTACTGGGCGGCAGGCCTACGCGAGGCAGGATCAACCGCGTTAGTGGCGCTGTCCGTTCCGACGCGTGATTACCTCGCGGTGCTGCTGACCTATGGGGTTGTGAACCGGGCGTCCCAGACAGAAGTGGTCCCTGCGGAGTCGGAGCAGAACTTCGAGCAGGCCAAATGCCTGCCTGTCGGCAACTGCGTTCGCGTCATCCCGGTCAAGGGTCCCGGGCAGGGACGGCGCGTGTACACGGGAGTGTTCGGCGGGGCGATTCAAAACCATCATGGGCGGGTCTATGAACTCGCAGGCAGTAAGAGTCCTGGTCGGCGTCCTGGACCGATTTCGTGGTTTCCGGCAGACGACTACCGGCTCCAACTGCTTCGCTGGCCAGACCGGCCGGAGGACTACAGGGGTAGCAACCGCTTCAGCGAAGAGCTTGAAATACCCGTCGGCGCCGAGAAGCTGTTGCCCGGACAGATGGCCGACTTCTACGGACGCTGCTCGCTGCACAGCGTCGTGGTGGGGGTAAGGAACACGGTCCTGACTGAAGCCCAGCTCGTCGTTGGAGCAGCCGGAGGACCGGCATTGCCCCTGCAGGAGCTCCTGCGTCTGCGCACAGTCCGCTCGCCTGGATCCCACTATCGCAGTGTGGTGCTGTCGAGCCGGGGCGATCCGGAGGAGCACCGCGATGTGGTGCGATCCTGCCAGCCGGCTGTGGCCGTGCTCGACGGTGCGGCAACGGTTCGGCGGTGGCTTGGAGCCGGCCTCGCAGGCGTGACGGTGGCCGTGGTCGAGCGCACCAGCCCGTCAGCACTGGCCGCCGCGGACGGGCTCTACGAAAACCGAAGGCGCAGCGTGGCCGACGTCGATGTGCCCAGAGACCTTGGCATCCGGATTCCTCCGGGAGTTGAACTGCTGGCATGGAAGGGCAGGGGGGCGGCGCGATGAGTTTGTCGGAGGCAGACAAGGTCTACCGGCACGCCGACTGCATTATTGAGGAACAGCCTGTGCACCACTCAGGAGTTCACTCGTTCATGCTGGCAGCGTCGGCATTTTTGCGTGCAGTAGGGGAGTTGGAGAGCTCTGACCTGTGGAGGCAAGCCTGCGTCGAGATCCGGCGCGTCAGGTGGCTCCTCGGTACCGTGCCGGTGCCCCTCAATAGCTTGGATCTCAGGCTTGAGGAGGCGGCGCGCAGTTTGGCAAGCATTAGCGCTCGCTTGCGGCAGGCTGCGGATGGCAACCTGGTGCGCCAGCTGTCCGCCGCTGCGCAGGCTCTGACCCGCCTGGGATCGGACTGCTCCAATCCGCTTGCGGCCGGGGTTATGACGTTCCTGTCGTCTGGCCGCAAGGGCACCTCGCTTGTGGCAGTGACCAACCGCTTCTACCAGGACGCCATTGTCCGCGCTTTTGGCGTGATCCACTATCCAATGGAGATTGGCACGGTCAGCGACCTGTTGGGGGCTGAGGTATATGACTCGGCCGTGGTTGTTGGACCGGTCGGCTGGCTTCCGCCGGGTGTGCTGAATGCTCCCCGAGCAGCGCGGCTCGGCCTGATCCACTATGACTTCTACCGCGAACCGCTTGGCATACAGCCGCTATTCGACGAGGGGCCTGTGCTTCGCGGCACCATGCCAAAACGTGTACGTCGTCGCGGCACGAAGACAGTCGGAACACCGTCCAATTTCGCGGGTGATGCGACGCCTGAGATGGCGGAGTCCCTGCTGACGGATGTCGATGCCGCTTCCCTGGCACAGGATGCTGTTGCAGGACTTCCCAGCGAAGCTCTGCGGGACAGTGTTTCAGGCGACCATGAGGGGGTGGAGGCCCGTGCGGCTCTGCTCGCTGACGGTTCATATGTCTTGCTGCCCCTGGAATCCGGCGTTCACAAAATCCTATTGATTGAGCCGGATCGGCATGATGAGCCGTCTGTCGAGGCCGTCGACGGGGCCTCGATTTCAGTCGGCGACTACGTCGTACTTCGCGGTAGCTCCTACTATCAGAGCCTGATCGAGCGGGCCGATGCCGTCCTGGGCAAGGACGCACCTACGCTTCGCGCGCTACAACAGGGGTGGAAAGCCCAGCTGGGCGATCGCATTGCCCAGCACCCAGATGGTCGTCAGGGGGTTGCGAAGGACTTGGTGGCGCGCGGCGCGGTGACAACCAACCTGGACTACTGGACGAGTCCCTGGTGCATCAGAACCAGGCGTAAAGATGACTTCGCTGTCGTCATGGCGTACCTGGGCCGCGAGGGGGAGGCACGGGACGCTTGGGTGGCTCTCGGCCGAATCGATCACGCACACCGCAGTGCCGGGCGGAGCTACGCCGAGGCTGTGCAGCGTGCTGTCTCCGGGAATCTGTGGCAGCAGCTCTGGGCGGACCGCTGGTGTGAGATCCCCCTGGACGACACAGAATCGGGCGCGCGGGCAGCTCTGGTCGACGCCCTCCTCCCCGGACAGCTGTGCGTACCCCCGCACTATCTCTGTCGGCTCCGCACCTCGGAGGTATTCTGATGGCGCGCATGATCCCGTCGGCTTTCGACCCGGAAACCACCCCAAGTCCCGGGGAGAAAGCAGTATTTCAGCGGCTGCGCGATGACCCTGGCACGGCAGGTTGGGTAGTGTTGCACTCGCTGGGAATCGCCAACCATCCGCGACAGATCCAGGGTGAAGCAGACTTCGTCATCATCGTGCCCGGGAAGGGACTCGTAGTCCTAGAGGTGAAGGCCCATCAGCAGGTCAGGCGCCTCCCGAGTGGTGAGTGGCGTCTGGGCAGCCAGCCGCTAAGCCTGAGGAGCCCTTTCCAACAGGCCGATGAGGCCATGCACGCGGTCAAGGACAAGATCATGGGCCACGGCGGTGGGCTCGGAGCTGTACCCATGACGTCAGCGGTGCTGTTCACGCACAGCCGGTTCGCGGTCTCGGGCCCCATGGAGTGGCACTCATGGCAGGCGATCGACACGGTGGCTCTGCACAGCCGCCCCATTTCCACGCTGATCGCCGGGGTCCTGGACGCTCACCGTGCGCACCTCACCTCGACTCCCACAGCCGGCTGGTTCACCCCGTCATCCGCCGCTCCTGACACCGGCCAGACCGACCGGATCCTGGAGGCGCTGCGGCCCTCATTCGAATTCGCCGAACCGCCCAAGCTGCGGCGGCAGCGGATGGAGCGGGAGACGCAGACCTTCACGAAGCAGCAGTACGAGGTACTCGACATGATCGCCGCCAACCGGCGATGCCTTGTACGCGGTGCCGCAGGGACGGGCAAGACGTTCGTGGCGGTGGAGGCGGCACGGCGGTTCGCCGGGAACGGTCAGAGAGTTTTGCTGTGCTGCTTCAACCGGCAGCTGGGCCACTGGCTCAAAGAAGAGACCGCCGGGGTGGATGGGATCACGGCGGCTCACCTTCACTCCTACATGACAGGACTGGCGCCCTCTGCACGCCCCGCGGCAAGCGGAGACGACAGGTACTTCACCGAAGAGCTTCCCGACCTCGCCCTGGAAGCCCTGTTGGAGCGCGATGGCCCGCCGTTCGACGTGCTGGTGATCGACGAGGCACAGGATCTGATGCGCGAGTCCTACCTCAACGTGCTCGACTCCTCCTTGCGCGGAGGTTTGTCTAGTGGTCAGTGGCTGGCGTTCGGGGACTTCACGCGCCAGGCCCTCTATGACTCCGACGGCGAGGGAATAGAAGCCCTCCACAAGCGGACGGCGGGTGAGCCAGCGGTATTCATACTGCGTCACAACTGCAGAAGTGTCCCCGACATCACCTTCTACGTAGAAGCGACGTCCGACCTTGACCCAGGCTATGCCGGAACGCTGCGGCCCTCCAACGACCGGACCGCAGAGCACCTGTGGTGGACGGACAGCGAGGAACAACAGCGGCTACTGGCGGACAGGCTCACCCAGCTCACCCGCGAGGGGTTCCGGCCCGAGGACGTCGTCGTCCTGTCACCGCTGCGCAATGACCAGAGCGCGGCCGGCAGCTGCCAGGACCCCCGCTGGCGGAACCGGCTCGTGCCCTTCAGCCTCCCGCGGCCGGGGGCGGTGCGGTACGGGACAGTGCACGCGTTCAAGGGCCTGGACTCCCCAGCGGTCATCCTCACTGATATCGCCTCTTTCGGGTCGGCGCGCGAACAGACGCTCTTCTATGTGGGCGCCTCCCGCGCCAGGGACGAACTCACGGTGCTGATGTCCCAGAAAGCACGTCCCGGCTTCCGCGAGCAGGTCTTTAAGGAGAAGGAAGCATGACCATCAGCGACCACCTCGGTCCGCGTGAGGACGTTATCGACGCCCTGAGGGCCGAGCTGCTCGGTCCTGCGCCCGCCGGCAAGTCCCTCGACCGGGAATCATTCGACAACTGGGAGGCAGCTCAAGGCCCTTGGGTGGAGCCCGAGTCCGGAGAGGAAATCCTGGACCGGGCCCCGCTGGTGCGGTACGGCGTCGGTGTCCTGTACCCCGCCGAGAGCACTGCTCAGCCCGCGGACGAGGATCGCACGGTCGTCGTCGGTCTCGTGGACGGTGAGCTCGACGGAAAGGTATTCGAGGGCCTCCAGGAAGCTGCACAGCGCACGGTTGGCGGGCCGCCCGAGGACGACGACTTCGACCTCGCTGGCGCGAACGACCGGCGTCCCAGCACCATAGGCCTGTCGTTCATGCTGGCGGGCGGGAGCGGTACGGCTCTCCGCATCGTTTTCACAGGAGGCCGCTACCGGCGCCAGAACGTGTCTGTGGCGGGCGATGCGCGGCGGTGGTGGGTGCGCAGCCCCGTTACGGCGGTCTGGGAGCTGTCAGCGGACGAGATCGCCCCGGCCAACCGGGTCCTGCGGAAGCCGCAGCCGGACGCGGATGCCTCGCGCGGCATTGACGGGCTCGACCTGGAGCTGATCGTCAACGTGCGCAGCCATGAGGACGGCAGGCTGATCACAGTCGCCCTCGTCAACCGGACGGCCCCCGGAACCCAGCCACTCGATGCTGTGAGCCTGTTCCAGGCCGAGATGACCGTCGAGCCGCAGGGCGGGTGGCTCGCCCCCTACCCGGAGGCGGCTGAAGCCGAGGCGCACCCGGACGATGCCTCGTTCAATCTGCTCTACCGGGAAGCACGGACCTTTGCCGTAGGGCATGGCTGCGCCGCGGACTGGGCCGACCCCACAGAGGGCCGGGCCGCCTGGGCCAAGGCCGACCCTCTGCCCTGGTACGAGGCACCCAGCATCACCCCCGAGATCCGGCAGAACGGCAGCCCGCTCACCGTCTCTATGGAGCAGCTCTCCGGGGACGGCCCTGGCGGTCCTGAGCGTCTGGAGCAGGTCGTCGGCGCGTACGCGGAGTGGATCGAGGGACTTGAAGCGAAGGCTGTCGGCCTCGACGAGCGGCTTCGGCCGACTGCCGCGCAGCATATCGAAGGTTGCCGCAAGGCTCTGGGCCGGATGCGGGAAGGGCTCGAACTGGTCCGTGATGCCCGGAGCGACGTGGGCCGTGCCTTCCGGATGGCGAACCGTGCCATGCTGCGCCAGCAGCTGCGCTCCGGGGCCGACCTGCGCCCGACGCGGTCCGTCGACGGGCGGTTCCAGGTGGATGGGGCTCAGCCGGACGAGAACGAGGGCCGCCGCAAGGGCAAGGGGAACTGGCGTGCCTTCCAGATCGCGTTCCTCTTGGCCGCCATCCCCTCAAGTGCCGATCCCCTCCATGACGACCGCGAGGTTGTTGACCTCATCTACTTCCCCACCGGCGGTGGCAAGACTGAGGCCTATCTCGGACTGTCCGCCTTCACTATGCTGCTCCGTCGTCTGCGTGACCCTGGTGACACGAGTGTCACCGTCCTCATGCGCTATACGCTGCGTCTGCTGACCGCTCAGCAATTCCTGCGTGCCGCCGCTCTCGTCTGTGCGCTTGAGGAGCTGCGCGCAGACACGCCGGACCTCGGAACGGTCCCCTTCTCGATCGGGATCTGGGTGGGTGGCGAAACCACTCCCAACCGACGCGCGGATGCGAAGTCAGCACTTGGCAGGCTCCACCGCGGAGAGCAGGAGAACCCGTTCCTGCTGCTGCGCTGTCCCTGGTGCGCGGCTCAAATGGGCCCCGTCCCCAGCCAGGAGGATGACGCCGCGCCCGGGCAGCGCCGCCGTAGGACCGGTCGGCGCACCGGAGCAGCAGCCCGCACACCCGTAGCCGGGTACACGGAGTACCGCGGGACCGTGCGCTTCATCTGCCCAGACAACGAGTGCCGCTTCTCCGCGGAGGACTCGCCACTGCCCGTCTACGTGGTTGACGATGACCTCTACGAGCACCGGCCGACGCTCGTGATCGGAACGGTGGACAAGTTCGCCCTGATTGCCTGGCGGCCCAAAGCAAGGGCCTTGTTCGGCTTCGGAGCCGACGGCCTCGGCTCGGACGGCTCCCGGGCCTACTCGCCCCCCTCCCTGATCATCCAGGACGAGCTGCACCTCATCGCCGGTCCGCTCGGCTCCCTCACGGGCCTCTACGAGGGCGTTATCGAAGAACTGTGCACCGACAGGCGAGACGGCGCGCGCATCCTTCCCAAGATCGTCGCCTCCACCGCGACGATTCGGCGGCACGAGGAGCAGGTCAAGGCCCTTTACGGCCGGGAGCAGGTCCACCTTTTCCCGCCGCATGGCATCGATGCCTCCGACTCCTTCTTCGCCGTCTACGACTGCGATCCGGAGACCGGCACTCTTAAGCCAGGGCGGCGCTACATCGGCGTGCACGCCCCTGCCCTCGGCTCCATGCAGACCACACAGGTCCGCACGTTCGCCGCTCTGCTCCAGGCCGCCAAGGAACTTCCCGAAGGCCTCCGTGACCCCTGGTGGACGCTGCTTGCCTTCTTCAACAGCCTCCGCGAGCTCGGCAACTCGCTGTCGCTCATGCAGTCCGACATCCCCGACTACCTGAGGACCATCAACAACCGCTCAGAGACGTACCGCACCGGGATGCGCTACCTCAACTGGGTCGAGGAGATGACCAGCCGCCTCCGTCAGGACCAGATCCCCGAAGCCATCCAGAAGCTCGAGCGGCAGCTCACGGACGAGCAGCGGGCCGTAGACACCTGCCTGGCCTCCAGTCTGATTGAGGTCGGCATCGACATCCCCCGCCTTTCCCTCATGGCCGTTGTCGGCCAGCCCAAGAGCACCTCCCAGTACATCCAGGTCACCGGTCGCGTCGGACGACGCATTCCCGGACTGGTCGTCACCCTGTACGGGGCCGGCAAGCCCCGCGACCGCAGCCACTTTGAGCGCTTCCGCAGCTACCACGAACGCCTGTACGCGCAGGTCGAACCGACCAGTTCCACCCCATTCGCCCCGCCCGCCCTAGACCGGGCCTTGCGCGCAGTCGCGGTTGCCTACATCCGGCAGACCGGACCGGAGGCGCTTGAGCCTCAGCCGTTCCCCACCGAAGGCTGGGAAGCGGCCAGAAGGCTTCTCCTCGACCGGGTCGACTTCTGCGACTCCGAAGAAGCCGACCGCACAGCCGACATCCTGGACAGGATGCGCAAGGAGTGGGAGGCGTGGCAGCCCGGGCACTGGGGCGACTTCGGGCCCACGGTCAGCAGCGACCAACTCCTGCGTCCCCTTGGCCAGTACGCGGACGAGCAGGCGCAGAGTATGACCTGGGCGATCCCCTCCTCCATGCGCGGCGTCGACGCCGAATGCCAGATCGAGGTCACCTCGGAGTACGCGATCCAGGAAGGACAGTCATGATCCGCGGCAAGGTCCGGCGCTCTCAGATGGTCGCTCCGTTCGGCCCCGGGGCCATGCACGTGCTGTCCGACGGGACGTCGGTCATCACGGCAGGCCTCGACCACTGGTTTCCACGCGGAGACGACCGCAACCAGGAAGAGTTCCGGATCCACGAGTGGCGCCTGGAACAGCATCTCGGTGTCGACGCGCTCTACTCTCCCCCGGACCACCGCACCCGTTCTGAGAACGGGGTCAACACCGGTCTCACCGTCCCGGTACTCCGATTCCCCACCTGGGGCTTCTGCCCGCGCTGCCGCAAGCTGGCCAAGGACCGGCTTCACCAGGAGAACCGTCCGGCCTGCAAGGAGCATGAGTCCTCCGGCCGCAAACCCTTCTTCGCCCAGGTGCCCTTTGTTGCGATCTGTGAGCGAGGGCACCTCCAGGACTTCCCCTGGTTCGAATGGGCGCACAAGTCAGCGTCGCCCTCCTGCCGGGGGCACCGCCTCTCACTGCGGTCCTCCGGCGGCGGCACTCTGGCCTCCCAACGGGTGTCCTGTTCCTGCAACGCGACCCGCAGCTTGGAAGGCATCACATCAACAAGGAGCAGTGCCGAGAGCGGCCCTTCCACGTTCCTCTCGGAGGAGCTCGAGCCGGGCGGGCCGGCGTACCTGTGCCGCGGCGGGGCGCCCTGGCTGGGGATCGACCGCGAAGGGGAGCCGTGCGGGAGCCCTCTCCGCGGAAGTTTGCGCGGCGCCGCGAACGTCTATTACTCGCTCCTGAAAAGCTCCATCTTCGTGCCAGAGGTGGCCGAGTCGACCGCCGACCCAAAGGTCCTCTCTGTCCTCCAGGACGGGGTGATCGTGCAGGCCCGGCAGAGGGCAACGGTCTTCCTTGACAAGGGAGAGGCTCTGCCTGTCCACATGCTCCGGAAAGCGGCCCAGGGTAACGCCTTCCTCCTCGACGACTTCAGCGACGAGGAGATCGCTCGCGCACTGGCCGTGCTGCAACAGTCCGAATCCGGAGCTTCAGAGACAGAGGAGCCAGAATCCGCGCAGGACCCAGCTCCATTCCGCGCCACCGAGTACCAGACGCTGCGCGGTGCGATCGAGTCCGAAGAACTGGTCGTACGCGAACCTCGAGGACAGTACGCCGCCAGCGTGGCCTCCGCCTTTTCTCGCGTAAGGCTTGTAGAAAAGCTCCGCGAAACTCGGGTACTATGGGGCTTCAACCGCGTTTTCGCGGAATCCTCTTACGATGACGCGTCCCGCAATGCAATGCTGCGCCGCACACCCGCGCGCCCGGGTGGCAACTGGCTTCCGGCATACACTGTCAGCGGCGAGGGCATATACCTGGAACTCGACACGACGCTGCTGGGTGCCTGGGAGGAGCACCAGACAGTCCTGGCACAGGCTGAACTACTCACACAGCGCTTCTCGGATCTGGCCGAACAGCGCGGCCTGACCAAGCGCGAGTTGTCGCCGCGCTTCATCCTCCTGCACACACTGGCGCACCTGCTCATCAACCAGCTCACCTACGAGTGCGGCTACAGCTCGGCCTCCCTGAGGGAGCGCCTCTACGTGAGCCCCGGCTTGGACGGCATGGCCGGTATCCTCATCTACACCGCCGCCGGGGACTCCGAAGGCACTTTGGGCGGCCTAGTTCGAATGGGCGAGCCCGGCCGGCTGGAAGGAGTGCTGGAGAACGCCCTGGCTCACGCCGCATGGTGCTCCTCGGACCCGGTGTGCATCGAGAGCAAGGGCCAAGGCCTCGGATCCTGCAACCTCGCCGCCTGCCACGGCTGCGCGCTGCTTCCTGAGACTGCGTGCGAGGAGTACAACCGCTTCCTTGACCGTGCCTTGGTGGTCGGTGGGCTCGGAAAGAGCGAGCTCGGTTATTTCGCCACGAATTGAGAGCAAGTTGGTAGTGTGCGTGAGCGTCTCATTCACGCACACCACCTTCGTCTGGCACTGCATCTGAGCGGTTCCGGAGGCCCTATGGGAGTTTGGTATCGCAGCAGGTCGCGGCAACGCTCGTCGCAAAACAGGTGGGCCGAGTCCACAGATAGTCCACGGCCTCACTAACCACAGCTTTAGGAGTTCGGCCAGTGCCCGGCACAGCTGGGGGATCAACTCGGCCACGCCAGCGGTGCAGGACCACCTAGGGGTGCTGGCGTCCAGGGTCGTTTATGTCACTTGTAGATGTCAGAACGGCGCGACTATACGCGTTCGCTGGCACGATGATCCCATGGTTGCCCTGGAGCAAATCAAGGTGGAGCGCATGGCGCACTTCCGGTCCCTCGACGAAAGAGCCACCCTGCGGAAGTACTTCCGCCACGTCGGCGAGGAGGGGGGCTTGTGGTACTTCGAGGTCGTACCCGACCGCGGTGAGTTGGTTGCCATCATGCAGGCCGAGCTGACTCCGGCTGGCCGACTTCACCGGTACGCCTGGGAACACCTCGAGCACGGCTTCCTGACGGATCAGGCGATCGACCCCGAGGAGGATCCGTTAGAGGTCATCCCAGCCGAAGAGTTCCAGGAGGTCTGGAACCGGTGAACGCACTGAACAGCCTCTTTACAGGAGCGGGAGGGTGTGCTTCGGTCTGACCTGCATGGCTGCGGTCCTGGCCGCTTCACCGTGTAGGCGCCCTAGATATGCCCCTCGTTCCCCGTGGGTCCCCGCACGGTCTGGCACGGATGTGGCACGGCGAGCTCATCGTCCCGAAGCAACTTGGAGTGTCGGTCTTCCTTGGGCTGCTACGCCCGCCACCTGCGCTGATGGCCCGCTGACGTTCACGCTTGTTCGAGGATGCGCGTCACGATTGTCACGCAGATAGACACTCAGCGCTGCCTCTGCATCGTCAGCTTTCTCCGACTTGCTCACAACGGTGTCACAGACCTGGCAGCCTACGAATGGTGACGAAAGGATTTGAGATGCCCATTCTCTTCTTCGCCGCTGCTGGCGCCCTCTTCGCAGGCGGCACCGGCGGAGGGTGGTATATGTGGAAGCGTGGTCTGCAAGAAGCAGCCAAGCAGTTGCAGCATCAGGACGCTGAGGCCGCGAAGCAGGCGCTTAGGGACGCCATCGACCTTGCTGGCCTACGCAACGAGGCTCAAGCGGCAGGCCTGGACCCGGATGAGGTCGTTGCCGGATACAAGAAGATGCGAGACGAACAGTTGTCTCCGCAAGACGTGCTCAGGAAGCTGGGCCAGGCTGCTGTATCCGGTTGAACGCCCCTGCCCCCAGCCGTCGCGGCAGCAGCTCCTTGGGCAGCAGTCCGACACCAGTGGGCGTCTGCACACGGCTCCGGAGGGGGCGTGCGCCTGAGGCGTATATGCAGGTCAGCGGCCTACGAGCTGGTGGCCAAGCCTCGTCCGTCCACACATAGGCCGCATCTCGCGAAGGCTCGGTTGCACCTCACCCGGCAGCGATGTGGGCACAGAGGCTCCGCTGTTGATACCTGCCGGGCACGTTGGTCCCTACGGCCGCCCAGAATGCCTTGGAATCATGGAGGTGCCCACCCAAGGTGTGCCAAGACAGGCCTGGATGCTCGATCCGCAGCACCGCGAGGCCGGCAGATGCCAGACCGCATCGCTGATACTCCGGCAGCGTGTAAGGCTGCTCGACCCACCCAAGCTGGCAGTGAGGGCAGACCTGGTAGTCAACGCTGAATGCGAACTCCCCGTCCAGATTGGCTGCACTCTCACGCCAGCCTTGCCGTTCCCCGGAGACGGTGTCCTGCCAAGGCGTGTCTAGCTTCGGCACCGTTACCCACCCGCGCTGTCGCCCGAACCGCCCGCGGCACACCCGCTGCAGAACGTTGCGCCACCACTCTCGCCCAGACACCCGTCCCACCTCGTGAGCCTGGTCGGCCAACTGCTGTGCTGCCTTCTGGTCGTTGGTCATGGCCCCATCGTTCCCGCTTCGGAACCGGGGCGAGCATGCTCGCCCCGGCAGACATCAAAGGCGAGAAACGCTCCATCTTGATCCCCGTCGCCACCTCCGCCGCGATGGTGATGGTGGCCCAGCCCCCGGCCCCGAAGATTGCCAACCGCCAGACCGGTGAGATCGCCACCGACCGGGACACCGGTGCCCCGCTGATGACGGTCGACGTCATGTTCGTCATGGACGGCAACGCCGAGATCCTGAACCTGACCGTGCCCAAGACCGGCATCTCCGAGGAGCTGTCCATGGGCACTCCGGTCGCCCTGACCGGCGTCGTCGCCCGGCCGTGGGAGAACGAGTTCAACGGCCGGAAGCGCCACGGCATCAGCTTCCGCGCGGTCGCCGTCACGTCGCTCGCCGCCGCGAAGGTCGGCTGACCCATGGCCGGGTTAACGGTCGCCTTCGCGTTGGTCGCCACGGTCGCGCTGCTGCTGCGGTGGCAGGGCCCGGCCTGGTACTGGATGAGCTTCGGCGTCGTCTTCGCCGTGGTGCGGATCCTTGTTCGGTACGCGTCGGTCATGGACGCGTGTGGGCTGACTGTCCCGCCCTCGCGCTGGCGCTTGGCGTTGGCCCGGATGACCGGCTGGCCCATCCCCGACTCGCGGGCGCCCCGGATTCTGCGGCTGCGGCCGACGCGTACCGGGCTCGTACTGCGGGTGAAGCTCCGCCCCGGTCAGGATGCGTTCGACTTCTCCGCCGCCTCGGACCGGCTCCGGCACTCGTTCGTCATGCAGAACGTCACCGCCCGGGAGGTCCGCTCGGGTGTCGTCGAGCTGCGGATGACCGGGTACGACGTCCTCAAGCGGGTGCAGATGCCCGCGGCTGCCCGTGCTGGGGTGATGCGGGTTCCGGTCGCCATGTGGGAGGAAGGGGAGGTCTACTACCGCGACTACCGCCAGACCCCGCACGCCCTGAACGTCGGTGCCACCCAGTCCGGGAAGTCCGTCTATCAGCGCAACCTCGTCGCCGCCCTCGCCGCGCTGGATGTCGCCCTCGTCGGGATCGACTGCAAGCAGGGGGTCGAACTCGCCCCGCTCGCCCGGCGGTTCACCGCTCTGGCCGACAAACCTGACGCCGCCGCTGACCTCCTCGATGCGCTCGTCGAGCACATGGAGGAGGTCTATCAACTGATCCGCCGCGAGCAGAGGTTGAGTGCAGACCTGCCGGATGTGGAGATCACTGCCGACATCTGGGACCTGCCCGACCACCTGCGGCCAATCCCGATCGTGCTCCTGGTCGACGAGGTCGCCGAACTCGCCCTCTTCGCCACGAAGGACGAAGAGAAGCGGCGGGATCGGATCATCACCTCCCTCGTCCGGCTCTCCCAGCTCGGCCGCGCCGCCGGCATCTACCTGGAGATCTGCGGTGAGCGCTTCGGCTCCGAACTCGGCAAGGGCATCACCATGCTCCGTGCCCAGCTCACCGGCCGCACCGCTCACCGCGTCAACGACGAGACCTCCGCCAATATGGCCTTCGGCGACATCGCCCCGGACGCCGTGCTCGCCACGGTCCAGATCCGGACCGACCGGCCCGGCACCGCCGTCGCAGGCGACTCCTCCGGTGGGTGGGTCCGCATCCGCACTCCCCATCTCACGCTCCGGCGGGCCGCGAACATCGCGAACTCCCACGCCCACCGCACGCCCGAGATCCCCGCGCTGGACGCCTTCCGGCCCGTCCTGCCGCCTCTGGGCAAAGCCGCGGCGCCCTCGGCCGTCACGGCTCCCGCGATCGCCTGAATCCCCTCGCTCCACGGCGGCGTGACCGCTTCACGCATGTCCTTACCCCGCCCATGCCCGAAACCGGAAGGAGGACCCCCGATGCGTCCCATCCGCCGGCCGGACGCCGTCCTCGTACAAGCCGTGATCGCCGGCGCCCTGTCCTTCGCTCATCTCCACGACCTGGCTGCGGCTGCCGGACAGTCCGGTTGGAAGGCCTGGGCCTATCCGGTCTCCGTGGATCTCCTGCTCGTCGCCGCCTGGCATCGGCTGCGGACCTCGCGGGCCGCCGGTGAACCTGCCCGCTCCGCCTGGACGTGGTTCATGGTCGCCCTGGCCGCGTCGCTCGGTGCGAACGTCGCCACCGCCGGGCTCCTCGACCTCGGCCACGTTCCCGCCTGGCTGCGCATCCTCGTCGCGGGCTGGCCCGCCCTCGCGTTCCTCGGCGGGACCCTTCTTGTCCACTCCCCTGGCCATCCGGCGGTCACCAAGCCTGCCGAACCCGACACAGACACTGGGCACCCCTCGGCCGTGGAAGCGGTCATCGAGCGGGATGACCTGGTCGAGCCGGAGCCCGAGATCGCCGCCGCCCCGGCCCTCCCCTCTCCGGAACCGGAGCCAGTCCCGGAGTCCGAGCCCGCCCCCGTAGCCGTACCGCCGGCGCTCGTCGCTCACGCCCGGAAAATCGCCGACGACTACCGCGCCCGCACCGGCTACCCGATCGACGCCGACACCCTGCGCGCTCGCCTCGGCGTCCCGCCCCTCATGGCCAACGCTATCGCCGCCCAACTCGCCTGAAGGGAGACCCTCATGGCCCCTCGCGACCACTTCCACTCCGTGATGCGGATCGGCCCCGTGCAGATCGGTACCCACCGCGACCGCCACGGCCGCACCAAGTACGCCGCCGTGTGCACGTCCGACGGCTGCGGCTGGTCCGCCGAGTACTACAGCTCCTCCGCCGCCCAACTCTCCGCCCGCACCCACCGCTGCAAGCCCCGCTGACCTCGAAGGAGACCCGCGTCATGGACGTCCCGCTCTGGCTCGCCCTGATCGTCGTTGGCGGCCTCGGCATCAAGCTCATCCGCCCGCCCTGGTGGCTCGTCGCCGTGATCCTCCTCGGCGGCTACCTCCTCGCCGACAGCGTCCTCGCCCCGCTCATCGACAACACGATCAACAAGTAGGGAGAACCACCATGTTCCAGCCGCGCATCCCGGTCAACCCGCTTCCGACCGGCATCGTCATCCCGCTCGTCCAGCCGACCGTCACCGCCGACATCGCGCCCCACCACACCGCCGACGCGGTGGCCTGCAACCACCACCACGCCCCGGCCGCCCCTGCTCCGGCCCCGGCGCCGTCCTCGGCCGTCCGCCTCAGCCCGGCCGGCCTGGCCGTTGTCGTCGCTGGCGGCGCTGGTGCCGTCCTGGTCGTCGGCACGGTCCTGGTCTCCATGCTCCTCGCCGTCAGCGCCGCCTCGGTCGCCGTGCGCCGTCGTCCTGCGCTCGCTCCTCAACGGCCAGCAGCGGCGCCGCTAGTCGGGCTTCCGGGCAGCTCAACCGCCAAGTCTCCGCCGCCCGGAAGCCCCGCCCCTACCCGGCTCGCAGAACCAGAAGGAAGCACTCCATGATGACCGTCCCAGCCGCCTCGTCGGAGGGGTTCGACACCGCCACCCTGGGCGACATGCTCCGGGTGGCCGGGTCCCCCGGCTTCGACCGCTGGCAGGAGCAGATCCACCGCACCGGCGGCTGCTCCCACCCCATCCACCTCACCGGCTGGACCCTCACCCGGGACAAGGCCTCCGGCGAGACCCTCCACCGGTACTCCACCGACACCGAACCGGGAGCCCGGCTCCGGATCGCCTGCGGCAACCGACGGGTCTCCCGCTGCCCCGCCTGTGCCTGGACCTACGCGGGCGACACGTACCACCTCATCCGCGCCGGTCTCGCCGGGGACGACCGCCGCGACATCCCCGGCACCGTCCGCGACCACCCCCGAGTGTTCCTGACCCTCACGGCGCCGTCGTTCGGGCCCGTCCACAACCGGCCCGACACCCGGCCCTGCCGCTGCGGCACCCGCCACCCTGAGGACGCTGCCGAACTGGGTACTCCGCTCGACCCCGACTCGTACGACTACGCGGGCGCCGTGCTGTTCAACAACCACGCCGGACAGCTCTGGCAGAGGTTCGCCACCCGGCTCCGCCGTGAGATCGCGGCCGCTGCCGGTCTCTCGCAGCGGGAGTTGAAGGAGGTCGCCCGGCTCTCCTACGGGAAGGTGGCCGAATTCCAGAAGCGCGGCGCCGTCCACTTCCACGCGGTGGTCCGCCTCGACGGACCCGACGGGCCCGACACCCCTCCCCCCTCCTGGGCCACGACCGAACTCCTCACCCATGCCATTCAGGCTGCCGCAGCGCACGCCTACACGACCGTCGCCGTTCCGGCCGTCGACGATCAGCCCTTACGCCGCCTCCGCTGGGGCACCCAGCTCGACATCCGCCCCGTCAAAGCCTTCGGCGACGGCTCCGACATCACCGAACAGGCCGTCGCCTCCTACATCGCCAAGTACTCCACCAAGGCCGCGGAGACGACCGGCAGTCTCGACCGCCGCATCGGCAACCGCGAGGCCCTGGTCCTCCTCGGTGTCCCCGACCACACCCGGCGCCTCGTCGAAGCCTGCTTCGACCTCAACCCGCTGTACCCGGACCGCCGCCTCCTCGCCTGGGCCCACATGCTCGGCTTCCGGGGCCACTTCTCCACCAAGTCCCGCCAGTACTCCACCACCCTCGGCGAACTCCGCCAGACCCGCGCCGACTACCGCGCCGCCCAGGAGCGCACCACCCGCGGCCTCGACGACATCGCGCCGGAAACCGTCCTCGTCCTCACCTCCTGGGCCTACGCCGGCCAAGGCCACTCCCCCGGTGAGGCCGCCCTCGCCGCCTCGATCGCTCGGGACATCCAGCTCAACCGTGAGACCGCCCGCGAAGCCCTGCGCGACCAACTCGCCCTGGAAGGAGCCGCAGCATGACCACCGCCACCGCCGAGCTGCTGACCGTGCCCGAGGTCATGACGCGCCTCAAGCTCGGCCGCTCCACCGTCTACGACCTCATCCGGTCCCGCCGCCTGGTCTCCATCACCATCGGCCGCTCGCGCCGCGTCCCCGCCGACGCCGTCCGGGACTTCATCGACAACCAGATCGAGGAGGCCGCCTGATGGCCACCCAGCGCAAGCGCAACCCCAACGGGGCGGGCACCATCACCCAGCGGAAGGACGGCCGCTTTCAGGCCGCCGTCTACGTCCTCCAGCCCGACGGCACGACGGCCCGGAAGTTCGCCTACGGCAAGACCTGGGCCGAGTGCGACACCAAGCGCCGCGCACTCCTCGACAAGGTCGACAACGGCGTTCCCGTACCCACCCGTTCGATGAAGCTCTCCGAGTGGCTGCCGTACTGGCTCGACAACATCGTCAAGCCGCGCCGTAAGAAGACCACCGCGGCCAAGTACGAGGTACACGTCCGGCTCTACCTCGTCCCGATGATCGGTACCAAGCGGCTGGAATCGCTCAGCGTCGCCGACGTCCGCCGCTTCCTCGTCCAGGTGGAGAAGAAGGCCAGCGCTGCCACGGCCAAGGAGTCGCACCGCGTCCTGCGCACCGCCCTCACCGCCGCCTGCCGTGAGGAGCTGGTGACCCGGAACGTCGCGACGCTCGTCGAACCGCCGACCGTCGCCGCCCGGGAGCTCTCGCCCTGGTCGCTGGACGAGACGCTCGACTTTCTCGCCGCCGCCTGGAAGGACCCGCTCTACGCCGCCTTCGTGCTCGCCATCGCCCTCGGCTTCCGCTGCGGGGAGGTCGTCGGCCTCCGCTGGGAGAACGTCGACCTCGACAAGCGGGAGATCCGGGTCAGGACGCAGCGGCAGCGGGTGGCCGGTGAGGTGTACGAAGACGATCCCAAGGGGCGCCGGCGCAAGCAGACGCTTCCGCTCCCCGCGATCTGCGTCGCTCCCCTGCGGTGGCAGCGTCTCAAGCAGACCGCTGCCCCCGAGCGCGCCGGGGAGAAGTGGACGGACACCGGGTACGTCTTCACCACCCGCACTGGGCAGCCCACCGAGCCGCGCAACCTCTACCGCTCGTTCACCCGCGTCGCGAAGAACGCCGACCTCCGTGTCGTCCGGCTCCACGACGCCCGGCACGGTACGGCGACGCTCCTCACCGCCGCCGACGTCCCGCCCCGCGTCGTGATGGAGATCCTCGGGCACAGCCAGATCGCCGTCACGATGAACGTCTACACCCACGTCGTCCAGGACACGCAGCGCGAAGCCGTGAGTCACATGGACCGGCTGCTCAGGAGCCGTCCCCGGTCGTGATCGACCGTCCCCGTTGATGTCAGATGTAGATGTCAAAGGCCCCCTACCAAGATCAGTAGGGGGCCTTTGCACTGGTGGGCGCGGACGGTTTCGAACCGCCGACATCTGCTTTGTAAGAGCAGCGCTCTACCCCTGAGCTACGCACCCGTGGAAGGCAACACAGTACATGGCGGACGGGTGGGTGGGGCAAACCGGTAGGGGTGGCCGGTAGGGGTGGGGGGACAGCCCCACCATCGGGTGGGTGGGCTGCCGGATCGTGGGTGGGGGTGGGGGTGCGTAGGTTCGGGAGGGTCGGGGTGTGTCGGGGCGGTGCGGGGTTCTTGGAGGTTGCTGTGCGTGGGTGGCGGCGTGGGGTCGTCGGGGGTGTCGGGGTGCTGGCACTCATGGGTGGGGTCGTGGGGTGCGGGGGGCCCGAGGTGGACGGGGCGCCTGTGGAGCGGCGGGCGTTCGCGTTCGGCGGGGACGCGTTGGTCGTGGACGTGGAGGGGTCCGACGTGGAGGTCGTGCCCGATGACGTCGAGGACGTGCGGGTGGAGCGGCAGGTCGAGGGGTGGGTGTTCATGGGGAGCGGGCCGAAGGCCAGTTGGGGGCTGGCGGACGGGCGGCTCTCGCTGCGGGTGGAGTGCGGGGGCGTCGCCTCGAACTGCGGGGCCGTGCACCGGGTGCGCGTCCCTCGCACGGTGGCGGTGTCCGTCGAGGGGGACAACGGTGACGTGACGGTCGCGGGGTTCGCCACGCCGCTGAAGGTGCGCTCCGACAACGGGGACGTGCGGGTGCGGTCGGTGTCCGGGACGCTCGACATCGGGAGCGAGAACGGGGACGTGACCGTCGAGGCCTCCGCCACCTCGCCCGAGGTCGTGACCCGGTCCGACAACGGGGACGTGCGGATCACGCTCGGCTCCGTGCCCCGCCGCGTCGACGTCGCCGGGGAGAACGGCGATCTCACCGTCGCGCTGCCCTCCGCCGCGTACGACGTCACCGGCACCTCCGAGAACGGCGACCGCAGCATCGACGTCCCCGAGGGGCGCGGCAGCGGCCGGACCGTGAGCGTCCGCAGCGACAACGGCGACGTCGTCGTGCGCACGGCGAACTGATCGGCCCGTGTGTTCGTCCTTACCGGTGGGAGAATGAACCGGACGGGGCACGGCGGACACGGCACGGGAGAGGGACGTTGGCGGCGAGCGGCGAGACATCCTCGGGGGACGGCACGGCGCCCGGGACCGGTTCCACCTGGCGACTGGCCCTCGCGCTTCCGCTGCTCGCCGCGGCGCTGCTGCCGCAGTCGTTCGCCGGCGGGGGGACCCGCCGGTGGTTCGGCGGGCGCGGGGAGGGGCAGCGGGCCGAGGCGCAGGCCGCGAAGGACGCCGCGGCCGCCGCTTTCTACGAGCTCGACACCGCCCAGCGCGGGCTGCGCATCACCATCGAGACGATCACCGCCGTCGACGGGTCCCCGGAGGCGCAGCGGGCCGTCGAGGGGTTCGCGGCGCTGGGGCGGCGGATCGACGAGGTGTCGCACACCTACATCTCCGCCGTCGACGCGCACGATCTCGACCGGGACGAGCTCGATGCCGGCACCGCCTCCCGGGCCCGTGCCGAGCTGACCCGTGCCAGGGAGGAGCTGGACCGGGTCAAGGAGGAGCTCGACCGGTTCGAGAGCGGGCTCGCTCCGCTGCTCGGGCGGGCCGAGACCCAGCTCGCACGGCTCGCGCCCGCCGTGGAGCGCGCCCGGCAGGCGCTGCGTGGCGCGAGCGACGCGCTCGACGCCGTACGCGGGAAGGGGCTGGGCGCGGACGATCTCGCGGCCCGGCTCGCCGCGCTCGGGCCCGAGCTGACCCGGCTCAACGAGGGGGCCGGCCGGCACGGCGTCGCCGAGACGCTCCAGCGGGCCGACCGGGTGCTGCGGGACGCCGAGGCCGTACGGGCCGAGGCCGAGCGGCTGCCGGAGCGGGCGGCCGAGATCGACAAGCGTCTGGTGTCCCTGCGGACCCGGGCGCAGGCGCTCACGACGCGGTCGGAGGCGGTCGAGCCGGTGCTCTCGGAGCTGCGCCGCCGGTACTCCCTGGCCTGCTGGCAGGACCTCCAGCACGTGCCGGAGCAGGCGGCCGACGCCGTACGGCAGGCCGAGGAGCGGCTGGCGGAGGCGACGGCGGCCCGGGCCGAGCAGCGGTGGCCGGACGCGGTCGCGCTGCTCTCGACCGTACGGGCGCTGCTCGACACGACCGGGGAGGCCGTGTCGGCGGCCGGGGAGCGGCTGCGGCGGCTCGACGCGGTCGCGAAGGACCCGAAGACGGAGACGGACCGGGCCCGGTTCGCGGTGCGGGACGCGCAGCGGCTCGCCATGGAGGGCCGGCAGCGCCCCGATCCGCGGCACGCCGGTCCCCTCGACGAGGCCGTGGCCCGGATCGACCGGGCCGTCGCCGGGCTCGAAGGGCGTCACCCCGACTACTGGCACTTCCTGATGGAGCTGGAGGGCGTACGGGCCGCGGCCGCCGCCGTCGTCACCGCCATCCGCGAGGAACGCGGCGCCGGCGCGCACTGAGCGGCGGCGGTGCGCGTTGAGGGGCCGCCGTGCGTGGTGAGGGGCTCTGGGCGTGTTGAGGGACCGTGCGCCTGAGGGGCTGTGTGCGTTGAGGGGCATGCCCTGAGCGGTGGCGCGCCCGCCGAGCCGCTTGCTCCGAGCGAGCGGAGCCCCCGTACTTGCGGACGGGGCCGCCGGACACCGCGCGTGCCCTTCGACGCCCCCGGCCTGAGCCCCCTGCCCGCCGGCCGCACCCGCCGCTAACCTGGCCCCATGCCTCGTTACGAATACCGCTGCCGCACCTGTGGTGACACCTTCGAGCTGAGCCGGCCGATGGCCGAGTCCTCGGCGCCCGCCGCCTGCCCCGCCGGGCACGACGACACCGTGAAGCTGCTGTCGGCCGTGGCCGTCGGCGGCTCGGCCGCGGCCGGCCCCGCCCCGAGCGGCGGCGGAGGCGGAGGCGGGGGCGGCTGCTGCGGCGGAGGCTGCTGCGGCTGACGGTCGGCCCACCGGATTCCTGTGCCGGGCCGCCGAAGCGGCGGAGGGCTGGCTCTCCCCTCCCCGCCGAAGCGGCGGAGGACCGCTCCCCCGCCGCGCCGAAGCGGCCCGGATCAGCCGATAGCCGCCGCGCGGAAGCGGCGGAGGATCTCCTCGCCCGCCGCGACGCCCCGCTCCGCGAGGACGTCGAGGTGCGGGGCGGTCCACGCGGTGTCGGCGAGTTCGCCGTGGCCCGGGCGCCAGGCTCGGTCCGCGGCGAGCAGCAGGTCCGCGTCGAGGAGGGAGTCGCCGGCGGCGAGGGTGAGCGCGGCGCCGGTGCGGCGGGCGACCTCGCGGACGGCGGCGCTCTTCGTCAGCGGCTTCGGCACCGCGTACACCTTGCGGCCCTGGAGCGAGACCGTCCAGCCGCGGTCGCCGGCCCAGGCGCCGAAGCGGTCCAGCCAGTCCTCCGGGAGCCGCTCCCGCTCGACGACCAGATAGGCGAAGAGGTCCTCGGCGACCCGGTGCTTGCGCACCCAGGACAGGTCCGTCGTCGCGGTGAGGTAGGCGCGGATCTCGGAGAGCGGGGCGCACTCGTCGGCGAGCCGGCGGACGACGGAGGCGTGCCAGTCGTCGTCGGAGACGCCGTCGACGAGGATGTGCCCGCCGTTGGAGCAGATCGCGTACTTCGGTGCGGTGCCCGGGAGTTGGATGCGCTGGTACTGCTTGCGCGTCCGGGTCGTCGTGGGCACGAAGACGGTCTCGGCGGTGAGGCGCGCGAGGAGTTCGGCGGCTTCCTCGGTCATGTACGAGAGCGGCTTGGACTCGTGGACCTCCACGCACAGCAGCCGGGGCGCCTGCGCGTCCGGCATGCCGAGGGCGAGGGCCGCGGTCGAGTAGATCAGGGTGCGGTCGAGGTCGCTGGCGACGAGGGTCGTCGCGGAGACGGCAGCCGGAGCGGATGCGGCAGCCGGAGCGGTGGCGGCGGCCGGAGCGAGCGCGGTGGCCGGGGTGGGGGCCGGGGCGTTCATCGGGACACCACCGCCTTGCCGTCGGCACCTGTCGCACCCCGTGTGTACTGGGGGTGGATCAGGCCCACGCAGGTGTACGGGAGGCCGTCGACCTCCTCGACCGGGACGCCTCGCTGCTCCGCGAGGAGGCGGACGTGGGCGAGGTCGATGCCGGCGCCGCGCCGGGCGAGGATCTTCCAGGGGACGCGCCGGAGGAGGACGCGGGTGGTCTCGCCGACGCCGGGCTTGACGAGGTTGACGTCGTGGATGCCGTACTCCTCGCTGATCCGCTCGACGGCCGCCCAGCCCTCCCATGTGGGGGTGCGGTCGCCGGCGAGGAGGTCCTTCACGTCGCGGTCGACGGTGTCCGTGACCTCGTCGAAGCGGGCCTCGACGGCGTCGAGGAAGGTGTTCGAGACGTCGGCGCCGGCCAGGTCGCGGTAGAACTTGGCGCCGTGGAAGTCGTCCGCGCCGACCAGGTCGGAGCGGAGCACCGTCCGGGATATCAGGCCGGAGACGGTGGAGTTGAGGCAGGCGGAGGGGATGAGGAAGTCCTCGCGGGTGCCGTAGGTGCGGACGCAGGAGCCGGGGTCGGCGAGGACCGCGACCTCCGGGTCGAAGCCGGCGAACTCCTCGGACTCCCGCAGGGCGGCGGCGAGTTCGCGGGTGATGGCGCCCTTGCCTGTCCAGCCGTCGACGAAGACGACGTCGGCCGGGTCGTGGTGGGCGGCGAGCCAGCGCAGGGCGTTGGCGTCGATGCCGCGGCCGCGGACGATGGAGACGGCGTAGTGGGGCAGTTCGAGGCCGTGGCGGCGGTGCGCCCAGCGCCGCATCAGGACGCCGACCGGGGTGCCGGCGCGGGCGAGCGAGACGAGGACGGGACGGCCGGACTTCTCGGCCAGGACGGTCTCGGTGACGGTGCCGACCGCGTGGGCGATGCGGGCGGCGGAGGACTCCAGGGCGCTGTGGAAGAGCTCCTGGTAGCGGGCGCTCGGCTGGTACTCGACGGGCAGCGACTCGGCGTAGTGCGCGCCGCCGCTCTGGATGGCTTCCTCGCGTTCCTCGGTGGGCGCCTCCAGCTCGACGTCCGAGAGGTCCTGGAGCAGCCAGCCGACCTCCTCGGGGGCGTACGAGGAGAAGGTGGGGCCGCGGAGGGGCTCGGGCAGCATGGAGCTCCTTTCGGGAGCTTCGGATCCGATGGCTACGGACGGTCCGATCGCTACGGACGACCCGATCGTCTCGGATGATCCGATCGCTTCGGATTCGGTTTCGGCGACCGGTTCCACGGCCGCCTGCGGGTGCGGTGCGGGAGACGACGGGGCCTGCGGTACGCGCGACGGGTCGGCCGGCTCCGAAGAGGGCACGCGCGCCGGGACGGCCGGCTCCGGCGACGGCACGGGCGACTGGGCGACCCGCTCCGACGACGGGGCCTGCGGTACGCGCGACGGGGCGGCCGGCGCCTGCGGCGCGTACGACGGGACGACCGCGAGGACGACGTGCGGGATGTGGGCGGCGAGCTGGGCGAGCAGGCCCTCGGGGGCGTGCAGCTCGGGAGTGTCGGCGGTCGAGTCGACGACGGCGACGACGGCGTCGTAGCCGCCGCCCGCCACGTTGTAGGCGTAGCGCTCGCCGGGGCCGTCGGCGGGGGCGTCGTGGGCGGGGAAGACGAGCCGGGTGCGGATGGCGTAGCCGGGGTCGTCGACGGCCAGGACGGGCGAGCGGGTGGTGGTGGAGTAGCGCACGTCGAGTCCGGCGTCCTCCAGTGCTCCGGCGAGCCGCAGCGGCGCGTACATCAGCTCCTCGAAGCCGAGGACGAGCACGCGGGGGGCGCGGGGAGCGTGGGGAGCGTGGGGGGCGTCGCCGGGTGCCGGGGCCGTCGTGCCGACGGCCAGGGCCTCGGTGAGGGCGTCCGTCATCGCCGGGAGGGCTGCCTCCAGGCGGGCGCGGTGGGCGGGTGTGAAGCCGTGCCGGCCGCCGTCGGGGAGCTCGGCGGGCCAGTCGAGGTCGACGCGTACGGGCGTGGCGACGGCGGCGTACCCGCCGCGGGAGCGCGGTGCCGGGGCCGTCCCGCCGGCGGGCTCGTGCCGGGCGACGAGCTCCTGGCCCTTCTCCAGGACACCGTCCGGGAGGCCGACGGTGCCGGCGGCGAGGCTGATCAGGTCGACGCGGGCGCCTATCTCGGCGGCGAAGCCGGTGAGCCGGTCGCGGTCGGCGGGGGCGCGCATGTCGACCAGGGCGACGACGACGTACCGGTCGCGGGGGTAGCGCTCGTGGAGGCCGCGGATGGTGTTGAGGACGGTGTTGCCGGTGGAGAACTCGTCGTCGACGAGGACCAGGGGGCCCTTGCCCGCCAGCAGCTCGGGGTCCTCGGGGAGCAGGAGGTGCGAGGTGGCGTGGGAGTGGGACTCCTCGAAGCCGCCCGCGGTGGTGACCCCGGCGACGGGGCGGCGGGTGGAGTGGAGGTACGGGGCGGTGCCGAGGCCGTCGGCGACGGCGTGGCCGAGGGCGGTGGCGGTCTCCGCGTAGCCGAGGACGACGGCGTTCTCGGCCTCGTCGCCGCCGAGGAGCTCGCGGACGCGCAGGCCGAGGCCGAGGCCGGAGCCGTAGACGACGGAGGGGTGCTGCGGCACGTGCTTGCCGAGCACGCTGGAGACGAGCAGGTGGGCCCGCTTGGGGTTGCGGCGCAGCGCGAGGCCGAGGAGCGCCGTCAGCTCCTCGTCGCCGACGAGCTCGACGCCGAGCCGCTCCGCGACCCATGTTCCGGTCCACACCACGTCGCCGCAGTCCTTTCTTCGGCCGGCCAGGGGGCCGGCGGTGAGGGCAGTCAGCCGGCGAGGCCGGCGGTGAGCAGTTCCACGAAACCGACGTCCTCGCGGGCGACGCCGAAGACCTCGGCGCGGACGAGGGTGCGCTCGGCCCAGGCGCGGTGCGGTTTCACTTCGTTCATCTTGTTCGTGTAGGCGGAGCGGAGCACTCCGCCGCCGTCCTGTTCGGGCCGGAGGATGTCCTGGGCGTCGCTCCACTCCTCGTGGCTGACCACGGAGAGCGCGTGGACGGGCAGCACGTGGGTGGGGTGGATGCAGGTCTTGCCGAGGAGGCCGTTGGCGCGGTCGAGTTCGATCTCGCGCAGCAGGCCGTCCATGTCGTGCTCGATGAGGGCGGTGCGCAGGTCCTCGGCGCGGCCCTCCAGGAAGGGGCTGCGGCGCAGCTGGGGCTTGAACATGCGCTCGCCGGGGCGGAAGTACTCCCAGACGGGTCCGGTGATGGTGAAGCCGGTGCCGTCGGCGCGGCCGAGGACGTTGACGACGTCGGCGATGACGTGGGCGACGACCTTGACGTCGTAGGCGGTCATGTCGGGCGAGCGGCGGAGTCCGTAGGCGGAGCAGAAGTCGGTGACGCCGAGGCGGAGGGCGAGGACGCGCTCCCGGTACTTGTCGGTGATCGAGGCGATGCCGGCGAGGGTCTCGGCCCGGGTCTCCAGGTGGAGGAGCTCGGGGGACTCCAGGACGGGCATGGCGTAGAGGCGGCGTCCGGCGGTGTGCTCGGCCCGGGTGAGGGCTTCGAGGAAGGCGGTGCCGCGGGCCTCGGTGAATTTGGGCAGTACGAATCCGGACAGCAGGCCGATCGTGTCGCCGAGGCGGGCGGTGAGGTCGGTGATCTGGTGCGGTTCGCGGACGCGGACGAAGAGGAGGGGTACGTCGGGGCCGCCGGCGGCCCGTGCGTCGGCGAGGTCGCGGAACTGGCGGACCAGGTTCTCCTCGCCGGCCTCGACGTCGGCGTCGCTGATCGAATCCTCCAGGCAGAGGACCATGGAGACGACTCCGCGGGCGGCCTGCTTGCGGATGTCGTCGGCGAGCCGGGGCCGGGTGGCGGGGCTGTAGAGGGTGGCGCCGAGGGCGACCGCGAGCGTGCGGGAGGGCGAGTCGGCGGTGAACTCGGCCGGCTCGCGGTGGAACAGCCCGTTCCGCGCCGCGGACGGGATGTGCCCGAAATGACGCATGTAAGTCCCCCGTCTGGTTGCCTGGGCCGTGTCGATAGGTGGCCGGTAATAGTACGTAGGTGCGGGTGTCCGTAGTTCCCACCCTGCATGAAATCCAGGTAACTCGTCCCCATCGGGCACCTCGGCTCCCCGTGGTTCCGCCGGGTGGACTCCCTCCCGTCCCATCAGATGGACTCCCTCCGATTCCGTCAGGTGGACGGGCGTCGCCGCGGCCGTCCCGGGGTCCCGGCACGTGACCGGTGGCGGCGGCTCCGCTACGCGTGGTGCCCCCGCGTTGTCCCCCGGTCGGGCAGGAGGGCAGGATGGCCGTCATGACGCACGCGATGCTGAAGGGCTCCAACGTCCCTCTCGACACCGCGGCCGTACGGGCCGTGCTCCGCTGGACCCCGGGCCCCGGGGTCCCCGACGTGGACGCCTCCGCCCTGGTCCTCGGTCCTGACGGGCGGTGCCGCTCCGACGAGGACTTCGTCTTCTACAACCAGCCGCGCCACCCCTCGGGCCTGGTGCGGCGGCTGCCGAAGAAGCGGGTCGCGGACGGGCTGACGGACACCGTGGAGGCGGATCTCGGCGCACTCGACCCCTCCATCGACCGGGTGGTCCTCGCCGCCTCCTCGGACGGCGGGACCTTCCGCTCGGTGACGGACCTGCGGATCGTCCTGTACGACGCCGCGGCGGCGCCCGAGCGGGAGCTGGCGCTCTTCGACGTGACGGCGGAGACCGGCGAGGAGACCGCGGTCATCTGCGGCGAGCTGTACCGCCGCGGAGACGGGTGGAAGTTCCGGGCGGTCGGCCAGGGCTATCCGACCGGCCTGGTGGGGCTGGCGACGGACTTCGGGATCTCGGTCGACGAGGACGCCGAGGAGCCGGACGGCGCGTCCGGGACGGCCGCGGAGGCCCCCGCGGACGCCCTCGCCGAGACCGCGGCCGTCGACGCCGTCGAGGCCGGTACGGGCTCCGCCGGGCACGGCGACCTCGACGCGACCGTCGTCCACGCCCCCGTGCCGCCGGTGCCGGCCGTGCCGCCCATGCCGGACCGCGCGCCCTCCTACGGCTACCCGCAGCCGCAGGTGCCGGGCCCCGGGCCCGCGTACGGCTATCCGCAGCCGGTCCACGCCGGGCAGGGCACGGAGCCGGTCCAGGAGTTCCGGATGCCGCCGATGGGCCCGCAGTTCCAGAACGGCCGCTCCTAGGTCGTCTCCGCCGGGCCGCTTCCTCCGGGCCCGGCGGGGTCCGGAGGAAGCGGCCCGGGGCTTCCGGGGGGTGCCGGGGCTTCCAGGGGGTGCCGGGGCGCGGTCAGGTCTTCGTCTTGTAGCCGCGGCCCCACTGGAGGCCCCAGCCGTAGAGGCGGTCCAGCTCGGCCTGGAAGCCGTACACGAACCGCACCTCGCGCCGGACCAGCAGTTCGCCCTTGCTGTTGTCCACGGAGAAGACGGCGCAGGAGCGGGCCTGCGGGGCGCGCTCGTCGAGATCGATCTCGATCCGGGGGCCGTTGCTCGGGTAGAGCGTGATCTTGGCGTGCGTCCGGTCGAAGGCCGGTGTCTGGTCGTAGATGTACGCGAAGAAGAGCAGCCGCTTGATCTGGTCCTGGTGGTCGAGATTGACGAAGATCGTCTCGCCCGAGGGGGCGCCGAACCGGTCGTCGCCGCTGAGCTTCACGTACGGGGCGGCGTTGAGGTCGCCGAAGAAGCCGCCGAGCGGCTGCACCACGCCCTTGCTGCCGTCCTTGAGCTCGTACAGGCAGCCGAGGTCGAGGTCGACGTTGACCATGCCCTGGGTGTGGGCCTGGACGACCTCGGGCCGGAAGAACTGGGCCGGGTTGCGCAGCAGCCGGCCGCTCTGCCGGGAGCGGCCCTCGATGTCGGAGGTCCGCATCCGCCAGGAGAGGTTGACGCGGAGGTTGCCGGTGGCGCCGCCCTGCTGGGCGAGCGAGACCGTGGGGCGGCGCCTGGTCAGGTCGATGGTGTGGGACGCGCCCACACCCGTGTCGAAGGACGTCGTCCGCCCCGGAATCAGGTTGTCCCAGAAGGCCATCGGGCCCCCACCCCCCACAATCGGTCGCTTGCCCGGCCGTCACACGCCTGCGGGGCGACCGGACGGGCCGGTCGCCCCGCAGGGAAGCGTTCCTCATTGTCCCCGGTGTCACACCCCGTGGCGGGGCGCACACCCGGGTGCAGGGTGTCACACCCCGGAGCTCACCTCGGCCTTGTCCCCGGAGGAGCCGGAGCCGCCGTCGGCCGCCGCCAGCGCGCGGTTGCGGCGGACGGAGGACCAGAAGGACCAGGCGATCAGGATGACGCCGATGGAGCCGGTGATGACCTCGGGGATCTCGTGCTGGATGGTGACCAGGAGGAGGACGGCGAGGGCGCCGATGGCGTAGTGGGCGCCGTGCTCCAGGTACACGTACTCGTCCAGGGTGCCCTGCTTGACCAGGTAGACCGTGAGGGACCGGACGTACATGGCGCCGACGCCGAGGCCGAGCGCCATCAGGACGATGTCGTTGGTGACGGCGAAGGCGCCGATGACCCCGTCGAAGGAGAAGGAGGCGTCGAGGACCTCCAGGTAGAGGAACATGAAGAAGGCGGCCTTGCCGGCCAGCTGGACCGCGGAGACCTTCTTGCCGCTGCGCCGGGCCTCTTCCTCGGCCTCGTGCTCGCGCTCCTCCTCCTCTTCCAGCTTGTTCTCGAAGAAGCCGGAGAGACCGCCGACGACGAGGTACGTGATCAGGCCGAGGACGCCGGAGATGAGGACCGTCTGCGCCTTGTCGACGTGGGCGCCGCCGTGCTGGTGGGCCTGGGTCGCGAAGGTCACCGAGGTGATGACCAGGATGATCAGCGCGATGCAGACCGACAGCATGTCGACCTTGCCGAGCTTGGCGAGCGGGCGCTCGATCCAGCGCAGCCACTGGATGTCACGGTCCTCGAAGATGAAGTCGAGGAAGATCATCAGGAGGAACATGCCACCGAACGCGGCGATCGACGGGTGCGCGTCGGTGACGAGTTCCTGGTAACGGTCGGCGTCGTTGAGCGCGAGGTCGACGGCCTCGATCGGGCCGATCTGCGCACTGACCGCGACGATCAGGACGGGGAAGACCAGTCGCATTCCGAAGACGGCGATCAGAATGCCGATGGTGAGGAAGATCTTCTGCCAGAAGGCATTCATCTTCTTCAGGATGCCGGCGTTGACCACCGCGTTGTCGAAGGAGAGCGAGATCTCGAGGACGCAGAGGATCGCGACGATCCCGAACGCCTCCCATCCCCCGTAGAACACCGCGGCGACCAGGCCGAGCGCGGTGATCGCGAACGACCAGCCGAAGGTTTTCAGAACCACTGCCTACCCCATTGTGTGATAACGCGGCTTTACGAAACGTTGACCCCGAAGTCTAGAGCGATGCCCCTCAGCCCGGACGCGTACCCCTGACCGACCGCGCGGAACTTCCATTCGCCGTTGTAGCGGTAGAGCTCGCCGAAGATCATCGCGGTCTCGGTGGAGGCGTCCTCGGAGAGGTCGTACCGGGCCAACTCCTGGCCGTCCGCCTGGTTCACCACACGGATGAAGGCGTTGCTCACCTGGCCGAAGGTCTGGCCCCGGTTGTCGGCGTCGTGGATGGAGACCGGGAAGACGATCTTGTCGCACTGGGGCGGGACGCGGGTGAGGTCGACGATCAGCGACTCGTCGTCGCCGTCGCCCTCGCCGGTGAGGTTGTCACCGGTGTGCTCGACCGAACCCTCGGGGCTGAGCAGCTGGTTGTAGAAGACGAAGTACTCGTCACCGAGCACCCGGCCGGCCTGACACATCAGCGCGCTGGCGTCGAGGTCGAAGGGGGCTCCGGTGGTGGACCGCGCGTCCCAGCCGAGGCCCACGAGGACCTTGACGAGATTGGGTGCGGCCTTGGAGAGGGAGACGTTGCCTCCCTTGGCGAGCGTGACGCCCATGGTGTTCGGTTCCTCCCCGGTGGATGCTGCTGCCATGAGGCACGTCCGGCGCCGCACGTGAGGTGCGGCGCCGGACGTCGTCGAGCGGGGTCCGGTCCCGGGCCTCGTCGGCCCGGCCCGGACGGCCCTGAAGGTGTTCGGCTCAGACGTTGACGCCGAAGTCCTGCGCGATGCCGCGCAGACCCGAGGCGTAACCCTGGCCGACCGCGCGGAACTTCCACTCCGCGCCGTGGCGGTACAGCTCGCCGAAGACCATGGCGGTCTCGGTCGAGGCGTCCTCGGAGAGGTCGTACCGCGCGATCTCGGCGCCGCCGGCCTGGTTCACGACGCGGATGAACGCGTTGCGCACCTGGCCGAAGGACTGCTGGCGGTTCTCGGCGTCGTAGATGGACACCGGGAAGACGATCTTGGCCACCTCGGCCGGCACGCCGGCCAGGTTGACCTTGACCTGCTCGTCGTCGCCCTCGCCCTCACCGGTGAGGTTGTCACCGGTGTGCTCGACGGAACCGTCGGCGCTCTTGAGGTTGTTGAAGAAGACGAAGTCCTGGTCGTTCCGCACCTTGCCGGCCTCGCTCACCAGGATGGCGCTGGCGTCGAGGTCGAAGTCCGTACCGGTGGTGGTGCGGACGTCCCAGCCCAGACCGACGGTCACGGCGGTGAGGCCAGGGGCCTCCTTGGTCAGCGAGACGTTGCCGCCCTTGCTGAGGCTGACTCCCACGAGTCCCTCCATTGGTTTCAGGGGCAGCGCCCCCAGTCGTGCGTTGGCATCGGATCAACGACTGGATCCTAGTGACGGGTTCCCAGTCGAAACAGACGATTCGCCCGGGGAATCGGGGGTGTCGGCGCGAAGCCGCCGATTTCCGGTCCGCCCCGGCGGGCTCAGAGGGTTTCGAGGGCCTTCACGTAGGCGTCGAGGTCGCGGGCGTCCGGCAGGGCGTTGACGACCGTCCAGCGGACGACGCCCTCCTTGTCGATGATGAAGGTGCCGCGGACGGCGCAGCCCTTGTCCTCGTCGAAGACGCCGTAGGCGCGGGACACCTCGCCGTGCTTCCAGAAGTCGGAGAGCAGCGGGTACTCCAGGCCCTCCTGCTCGGCGAAGACGCGCAGGGTGTGGATGGAGTCGTTGGAGACGGCGAGGAGCTGGGTGTCGTCGTTGACGAACGCCGGCAGGTTGTCGCGGAGCTCGCACAGCTCGCCGGTGCACACGCCGGTGAAGGCGAAGGGGTAGAAGAGCAGCACCACGTTCTTCTCGCCGCGGAGGTCGGAGAGCCTCACGGTGCGCCCGTGGTTGTCCTTGAGCTCGAAATCGGGGGCCTTGGTGCCGACCTCGATCGCCATCGCGTACGCATCCCTTCGACGGGGCCCGGCCTCTGGGCCGAACCGGTGAACCCCACCCTACGGCCTGGCCGGCGGCCCGCCGCGCGCCGCCGCCGGCGGGGCCCTCGGGGGCTCAGCGCTTGGGAGCGGCCAGGCGGGTGCCCGTCCAGTCCTTGGCGACGCTGATGCTCTTGGTCTGGGAGAGACCAGCGGTCTGCGCGGCATCGTTGATGTCGCTCGGCTCGATGTAGCCGTCGCGGCCGGTCTTGGGGGTCAGCAGCCAGATGTTGCCGCCGTCCTCCAGCAGACCGATGCTGTCCACCAGTGCGTCGGTGAGATCACCGTCCTCGTCACGGAACCAGAGGACGACGGCGTCTGCGACGTCGTCGTAGTCCTCGTCCACGAGCTCCTGGCCGATGATGGACTCGATGCCTTCTCGGAGATCCTGGTCGACGTCGTCGTCGTAGCCGATCTCCTGGACCACCTGTCCGGGCTCGAACCCCAGCCTCGTCGCCGGGTTGGTCCGCTCCTCCGCGTGGTCCGCGGTCGCGCTCACGGCTTGCCTCCTGATCATGTATCGGAAAATGCTCGGGCCGCGCATGCGCGCGGCGCTGGCCGTAGTCCACACGTGACGGGGCGGATCGCGCAAGTACCCGGCCGTGGAGACCGCCGAAACGGTGACGTTTGGGGCCGTCTCACCGCAACTTCCGGCCGCCGCCGGCAGCTCTCCGTGATCGGGCGTACACGATTCGTCCCGCTTCGCGGGCTTCTGCGGTTTCAGTCTGCCGAACGCTTCGCCGGAACGCATGCGCGGATTGGGCGTAAGGTTGCGATTTGACCACACCCCTTGCGCGGGGAGGGCGCGGGAAGGATTACCTCTCGGTAAAGATGACGTGTGCCGCGAGCCGGGTACACGATGGACGTCACCGGCCTCGGACATCCCGGCCTCAACGGGGCTCCCCTCCCTCCTGGGGCTCCCCCCGACCAGCGAAGGAACAGCGTGGCTCCCGGATCCGATCGCAACCCGATCATCATTGGCGGCCTTCCCAGCCAGGTCCCGGATTTCGACCCCGAAGAGACCCAGGAGTGGCTCGACTCCCTCGACGCGGCCGTCGACGAGCGGGGCCGGGAGCGGGCCCGCTACCTGATGCTCCGGCTGATCGAACGCGCCCGCGAGAAGCGGGTGGCCGTGCCCGAGATGCGCAGCACGGACTACGTCAACACCATCGCCACCAAGGACGAGCCCTTCTTCCCCGGCAACGAGGAGATCGAGCGCAAGGTCCTCAACGCCACCCGCTGGAACGCGGCCGTGATGGTCTCGCGCGCCCAGCGCCCGGGCATCGGCGTCGGCGGCCACATCGCCACCTTCGCCTCCTCGGCCTCCCTCTACGACGTGGGCTTCAACCACTTCTTCCGGGGCAAGGACGAGGGCGACGGCGGCGACCAGATCTTCTTCCAGGGCCATGCCTCCCCCGGCATCTACGCCCGCGCGTTCCTCCTCGACCGGCTGACCACGACGCAGCTGGACGGCTTCCGGCAGGAGAAGTCGAAGTACCCGAACGGGCTGTCCTCGTACCCGCACCCCCGGCTGATGCCGGACTTCTGGGAGTTCCCGACGGTGTCGATGGGCCTCGGCCCGCTCGGCGCGATCTACCAGGCGCGGATGAACCGGTACATGGAGGCGCGCGGGATCGCCGACACCTCCGCCTCGCACGTGTGGGCCTTCCTCGGCGACGGCGAGATGGACGAGGTCGAGTCGCTCGGCCAGCTCTCCATCGCGGCCCGCGAGGGCCTCGACAACCTGACCTTCGTCGTCAACTGCAACCTCCAGCGGCTCGACGGCCCGGTCCGCGGCAACGGCAAGATCATCCAGGAACTGGAGTCGATCTTCCGGGGCAACGGCTGGAACGTCATCAAGCTGATCTGGGACCGCTCCTGGGACCCGCTGCTCGCGCAGGACCGGGACGGCATCCTGGTGAACCGGCTGAACACCACGCCGGACGGGCAGTTCCAGACCTACGCGACCGAGACCGGCTCGTACATCCGCGACCACTTCTTCGGCGACGACCACCGGCTGCGGGCGATGGTCGAATCCATGTCCGACCACCAGATCCTCCACCTGGGGCGCGGCGGCCACGACCACAAGAAGATCTACGCGGCCTACGCGGCGGCCAAGGCCCACAAGGGCCAGCCGACGGTGATCCTGGCGCAGACCGTCAAGGGCTGGACCCTGGGCCCCAACTTCGAGGGCCGCAACGCCACCCACCAGATGAAGAAGCTGACGGTCGACGACCTCAAGCGCTTCCGCGACCGGCTGCACATCCCGGTGACCGACAAGGAACTGGAGTCCGGCCTGCCGCCGTACTACCACCCGGGGCGGGACTCCGAGGAGATCCAGTACATGCACGACCGCCGCAACGCGCTCGGCGGCTACGTGCCGACCCGGGTCGTGCGGTCCAAGCCGCTGGCGCTCCCGGACGACCAGACCTACGCGGCGGTCCGCAAGGGCTCGGGCCAGCAGTCGATCGCCACCACGATGGCCTTCGTCCGGCTGCTGAAGGACCTGATGCGGGACAAGGAGATCGGCAAGCGCTTCGTGCTGATCGCGCCGGACGAGTACCGCACCTTCGGCATGGACTCCTTCTTCCCGAGCGCCAAGATCTACAACCCGCTGGGGCAGCAGTACGAGGCGGTGGACCGTGAACTCCTCCTCGCCTACAAGGAGTCCCCGACCGGCCAGATGCTGCACGACGGCATCTCCGAGGCCGGCTGCACGGCCTCGCTGATCGCCGCCGGCTCGGCCTACGCCACCCATGGCGAGCCGCTGATCCCGGTCTACGTCTTCTACTCGATGTTCGGCTTCCAGCGGACCGGTGACCAGTTCTGGCAGATGGCCGACCAGCTCGCGCGCGGTTTCGTCCTGGGCGCCACCGCCGGCCGCACCACGCTGACCGGCGAGGGCCTCCAGCACGCGGACGGACACTCGCACCTCCTCGCTTCGACGAACCCGGCCTGCCTCTCCTACGACCCGGCGTTCGGCTTCGAGATCGCGCACATCGTCAAGGACGGTCTGCGCCGGATGTACGGCCCCCAGGCGGAGGACGTCTTCTACTACCTGACGGTCTACAACGAGCCGATCCAGCACCCGGCCGAGCCGGAGGACGTGGACGTGGAGGGCATCCTCCAGGGCATCCACCGCTTCAAGCGGGCCGAGGCGGGCTCGATCCCGGCGCAGATCATGGCCTCCGGTGTCGCCGTCCCGTGGGCGATCGAGGCGCAGCGGATCCTGGCCGAGGAGTGGAACGTGCGGGCCGACGTCTGGTCCGCGACCTCCTGGAACGAGCTGCGCCGCGAGGCCGTGGCGGTCGAGGAGCACAACCTGCTCCACCCTGACGAGGAGCAGCGCGTCCCGTACGTGACCCGCAAGCTCCAGTCCGCCGAGGGCCCCTTCGTGGCGGTCTCGGACTGGATGCGCTCGGTGCCGGACCAGATCTCCCGCTGGATCCCCGGCCCGTACACCTCGCTCGGCGCCGACGGCTTCGGCTTCGCGGACACCCGCGGCGCCGCCCGCCGGTACTTCCACATCGACGCCCAGTCGGTCGTCCTGGCGGTGCTGACGGAGCTGGCCCGCGAGGGCAAGGTGGACCGGGCGGTCCTGAAGCAGGCGGTGGACCGCTACCAGCTCCTGGACGTGGCGGCCGCCGACCCGGGGCCCGCGGGCGGCGACGCCTGACCGCGCGCGGCGGTCGGTAGCGCCTGGTCGGGGGCGGTGGGAGCGGCGCTCCCACCGCCCCCGACGCGTTCCTCCCTGACGCGTTCCTTACGATGCCCCGCATGTCCATGAAGAAGGAGCGCCCCCCGCAGGTCCGCTGGGAAGAGCGCACCCAGACCCCGCTGCTGGTGCTGGCGGTGGCCTTCGGCGTCGCGTACGCCGTGCCGATCGTCGCGCCCGGCGCCGAGCCGTGGGTGCACCGGCTGTGCCACCGGGTGGAGTGGGCGGTGTGGGGCGTCTTCGCCCTGGACTACCTCGTCCGGCTGTGCCTCGCTCCGGCCCGCTGGGCCTTCGTCCGCTCCCACCCCCTCGACCTCCTCGCGGTCCTGCTGCCGCTGGTACAGCCGCTGCGGCTGCTGCGTCTGGTCTCCACCCTCCTTCTCGTGGGCCGGCGGGCCCGGATGGCCCCGCAGATAACGCTCACCACCTATGTGGCGGGCGCGGTGGTCGGGCTGATGATGTTCGGCTCGCTCGCGGTGCTGCACGTGGAGCGGGACGCGCCGGACGGCAACATCAGGACCCTGGGCGACGCCGTCTGGTGGTCCTTCACCACGATGACGACGGTCGGCTACGGCGACCACGCGCCGACGACCGGACTCGGGCGGGTGCTCGCGGTGGGGCTGATGCTCTCGGGCATCGCCCTGCTGGGTGTGGTCACGGCCAACATCGCGGCCTGGTTCATCTCCCGCTTCGAGCGGGACGACGCGGTGGAGCGCCGTCAGACGGAGCTGCTGGAGGCCCTGACCCGGGAGGTCCGCGAGCTCCGCGCCGAGGTGGCCCGCCTCTCGGGCCCGGTGCCGCCGCAGGCCGGACGGCAGGCGGTCGCGCGGGGAGGCCTGGCGGAGGCTGCGCCGCGAGCCGTACCGGCAGCCGGATCGGAGTCCGTAATGGAGGCCGATCGGACTCCGTAGTGGAGGCCTGATCGGACTCCGTACCGGAGGCCGGATCGGACGCCGTAACAGGATCCGCGGCGGACGGGGGGACGGAGGCCGTACCGGGTGCCATGCCGGGCGGGGGTGCCGGCGCCCGGGGCGTCTAGCGCTCCCAGAGCTTGAAGGCTCTGACCTCGTAGGGCGTCTGCGGGACCCAGGTCCCCCGGCCCGGGTAGGTCTCGAACTCGCCCGCCTCCGCGCACTCCTCCGACTGGTACGTCGTCACCGGCCGTCCCGTGCGGACGGCGAGGGACTGGGCCGAGGCGCCGGCCGGGAGGGCGACGCAGCTGTCGAGGTCCGTCGTCGCCAGTTCGTACGTCCGCGGCCGGCCCCTGAAGTCGGGCTTCGGCCAGAGACAGAGCCGCCCGGGCCCGCACGTCCCGAGCGCCGTCCCGGCGGCCGGGGCCGCCGATGCGCCCGGGGCGGCCGAGGCTCCGGGCCCGGCCGAGGCCGGGAGCACGGCCAGGAGCAGGACGGCCACCCCCACGAGCACGGTCGACACCTTCACGTTCATACAGATCAACCCCCCATGTCGTCACTCTCTGTAATCACGATCATGGAGGAGGGGACCCCCCGAACGGAAGAGGGGCCGCCCCCGTTCCTTCGAACGGGTGACGGCCCCCTAGGGAAGGTCGGGGTCAGATGTGCCCGCCGCCCATGCCCGCCTGCGCGTTCTCGCCGCGCTTGGTCAGGGTGGCGACCAGGGCCGCGACCACGGCGACGACACCGGCGACGGTGAAGGCCAGGCCCATGCCCTGGAGGAAGGTGTCGTGGATGACGTCGGAGATCTTGGCGAAGAGGTCCGGGGTCATGCCGGGCGCCTCCTTCATGGCCTCCGGCGCCATGCCGAACTCGGCGGCCTCCTCCAGGCGCGGGTCGGCCGGGACGGGGATGCCGGCCTCCTTCCAGTTCTCCTCGAAGGCGCCGGCGACCTTGGAGGACATGACCGCGCCGAGCACCGCGGTGCCCAGCGCGCCGCCGACCTGCATGGCGGCCTGCTGGAGACCGCCGGCGACGCCGGAGAGCTCCAGCGGGGCGTTGCCGACGATGACCTCGGTCGCGCCGACCATGACCGGGGCGAGACCCAGGCCGAGGAGGGCGAACCAGAGGGACATGGTCAGGGTGCCCGTGTCGGCCGAGAGCGTGATCATGCCGAACATCGCGGCGGCCGTGCAGACCATGCCGCCGACGAGCGGCACCCGCGGGCCGAACTTCGTGATGAGCGCGCCGGCCAGCGGCGAGGAGACGATCATCATCGCGGTCAGCGGGAGGAGCCTCAGACCGGCGTCGATCGGGCCGAGCCCCTTCACGCCCTGGAGGTAGAAGGTCACGAAGAAGAGGCCGCCCATGAAGGCGAAGGCCATCAGGACCATCAGCACCACGCCGGCCGAGAGCGGCACGGAGCGGAACATGGCCAGCGGGATGAGCGGCTCCTTGACCTTCGTCTCCCAGACCGCGAAGACGGCGAAGAGGACGATCGAACCGAGCAGGCAGCCCCACGTGTTGCCACTGGTCCAGCCCCAGTCGGCGCCGGCCTTGATGAGGCTCCAGACCAGCAGGCCCATCGCGCCGGAGAGCAGCGCGATGCCGACCACGTCGAAGGAGCGCGGCGCGTTCTCGGCGCGGTGGTCCCTCAGGATGATCAGGCCGAGGGCGAGCGCGAGCACGCCGACCGGCACGTTGATGAAGAAGACGGACTGCCAGCTCACGTGCTCGACGAGGAAGCCGCCGAGGATCGGGCCGCCCGCCGTGGAGGCGCCGATGACCATGCCCCAGATGCCGATGGCCATGTTCAGCTTCTCGGCGGGGAAGGTGGCGCGCAGCAGGCCGAGCGCGGCCGGCATCAGCAGGGCGCCGAAGAGGCCCTGGAGCACCCGGAAGGCGATCACGAAGGCGATCGAGTCGGAGAGGCCGATGGCGGCGGAGGCGGCGGCGAAGCCCGCGATGCCTATGAGGAAGGTCTGGCGGTGGCCGAAGCGGTCGCCGAGCTTGCCGGCGGTGATCAGGGCGACGGCGAGCGCGAGCAGGTAGCCGTTGGTGATCCACTGGAGCTGGTCCAGGGTGGCGCCGAGGTCGGCCTGGATGGCGGGGTTGGCGATGGCCACGATCGTGCCGTCGAGCGCCACCATCATGACGCCGGCCGCGACGGCGAACAGGGTCAGCCAGGGGTGGCCGCGCAGGCCCTTCGCCGGGACCGGACCTGGCTCCCCGGCGCCCCCCTGGCCCTGCGGGGCCTTTTCCACGGTGGTCTGACTAGTCATGGGAACGAGGCTAGTGACAGTCACTGACAATTGACAAAGTGATTCACGCGTCGGTAACTGTCATGTAGCTCACAGGTACCCTGAGCAGGTAGAACATCCTGCGATCGACCGAAAAGAGACTCCGTGACCGTGCCCGCGCCCGGCCTGCGCGAGCGGAAGAAGCAGCGCACCCGCGACGCGCTCGTCCGGGTCGCCCTGGAGCTCTTCACCACCCAGGGGTACGAGGCGACGACCGTCGACGAGATCGTCGACGCGGTCGAGGTCTCCCAGCGGACCTTCTTCCGCTACTTCTCCTCCAAGGAGGAGGTCGCGTTCGCGGTCCAGCGGATCGTGGAGGAGGAGTTCGTCCGGGCGCTGGCGCTGCGCCCGGACGAGGAGGGCCCGTTCGACGCGATGCGCAACGCGGTGCTCGCCTCGTGGGACCGCGTGGGCGACACGATCGACCGGATCGTCCCGGTCGAGCTGTACCTGCGGACCTTCTTCATGATCGAGTCGACGCCCGCGCTGCTCGCCGCGCACCTGCGGCGCTCCAGCGAGATGGAGGAGACCATCGCCCGGCTGGTCGCCCGCCGCGAGGGGCTCGACGTGGACGCCGACCCGAGGCCCCGGATCGCGGTGGCCGCCTTCAGCGGCGTGATGCGCGTCACCGGGCAGATGTGGGGCAAGGGACCGGACCGGAGCCTTGAGGGGATCCGGGCCCTCACCGAGTGGTACCTGGACCACCTGGGCCCGGCGCTCTCGCTGCACTGGCGGGAACCGGGTTCCGGCGCCTGAACGCCTTCCACCAGGGGGATTTCGGCGGCTGGACGCCGCTCCGGCGGGCCCGGCGGGCGCGGGTCCCGGCCGGTGCCGGGGAGGGGCCGACGGGGCGGAGCCGCGGAAGGCGGTGCTCCGGCGGCCGGGACGGTTCCGTCATCTTCGCCGTCTAGGGTGTGCGCCCGTGACCTCCGTCGACGTGCCACCGTCCCTGACCGTCCTGCGCACCCTGCTCGTGCTGGGTGTGGTCCTCGTGATGCTGGCCACCACCGGATGGACCGCCCTGCGGCACCGGCCGCCCTCCGGGACCTCCATGGAGGCCGCGTTGTCCGCCTGGGGGCGGGAGCGGATCGGCGACGCACCGCCGCCCGACCCGGCCACCGCCCCGCCCCGTACCGTCGCGGACTGGTTCGACGCGCTCGGACCGGCCCGCGCCGCCGGTCTCGCCGAGCGACACCCCTTCGTCGTCGGCAACCTCGACGGGGCCCCACCGGCGCTGCGCTACCGCGCCAACCGGATCGGCCTCACCCGCGCGCTGGCGGCCGAGCGGCCCCGCCTCGACGACCCCAGGCTCTCCGCCGAGGGCCGGCACGAGGCCCGCCGACGGGTGGATCGCTTCCGCTCCCTGCTGACCCCGGGGCGCCGGATCCTCGCCTTCGACCCCACCGGCACGGGCCGGGCGGCCGAGGTGCTGGGCGATCTGGAGCGCGCGCGGCGGATATCGGTGATCGTGCCCGGGGTCGACACCCACCTCCTCACCTTCCAGAAGACGCACGGGCAGTACACCGCCCCCGTCGGCATGGCGCGGGCGCTGTACGAGGCCGAGCGGCGCACCGCGCCCGGCGCCCGGGTCGCGGTCATCGCCTGGGCCGGCTACACCGCGCCGGCCCGGGTGGGCGTGGACGCGGCGACCGGCCGGCTCGCCGCGACCGGTGCCGACCGGCTGGTCCGGCTCACCGAGGGGCTGCCGGGCAAGGCCCGGGTGGCGCTCTTCTGCCACAGCTACGGCTCCGTGCTCTGCGGGCTCGCCGCGCCCCGGCTGCCGGAGCGGGTGACCGACCTGGCGGTGGCCGGCAGCCCGGGAATGCGGGCGGAGACGGCCGCGGAGCTGAGCACTCCGGCCCGGATATGGGCCATGCGGGACGCCGGCGACTGGATCGGGGACGTGCCCCATCTGGAGTTCGGCGGGGTCGGGCACGGGGCGGATCCGGTGGCGCCGGAGTTCGGCGCACGGCTGGTCTCGGCGGCGGGCGCGGCCGGGCACAGCGGCTATTTCGAGCCGGGCACGGAAAGCCTCGGCAACTTCGCGGCGATCGGCGCCGGAGCCTTCGAACGGGTCGTCTGCGCCCCCGCCACCCCCGCGTGCCACGGCGGAATCTCCGGCGGCGGCGGCTTCTGACGCGCGTAGATCACGGAATTTCCTGATAGTTCCGAGGGGCGACGCACGGCCACGCGCCGCATACGATGAGGCGTATGGGTGATGTGCTGGCCGGAATTCATGCCACCTGGGAGCTGGAGAGCGACGCACTTGTCATCCGCTTCGAACGGGGGATCCGTACGCCGAGGCTGTTCCAGGCGCTGCGTGAGCGACGCGTGCCGTACGAGGCGCTGGCCTCGGCGGTGCTCGCGCCGGGCCGGCGCGGGACCGTCGTGCTGCACGCCGTGCCGCGACCGGGCGCCGATCCGCTGATGGAGGCGGCGGCGGGGCAGCTGAAGGAGACCTGCGACCCGTACCGGCTGGCGCTGCCCGCCGACCGGGAGGAGCTCGCCGCGCGCTGGCGCGACGAGCTGGCCGCGGTGATCCCCCCGGACCCGGCGGACCGGCTCGACAGCGGCTTCCTCGTCGCGGCGCCGCAGGGACCGCGCTCCTTCAAGGCGTACGACGGGAAGGCGACGTTCGACGGGACGTCCGAGGTGTCCTTCCGCTGGTCCTCGACGATGGCCACGTCGGAGAAGTGGAAGACGGGCGACCAGTCCTTCCGGGTCCGGGAGCTGAGCGGGGTCGAGTGGCGGACGCCCGACTCCCCCGGCGGCTTCCTGCGGCTGCTCCCCCGGGGCGGTGCGGCGCGGCCCGAGCGGCCCGACCACGATCCGGCCTCGGTCGTCTTCGGCCTCGGCTACGGTCCGGTCCACGACTCCCTCCCGTTCGCGGCGGCCGTCCTCGCGGCGATCCGCGCCAAGGACCGCACCCCCGTCCCCGCGGGGGCGCGCAGCACGGCGCACGGGGATCCCGGCGCCATTGCTGAAAGGATTCGCCACCTGAGCGAACTGCATCAGGCGGGTCTGGTGACGGACGAGGAATTCACGGCGAAGAAGACGGAACTGCTCGCCGAGCTGTAGCGGCGCCGGGCGGCGAACCGGCCGGCGGGCCGGGCAGCGGACAACCGGGCAGCGGATCGGCCGGCTGAGCGGGCGGCGGGCCGGGGGCGGACCGGCCGGCGGGCCGGGCGGCGGACCGGGCGCGGGGCGCGCGACCAAGGTCGCGCGCCGTCATACCAGGGTCTGATCCGCGATTGTCACCCCTGGTACGACGACGGGGCCGGGCCGCCGACCTAGGCTGACTCGACATGAAAGCGTTCGAGAAGCGGCCGGAGCCGCGGCGGGTCGCGGCGCGGCTCCAGAGCTGGTGGCGGGTGGCCCTCCAAGCCCTGGAGGCCACCTTCGCCGCACCCGCCGCGCCGGGCTCCGCGCCCTTCGCGGCCGCCTCGTCCTGGTGGATGCGGCTGCTGCCGTACGCGTTCGGAGTCGCGCTCGTCGCCTCCCTGCTCCCGGTCACCGTCCACCTCCTCATCAACGACTACGACGTGCCCGGCGCGCTGGCCGGAGCGCTCGCCACCGCGCAGACCGCGCCCTTGCTGCTCGCCACCACCCGGCCGCTCCAGGCCTGGTGGGTCGTGCTGCCCGCCGACATCGCCGGGGCGCTCGTCCTGATGGCCTCCGACGGACCCCGGGCCCAGCTGTGGCCGTGGACCCCGCCGGTCGTCGTCGGGTACTGCGCCCTGATGCTCGCGCTCGGGCTGCGCGAGCCGCGCCGCACCCTCATCGGCGTGTGGCTCGCCACCGGCGCGGCCGGCTATCTCCTGGAGACCGTGCGGCCCTACGGCGACACGGGCGTCAGCACGCTCCTCTTCGTTCTCAGCGGCGTGCTGCTCCTGCTCACCTCGGTGATACGGGCGCGGAGCGACGCGCAGCGAAGACTCGCCGAGCAGGAGACGATCAGCGAGGCCGAGCGGGCCCGCCGGACGCTCCTGGAGGAGCGGGCCCGGATCGCGCGCGAGCTGCACGACGTGGTCGCCCACCACATGTCGGTGATCACCGTGCAGGCGGACTCCGCCCCGTACCGGATACCGGAGCTTCCGGAGGCGGCCCGGGAGGAGTTCGCGTCGATCGCGGGCAGCGCGCGGGAGTCGCTGGCCGAGATGCGGCGGCTGCTCGCGGTGCTCCGCAGCGACGGCAGCGAGGGAGAGCGGGCGCCGCAGCCCGGCCTGGACCGGCTCCAGCAGCTGGTGGAGGCGACGGTGCGGGCGGGCGTGCCGGCCGAGCTGTCGCTCGCCACGGAGCTCGTGGACGGACGGACCGAGGTACCGCAGGCGGTGGGCCTCTCCGCGTACCGGATCGTGCAGGAGGCGCTGGCCAATGTGGTGCGGCACGCACCCGGCGCCCCGACCCGGGTGTCGGTGCGTGAGGACGGGTCCGGCCGGCTGACGGTCCTGGTGGTCAACGGCCCGGCGGCGGAGCCGGTCTCGCCCCTGGAGAGCACCGGTACCGGGCACGGTCTGGTCGGGATGCGCGAGCGCGTCCGGCTGACGGGCGGCACCCTCGACACCGGCCCCCTCCCGGACGGCGGCTTCCGCATCGCGGCCCGACTGCCGCTCGTGCCGCTCACCGCGGACGACCCGGCGGCGGCCTGACGGCGTGTCGAGTCACGTGGCGGCCGGGACTCGGCCCCCACTGGCGGGCATACGGAGCGAGGAAGGCGCTCCGGCAGCCTCGCGTCGGGCCGCGCGGCCGCGGTCGCGCGGTGCACACCCGCACCACCGACACCCAGGCCGGCCGTCGGGCCTCGCGGGCGCGGTCGCGCGGGCGCGGTCGCACGGGGCGGGGTCGCGCGGGCGGGGCCTCGCGGGCGCGGGCGCTCGGGCGGGGATCGCCTAGGGTCGGGCGTTCAGGGGAACGAACGACGAGCAAGGATGCCGTGTGACCATTCGGGTGATCATCGTGGACGACCAGGCGATGGTGCGGGCGGGGTTCGCCGCGTTGCTGGCCGCGCAGAGCGACATCGACGTGGTCGGTGAGGCGGCGGACGGACGGCAGGGCGTCGAGGTGGCGCGGGCCGTCCACCCCGACGTCGTGCTGATGGACGTGCGGATGCCGGAGCTGGACGGGCTCGCGGCGGCCCGGGAGATCCTGCACCCGCCGGCCGGGGCGACCCACCGGCCCAAGGTGCTGATGCTGACCACCTTCGACGTCGACGACTACGTGTACGAAGCGCTGCGGGCCGGGGCCTCCGGGTTCCTGCTCAAGGACGCCCCGCCGGCCGACCTGATCGCCGCCGTGCGGATCGTGGCGGCGGGCGACGCGCTGCTCGCGCCGTCCGTGACCCGCCGGCTCATCGCTGACTTCGCCGCCAGTCGCCCCGCCGCCCGCAAGGACGTGACGGCGCTCCGGCTCAACGGTCTGACACCACGTGAGACCGAGGTGCTGGAGCTGATCGCCCGGGGCCTGTCCAACCAGGAGATCGCGGAGCGGCTCGTGCTCGCCGAACAGACCGTGAAGACCCACATCGGGCGGGTGCTCGCCAAGCTCGACCTGCGCGATCGCGCCCAAGCGGTGGTCTTCGCCTACGAGTCGGGCCTGGTGACCCCCGGGGGCTAGCCCCACCACCGGCCGGGGGCGGGCGCCTCGTCCACCCCCTACCCCGGTATGGCACGGGAGTTGGCTCCCCGGTGTGACGTGCCGTCACCCACCGTCTTCCTACCTTCCTCTCGCCGACAACGAGTCGCCGACAGCGCGTCGCCGACAGCGAGAGAGGGAGGGCGGACATGCGCCGCATCACGAGGACCCTGGTGACCGCCGCCATGGTGGCGGCGGTCGTCGCGGGGACGGCGGGCTGGGCGTCCGGGACCGCGCAGGAGCCGGTGACCGGGCCGCCGGCCGGGACCGCCGAGTGGCGGGCGGCGGGTCTGCCCGACCCCGAGCTGATGGACCCGGCCGCGGTCGCCCGCTTCTTCGCCGGGCTCGGCCCCCAGGAGCGGCGACGGCTCGTGCGGGCGCACCCGACGGTGGTCGGGAATCTGGACGGGGCCCCGCTCGACCTCCGGTACGCGGCCAACGCCCGCACCTCGCACGAGACGTACCCGGGAGCCCGGGTCCTGGCGCACGACGCCCGGGGCCGGGGGCAGACGGTACTGGTCTACGGGGACCTGGCGAAGGCCGAGCGGATCGCGGTGCTGGTGCCGGGCTCCGACGTCGACGCCGGGCGGATGGACTCCCTCACCCGGAAGGCCACCGCCCTGCGGACGGCGACCGGCGGACGTACGGCCGTGGTCGCCTGGGCCGGCTACACCACCCCGCTCGGCGTCGGCCTCGACGCCGCCTCGGGCGAGCTGGCGGAAGCCGGTGCCGAGCGGCTGGCCCGCTTCGCCGACGGGCTGCGGGCCGCCGGGGTGCGCCCCGAGCCGTCCGTGTTCTGCCACAGCTACGGCTCCGTGGTCTGCGGGATCGCCGCGCACCGGCTGAAGGCCAAGGACCTGGTGGTGTTCGGCTCCCCCGGCATGCGGGCGGAGAACGTGGCCGGGCTGCGGACCACGGCCCGGGTGTGGGCGGCGAAGGACCCGACGGACTGGATCGACCGGGTGCCGAACGTGGCCGTCGCCGGCTACGGCCACGACACCGACCCCACGACGCCCGAGTTCGGCGCCAGGGTCGTGCCCGCGCGGGACGCGAAGGGCCACGACGGCTACTTCGCGCCCGGCACCTCCTCGCTGCGCGCCTTCGCCGCGATCGCCGAGGGGGACGTCCGATGAAGACGCTCGTCCGGAAGATCGAGGCCGGCACCCCCGCCCACCGCGACCGTGCCGTCGACGGCCTGCGGGCCCTGGCGCTGCTCGCCGTGCCCACCGGCCACTGGCTGCTCGGCGGCTTCACCCTCTCCGGCGACGGCGCGATCCACAACGCCTCGCCGCTCGCGACCTTCGGCGCCCTCGCCCCGGCCAGCTGGATCCTCCAGATGCTGGGGATCTTCTTCCTGGTCGGCGGCTACGCCTCCGTCCTGTCCTACCGCCGGTGGACCGGCACCGACCGGGCCTGGCTCGGCGGGCGGCTCGCCCGGCTCGGCCGGCCGGTGCTCGGGGTGACCGCCGTGTGGGCGGTGCTGCTGCCGCTGCTCCACCACGGCCTCGGTGTCCCGGTGGACACCCTGCGGACGGCGTCGACGCTGGTGATCCAGCCGCTGTGGTTCGTCGGGGTGTACACCGTGGTGACGGCGCTGACCCCGCTCTGCGTGTGGGCCGCGCGCCGGCTCGGGGTGTGGGCCGCCGCCCCGCTGCTCGCTTCGGTCGCCGTCGTGGACTTCCTGCGGTACGGCCCGTACGCGGACGCCGTGCCGTCCTGGCTGAGCCTGCTGAACATCCTGCCGGGCTGGCTCTTCGCGTACCAGCTCGGCGTCTCCTGGGGCGAGGGCCGGGTGAACCGCCGGCACGCCTGGGCCCTGCTGCTCGGCGGTGCGGCGCTCTTCGCCGCGCTGCTGCTCGCCTTCGGCTACCCGGCGTCGATGGTCGGCGTCCCCGGTGAGGCCCGCACCAACTCTCATCCGCCGTCGCTGCTGGTCCTGGCGCTCGCCGCCACCCAGAGCGGGGCCGCGATCCTGCTGCGGGACCGGCTCGGGCGGCTGCTGCGGCGGCCCGCGCTGTGGGCGCCGGTCGTCGTGATCAACCTGTCGGCCATGACGATCCTGTGCTGGCACCAGACCGCGATGCTCGCGGCGGCGGTGCCCGCCTCGTACCTGGGCGAGGTGCCCGGTCTCGTCGGGGCGCCGGACTCGGTCGGCTGGATCCTGGCCCGGCTGGCCTGGATGCCGGTCTTCGCCGGACTGCTGGTCCTCATCGGGCGGTACGCGCGCGGCTTCGAGTCGCCGTGGGCGCGCACCGGCCCGGCCCGCCGCACGCTCGCGGGACTGCTCGCGGCGGGCTTCGCCGCCTTCGCCCTGGGCCTCGCGTGAGCCCCCGCCCCAGGCCTCGCGTGAGCCCCTCCGCAGAGCCTCGCGTGAGCCCCCGCCCAGCGCCTCGCGTGCGTTCGACCGCCCGTGCCCCGGGCCTCGCGTGCGGAGTCCCGGGGGTGGGGCGGTCAGAGCTCGCGGGCGGCCGAGGTGAGGCTCATGTCCGGGTAGCGGTCGCCCGCCACCAGGCCGGCGAGGGGTTCGAGGGCGGCGAGCTCGGCCCCGGTCAGGGTGATGCGGGTGGCGGCGGCGTTCTCCTCCAGACGGGACCGCTTGCGGGTGCCGGGGATGGGGACGACGGTCAGCCCGTGGACGGCGCCGCGCTGCTGCACCCAGGCGAGGGCGATCTGCGCGGGCGTCGCCCCGTGCGCGGCGGCGACGGCGCGGACCGGGTCGAGGAGGGCCGCGTTCCGCTCGGCGTTCTCGCCGGTGAAGCGGGGCTGGTGGCGGCGGAAGTCGTCGTCCGGCAGCTCCTTGCCGGCGTCCGCGAAGGCACCGGTGAGGAAGCCGCGCCCGAGCGGCGAGTACGGGACGAAGGTGACGCCCAGCTCGGCGGCGGCCGCCACGGCGGAGCGCTCGACGTCCCGGGAGAAGAGGGACCACTCCGACTGGAGGGCGGCGATCGGGTGGACGGCGAACGCCTCCCGCAGCTCGGGGCCGGTGACCTCGCTCAGACCGAGGTGGCGCACCTTGCCCTCGGCGACGAGTTCGGCCATCGCGCCGACGGACTCGGCGAACGGCACGGACGGGTCGCGCCGGTGCATGTAGTAGAGGTCGATGGTGTCGACGCCGAGGCGGCGCAGACTGCCCTCGACGGCCTGCCGGATGTAGCCGCGGTCGTTGCGGACGCCCCGGTAGGCGGCCCGGGCGGGGTCGCGCTCGATGGCGAACTTGGTGGCGAGGACGAGCTCGTCGCGGTGGGCGGCGACGAAGGGGGCGAGGAACTCCTCGTTGGTCCCGCTGCCGTAGATGTCGGCGGTGTCGAACAGGGTGACGCCGGCCTCCAGGGCCGCGTCGAGGGTGTCCCGGGCGGCGGTCTCGTCGGTGGAGCCGTAGAACTCGCTGATCCCCATGGCGCCGAAGCCCTGGACGCCGATCTCGGGGCCGTCCCGGCCGGGGCCGAGGCGTACGGTGTCGATCTTGTCGGTCATGACGGGGTGCCTCCGCAGACGGTGCCGTAGTGGTCGATCTTGAGGTCGAGGACGGCGAGCGTGTCCTGGAGCTCGGCGATCCGGGACAGGACGTCCCTGCGGGTCTCCTCCAGGAGGGCGCGCCGCGCCCCGTGGGTGTGGGCGCCCTCGCGCACCAGCTCCGCGTACCGCACCATGTCCGCCACCGGCATCCCGGTCAGCCGGAGCTTGCCGACGAACTCCAGCCAGCCGAGGTCCCGTTCGGAGAACCGGCGCTGTCCGGTGTGCGTCCGGTCGACGTGCGGCATCAGGCCGATCCGCTCGTACCAGCGCAGCGTGTGCGCGGTGAGCCCGGTCAGGGCGGCGACCTCGCTGATCGTGTAGCGGTCCTTGGTCCTGGGCCCGGTCGTGCTCTCGACGCTCTCGATCACGCTCATGCCTCCACGCTAAAACGTTGGAGTGCACTCCAAGCAAGTAGGCTCGGCCCCATGGAGAGCAGCAGCGTGCCCGGCCTGGCGGCGATCGAGAACTGGCCCGTCCCCACCGCGGCGGCGGCCGTGGTCCGTGCGGACGGCACGGTGGCCGGGAGCCACGGGCCGACCGGGCACCGGTTCCCGCTCGCCTCGGTGACGAAGCCGCTGGCGGCGTACGCGGTGCTCGTCGCGTACGAGGAGGGCGCGATCGACCTCGACGAGCCGGCCGGGCCCGAGGGGGCGACGGTGCGGCACCTGCTCGCCCACACCTCGGGGCTCGCCTTCGACGAGAACCGGGTCCAGGCCGCGCCGGGCACCCGGCGGATCTACTCCAACACCGGTTTCGAGGTCCTGGGCGACCTGATCGCCAAGGCGACCGACATCTCCTTCGCCGACTACCTGCACCAGGCGGTCCTGGAGCCGCTGGGCATGACGAGCACGTCGCTCGACGGCTCCCCCGCCAAGGACGCGGTCTCGACCGTGGACGACCTGGTGCGGTTCGCGGCCGAGGTGCAGGCGCCCCGGCTGCTCGACGCCCGCACGGTGCTGGACGCGATGACGGTCACGTACCCCGGGCTCACCGGCATCCTGCCCGGGTACGGGCACCAGCGGCCGAACGACTGGGGGCTCGGCTTCGAGATCCGGGGCGCCAAGAGCCCGCACTGGACCGGCACCACGTCCTCGCCGCGCACCTTCGGCCACTTCGGCCAGTCCGGCACCTTCCTGTGGATCGACCCGGACGCGCGGGCCGCCTGTGTGGCGCTCACGGACCGGGCCTTCGGGCCGTGGGCGATCGAGGCGTGGACGCCGTTCACGGACGCGGTCCTCGCGGACCTGCGCCGCTGAGGTCAGGATCCCGCGGCTTCGCAGGTCGTGGCCGGGAGGGCGCCGTCCGGGCCCTCGACGGTGATCGCCGCCGTGCCGGACCGGTCCACGGCGTGGGCCGCCGTGCACACCAGCTGGGCGAGCGCGCGCTCCGACAGCTCGTGGGTGAGGAAGGGCGTCCGGAGCCGGACCTCGCCCGTCCCCTCCGACACGACCCTGATCAGCTCCTGGGTCTCGGGAAGATCCGTGGTGAGGCCCGCTTCCCGGTCGGCGCCGCCGGGGCCCGCGAGCAGGGCGGCGAGCACCTTCACGGTGGCGACGTCGGGGACGTCCGCCTGCCCGACGGCCGTCTCGAAGCCTGAGCCGTCGACGTGGTCCGGGAGCTCCTCCCGCTCGCCTCCGGGCAGGGTCCGCTCGGGGAGGGGGACGAAGGTGGTGCCGACCTCCCGGGCGACCGGCATCAGCTCGCCGTCGGGGCCGAGGTAGTAGAGCAGCATCCGGCTCTCGGGGACGGGCTGCACCACGACGACGGGCGCCTCGCCCGCCTCCACCACGTCGCTGCCCTGGATGCCGCAGCCGGCGAGCAGCGGCAGGGCGGCGGCCAGCAGCGCGGCCGGCGCGAGCAGCGGCGGGCAGCGCCTCACAGCGGGATCCTGACCGTGAACACGGCGCCTCCCGCCGGGTGGTTGCCGGCCCGCACGGTGCCGCCGTGCAGCCGTACGTTCTCCTGGGTGATCGCCAGGCCGAGGCCGCTGCCGGCCGAGCGGGTACGGGCCTGGTCGGCCTTGTAGAAGCGCTCGAAGACGTGTGGCAGGACGTCCGGGTGGATGCCGGGGCCGCGGTCGGAGACCTGGACGACGAGCGTGCCGCCGGAGTCGGCGGGGGCCTCGGCGGCGCCGTCGTGGTCCACGTACACCCGGACCGTGACCAGCGCCCGCCCGTGCCGCAGGGCGTTGCCGACGAGGTTGGCGACGACGACGTCGAAGCGGCGGGGGTCGAGGCGGGCCCGGATGCCCTCGCCGAGGGCCGCGTGGACCTGCTCCGGGTCGGTCCAGTGCCGGCTGCTGAGGGTCTTGCGGACGCAGTCGGCGACGTCGACCTCGTCGGTGTGGAGTTCGGCGGCGCGGGCGTCGAAGCGGGAGATCTCCATCAGGTCCTCGACGAGCACGGCGAGCTTGACGGTCTCGGCGCTGATCAGCCGGACCGCGCGGGCGGTGTCGCTGTCCAGGGTGCCGGCGTCCTCGTCGAGCACCTCGGTGACGGCGAGCATCCCGGCGAGCGGGGTGCGCAGTTCGTGCGAGACGTCGGAGGCGAAGCGGCGGGCGCGGGCCTCGGCGCTGCGCAGCTCGGTGACGGAGCGTTCCAGCTCGGCGGCGGACTCGTTGAAGGTGCGGGCCAGGTCGGCGAGTTCGTCGCTGCCCTTGGCGTGGATGCGGGTGTCGAGCCGGCCCCGGCCCATGCTCCGGGCGGCGTGGCGGAGCTCGCGGACCGGGCGCAGGACGCTGCGGGCGGCGATCAGCGCGGGTATCAGGGCGATGGCGAGGGCGGGCAGGGCGCCGTCGCGGGCCGCCGTGACCATCGCCTCGATGTTGGCCTCCTCCTCGTCCAGTTCCATCACGGCGTAGACGACGAGGCCGGTGGGCTGGGCGGTTCCGTTCTTCTCGGGGAGGAAGACCGCGGGGACGGCCATCGTCAGATAGGGGGTGCCGGCCTTCACCACGCGCTGGAAGGAGGTGTGCGGGGTGCCCTCGCGGGCGTGGGCGCGGGCCCTGAGCTCCGGGGTGAGGACGGAGGAGGTGGGGCGGTCGGTGGAGGAGACGCGGAGGGTGCCGTACTCGGCGTAGACCCGCCAGGGGCGGGGCTTGCCCAGGCGGGCGATGTACAGGAGGCGCTCGCGCAGCGACGCCTCGTCGAGGGGCAGGGAGACGTTGAGCTCGTCGACCTGCTCGCGGAAGGCGGAGACGGCGGTGTTCTGGGTCTGTTCCAGGACGGCGCTGCGGGCGGCCCGGTAGGTGAGGGCCGCCGTGGTGCCGCAGCCGACGGCCGCGACGAGGAGGAAGGCGAAGATCATGCGGGTGCGCAGGCCGAAGGGACGGGGGCGGCGGCCCCGGAACCGGCTGCGCCGGGTCGCGCCGTCCTCCGGAACGGACGTGGCGTCCCGGTGCGCGTCCGCGGTCCCCTCCCCGCGCTCCGCCGGGTCCGTGGCGGCCTCCTCGAGGGGGCGCACGCATGCCTTCACAGCGGGCCGAAGCGGTAGCCGAAGCCCCGCAGGGTCTGGATGTAGCGGGGCTCGCCGGGGGCGTCCTCTATCTTGGCGCGGAGCCTGCGGACGCAGGCGTCCACGAGTCGGGCGTCCCCGTGGTAGTTGTGCTCCCACACGTGCTCCAGGAGCTGCTGGCGGCTGAAGACCTGCTCGGGGGCGGCCGTCAGGTGGAGCAGGAGCTTGAGCTCGGAGGGGGCGAGGGCGAGGCGTTCGCCGTTCTTGGCGACGGTGAGGCCGGCCCGGTCGACGGCGAGGGCGCCGTGGTGCTCGACGGCGGGCCGGCCGCCGCCGATGTCCTCGATGCGGCGCAGGACGGCCCGGATGCGGGCCTCGATGACCTCGGTGCGGGCCGGTTTGACGATGTAGTCGTCGGCGCCCGCCTCCAGGCCGATGACGACGTCGAAGTCATCGCCGCGGGCGGTGAGCATGATGATCGGGAGCTGGCTGCTCTCGCGGACCCGGCGGCAGACCTGGACGCCGTTCATGCCGGGCAGCATGAGGTCGAGCAGGAGCAGGTCGGGGCGGAACTCGCCGAGGGCGGCGAGGCCGGCCTCGCCGGTGGCGGCGGCGCGCACCTCGTGACCGCGGCGGCGGAGCCCGAGCTCGACGCCTTCGCGGACCGAGGGGTCGTCTTCGATGAGGAGCACGCGGGGCATGGGTGGAGTATCCCAGGGTCGGTGGAGGCCCCGGCTCGGGGAGTCTCCTGGTGGGTGAGGTCAGGTGCGGCGGGTGAGACGCCCGGTGGCCTTGGCCAGGAGGGCGGAGACCTCGGTGAGGCGCAGCGGCCGGGCGAGGAGGGCGAAGACGCCGAGGACGGTGGCCGCGCCGGCGAGACCGGAGAGGACGGCGCCGGCCGGGGCGGTGGTGTCGGTGACGAGGAGCCCGTAGCCGGTGGCGGGGATCGCGGCGGTCAGCAGCCGGCCGAGGCCGTCGCCGCCGTCCTTCGCCGCGGGGAGGCGCCGCCGGAGGACGTACGCGGTGAGTCCCCAGCCGGCCCAGAGGGCGAGCGAGTAGCCGGCGGCCATGCCGGCGACGACCCAGTGGGCGGGCAGCCAGTGGTACGCGGCGAGCGAGAGGCCCGCGTTGAGGCCGGCGATCACCAGGTTGAGCAGGAAGGGGGTGCGGGTGTCGCGGAGCGCGTAGAAGGCGCGGGTGCACACGTACTGGCCGGAGAAGGCGATCAGGCCGGGGGCGAAGGCGGTCAGCGTCCAGGCCATGGCGCGGACGTCGGCCTCGTCGGTGGCGCCGTGGCCGAAGACGGCGCTCATCAGCGGGGTGGCGAGGGCGAAGAGGGCGCAGGCGGCGGGGACGACGGCGGCGGACGTGGTGCGCTGGGCGTAGGAGACGTCCCGGCGGACGCCCGCGAGGTCGCCGTCGGCGGCGGCGCCGCTCATCCGGGGCATGAGGGCGGTGACGAGGGAGACGGTGACGATGCCGTGCGGGACGGCCCACAGGAGGTAGGCGTTGTTGTACACGGCGAGGCCGGCGACGCCGCCGGTCGCCGCGGCGAGGCCGGCGTCCGCGCCGGTCTCGGCGCTGCCCGTGGAGGTGGCGACCCAGGTGGTGACCCAGTAGGCGGCCTGGTTGACGGCGACCAGGAGCACCAGCCAGCCGGCGGCCCGGAGCGGGGCGGTGAGGCCGCTGCCGCGCCAGTCGAAGCGGGGCCGGAAGCGGAAGCGGGCGGCGCGCAGCGAGGGCAGCAGGGCGAGGGCCTGGGCGGCGATGCCGGCGGTGGTGCCCCAGCCGAGGAGGGCGGTCTCGCCGGGGGTGAGTTCTCCGCCGTCGCTGACCACGAGGAAGAGGCCGAAGACGGCGACGACCACGACGTTGTTGAGGACCGGGGTCCACATCATGGCGCCGAAGCGGCCGCGGGCGTTGAGGACCTGGCCGAGGAGGGTGAAGAGGCCGAGGAAGAGGATCTGCGGGAGGCACGCGCGCGTGAAGGCGATCGTGAGGTCCCGCTGGCCGCCCGTGTAGTCGGTGTAGGTGTCGACGACGAGGGGCGCGGCGAGGACGGCGCCGGCGGTGAGGGCGGCGAGGGCGAGGGCGCAGAGGGTGAGGAGCCGGTCGGTGTAGGCGGCGCCGCCGTCCTCGTGCTCCTTGGCGGCCTTGACCAGTTCGGGTACGAAGACGGCGTTGAGGGCGCCGCCGAGGAGCAGCATGTAGACGATGGTGGGGACGGAGTTGCCCACCGCGTAGCCGTCGGCGACCACGCCCGCGCCGAGGGCGGCGGCGACGACGGAGGCGCGGACGAAGCCGGTGGCCCGGGAGACCAGCGATCCGGCGGCCATGAGGGCGCCGCTGCGGAGCGCGGAGGCGGGCTTGCGCCGGGTGGGCGGGGGCGGGGCGAGGGTGGTGCCGTTGCTCATCGGCGGTTCATGTATGCCTGGAAGGCGCGGTACAGCGCCTGGTTGGTCGTGCCGTGCATCGGTGTCTCCCACTCCCCCAGCGTCTCGACGACCTGTCCGCCCGTGCCGAGCTTCCAGCGCAGCAGTCCGTGGGCGCGGTCGTCCGGATCGAGGGTGGAGGGTACCCCGCGCAGGTCGTAGACGTCCGCTCCGAGGGCCTGGGCGTCGAGGAGCATCCGCCACTGCAGGGCGTTGGAGGGGCGGACCTCGCGGCGGTGGTCGGCGGAGGCGCCGGTCTGGTACCAGACCCGCCGGCCGACGGTGATCATGGTGTGGGCGGCGAGGATCTCGCCCTCGTGGCGGGCGAGGTAGAGCTTCATCCGGCCGGGGTGCTCGGCGTTGAGGACGGCGTACTGGCGCTCGTAGTAGGCGAGGGAGCGGCCGAGGCGGAAGCCGTCGCGCTCCTCGGTGATGCGGAGCAGGCGGTGGAACTCGGGCAGGTCGGCGGCGGAGCCGACGGTGATCTCGACGCCGGACTTGCGGGCCTTGCGGACGTTGCGCCGCCATTCCTGGTTGAGGCCGGACCACAGGTCGTCGGGGGTGCGGCCGGTGAGCGGGACCTGGAAGACGTGGCGGGGCTGGGCGTCGGCGCCGTCCTCGGAGTCGCCGCCGCAGCGCTTCCAGCCGCGGGCGCGGAGGCGTTCGGCGACGGCGGTGCCGAGCGGGTCGACCTCGTCGGCGAGGACGTCGCCGAGCCGGCGGCCGGGTCCGCCGGCGGCCTTGACGGTGGCGGCTGTCCAGCGGCGGTGGTCGGGGCCGGGGCCGATGCGTACGGCGAAGGCGCCGGAGGCCCGCAGATGGGCGAGGAGCGGGTCGAGCCAGCGGTCGAGGTCCGGGTCGGCCCAGTCGGCGACGGGTCCCTCGGGGAGGTAGGCGAAGTGCTTGCGGGTGCCGGGGAAGGTCCGCAGCAGGACGAGGGCGGCGCCGGTCAGCTCTCCCGACTCGGGTCCCCAGCCGATGAGCTGGTGGCTCCAGCCGTCCTTCACCTGGGCCCAGGCGGGGAGCTGGAGGAAGCTGGGCCCGTCGGGTCCCGTCGCGCGGGACGCGAGGAAGGCGCGGTAGACCTCGGCGGTCACGGGGCCGAGCCGGACCGGGCCGGCGGCCGGCACGGCGGCGGGACGGCGCTTGACGGGTGCGGGCGTCACGAGCAGCGCTGACACAACGAGAGCCTCCTTGGTTCGTCCGCCCCCTCGGTGGCGCGGCGCACAGCAGGCTCACAGCCGGATGAGACGGGTCCGCGCGGCGTGTGTGACGGGACGATGACCGTTTCCCATCAGCCCTCGTCACATGGGCCCCGGGCGGGGCGGAGGGTGGGCGGGGCGGCCTAGAGTCCGGGCATCCCACCCTTTTCTCTCCTCTTCCGGAGGTGCTCCGTGCCGCCGATACGCACGTCCCGCCCCGCCCTGGCCGCCGTCGCCCTGGCCGTCTCCCTCACCGCGTGCACGGCCCAGGCCGCGAGCGGTCCCGGCTCCTCGGGCGGCCCCTCGGGGGGCGCCGGGCAGGACGGGCCGCCCGCGAAGGTGACGGTGGTGGACCGGACGGCCGGGAAGCCGGTGACGGTGACGGCGGCCGGCGGGACCTTCTCGTCGGTGACGGTCACGGACGGGAAGGGCGGGAAGCTGGCCGGGAAGTCGGCGGCGGGCGGGGCCCGCTGGACCTCGGACCGGAAGGCGGTGCCGGGTGCCTCGTACACGGTCGAGGCGGTGACCCGTACCTCCGGCGGGAAGGAGACCACGACGCGGTCCACCTTCACCACGCCGGAGGCCGGGGAGGTCAACAAGCTGACGCTCGCGCCCGGGAAGAACACCACCGTCGGTGTCGGGCAGCCGCTGTCGATCGTCTTCGATCGGCCGGTGACGAAGAAGGCCGACGTGGAGCGGCAGTTGAAGGTCACCACCTCGAACGGCACCGAGGGTTCCTGGGGTTGGGTGACCGACCACTCCGGCCGGGACCGGGTGGACTGGCGGCCCCGCGCGTACTGGAAGCCGGGGACGAAGGTCACGCTGGAGGCGGACCTGAACGGGACGGACTCGGGCGGCGGTTGGTTCGTCCGCGACTACCGGACCGGCTTCACGATCGGCGCCTCGCAGGTAGTGAAGGTGGACCTGGACACGAAGCGGCTGACGCTGGTGAAGGACGGGCGCGCGGTCCGGACGATCCCGGTGTCGGGCGGGACGCCCGGCGGCGACAAGCGGTCCTGGCGGGGGACGGCCGTGCTGATGGCGAAGGAGGGGACGATCAACATGAACTCGGAGACCGTCGGCCTCGGCGACGCCTACGACAAGATGGTCGACTACTCGATGCGGCTGACGTGGTCGGGGATGTACGCGCACGCGGCGCCGTGGAACGCGGGGAACTTCGGCCGCGTCAACGCCAGTTCGGGGTGCATCGGGATGAGTACGGAGGACGCGGCCTCGTTCTACGCGAGCGTGAATGTCGGGGACCCGTTCGAGATCCGCGGCGGCGACACGAAGGGCGTCGTCGCCGAGGGGAACGGGTACGGGGCGTGGAACCTGTCCTGGACGGCCTGGAAGGCGAAGAGCGCGCTGGGCTGAAGGGCCGCCTCAGGCGCCGCCCGACTCCCAGACGAGTGCCTCCGCGGCGGTGGCCGCCCGGAGCGTCAGCCCCGCCGCCTCCGTCACGCGTGCCGCGTCGCCGGGCTCCAGTTCCTCGCCGCCCAGGGCGACCGTCCCCCGGACCACGTGGACGTAGAGGGCCGCGGCGGCGGGCAGCTCCGCCTTCTCGTTGGGCGCCAGGCGGTGGACGTGGAGGGTGGCGCCGGCGGCCGGGAGCTCGTACCGGCCCGGTAGCCCGCGGACGAGGGTGTACGCGGGCTCCCCGCCGGCCTCGCGAGGGGCCAGCCACATCTGGACGAAGGCCAGGGGTACGTCGCCGGCGTTGCGCTCGACGTGCCGTACGCCGGCCGCCGAGGAGAGGTGCTGGAGGTCGCCGGGGCGGACGACCGTCTCGTGGCCGGTGGTGTCGCGGTGGATGAGCTCCCCCTCCACCACCCACGTCACGATCTCCGTGTGGGAGTGCGGGTGCTCGTCGAAGCCCGCGCCGGGGGCCAGCCGCTCCTCGTTGACGGCGAGGAGCGGGCCGAAACGGAGGTTGTCGGGGTCGTAGTACGACCCGAAGGAGAGGGCGTGCCGGGTCTCGATGCCGGCCCCGGGGTCGCCGCCCGGGTACCGGTCGCCGGAGCGCTGGATACGGATCACCCTGCGTACGGTAGCCGGAGCGGCGCGGGCGAAACCGCCCCGACCCTGCACGCCGGTGCCCGGATGAGGCAGTCTTGTCCCCGTGTCTGAACCCACGAACGCCGCCCATCCGCACGCCGCGACCCTGAAGCGCCTCGAACAGTCCTCCGGGCGGCTCGCCGCGAACGCCATCGCCCGCATGGACGAGACGCTGCCGTGGTACCGGGCGATGCCGCCCGAGAACCGCTCGTGGATCGGTCTGGTGGCGCAGGCGGGCATCGCCGCGTTCACCGAGTGGTTCCGGCACCCCGAGACGCCGCAGGCGATCTCGACGGACGTCTTCGGCACGGCCCCGCGCGAGCTGACCCGGGCGATCACGCTCCGCCAGACCGTGGAGATGGTCCGGACGACGATCGAGGTCATGGAGGTCGCGATCGAGGACGTCGCGGCGCCCGGCGACGAGTCGGTGCTGCGCGAGGCGCTCCTCGTCTACGCGCGGGAGATCGCCTTCGCGACCGCCCAGGTGTACGCGCAGGCGGCGGAGGCGCGGGGCGCCTGGGACGCCCGCCTGGAGTCGCTGGTGGTGAACGCGGTGCTGTCCGGCGAGGCCGACGAGGGCGCCGTCTCGCGGGCCGCCGCGCTGGGCTGGAACTCGCCGGACCACGTGTGCGTGGTGCTCGGCACCGCCCCCGACGGCGACAGCGAGCTGACCGTGGAGGCGATCCGGCGGGCCGCCCGGCACGCCAAGCTCCAGGTCCTGACCGGGGTGCTCGGCAACCGCCTGGTGGTGATCGCGGGCGGCTCCGACAATCCGCTCGGGGTGGCGAAGGCGCTGATCGGGCCGTACGCGGCGGGCCCGGTCGTGGCCGGTCCCGTGGTGCCCGACCTGCTGGCGGCGACCCGGTCCGCGCAGGCCGCGGCGGCCGGACTGAAGGCGTGCACGGCGTGGCAGGACGCGCCCCGGCCGGTGCTCGCGGACGATCTCCTTCCGGAGCGCGCCATCGCCTCGGACCCTTCGGCGCGCGAGCAGCTGGTGGAGGAGATCTACAGACCGCTGGAGGAAGCGGGCTCGGCGCTGCTGGAAACTCTGAGTGTCTATCTGGAACAGGCCAGCAGTCTCGAAGGCGCGGCGAGGATGCTCTTCGTCCACCCGAACACCGTGCGCTACCGGCTTCGACGTGTGACCGACGTCACCGGCTGGTCACCCTCCGATGTCCGATCCGCGTTCACCCTGCGGATCGCCCTGATCCTCGGACGCTTGGCCGAGGCGGACGGCCAGTCCTAGACTTTTGTCGAACACCAACAATTACCCCGACGGTTCTTCGTCCTAGTCCCCACGGGCGCCGGACGCCGTCCCCAAGAGAGAGTGTGAGGGTGCTCGTACTCGTCGCTCCCGGCCAAGGCGCCCAGACGCCCGGCTTCCTGACCCCCTGGCTCGAACTCCCCGGCGCCGCCGACCGCCTCGCGGCCTGGTCCGACGCCATCGGGCTCGACCTCGTCCACTACGGCACGAAGGCGGACGCGGACGACATCCGTGACACCGCCGTGGCCCAGCCGCTGCTCGTCGCGGCCGGCCTCCTCTCCGCCGCCGCCCTCGGGCAGACGGCCCCCGACGCTGTCGCCGGCCACAGCGTCGGCGAGTTCACGGCCGCCGTCCTCGCGGGCGTCCTCGAGGACACCGCCGCCCTGAAGCTGGTCCGCACCCGCGGTCTCGCGATGGCCGAGGCCGCCGCGATCGCCCCGACCGGCATGTCCGCCCTGCTCGGCGGCGACCCCGAGGTGACCGTCCCGCACCTGGAGAAGCTCGGCCTGACCCCGGCCAACGTGAACGGCGCGGGCCAGATCGTGGCCGCCGGCACGCTGGAGCAGCTGGCCGCCCTGGAGGCGGACAAGCCCGAGGGCGTCCGCCGGGTCGTCGCGCTCAAGGTCGCCGGCGCCTTCCACACGCACCACATGGCACCCGCGGTCGCCACCCTGGAGCAGGCCGCCCGGGAGCTGTCCCCGGCCGACCCGACCGTGCCGTACGTCTCCAACAAGGACGGGCAGGCCGTCGCCACCGGCGCCGAGGTCCTCGCGCGGCTGGTCGGCCAGGTCGCCAACCCGGTCCGCTGGGACCTGTGCATGGAGACCTTCCAGGCACGGGGCGCGACCGCGCTCATCGAGGTCTGCCCCGGCGGCACCCTCACCGGCCTCGCCAAGCGCGCGCTGCCGGGCGTGGCCACGGTGGCGCTGAAGACCCCCGACGACCTGGACGCGGCCCGTACGCTCGTCGCCGAGCACACGGCCGTCTGACGAGGAGTGTCGAGAAGCATGTCGAAGATCAAGCCCAGCAAGGGCGCCCCGTACGCGCGGATCATGGGCGTCGGCGGTTACCGCCCGGCCCGGGTCGTGCCGAACGAGGTGATCCTCGAGAAGATCGACTCGTCCGACGAGTGGATCCGTTCGCGCTCGGGCATCGCCACCCGCCACTGGGCCTCCCCCGAGGAGACCGTCACCGCCATGTCGGTGGAGGCGTCGGGCAAGGCGATCGCCGAGGCCGGGATCACCCCGGAGCAGATCGGCGCCGTCGTCGTCTCGACCGTCTCGCACTTCAAGCAGACCCCGGCGGTCGCCACCGAGATCGCGGACAAGATCGGTGCCGGGAAGCCGGCGGCCTTCGACATCTCCGCCGGCTGCGCGGGCTTCGGCTACGGCCTGACCCTCGCCAAGGGCATGATCGTCGAGGGCTCGGCGGAGTACGTCCTGGTGATCGGCGTCGAGCGGCTGAGCGACCTGACGGACCTGGAGGACCGCGCGACGGCCTTCCTGTTCGGCGACGGCGCCGGCGCGGTCGTGGTCGGCCCCTCCGACGTGCCGCACATCGGCCCGACCGTCTGGGGCTCCGAGGGCGACAAGTCCGAGACGATCAAGCAGACCGTCCCGTGGAACGAGTTCCACATCGGCGACGTCTCCACCCTGCCCCTCAACGAGGCCGGAGAGATCAAGTTCCCCGCCATCACGCAGGAGGGCCAGGCGGTCTTCCGCTGGGCCGTCTTCGAGATGGCGAAGGTGGCCAAGGAGGCGCTCGACGCCGCCGGCATCTCCCCGGACGACCTGGACGTCTTCATCCCGCACCAGGCCAACATGCGGATCATCGACTCGATGGTGAAGACCCTGAAGCTGCCGGAGCACGTCACGGTCGCCCGTGACGTCGAGACCACCGGCAACACCTCGGCCGCCTCGATCCCGCTCGCGATGGAGCGGCTCCTGGCGACCGGACAAGCGAAGAGCGGGGACACCGCGCTCGTCATCGGCTTCGGGGCGGGTCTCGTGTTCGCCGCGACGGTCGTTACTCTCCCCTAGGCGACCGGGATCTCCCGGACGCCAACCCACCGAAGCAACCACAGAAGGAGCGCCACCATGGCCTTCACCCAGGAGCAGCTCGTCGAAGGTCTCGCCGAGATCGTGAACGAGATCGCCGGCATCCCGGTCGAGGACGTCCAGCTGGACAAGTCCTTCACCGACGACCTGGACGTCGACTCCCTGTCCATGGTCGAGGTCGTCGTCGCCGCCGAGGAGCGCTTCGACGTCAAGATCCCCGACGAGGACGTCAAGAACCTCAAGACCGTGGGCGACGCTGTCGACTACATCCTCAAGCACCAGGCCTGATTCGGCCCTGGTGGACCAGGGCCCTACCGGGCCCGGTCCCCGCTGATTCGGTCCGCCACCCGGCGGTGGCGCCGTCTTCGACCATCACACACATGGAGAACGAATTCCTGTGAGCTCGACCAATCGCACCGTGGTCGTCACCGGTATCGGCGCAACCACACCGCTGGGTGGCGACTCCGCAACGACCTGGGAAGGTCTTCTTGCGGGACGCTCCGGCGTCAAGCCCCTCGAGGGCGAGCGCTTCGCCGAACTTCCCGTCCAGATCGCCGCGTTCGCCGCGGTCGACCCGGGCGAGGTACTGCCCCGCCCGCTCGCGCGCAAGCTGGACCGCTCGGCGCAGTTCGCGCTGATCGCGGCCCGTGAGGCGTGGGCCGACGCGGGTTACACCGCTCCGGCCGGCGAGGACGCCGCGATCGCCCCCGAGCGGCTCGGTTCCGTCATCGCCTCCGGCATCGGCGGCGTGACGACCCTGCTCGACCAGTACGACGTGCTCAAGGAGAAGGGCGTCCGCCGCGTCTCCCCGCACACCGTGCCCATGCTGATGCCGAACGGCCCCTCCGCCAACGTGGGTCTGGAGGTGAACGCCCGCGCCGGCGTCCACACCCCGGTCTCCGCCTGCGCGTCGGGCGCCGAGGCGATCGGCTACGCCATCGAGATGATCCGCAGCGGCCGTGCCGACGTGGTCGTCGCCGGTGGCACCGAGGCCGCGATCCACCCGCTGCCGATCGCCGCCTTCGCCAACATGATGGCGATGTCGAAGAGCAACGACGAGCCGACGAAGGCCTCGCGCCCCTACGACACCGCGCGCGACGGCTTCGTGCTCGGTGAGGGTGCCGGTGTCGTGATCCTGGAGTCCGAGGAGCACGCCAGGGCCCGCGGCGCGAAGATCTACTGCGAGGCGCTGGGGCAGGGCCTGTCGGCCGACAGCCACCACATCGCGCAGCCCGAGCCGACCGGCCGGGGCATCGCCTCCGCGCTCCAGCACCTGCTGGACTCCACCGACCTGAAGCCGTCCGAGGTCGTGCACCTCAACGCGCACGCCACGTCGACGCCGCAGGGCGACGTCGCCGAGATCAAGGCGCTGCGGAAGGTCTTCGGCGACGACCTCGACCACGTGGCGGTCTCCGCGACGAAGTCGATGACCGGTCACCTGCTGGGCGGCGCCGGCGGCATCGAGACCGTCGCGACGGTCCTGGCGCTCCACCACCGCCTGGCCCCGCCGACCATCAACATCGACGACCTGGACCCCGAGGTCGAGGCCGACATCGTCCGCGGCGAGCCCCGCGCCCTCCCCCAGGGCACGATCGCCGCGGTCAACAACTCGTTCGGCTTCGGCGGCCACAACGTGGTCCTCGCGTTCCGCACGATCTGACACACGACGCCACACAGGAGGCCCGCCCCCGGGTACGGGGGCGGGCCTTCCGTGTGTGCCGCCCGGGACCCTCGCTCGTCGCGCGGACGCCCTCGCGCGGCGGAGACGGAACGTTCCACCGGACGGCCCCGTCCCGGACGGCGTAAGCCGAGAGGCCGGTGAGCCGGACGGGGACGACGGCGTCCCCGCCTCACCTGACGCCGGGCGCCGGGGGCGCGGAGGGAGGGGCCGGTGCCACGGCCGGCGGCCGCTCCGGCCGCAGGGCCTCGTAGCCGGCGATGCCGAGGGGGCCTCCGGCGACGAGCCCGAGCAGGACGAGGCCGAAGACGAGCGCGTCGTACCAGTCCCCTTCCGGCGTGCCGGAGCCGTCGTCCGGGGCGCCGCCCGAGCCGCCGTCCGGGCCGTCCGCCGCGCCCGCCGGGTCGTCGGGGAGCGTGCCTCCGAAGGCCCCGAAGAGCAGGACCGCGGCGAGCAGCAGCCCGAGGATCCAGGCCACCATCGGGCGGGTCACGTCGCCGTCCACGAGTTGGTACGCGAGTCCGGCCAGCAGCACCAGGGCCGCGCCCAGCGCGGCCGACGCCAGGGTGACGGCGACCGCCCCGGCCGTTCTGCGCAGACCTGTCATGCCGTCCCCCCGCCCCGGCGCGCCCCCTGCGCGCCCAGGTGCGGGAAGCTATCGGGCCCGGGTGAACGCCCTCAGACGACCTGGTGAAGCCAGCGGACCGGGGCTCCCTCGCCCGCGTAGCGGAAGGGCTCCAGCTCGTCGTCCCAGGGCTTGCCGAGGAGCTTGGCGATCTCGGCCTCCAGCACGGTCTCGCCCTGGGCGGCGCGGACGAGGGCGGCGCGCAGACGGTCCTCGGGGACGAGGATGTCGCCGTGCATGCCGGTGACCGCGTGGAAGATGCCCAGGTCGGGGGTGGCGCTGTAGCGCTCGCCCTCGGCGGTCGGGCAGGGCTCGGCGGTCACCTCGAAGCGCAGCATCTGCCAGCCGCGCAGCGCGGAGGCGAGTTTGGAGGCGGTGCCGGTCTCGGCCTGCCAGGAGAACTCGGCTCTCCAGGTGCCGGGCGCCGCGGGCTGGCGGATCCAGTCGAGCTGGACCCTCGCACCGAGGACGCCCGCCACCGCCCATTCGACGTGCGGGCAGAGCGCGCGCGGTGCGGAGTGTACGTACAGGACTCCACGTGTCGTCACCGGGACCTCCAGTGTGGGACGAGGTTCGCCTTCCCAGCGGCCTCGGTAAACAGCATCAGGCGAAGAACTCCGCAAACCTTCTGAAAAGGGACAGCATGTGACGTGATGTAATTTACCGGAGCCGGTCGGCGCGGGCGCGCCGCAGGTTCGACGGGGGAAAAGCTACCGTGCCGCACCGTCATCGGGGTGACGTACGGTCGGTCCGGGGGCGGGTGGACACCAAGCTTTCACCCGCCAGGAGGCCGCCAGCGCGAAGGAGGGGCCGGTGCCGTACGGTCGTCGCCGATTCCGTACCGCCGCCGTGGGCGCCGTGCTCGCGGCGGCCTCGCTCGCGGGCTGCACGAGCGGCCCGGCGGCCGGGCCGGCCGCCCCCGCGACGGCTTCGGCGCACCCGCCGGAGCCGAAGCCCACGCCGACACCCACACCGCCGCGCACGCCGACACCCACGCCGACCCCTGCGCCGGCCTCGCCGTGGGACGTCGCTCCCGGCTCCGTCGCCGCCGTCGGCGACTCCCTCACCCGCGCGTTCGACGCCTGCGCGCTGCTCGCGGACTGTCCCGAGGCGTCCTGGGCGACCGGGACGGATCCGGCGGTGAACAGTCTGGCGCTGCGGCTGCTCGGCACCGGGCGGGTGGCCGGGAACAGCTGGAACCTGGCGCGCAGCGGCGCCCGGGTGGCGGCGCTGCCCGAGCAGATGGCGCGGGCGGCGGCCGAACGGCCCGGCCTGGTCACGGTGATGATCGGCGCGAACGACGCCTGCCGGCCGACCCCGGCGGGGATGACGTCGGTGGCCGAGTTCCGCCGGTCGTTCGAGACGGCGATGGCCCGGCTGCGGAAGGGCGCACCCGAGGCGCGGGTCTATGTGGCGAGCGTGCCGGACCTGCTGCGGCTGTGGGACACCGGCCGGACGAGCCCGACGGCGCTGCGGGTCTGGGAGCTGGGCGTCTGCGGTTCGATGCTGGCGGATCCGGAGGACCTGGGCGCGGCGGCCGGGAAGCGCCGGGCGGCGGTGCGCGACCGGGTGGTGGCGTACAACGAGGTCCTGGCGGAGGTCTGCGCGGCGGACGGGCTCTGCCGGTACGACGGCGGCGCGGTGTTCGGCTTCCGTTTCGACGGGTCGCTGCTGAGCGGCTGGGACTGGTTCCATCCGAGCCGCGCGGGCCAGGCGCGCCTGGCGGAGCTGGCGTACCGGAGGATCACGGGGAAGTAGCCCCGGGGCGGGCGTCAGTTCCCGCCCCGGGGCCGGTCCGGGGGTGCCTACAGCTCGACCTCGGTGGTGAGGCGGGCGTCGGTCAGGGAGTGGGCGGCGTGGAGTTCGTAGCGGCCGGGGACGGCGGTCCAGGCGTTCTTCTCCTCGTCCCAGATCTCGAAGGCGCGGCGCGGGAGGGCGATCACCGTCTCGACGGTCTCGCCGGGCGCGGCTTCGACCCCGGCGAAGGCGGCCAGCCAGCGGGCGGGGCGCTCGACGGTGTCCCGTACGGGCGCGAGGTAGAGCTGGACGGTCTCGCGGCCGGGGCGGTCGCCGGTGTTGGTGAGGCGGACGGTGACGGTCTCCGGGGTCGCGGTGACGGAGTCGTACGACCAGGTGGTGTAGCCGAGGCCGTGGCCGAAGGGGTACGCGGGGACGGCGCCGGCCTTGTCCCAGGCGCGGTAGCCGATGAACAGGCCCTCGGTGTAGTCGAGTACGCCCTCGGTGGGGGTGACCTCGGTGACGGGGACGTCGGCGAGGGCGACGGGCCAGGTGGTGGGGAGGCGGCCGCCGGGCTCCTCGGCGCCGGTGAGGACGTCGGCGAGGGCGGCGCCGCCCTCCTGGCCGGGGAACCAGCTCAGCAGGATCGCGGCGACCTCGTCGCGCCAGGGCAGTTCGACCGGTGAGCCGGCGTTGACGACGACGACCGTGTTCGGGTTGGCGGCGGCGACGGCGCGGACGAGGTCGTCCTGGCGGCCGGGCAGGGCGAGGTCCTTGCGGTCGAAGCCCTCGGACTCGACGCGTTCGGTGGTGGCGACGACCACGACGGCGGTGTCGGCGGCGCGGGCGGCCTCGACGGCTTCGGCGATCAGTTCGTCGGGGTCACGGCGGGGACCGAGGTGGACGAAGGAGAACATGACCGCGGGGAGCGGGGCGGCGAACTCCTTGGCGAGGGTGTGCCGGAGGGAGACCTCGACGGTCCGCCCGGCGGTGAGCTCGACGGTGCCGCGCTCGACCGGGGAGCCGAAGAAGGCTTCGAAGGGGTCGGTCTCGGGTCCCATCGCCTGGACGCCGTCGAAGAGTTCGCGTCCGTCGACGGTGAGGGTGAAGGCGCCGAGGCCGCGGGTGCCGAAGGCGTGGGCGCCGGACTCGCGGGGGGTGAAGACGCCGGTGACCTCGATGGAGGCGAGGGCGTCGTGGGTGACGCCGGCCGGGAGGTCGTCGCCGATCCACTGGACCTGGCCGTTGGGGAGGCTGCCCTCGCCGAGGACGGCGCCGTCGGCGTCGCGGCAGACCGCGCGGAGGGTGAAGCCCTGGTCCGCGGGGGCGAGTTCGTCGCTGGGGTCGGCGCCGATCACATAGGTGAGCGAGGCCCCGCCGGGAAGCGCCCCGAGGGCGGCGGTGAGTCCGTCGAGCGGGGAGACGACGTGCTCGGGGAAGACCTGGGCGGAGCCGCCGCCCAGGACGCGGGCGTCGCGGGCGGCGGCGCCGGACAGCGCGACGGTGCCGGGCCGCAGGGGCAGCGCGCCGTTCTCGTTCCGGACGAGGACGAAGCCGCGGCGGGCGACCTCGCGGGCGAGGGCGTCGCCGTCGACGGGGGCGGGGGGCTCGGGGACGGCGGCGGGGGCGCCTTCGAGGGCGCCGACGCGGGCGGCGAGCCGGAGCACGTTCCGTACGGCGGCGTCGACCGCGGACTCCTCGACCTCGCCGGCCCGGACGGCGGCGGCCAGGTGCTCGCCGTAGACGGTGCCGGGGCCGGGCATGGCCACGTCGAGGCCGCCGTCGATGTCGCCGGTGGTGGAGCGGGCGGCCATCCAGTCGGAGACGTTGACGCCGTCGAAGCCCCATTCCCCGCGCAGGACCTCGTTGACGAGGTGGCGGTGCTCGGTCATGGTCACGCCGTTGACCTGGTTGTAGGCGGTCATGATGCCCCAGGGGTGGGCGTTCTCGACGATCGCCTCGAAGGGGGCGAGGTAGAGCTCGCGGAGCGGGCGCGGGGCGATCGTGTTGTCGACGGTGAAGCGGTCGGTCTCGGCGTCGTTGGCGACGAAGTGCTTGACGGTGGTGCCGACGCCGCCGTCCTGGACGCCCTGGACGTAGCCGGTGCCGATGGCGCCGGTGAGGTACGGGTCCTCGCTGTACGCCTCGAAGTGGCGGCCGCCGAGCGGGGTGCGGTGCAGGTTGACGGTGGGGGCGAGCAGGACGTGGACGCCCTTGCGGCGGGCCTCCTGGGCGAGGAGCCGGCCGGCCCGGCGGGCGAGGGCGGGGTCCCAGGTGGCGGCGAGCGCGGTCGGGGACGGCAGGGCGACGGACGGGTCGTCGGCGGTCCAGCGCACGCCGCGGACACCGATGGGGCCGTCGGACATCACGAGCGAGGCGAGGCCGATCTCCGGCAGGGCGGGCAGGGACCACATGTCCTGGCCGCCGAGCAGCCGGGTCTTGGCGTCCAGGTCGAGCTGGGCGAGTGCGGCCTCGACCGCTGCCTCGCGCACGGCGTCCTCGTTCACGTCCGTACCTCCGCGTTGAAGTGCTGGTCCGGCCATCATGAACCCACTTACCTGTAAATCGGTAGGTGATGTGATCTCTTCGTTATCCAAGCTCGTCGGGGCGCGGGCCATGCCGTACGGTCCTGTCGACGGGGACCCGCGGAAAGGGGGCCGGACCATGGCTCGGACCAGGAGCGAGGAGCGCCGCGCGGAGATCCTGCGCGCCGCCCTGGAGGTGATCGCGGAGCGCGGCTATCGGGGCGCCACGCTCGGCTCCGTCGCCGAGCGCGTCGGCCTGACCCAGCAGGGCCTGCTGCACTACTTCCCCACCAAGGAGGCCCTGCTCGTCGCCGTCCTGGAGGAGCGCGACCGCTGGGACACCAGCGGCGGCCGGGGCCGGGAGGGCTGGCGGCTCGACCTGCTGGAGTCGCTGGTGGAGTACAACGCGATGCGGCCCGGGATCGTGCAGACCTTCTCCGCGCTGCTCGGCGAGAGCGTCACGGACGGGCATCCGGCCCGGGAGTTCTTCACCGAGCGGTACGCGCAGGTGCGCGCGAGCATGACGGATGTGCTGCGGCTGGAGTTCGGCGAGCGGCTGCCGGGCGGGCTCACCCCCGAGCGGGCCGCCCCCCTGCTCACGGCCGTGCTGGACGGCCTCCAGTACCAGTGGCTCCTCGACCCGTCCGCCGTCGACATGCCGGGCGCCTTCCGGGACTTCCTCCGGCTGCTCGCGGGCTCCGCTCCGGGCTCCGCTCCAGGCTCCCCGGAGGCGTAGCGGGCGTACGGGACGGGTGCGGGGCCGGCGGGATTCGAACCCGCGCGAGCCTGCCGCCAGGTCCGGCGACCGCTCCCTCTTCCCGGGCCTCGGGGACCTCCTCGACCCGGGTCCGCAATCGACCGCTCTGCCACGGCCCCGCACCCTGCGACCCCGCGCGCGGCGCCGCTGCCGGCGAGTCTAGGAGCGACGACGGTCGGACGCCCTAGGTTTTCGCGGGACCGGGGGGCGCGGGGGCCGCCCGGGGAGGTGCGGCCCGGACCTCGGGGGGTGCTCGCGGGGATCCGCCGGCGGGGAGCGGGGAGCGGGCGCGGGGGCCCGCCGCGGAGGTGCGAGCATGGGGGCCATGAAGCTCGCCGCCGCCCAGTTCGCCCCGGTCCCCGGGGACATCGAGGCCAATGTCCGTACGATCGCCGGCCTGGTCCGGGAGGCCGGGGGCGCCGGCGCCCAGGTCGTCGTCTTCGCCGAGCTGTCGCTCACCGGCTACGACACGGCCCTGATCCGGGAGCGCCCCGGTCTGACGCTCGCCGAGGACGATCCCCGGCTGGAGCCGGTCCGCGACGCCTGCCGCGACGCCGGCACGGCGGCGGTCGTCAACGGGCCGGTGCGGGGCGGGGGTTCGCTGCCGGGACTGGCGACGCTGGTGATCGGCCCGGACGGTGCGACGCTGGCCCGCTACGACAAGCGGCACCTGTACCACGGGGACGAGCAGGACACCTTCACGGCGGGCACGGCCGACGGGCGGTTCACGCTCGACGGGGTCCGGTTCGCTCTCGCCACCTGTTACGACAACCGCTTCCCGGAGCTCGCCGAGCGGGCCGCCGCCGACGGCTGCGCGGTCTATCTGGCGAGTTCGATGCTGGAGGCCGACAACGACTCCTTCGAGACCGTCTACCCGGTCAGGGCCCGGGACTTCGGCCTCTTCGTCGCGCTGGGCAACGCCCTGGGTCCGAGCGAGGTCGGCGACGGCGGGGGCAGGTCCGGGGTCTGGGGTCCCGACGGCGGCCGGCTCGCCGACGCGGGGCCGGAGAAGCCGTGCTTCGTGCTCGCCGAGGTGGGCTGAGCGCCGGCCGGACGCGGAAGGGGCCGGGCCGCCGTGGGACTCCGGCGGCCCGGCCCGGGAGGCCGTACGACAGAACCCCCGGTCCGCCGTACGGTCTCCCTCCCCCGGTGCGGGGTGTCAGGCGCCCCGCACCGGGGCGCTCGCGTCGCCCGTCACGGGGCGCTCAGGCCCAGCGTGTAGGCGCCGGAGCCGCTGTAGGCGTGCACGACGTAGCGGTAGTAGCCCGCGGTGCCCCGGTAGCTCGTGTCCTCGTCGGCGCCCGCGGTGCCGCCGACGGCCACGTCCACCCAGCCCGCCCCGTTCCACTTCTGCAGGTAGAGGTCGAAGTCGGTGCCGGCCGGGCCGCGCAGGCAGCCGGTGTGGGTGCCGGTGCTCGCCGCGTAGTAGTACGAGCCGTCCGGCTGGACGCCGGCCTGACCGGAGGCCAGCGTGCCCCGGTAGGTGTACTCGCTGTTGTCGCAGCCGGTGGGCGGGGTGCCGGAGCCGACCGTCAGCTGGTAGGTGACGGTGTGGGTCGCGGAGCCCGTACCGGTGACGGTGATCGGGTAGGTGCCGTTCGGGGTGCCCGCGGCGACCTTGACGGTCATCGTCGAGGAGCTGCCGGAGGTCACCGAGGCCGGGTCGAAGGAGACGCTGACGCCGCCGGGGGCACCGCTCGCGGAGAGCTGGACGGTCTGCGCGGAGCCGCCGGTGGTGCTCGTGCTCACCTTGGTGGTGACGGAGGTGTCGGGCTGGGCCGAGCCCGAGGACGGGTTCAGGGAGAGCGAGAAGTCCGGGTTGGTGGTGCCGCCGCAGTCGGTCTCGCCGGACTGGGCCGGGACCCCGATCGCGTTCCAGGCCGCCTTCACCGCGTTGCACTCGGTGGCGCCGTAGGTGTTCTTGGCGGTGGTGAGGGTGGCGCGGCGGGCCGCGGGGTGGTTCCAGGTGGAGGTCTTCAGCAGCAGGGCGCCCATGAAGATCTTGCCGGCCTTCTGGATGCCGATGCCGGTCACGGAGGACGGGCCGCCGGAACATATCGGGCTGCTGGGCTTGCCGCCGCCGGGGTTGGAGCCCTCGGCGAGCAGGTAGAACCAGTGGTTCTGCGGGCCGGCCGCCGCGTGCACCTCGGTGCCCGAGGTCAGCTGCGGGTAGCAGTTGGGGTCGTTGTTGATGAGCGAGGGGTTGTACATGTTGCGGATGGGCTGGTTGTTGCCGGTGAAGTTCAGCTCCTCGCCGACCGTGTAGTCCGGGGTGTCGTTCGGGTTGTTCGCGTAGTGCTCCGTGAGCGCGCCGAAGATGTCACCGGTGGACTCGTTCATGCCGCCGTTCTCGTTGGACGAGCCGGCCGAGCCCGGGGTCCGGTCGAAGATCTCGTGGCCGTACTCGTGGGCCACGACGTCGATGCCGGTGAGCTGGTTGGTGCCGTTCTGGTTGCGCCCGTACGTGGTCTTCGTGCCGTCGTAGTAGGCGTTGACCTGGGAGAGCCCGGCCCGGGCCGGGACCATGCCGCCCTGCCCGTTGATGCCGTTGTAGCCGAACCACTCCTTGAGCATGTCGGACTCGCGCTGGGCCGCGTACATGATGTCGACGCAGGCGGTGACGAGATCGTTGGCGCCGCCGTTGCCCCACGGGGAGGAGCCGGTGTACGCGCTGCCGTTCTGGCCGCCGCACTTGAAGCCGCCGCGGCTGGTGTCGGTCATGGAGCCGGCGGCGGTGTCGATGGTGACGTTGCCGTTGTGGTAGCCGCGCCCGTCGGCGTGCCGGATCTTGTCGGTGGCCTGGGCGACCTTGCCGGTGCGGGCGTCGACATAGGTGTCGAGCGAGCTGGGCACGTCCTTCGCGGTGCGGCCGACGACCAGGGTGTGCCAGGCGAGGACGGGCTTGCCCGCCTTGAGGAGCACGGTGAGTTCGGGGGCGCTCGCGCTCTCCACGACGGCCAGCCGGCCGCGGGCCGTGGCGAGGGCGGCGGCGGAGGTCACTCGGGCGGTGGTGGCCAGCTTCAGGGCGGGGGCCGGGGCGCCGGTGACGTCGCGGACCTTGCCGGAGGAGTCGGAGAGGACGACGGCGTCACCGCCGCCGTGGACCGGGAGGCCCTTGTACGTCCGCTGGTAGGCGGCGTAGTAGAGGCCGTTCGACCACGGGGTGACCGAGGTCCGGACGAGGTCCTCGTCGGCGCCGTGGCGCAGTTCGTCGAGACCGCTGGCGGCGGCGGTGTCGGCGGCTGCCAGGGCGAGGGACCTGCCCTGGCCCGGCGGGACCGGCTGCTCCTTCGGGGCCGCGGCCGCGGGTCCGGCCAGGGCGGTCGCGAGGCTCGCCGAGAGGGCCAGGGCGGCCACGGCCGCGGTGAGTCTGGTGGGGTGCAACGTCGTGCTCCGTTCAGGGTGGGGGAGACGGATCGTCGCGCCGAGTATGGGCGTGGACATGGCCAGTTCGGGACATCTCATCCGGCATAAGACGCGGGTTATGGTGCGGCCGTCCGGCCCTGCGTACGCTGCTGAAATGCAGCTGGAGTTGAGGCATCTGGAAGCCGTCTGCCGGATTGCGGAGGCGGGCAGTCTCGGCCGCGCGGCGCAGCTCCTCGGCGTCTCGCAGCCGGCCCTCTCGGCGCAGTTGCGGCGGATCGAGCGGGTCGCGGGCGGGGAGTTGTTCCTGCGCGGCCGGCGCGGGGTGGAGCCCACCCCGCTGGGGGAGTTCGTCCTCTCCAAGGCCCGGCTCGTGCTCGGCGAGATGGACGCGCTCGCGGCCGGGGCGCGGGCCGCCGACCCGGACACCCCGCTGCGGCTCGGCTGCATCCTGCTGGTGCTCGTGGACACCCTGCTGGGCCGGCTCGACCAGGTCGTGGCCGGGCGGGAGATCGCGGTGACGGTGGAGCACTCGGCGACGACGCTGACCCGGCAGCTCGGCGCGGGCCGCTACGACGCGGTGCTGTACGGCGAGGTCAACGACCACGAGGTGCCGCTGCCGCAGGGCACGACGGCCCGGACGCTCATCGCGAAGGAACCGTTCTGCGTACGTCTGTCCGCGGAGCACCCGCTGGCCGCGAAGGAGCGGATTCCGCTGGCCGAGCTGGCGGGCGAGTCCTGGATGACGCTGGTCGAGGACGACGACGGCGGCCCCGAGGCGCTGACCGCGGCCTGCGAGCGGGCCGGCTTCACCCCGTCACTGCGGCACCGGGTCTCCGACCGGAAGATCCACTACGACCTGATCGCCTCGGGCCGCGCGATCTCCCTGAGCCAGCCCACGGCCCCGCCCACCGACGGCACGGTCCTGCGCCCGCTGGAGGGCGACCCGGTGACCGGCCGCATCCGCCTGGCCTGGAACCGCTCCACGGTCTCCGCCCGCCACGCGGACCTCCTCTACCGCGCGGCGGCCGAGGCGTACCTGGCCAACGTCACCAACAACCCCTTCCACCAGGAGTGGTGGGCCGCCAGGCCGGAGCTTCACCCCGCCCTGGCGGACCGCGGCGACGGGGCGTAGCCGACGTCCGAGGCTTTGCGACCGCGCTCGTGCGGCGTCACGCGGGGTCCTGCGTCAGTGGGGGCGGTGGTGCGCCCCCTGGTCGCCGCCCGGGGAGAGAAGGCTGCCGCCCTCGTGATCGTCGTCCTCACCGGTCACGTCGCCCGTCTCGCCGCGCAGGTCGCGGACCATGAGAGTGGCACCGGCGACGGCGCCGGGCATCAGGAAGACGGCGACGAAGGGGACGATGAAGGCGACGGCGAGCGGGACGCCGAAGCCGAGCGTGGCTCCGCGCCGGCCGCGCAGCAGCGTCAGGCGCTCCTTGAGCTCGACGCCCCGGCGCTGGAGGGCGACGGCGGTCAGTTCCTCGGCGAGGAAGAAGCCGGAGACGCAGAAGCCGAGGGCGGGGACGACGGTCTGGCCGACGACGGGGATGAAGCCGCAGGCGAAGAGGAGCACGGCGTAGAAGGCGACCCGGAGCACCACCCGCAGGCTGTCGCGGGCGGAGATCAGCAGCTCGCGCCAGAGCGGCAGGCCGGACTCGGGGACATCGCCGCCCTGGCTGCGGTCGACGTCCTCGGAGAGCTTCTCGTAGAAGGGCTGGCCGATGAGGAGGGTGACGGCGGTGAAGGTGACGACGGCGAGGAAGACGCTGAAGCCGAGGAGGAGGGCCGCCATGACGTCGCGGAAGATCTCGCGCCACAGGGTGGACCAGTCGTCGGCGACGGGAGTCGCCCAGGCCACCACCTCGGTCACGTTGAAGGCGAGGGCCCCGAGCGCGCCGACGTAGAGGACGAGTGCCAGCAGACCGGGCAGCAGCCCGAAGCCGAACTGGCGTCCGTGCTGTGCCACCCACTTCTGGCCCTGGACCAGATAACCGAAACCCACCCCGAAATCGCGCATGCGGGCAGCCTAGCGGCATGCGATCACCGGCTCCGCACATGCGTGCGGGCCGCACCCCGGTCGGTCGGGGTGCGGCCCGCACGGGTCCGCACGCGGTGCGGCCGGTGGCTCAGACCGCGAGCTCGACCGTGATGTTGCCGCGGGTCGCCTTGGAGTACGGGCAGACCTGGTGGGCCTTCTCGATGAGGCTCTTGGCGGTCTCGGCGTCCACGTTCGGGATGGAGGCCGAGATCTTCACGATGATGCCGAAGCCGTCGTCGTTCTTGCCGATGCCGACCTCGGCGGTGACCGTCGAGCCGGAGATGTCCGCGTTCTCGTTCCGCGCGACGACGCCGAGGGCGCCCTGGAAGCAGGCGCTGTAGCCGGCCGCGAAGAGCTGCTCGGGGTTGGTGCCGTCGCCGGAGCCGCCCATGGCCTTCGGCGGGTTGACGACGACGTCGAGCTTGCCGTCGTCGGTGGCGACACGGCCGTCACGGCCGTTCTCCGCGGTGGCGACGGCGGTGTAGAGAACGTCGGAGTGCTGGATGGACATGCTGGTTCCTGCCTTCTTCTCCCCGCCTCGACTCGCGCCCACGATCGCGACGGCTGAGGGAAGACTACCGGTCCAGCGAGACGATCATCTTTCCGGTGTTGTCACCGCGGAGCAGACCGAGGAAGGCGTCCACGCCGTTCTCGATCCCGGTGACGAGGGTCTCGCGGTACTTCAGCTCGCCGGAGCGCAGCTTGCCGCCGACCTCCTCGACGAACTTCTGCTGGAGGTCGTAGTGGTCGCGGACCAGGACGCCCTGGAGGCGGAGCCGCTTGCCGATGATCATCGCCATGTTCCGCGGGCCGGGGACCGGCTCGGTGTCGTTGTACTGGGCGATCATGCCGCAGATGGTGGCGCGGCCGTGCACGTTGAGCGAGGAGATCGCGGCCTCCAGGTGCTCGCCGCCCACGTTGTCGAAGTAGACGTCGATGCCGTCCGGGGCGGCCTCGCGGAGCTGGTCACGCACCGGGCCGTTCTTGTAGTTGAAGGCGGCGTCGAAGCCGAGCTCCTCGACCAGCCACTTCACCTTCTCGTCGGAGCCGGCCGAGCCGATGACCCGGGAGGCGCCGCCCAGCTTGGCGAGCTGGCCGACCTGGCTGCCGACGGCGCCGGCCGCGCCGGAGACGAAGACGACGTCGCCCTCCTTGAAGGAGGCGGTCTCGAAGAGGCCCGCGTAGGCGGTCAGGCCGGGCATGCCGAGCACGCCGAGGTAGGTGGAGAGGGGGGCGAGCTCCGGGTCCACCTTGGTGGCGTGCTCGGCGGGCACACTGGCGTACTCACGCCAGCCGAGGCCGTGCAGGACGTGGTCGCCCTCGGCGAAGCCCTCCGCGTTCGACGCGACGACGACGCCGACCGCGCCGCCGTCCATCGGGTGGTCCAGCTTGAACGGCGGGGCGTAGGACTTCACGTCGTTCATCCGGCCGCGCATGTACGGGTCGACGGAGAAGTGGAGGTTCTTCACCAGGACGCGGCCTTCGGCGGGCGCCTCGACCGGGACCTCGCGCAGGGCGAAGTCACTGGGGGCGGGCCAGCCGTGCGGGCGGGCGACGAGGTGCCATTCACGGCTGGTGGCGGGCAGAGCGGTCATGGTGGGGACCTCCTCGAAAAAGCTTCACTTGATGAAACAACCATGCTCCTGAATATTTCATGTTGTCAAGCATCGGAGTACGATGGTGCCCATGCCCACCTCACACACCGACCCCGTGACCCTCGAAGTCGTCGAGCTGATCGGCACGGTCGTGGCGCGCTACCACCAGGAGTACGAGGAGGCCGCCGCCGCCCACTCCCTCACCGGCGCGCAGGCGCGCGTCCTCGGGCTGCTCACCCTGGAGCCCACGCCGATGCGGAAGATCGCCGAGAAGCTCAAGTGCGAGCCGTCCAACGTCACGGGGATCATCGACCGCCTGGAGTCACGGGGCCTGGTCGAGCGGCGCCCGGACCCCGCCGACCGGCGGGTCAAGCTGGCCGCGCCCACCGACGAGGGCCGGGACACCGCCCGCAGGCTGCGCGACTCCCTGCACTTCGCGCGCGAGCCGCTGGGCGAGCTGACCGGCGTGGAGCGCACCCTCCTCCGCGACCTGCTGCTCCGGATGCTCGGCGGATCCCCGGCCTGACGGAGCGGGGCACGGCAAGGGGCGCCCGGCGGAGCCCTACACGCACCACCAGAAGATTTGGGTGCAGCTCTCCGTGGGCTCCGGCGTCGGGGCCGGCGCGGTCGTCGGCGGGCGGGTGGTGCTCGCGGAGGCGCTCGGCGCCGGGCCGCCCGTGGCCGGGGCGGTGGACGAGGCCGAGGCGCTCGGCGTGGGCCCGGGCCCCTCGCCCTGCGGCCCCCCGGTGACCTCCGGCACGGTCGGCGCCGGGGAGGAGGGGGCGGCCGACGACGGTGCGGCGGAGGACGGACCGGCGGACGCGCCGCCCGTGGCCACACCGGCGCCCGTTCCCGTACCGGAGCCCGTACCCGTGCCCGTTCCCATGCCGGAGCCCGTACCCGCGCCCGGGCCTCCCGCCGGGGTGGCGGCCGTGCCGGAGCCGGAGCCCGATCCCGTACTGATCCGGCGCGGGCGCACGGTCGGCGACGCCGGAATCCCGGAAGCGCCGACCGCCTCGCGGCCCTCCCCGCCGTCCTCCCCCGCCCCGCCGTCCGGACCTCGGGACGGCAGCGCGGGAGGCAGCGGGGTCTCGGTGACCTCCAGCTCCTCCACCGCCGTGGCGGGCCCCTTCTCCTCCGGCTCCTCGAACACGGACTTCGCCAGGCCCAGCGACCCGGCCGCGAGGACGAGCCCCAGCGTGCTCACCGCGACCGTCCGGCCGCGACCGCCCCGCCCGCCGCTCCCCCGCTTCCGGCGGCGCGCGGCGGACCGGTCCCCCGCCCTTCCGCCGGACCTCGGCGGCACCACCACGTCCAGCTCGAAGACGTGCTCGGGAGCGAGCGGCGCGTCGGCCTCCGGCTCCGGAGCCTCCTCCCGCACCTGCGGCTGAGGGACGGGCGCGTACGGCTCGGAGGCGTACGCCGTCGGGGTGTGAGGCTCGGAGGCGTACGCCTCGGAGCCGCCGTACTGCCCGGAGCCGCCGTACTGCCCGGACGCGCCGCCGTACTGCCCGGGCACGCCGTACGCCTCGGACCCGCCGTACGCCTGTGACGGGTACGGCCGGGACCCGTACGGCTCGGAGGCGTGGGCCCCGGAGACGTACGGCTCCGCCGGGTACGGCTCCGACCGGTACGGCTCCGGGGTCTCGGCGCCCTCGTGAGGCGCGGGGTGAGACGGGGCCTGGGGGGTGTCGTACCGCAGCCGCTCGACGGGAGTTCCGCACCCGGCACAGGCGAGGGCCCCGTTGAGATGCCGCCGGCACGCGTGGCAGTAGTCCATGGGGCTCGCACGCTAGAACGAGCGGCACGGCTCCGGGGAGGCAAAGACGTGAGGATCCTGTGAGGAAACCACAGGTGAGCGCCGTGGCGCCGTGATTCACCCGCTTCGCCACCTCCGTCCGCCCGGCCCCGGGCGGCTCAGCCCAGCGCGCGCGGCGGGCCCGGCGGTCGCACCATGCGAACAGGAACCGAAACGCGACACCTCGCCCGTGTCAGCACCGCACTCCGGAGGATCCGCCGTGACCGTCAGCCTCGATCAGCTGCGCCGTTGCCATGTCGCCGTCGACCTGGGTGCCGCCCGCACCCGGGTCTTCGTCAAGGGAGCCGGGCTCGTCGTCGACGAGCCGAGCGTCGCCGCCGTCAACACCCGTACCGGAGCGCTGATCGCGGTCGGCGCGCTCGCCGAGAAGATGACCGGCCGCACCCCCGACTACATCCGGGTCGTGCGCCCGGTCTCCGGCGGCACGGTCGTCGACATCGAGATGGCCCAGCGGATGCTCCGCCACCTCCTCGGCGAGAAGCTCCGCCGCCAGCTCCGCCGCAAGCCCCGGCTGCGCGCCGCCGCCTGCACCCCGCACGACAGCGACCCGCTCGCCCAGCGGGCCGCCGTGGAGACCCTGGTGGGGCTCGGGGCGCGCCGGGTCGAGCTGGTCGACACGCTGATCGCGGCGGCCGTCGGCTGCGGCCTCCCCGTGGAGCAGCCCACCGCCACCATGATCCTGGTGTGCGGGGCGGCGACGACCCAGGTCGCGGTGCTCTCGCTCGGCGCGATCGTGACGGCCGAGCGGATGCCGGTCGGCGGCGACGCCATCGACCACGCGATCATCCAGCACCTGCGCCACCACCACGAGCTGATGCTGCCGAGCCAGTCGGTGCGCCCGCTCCAGCTCGCGCTGAGCGGCAACGGCCTCACCCCGCACGGCCCGGCGTCCACCGAGATCCACGGCCGGGACGTGGCCACCGGCCTGGCCCGCTCGGTCACCGTCGACACGGCCGCCGTGCGCCAGGCGATCCACACCCCGCTGACGGCGGTCCTCGACGGCATCGGCAAGGTGCTCCGGGACTGCCCGCCGGATCTGGTGGCCGACCTCGCCGACCGCGGGATCATGATGGTCGGCGGCAGCGCGCTGCTCCCGGGCCTGGACCAGATGCTGCGGGACGCGACCGGGATGCCGGTGCACATCGCCGAACGGCCCGACGTCTGCGCCGTGCTGGGCCTCGGCGCGATGCTGGAGGGCAAGGTCCAGCCGATGGTCCTCGATCCGCTCGGCGCCCACCGCGGCCTGGCGGACGACCGCGACCTCGACCGCGAGCTCGCCGACGACCTGACGGAGTGAACAATCCCGACATCGCCTGATTCGTACGCCGATGAGACCATGGTGATCATGGACGAGGACACCGGGCAGGGGCAGGAGCGGGAGCAGGCCCGGCTGCCGATGCTGCTCGAAGCCGTCCTCGGCGTCGGCACGGACCTCGAACTCCGTGCCACGCTCCAGCACATCGTGGACTCGGCCGCCGATCTCGTCGGGGCCCACCGCGGGGCGCTGGGGGTCGTGGACCCCGAGCGCCCCCGGCTCACGGGACTCTTCACCACCGGGATGACCGACGAGGAGCGGGCCCGCGCCGCCCGGCTCCCCGCCGGCCCCGACGACCTCGCCGGTCCCGACGACCTCGGCCCCGGCGACGGCCTCGGCGTCCCGATCCGCGTGCACACGCAGGTCTTCGGCAACCTCCACCTCGCGGGGAAGCCCGGCGGCTTCACCGAGGAGGACCTGGCCCTGCTGCGGGTGCTCGCCGCCCAGGCCGGCATCGCCATCGGCAACGCCCGGCTCTACGAGACGGCCCGCCTGCGCGAGCGGTGGATCGAGGGCGCGGCGGCCGTCACCACGGCGCTGCTCACCGGCGAGTCCGCCGAGGACGCCCTGATGACCGTCGCCGAACAGGCCCGGATCCTCGCCGACGCCGCCGCCGGCGTGATCCTCCAGCCCACCCCCGAGGGCGGGATGGAGATCGTCACTGCCTCCACCACGGACGACCCCGCCGATCTGGTCGGCACCACGATCCGGCCCGGCTCCGCCGTCCTCGTCCAGCTCCTCGGCGGGGAGCCGGTCTTCATCGAGGACTCGTCGACCGACCCGCGGATGACGACCCCGGTCCGCTCGCGGTTCGGGCCGTCGATGATGCTGCCGCTGCGCAGCGGCGGGAGGCTGATCGGCACGCTCGCCCTCCCCCGCCGCCGGGACGCCGAGCCGTACTCGGCGGTGGACCGGCTGCTCGCCTCCCAGTTCGCCTCGCAGGCGGCGCTCGCGCTGGTCCTGGCGGACGCGCGGCACGACCGGGAGCGGCTCGCGGTCTTCGAGGACCGCGACCGGATCGCCCGTGACCTGCACGACCTCGTCGTCCAGCGGCTGTTCGCCACCGAGATGATGCTGGAGTCGACCCGCCGCCGCGCCGAGAGCCCGCCCGAGGAGGACGAGCTGCTGGGGAGGGCGGTGGACGAGCTGGACTCGACGATCCAGGAGGTGCGGACGACGATCTTCGCCCTCCAGCAGCCGCCGGCCGAGGCGCCGACGACCTTCCGGGGGCGGGTGCTCCGGGAGACCGGCGGGGCGGGGGTGCTGCTCGGCTTCCAGCCGTCGGTGCGCTTCACCGGGGCGGTGGACACGCTCGTGGACGAACCGGAGGCGCGGAAGCTGCTCGGCGCGCTGCGCGGGGCGCTCGCGGCGGCCCACCGGCGGTCCGGGATCGGGCGGATCCAGGTGGACGTCGGGGTCGGCGACGAGGGCGCCTGGCTGCGCGTCGAGGACGACGGCACCCCACCGGCGAAGGTGACCTGGCCGTAGTAGGGGGCGTCGTGCCGATCAGGCCGGGCTCGCGGCGTTCCGGCACCACGCCCCGCCGCGTCGTCGGCGCTCCCTGATCCGGCCTGTCGCTCCCTCGATCCGGCCTGATCGACGAGACGCCCCCTGGGCTCCACCCCCCGGACGGAGCAGTCCCGCGCGCCCGGGGCCGGTGCCGGATCTTGACTGAGGGGGTGAACTCCGACGCCAAACCCCCCACCGCGGCGGCCTACCGCAATCTGGTGATGGCCACCATCGGCTTCACGCTCACCTTCTGGGCGTGGGACCTGATCGCGCCCCTCGGCAGCTGGTACGGCGAGCGCCTGGGCCTGAGCTCCTTCCAGCAGTCCTTCCTCGTCGCGGTGCCGGTGCTCGTCGGTTCGCTGGGCCGGATCCCGGCCGGCGCGCTGACCGACCGGTACGGCGCGAAGCTGATGTTCCCGCTCGTCTCGGCGCTGACGATCATCCCGGTGCTGCTGCTCATCGTGGTGAAGGACTCCTACGGCCTGATGCTCGTGGTCGGCTTCCTCCTCGGGCTCGGCGGCACGACCTTCGCCATCGGCATCCCGCTGGTCAACTCGTGGTTCCCACCGGAGAAGCGGGGTCTGGCGCTCGGCGTCTTCGGCATGGGCATGGGCGGCGTGGCGCTCTCCGGCTACTTCACCCCCCGGATCGCCAAGCACGGCGAGAACCTGCCCTTCATCGTCGTGGCGATCGCGCTCGCCGTGTACGCCGTGCTCGCCGCCGCCCTGATCACCGACCGCCCCGACCGCCCGGTGCCGACCGCCTCGCTGGCGAGCCGGCTGGGCTCGGCCGGCCGGCTGCGGGTGACCTGGGAGCTGTCGGCGCTGTACGCGATCGGCTTCGGCGGCATCGTGGCCTTCGGCGTCTACCTGCCGACGTACCTGAAGACCTGGTACGAGCTCGACCCGACCGACGCGGGCACCAAGGCGGCCGGGTTCGCGCTGGTCACCGTCGTCTTCCGGCCGATCGGCGGCTGGCTCTCGGACCGGGTCCATCCGGCGGTCGTCACCACGTGGGCGCTCGGCACCGTCGCCCTCTTCGCGATCGTCCAGGCCTTCGACCCGAAGCTGAACCCGGGCGGCACGATCGCCCTGCTCGTCATGGCGGCCGGTCTGGGCACCGCGAGCGGCTCGGTCTTCGCGCTGGTCTCGCAGGTCACCCCGCAGGCCAAGGTGGGCTCGGTGACCGGCATCGTCGGTGCGATGGGCGGCCTCGGCGGCTTCGTCCCGCCGCTGGTCATGGGCGCGATCTACAGCGCCAAGGACTCGTACTCGATCGGCTTCATGCTCCTCTCCGACCTGGCGCTCGCGGGGTGTGTCTACGCCTACGGGCGGATGCGCGGGATCCGGCCGGGCGGCGACGAGCCGGCGGCCGGGGCGACGAAGGTCACGGCCGGCTCGCCCTGACGCCCCGGCAGAATCGTCCCCGGCAGCACCCTCGCCCCCGACCCGAGGAGTTCGACCGGTGGACGCCCCGCTCTCCCCGCCCCTGTTCCCGGCCCTCGCGGCCCCCACCGGCCGCCCGGCCCTGCGCTGCGGCCCGGACGCGCTGTCGTACGAGGAGCTGGCCCGGGCCGTCGGCGCGCTCGCCGCCAGGATCGCCGGGTCCGGGCGGGTCGCCGTGTGGGCCGCGCCGACCGCCCGGACGGCGGTGGCCGTGGTGGCGGCGCTGCTCGCGGGCGTCCCCGCCGTCCCGCTCAACCCCCGCTCCGGCGAGCGGGAGCTGGCGCACATCCTCGGCGACAGCGCTCCGGAGCTGGTTCTCGCGGGCCCGGCGGAGGAACTGCCGGCCCCGCTCGCCGCGCTCCCCCGGGTCGACGTGGAGCTGGAAGGAGCGGAGGCGGATCCAGGCGCCGGGGCGGTGCCGCCGCCCGCCGGGGCGGGTCCGGAGTCCACCGCCCTGATCGTCTACACCTCCGGCACCACCGGCCCCCCGAAGGGCGTCCTGCTCTCCCGCCGGGCGGTCGCCGCCTCGCTCGACGCGCTCGCGGAGGCGTGGGCGTGGACGGCGGACGACGTCCTCGTCCACGGGCTGCCGCTCTTCCACGTCCACGGCCTGGTCCTGGGGATCCTCGGGCCGCTGCGGCGCGGTGGCGAGGTCCGGCACCTGGGCGGCTTCTCGGCCGAGGGGGTGGCCCGCGAGCTGGCCTCCGGCGGCACGATGCTGTTCGGCGTGCCCACCATGTACCACCGGCTCGCGGACGCCCTCCCCGGGGATCCGGCGCTGGTGGAGGCGCTGTCCGGGGCGCGGCTGCTGGTGTCGGGCTCCGCGGCGCTGCCGGTGCGCGACCACGAGCGGATCGCGGCGGCGACGGGCAGGACGGTGGTGGAGCGGTACGGGATGAGCGAGACGCTGATGAACACCAGCGTGCGGCCCGGCGGCCCGCCGCGCCCCGGCACGGTGGGGACGCCGCTGCCGGGCGTGGAGGTGCGGCTGGTGGAGGAGGACGGTTCGGTGCTCGGCGGCTCGGACGGGGAGACGGTCGGCGAGGTGCACGTGCGCGGGCCGAACCTCTTCTCCGGCTATCTGAACCGGCCGGACGCGACGGAGGCGGCCTTCGACGGGGGCGTGGCCGGCGGCTGGTTCCGCACCGGCGACATGGCCGTCCGCGAGGCCGACGGAACGATCCGGCTCGTGGGCCGCAAGGCCACCGACCTGATCAAGAGCGGCGGGTACAAGATCGGCGCGGGCGAGATCGAGAACGCGCTGCTGGACCACCCGGGGGTGCGGGAGGCCGCCGTCACCGGCGAGCCGGACCCCGACCTGGGCGAGCGGATCGTGGCCTGGGTGGTGCCGGCCGACCCGGCGGACCCGCCGGCGGACGCGGAGCTGGCGGACCACGTGGCCCGGCTGCTCGCCCCGCACAAGCGGCCCCGGGTGGTCCGCCTGCTGGACTCCCTCCCCCGCAACGACCTGGGGAAGGTGCTGAAGAAGCGGCTGCCGCGGGGATGACGGCCAGGGCGTGTCCCGCACGTCCCGCCCGGCACGCGACGCCCGGCACGCCCTGAGGGCCGGACCCCCGACGGGGTCCGGCCCTCTTCCGCTCAGCGGGTCACTTCACGCCGACCGCGCGGATCAGCTCCTGGGTGACGGAGCCGCCCTGGTCGTCGCTCGCGCCGGCCCGCAGGGAGACGGCCCGGGCGCCGGACGGGACGCGGAGCTCGCCGGTCCAGGCCGCGCCCTTCCCGGACTTCCGCAGCTCGACCGCGCGCCAGGTGGCGCCGGAGTCGTAGGAGACCTCCAGGCTGCCGCCGGTGATGGTGCCGGTGCCGGTCGCGCCCTCGACGTACTCGGCGAAGATGCCGACCGGGATCCGGGAGCCGCCCCGGACGTCGCCGTACAGGTCGGTGTCGAGGTCGAAGCCGAGGTTGAGCATCGGCAGGTAGGTCACCCGGTCGGACGGGGTCTCGGCGGAGCGGACCGTCCACTCGGTGTGGCCCTTGGCGCCGAGCCGCCAGCGGGCCGGGTCGAGGGTGGTGTCGGTGACGACCTTGAAGGTGGCCTCCTCCGCCGGGGCGTCCCAGGCGTAGGCGCCGGAGCTCATCTTGCGGTCGACGCGGACGCCGTTCACGTACACCTCGGTGTACTGGGTCATGCTGTCGTCGCCCCACACGTTGCCGAAGCCGGTGTGGTCGCGGCCGGAGTCGCCCCAGCCGGGGGTGTTGAACCGCAGGTCGTTGCCGGTGCGCTGCTGGCCCCAGCCGAGGCCGGTGCCGAGCCAGGGGTGCCAGACGGGTCCGAACCACTCGCTGCGGGTGACGGAGCCGCCGCGGTAGACCGAGCGGCCGCCGCGCTGCTCCAGGGACTCGCCGAGGTCGACGGACTCGTGCCACTGCTGGCCGGTGCCGGTGGAGACGTACTCGGTGCGCTCGGCCGGGAAGGCGATCCACTCCTTGAAGCCGACGCCGACCTTGAAGGTGTCGGTGATCGAGAAGCGGAACTCGCCGCCCAGTTCCTTCCGCTTGGTCGGCGCGTGGAAGGTGGAGCGGACGGTGGCCAGGTCCCGGTGGCCGGGGCGGAGGACGAGGTCGGTGCCGATGCGGCCGGGGTGGCCCTCGGAGAGGTCGTAGACGTACGGGGTGAAGCGGGTGCCGGTGAGGTCGAGGCGCTTGCCGCGGGCGGCTCCCGCGGCGAGCCGGGCGGCGTCGGCGCGGTTCACGGTGACGACGGCGAGCGGGCGGTCCTGGTAGTCGGCGGTGCCGAACCACTTCAGCAGCCGGCCTGCGGTGTCGTCGGTGACGACGAGCGCCGTGGCGCCGGCGTCCTGGGCGGTCTGGGCGACCTGGACCGGGTCCGCGCCCTCGGCGAGGCGGACGAGGACGGCCTTGCCGGTGACGTCCTTCCCCGCGTACTCGGCGGGGGTGCCGGTGCCCGCGTCGGCGAGGCGGAGGCGGTGGCGGCCTTCGAGGAGGGCGCTGCCGCCCTGCGGGCGCAGGTCGGCGAGGCGGGCGCCGTCGACGCTCGCCTCCGCCATCGGCTTGCCGAGCCGCCAGACGGTCCGGTACTCGAAGGTGCCGTTCCTCACGGGCGCGGTGGGCGCGGCGAAGAGGGAGTCGTAGGTGAGCGGGACCTGCACGATGTCGGTGTAGCCGGTGCCGTTCGCCTGGCGGTCGTACTCCATGACCAGCTGGCGGGTCTCGGTGCGCTTCTCGACGTCGGCGCGTATCTCGCGCAGCTGCCGGCCGTCGAGGGTGATCTCGCGGTCGCGGTCGAGGACGACCTCGGGGGCGACCATGAAGCCGAGGCCGAGGGAGTCGGAGCCCTGGGCGCCGCGCACGTCGAGGAAGGTGTCGACGGTGTACGTGCCGGGCTTGAGGCGGAGTTCGACGGTGCCGGACTCGCCGACGGAGGCGGGGAAGGGGTCCTCGCCGGGGGTGAGTTCCTTGATGCCGAGGCCGGCGGAGGCGGGGGCGCCGTCGCGGTCCTTGACGTGGACGGTGAGGGTGTAGCGCTCCTCCTCCTTGACCAGGCCGAGGGCGGTGCGGGCGACCGGGGTGCCGTCGGCGGTGGCGGTGATCCGGCCGGAGCTGGTGCCGACCGGGGCGCCGGTGCCGTCGCCGGTGACGGTGGTGGAGGCGGAGCCGTGGGCCGGGACGGTGAGGGTGGTGTCGGCGAGGGCGGCGGTGCCGGCCGGCATGCCCTCGACGGCGAGGTCCAGCTCGACGGGGGTGTCGGAGGAGTTGGTGTACGTGACGGTCTTCGTGACCGGCTTGTTCTCCTCGTAGGGCCAGGCGAAGAAGCCGAGGTCGGCGGAGCCGGTGGCGGTGACGTCCGCGGCGATGGCGGAGGCGACGTCGACGCGGCCGGCGCCGAGGTCGTACACGGAGGCGTCGAGGGTCTTGGAGCTCGACATGAGGGCGTCCTTGAGCTGGGCGCCGGTCCAGTCGGGGTGCTTCTCGGCGAGCAGGGCGGCGACTCCGGCGACGTGCGGGGTCGCCATGGAGGTGCCGCTCATCGAGGTGTAGAGGCCGGTGCCCTCGGTGAGCTGGGAGCGGGCGGCGAGGATGCCGACGCCGGGCGCGGAGAGGTCGGGCTTGAGGGCCTGGTCGCGGTAGCGGGGGCCCTTGCTGGTGAAGGAGGCGGCCTCGTCGGCGGAGTCGACGGCGCCGACGGTGAGGGCGGAGTCGGCGGCGCCGGGCGAGCCGATGGAGCCGGGGGCGCCGGAGTTGCCGGCGGCGATGACGAAGAGGGCGCCGGTCTCGGCGGAGAGGGTGTCGACGGCCTGGGCCATCGGGTCGGTGCCGTCGCTGCCCTCCCGGGAGCCGAGGCTCATCGAGACGATCTTCGCGTCGATGTCCTTGGCGGCCCACTCCATGCCGGCGATGATCTGTGACTCGGTGCCGGAGCCCTCGTCGCTGAGGACCTTGCCGACGGCGAGGGTGGCGCCGGGGGCGACGCCCTTCTCCTTGCCGTCGGAGCCGGCGCCGCTGCCGCCGACGGTGGAGGCGACGTGGGTGCCGTGGCCGTCGCGGTCGGCGACCTCCTGGCCCTCGATGAAGGACTTCGACTCGGCGACCCGGCCGGCGAGGTCGGGGTGGCTCGCGTCGACGCCGGTGTCGAGGACGGCGACCTTGACGCCCTTGCCGGTGAGCCCGGCCTCCCACGCCTTCGGGGTGCCGATCTGGGCGTTGGACTCGGCCATGGCGGCCGTCACCCGGGCGTCGAGCCAGACCTTGGCGGGGGCGGCGGCGCGGGCCGCCGGGCCGGCCTCTCCGGTGAAGGACTGCCAGAAGGCGGCCGGGTCGGTGGCGGTGACGGCGGCGCCGCCGACGCTGGGCAGGGCGCGGACGGTCTCGGTGCCGCGCGGGGTGCCGTGGGCGGCGCGGGCGTTCTTCCCGCCGTACGTGACGATCAGCGGGAGCGTGTCGGTGACGCCCTGTTCGACGAGGCCGGTGATGTCGAAGAGGCGAGGGTCGAGGGCGCCGGAGTCGAGGTGGCGGCGGGCCTCGTCGGGGACGACGGTGACCCGGCCGTCGGTGACCTGGGTGCGGACGGCGCCGGTGGCGCCCTTCGCCCGGTCGACGGTGACGGTCTGCCGGCCGCCGTCGAGTCCGGTGAGGGTGACCCGGTCGCCGGTGACGAGGGTGACGGTGGCGGAGGCGGCCGGGCCCCGGAAGGTGTCGGGAACGGCGGCGGCCGTGGCGCCCGGCGCGGCGGCGGTCTGCCCGGCCGAGAGCATCACGAGGGAGACGCCGGCGGCGATCAGCCCGGCCCTTCCTCTGGTCGACGGTGCGGTCATGGGGGGACTCCTCGCGGACCCGGGGGTTCGGGGGTGGGATTCCGGATCCGCGAGGAGTCTGGTCGCTGGGAGGGAAGTTGAGTCCTGTCGCGGCTGGCGGCTATGTGCCGTGGCGGCCAACCGCCAGTCGGGCGAAGACGGGTCGGTACGGGAGCGTCCGGGACGCTCCGGATGGACGCGTCAGGGGGTCGGGTCGAGCGCGTCGTACCGGCGGAACCCCCGTGCGAACAGGGCGAACACGCCGACGGCGAGGACGCAGAGGATGCCGCCGCCGGTGATGGCGACGGCGGGCGAGGTGAGGTCGGCGACGGAGCCGGCGACGAAGTCGCCGAGCCGGGGCCCGCCCGCGACGACCACGATGAAGACGCCCTGGAGCCGGCCGCGCATCTCGTCGGGGGCGGCGACCTGCATCATCGTGTTCCGGAAGATCATCGACGAGGTGTCCGCGTATCCGGCGGCGGCGAGGCAGAGGAGGCCGATCCAGAGGTTCCGGCTGAGGCCGAAGGCGGCGATGGCGAGGCCCCAGGCGGCGACGGCGATGAGGATGGCCTGCCCGTGGTGCCGGATCCGGCTCTGCCAGCCGGAGACCACCCCGCCGAGGAGCGCACCGAACGCCGGTGCGGCGACGAGGAGTCCGGTGGTCTTCGCGTCACCGCCGAACCAGAGGACGGCGACGGCCGGGAAGAGTGCCTTGGGCTGGGCGAGGATCATCGCGAAGAGGTCGGAGACGAAGGTCGCGCGCAGGTTGGGGCGGGTGCCGAGGAAGCGCAGCCCGTCGAGGACGGACGCCCTCTCCCGGGCTCCCGGCTTCCCTCCCGCGGAGGCGGCTCCCGCCGCCCCGGTGCGCTCCGGCGGCATGGAGGGCAGCCGCCACATCGCGTACAGGCTCGCGAAGAAGGCGAGGGCGTCGATGAGGTAGGCGGTCTGGTAGCCGGCGACGCCCACGATCACACCGCCGAGGCTGGGGCCGACGAGCGTGCCGAAGGTCATGACCATGGAGTTCAGCGCGTTGGCGGCGCGCAGCTGTTCGGGCGGGAGCAGCCGGGGGATCATCGCGCTGCGGGCGGGGGAGTTGAGGGCGGCGCAGACGGCCTGGAGGGCGACGATCGCGTAGAGGAACCAGACGCGGTGGAAGCCGGCGAAGGCGGCGGCGGAGAGCGCGGCGGCGAGGACGGCGGAGCCGGTGGCGCCGGCGAGCCCGAGGGCGCGGCGGTCGACGGTATCGGCGATCGCCCCGCCGTACAGGCCGAAGACGACCAGCGGCACGAGGGAGAAGAGGCCGACGAGGCCGACGGAGAAGGCCGAGCCGGTGATGTCGTACACCTGGAGGGAGATGGCGAGGGCGGTCATGCCCTGGCCGACCCAGGAGACGGTGTTCCCGAACCAGAGGCGGCGGTAGTCGGCGGAGGTGCGCAGCGGGGTGAGGTCGGCGAGGATCCGCCGCTTGTCGTCCCGCGGCGACTCGACGGCGGTCACGCCGCGGCCGCGGCGGGGCCGGTGAGGTCGTAGCTCAGCTCGGGGCGCTCCCAGTGGATGCGTCCGGTGGGGGCGACGGTGCCGGTGCGGCGGGCGCCGGTGCGGAGGTAGAACTCCTCGGCGGGCGGGTGGGCGACGACCCGGACGGCGTCGAGCCCCGCGGCGCGGGCCTCGCCCGCCATGTGGGTCATCAGGGTGCGTCCGATGCCGAGGCCCTGGGCGGTGTCGGCGACGAAGGCGAGGTCGAGCTCGGCCTCGTCGAGGAGGAGGGCGTAGAAGCCGAGGACGCGGTCGTCGGCGTCGACGGCGGCGTAGACCGGGTGGTGCTCGATGTAGGCCCCGCCGACCTGGTAGCCCTCCACCATGACGGCGTACGGCCCCCGGTAGGCGGCGGAGCCGCGGACGAGCTTGGTCAGGCGCTTGGAGTCGGCGGCCGTGGCGCGGCGGACGGTGATCTCGGGCATGCGCCGAGTATAGGAGCGTCTACGAGTTTCAGCCCTTACATTTTGGTGACGGCCGGGTGACCGAGGGCCTCGGTCCGCCGGAACCGTCAGTCGCAGGAGGGGCGCAGCTCGCCGGAACCGTCAGTCGCAGGAGGAGCGCAGCTCGCCGGGGTCGAGGGAGTCGAGGCGCTCGGCGAGGGCGGTGAGCCGTTCCCGGAGTTCGCCGATGGAGGCGAGGTCGAGGCCGGTGGCGGCGGCGATCCGGCGGGGCACGCCGAGGGCCCGCTCGCGCAGCGCGGCGCCCGCCGCGGTGGCGCGGACGGTGACGGACCGCTCGTCCTCCGCGCTGCGCCTGCGCTCCACGTATCCGGCCGCCTCCAGCCGCTTGAGCAGCGGCGACAGGGTGCCGGAGTCGAGCCGCAGCCGCTCCCCGATGCCCTTCACGGGCAGCTCGCCGTGCTCCCAGAGCACGAGCATGACGAGGTACTGGGGGTAGGTGAGCCCGAGCTCCTTCAGCGCCTCGCGGTAGACGCCGTTGAACGCGCGGGTGGCCGCGTGCAGCGAGAAGCAGATCTGGTGGTCGAGCCGGAGGAAGTCCTCGTCCGGGACCGTGTCGAGCGTCTCCATGACTCCAGGGTACGCGAACCCCCGCGCACTATTCAGTTGTGCACAACTGAATAGTGCGCTACTAATAGAGGGCAGCCCCTCCCGAGGACAGAACGGAAGAACCCATGGACGCCCTGTACACCGCCGTCGCCACCGCCAACGGGCGCGAGGGCCGCGCCGTCAGCTCCGACGGCCACATCGACCTCCCCCTCGCCCACCCCCAGGCCCTCGGCGGCAACGGCCAGGGCACCAACCCCGAGCAGCTCTTCGCCGCCGGCTACGCCGCCTGCTTCGCCAGCGCCATGGGCGTCGTCGCCCGCCAGGAGAAGATCGACATCTCCGAGGCGTCCGTCACCGCCGAGGTCTCCATCGGCAAGGACGCCGCCGACGGCGGCTTCGGCCTCGCCGTCGTCATGCGCGCCGAGTTCCCCGACCACCTCCAGGGCGAGGCCGGCCGCGTCCTGCTGGAGAAGACCCACGCCTTCTGCCCCTACTCCAAGGCGACCCGCGGCAACATCACCGTGGACCTCGTCGTCGAGTAGTCCGCGGGCAGCCCCGCCGGGGCCGGTCCGGGCGGGCGCCGGGCCGGCCCCGACCCGTTCCGCAGGAAGGATCGGCGTACGGGGTGGCGACGGATCCGGCCCTCGCCATACCCTGGAGGACAGGGCGGCGGCGCCCGTACCACCCATGCCCGAGCGGGAGTTGGGAACACCGGAGCCGTGACGGGGGGACTCTTGTCCGACGAGGGGCACGGCGCTCACGCACCGGACCTCCGGCGTGAGCTGGTCGAGCAGCTCTCCGCGGTGCCCGGTCTCGACGTGCCGGGCAGCCGCGACCTCCTCATCAGCATGCTCGCGGAACGGCTGCCCGAGGTGGGCGACGTCCGGCGCCACGGCAGCACCCGGCTGGACATCCTGGAGATCGTCCGCAGCTGCCTGCGCGAACCGCACGGCCTGCGCGAACTGGCCGACACCCTCAGCCTCTACGCCCCCGGATCCGCCCCCGTCCGCCGGATCGGCGAGCTCGCCGCCGCGCCCGCCCCCTCCCCCGCGCCGGACGTCCTCCCGGTCCTGCCCGACACCGAGTTACGCGAGGCCCGCGCCCTGCTGGACCGCGTCCGGCACCTCGACGCGCACGGGCTGCTGTACGCGGCGGCCGACGGACTCGCCCTCCCCCCGCTCCCCGTCACCGGCCTCGGCGAGGCATTCGACCTCCTCGCCCGGGCCAACGCCCGCCCCGACGGGCTCCTCCCGGTGACCGTGCTGATCGAGCACGTGAGCACCGCCCTCGACGACTCCGAGGCCCACCGGACGACCGCCGGCGCCCTGCGCACCTGGAACGACACCCGCGCCGCCGCCCTCGGCCTCGCCCCGCAACTCGCCGCCGTCCGCGCGGAGCTCACCCGCGCCGCCGCCGCACACCCCTCGCCCGCCTGCCTCGTTGTCCAGTTGTGCAGAAGCGGAATGGACCCGGACCGGTACCTGCTCTCCCACTGGCGCCAGATCAGGCCGGGCCCCTGGCGGCCGGAGCGCGGCGAGGACCGGCTCGTCACCCTGGACGAGGTCCCCGCCGCCGTGGGCGATCTGGTCGACCGGGCGGAGAAGGAGTGGGCCGGCCGCCCCGGCCGCCCCGTCCTGGAGTTCGTCCTCCCCTTCCACCTGCTCAACCAGCCGATGGAATGGCTGACGTCCGGCTCGGACCTCACCACCGCCCTCTGCCTCACCTACCCGGTGGTCCTGCGCAGCCTGGAGCGGATGCGGGCCACCGAACACCACCGCAAGTGGCACAACCGCTGGCAGCAGCTGCTCGACAGCTCCGAGACCGTCTGCCACTGGGACACGGCCGGCCGGCGCGGCCACGACGCCGTCCGGTGGAGCAGCACGCTCGTCGCCGACGAACGGCTGATCTCCGTCGCCCTCGGCGCACCCCCGCTCCGGGGCCCGGCCGGCGACCGCTCCCCGCTGGAGACCGCGCTGCGCGCCGGAGTGCCGCTGGCGGTCTGGGACCGGCGCCCGGAACCGCCCGCCGAGTTCCGCAGGCGCGCCAAGCGCCTCCTGAAGGGAAGGGCGATCGAACTCCCGCAGCGGGTCAAACAGTTGCGGAGCGAGGCCGCCACCGCCGCCGCGGCGCAGCGGGACGTCCACGTGGGGCGGCACCTCGCCGTCCTCTTCGACGACCCGAACCGCCTCGTCGACTGGTCCGGATCGCCGGGACCGGCCGACGGGAGCGCGCGCGGCGGACACGACGACGAGGGGGAAACATGAGCGGTGTCCATCATCCGGTCGACAGCAGCCGGAACGGAGGGCACGTCAGCGGCCGCAGCTGGTGGATCTACCGCGGCACCGGCCGGCCCCTGGCCGACATCCGCCTCGCCGACATCCTGCCGCCGCCACCCGGCTGGCGGAACTTCGACGGTGGCCCCGTCCTGCCGCCCGTGCCGGCCGAGAGCGCCGAGACCGACCGCCGCCTCGGCGTCGTCGGCCGCGCCACCCCCCGGCAGAACCCGCACGACATCGACCTGATCAACACCGCCCTGCTGCTCCGCCGGCCGCTGCTCGTCACCGGCCGGCCCGGCATCGGCAAGTCCACCCTCGCCTATCTCGTCGCCCGCGAGCTGGGCCTGGGCCGCGTCCTGCACTGGGGCATCACCTCCCGCAGCACCCTGCGCTCCGGCCTGTACGAGTACGACGCCATCGGCCGCGCCCAGGCCTCGCTCGGCGCCCGCCAACCGGCCCCCGCACCCGTCCCCGCCCAGCAGAGCGGCACCCCGGCACGGGCTCCCGAGGGCGGCGGACCCGCTGCCGCGCCCCGCATCGGCGACTTCGTCCGGCTCGGCCCGCTGGGCACCGCCCTGCTCCCGTACGAACTGCCCCGCGTGCTGCTCATCGACGAGCTCGACAAGAGCGACATCGACCTGCCCAACGACCTCCTGCACGTCCTGGAGAACGGCTCCTACGACATCCCGGAGCTGGTCCGCGCCCGCCACCAGGAGGGCCGTGCCCGGGTGTTCACCGACGACCCGGACGGCACCGCCCCGGTGGCCGACGGACTCGTCCGGTGCCGGGCCTTCCCCTTCGTCGTCATCACCAGCAACGGCGAGCGGCAGTTCCCCGCCGCCTTCCTGCGCCGCTGCGTCCGTCTCGACGTCTCCCCGCCGCGCGAGGACCAGCTCGCCGCCATGATCGCCGCCCACTTCCGGGACCAGGACGGCCGGCACGAGGCCATGATCCAGAAGTTCATGGAGCGCAGCCGTGAGCACGGCGGGCTCGCCGCCGACCAGTTGCTGAACGCCGTCTACCTGCGGTCGGCCGGCGTCCGGGACGACGACGAGACCTGGGGCGAGCTGCTCGACGCGCTCTGGCGGCGGCTGTCGGGAGCACCATGATGGACGACGACGCCCGCTCGCTCCCGGAGCCGTTCGAGGTCGCGGAGGCCCTGTGGCTGCACGCGTACCAGACGCTCGCGGCCCGACTGCCCGCGTTCCCCGACGCCCCGCACCCCCGGCCGGCGCCCCCGCCCGGGCTCCCCGGGCCGGCCGCGCACCCCGGACCGGCCGGCGAGCCGCCCGCGGGCGGGCCCCGGCCCGGCCGGACAGGGGCGCCCGGCGGCGCGCCCCCGGCGACCGGCGCCGTCACCGGGGCGGCGCGGCCGGCCGGGCCACCGGGCCTCCTCGCCCGGCAGTTCGCGCTCGCCCGGGAGTTCCACGAGGCGCCCGCCCGCGCCGAACCGCTCCCGGACCTGCCCGACGCCCCCGGCATCGCCCGCCGGCTGAGACCGCTGAAACAGGTCGTCCCCTCCCCCTTCGACGTCGAACTGGACGAGGAGGCCACCGCCGAGCACGCCGCCGAGGACGGCCTCTGGCTGCCCTACACCCGCCCGTCCGACGAACGCCGCTTCGATCTGGTGCTCGTCGTCGACGACCACGCCACGATGGCGATCTGGGAACAGACGATCACCGAGTTCACCGCCGTGCTCGAACAGCTGGGCGCCTTCCGGGACGTCCGGATCCGCCGGATGGGCGTCCGCACCACCCCCGGCGGCGACGAGGCCGTGCTGCGCGGCCCGGCCGCCGAGCAGGGCTCGGGCGGCTCCCCCGCCGAACTCCTCGACCGGACGGGCCGCCGGATCGTCCTCGTCCTCACCGATGCCCTCGGCCCGCTGTGGCGGGCCGGCGCGGGATCCGGGGCGCTGGAGCTGTGGGCGGCGGCGGGGCCGACCGCCGTGGTCCACCTGCTCTCCCAGCGGGACTGGCACCGCACCGCCCTCACACCCCGCCGGGTGCGGCTCGGCAGTCCGCGCTCCGGCGCCCCCAACACCGAACTGACCGTCTCCTTCCCGCCGGAGGAGTACGACCCCTTCGACCCGCCGCCCGACACCTGGAGGGCGCCCGTCCCCGTCCTGGAACTGGACGCCGACTGGCTGGGCCGCTGGGCCGCCCTGGTGGCCGGCGAGTCGGGCGGCTGGACGGACGCCTCCGCACTGCTGCTCGGCGCGCCGGCCCCCGCCGGGCCCGAGGAGCCCGAACCGCCGGCCGGACCCGCCGTGCCGACCGTGCAGGAGCGCATCCGCCGCTTCCGCAGCCACGCCACCCCGACCGCCTTCCGGCTCGCGACCCATCTGGCCGCCGCCGTCCTCGACCCCCGGCTGGTCCGGGCCGTACGGCACCGGCTGGTGCCGGAGGCGCAACCGGTGCACGTGGCCGAGCTGTTCCTCAGCGGACTGGTCGAACAGCCCCCGGCGGACGCGCCGCCGAGCACCGCCGCGAGCACCCCGCTGGAATTCGTCGACGGCGCCCGCGAGGCGCTGCTCGCCGGCGCCCTGCGGGGCGACACCGCGCGGGTCGCGCGCTCGGTCTCCGACTTCTTCGGCGACCGCTCCGAGGCGGCCCGCGGACTCCACGGCGCCCTGCTCGAACCGGAGAACGCGCCCGTTCCCACGCTGACGGAGGAGAGCCTGCCGTTCGTCCGCGTCGAACTGGCGATCCTCCGGGCCCTGTCGGGTCCCTATCTGAGGCGGGCCAACCGGATCAGCGCCGCCCTGTCGGGCGGTTCGCCGGGAGAGTCGGTCATGCCCGACAACGCGCCATTGGTCCACGATAACCGCGATACCCCCGTACATTCCGACACGGACGGCCCTTCCATGACCGAGACCACTGCCAGTCAGCATGAGCGCGAGAACGGGGTCGCCCGGCGGACCCCGGTCCCGCCGCCCTCCGGCGCGCCGACCCCGGCCTCCGGCACTCCGATCCCGGCCTCCGGCACCGGGTCGATCCCGGTCCCGGCCAGGCCGCCGCGCCCCTCCGTACCCGCCGTCTGGGGCAACGTCCCCCCGAACAACCCCAACTTCGTGGGCCGGGAGGACCTGCTCGCGCAGATCAGGGAGCAGCTGCTGACCGGCGACACCTCGGCCGTGCTCCCGCACACGCTGCACGGCATGGGCGGCGTCGGGAAGTCGCAGATCGCGATCGAGTACGTCTATCGGTACGCGGCCGACTACGACATCGTCTGGTGGATCCCGTCGGAACAGCCCACGATGATCCTCACCGCGCTCACCGAACTCGCCCAGCGGATGGGCCTGAACGTCAGCGACGAGGCCAACCGGGCCGTGCCCGCCGTCCGCGAGGCGCTGCGTCGCGGCGAGCCGTACGACCGCTGGCTGCTGGTCTTCGACAACGCCGAGAACGTGGAGGCCGTGCGTCCCTACTTCCCCACCGGCGGCACCGGGAAGATCCTCATCACCTCCCGGAACCAGGAGTGGGACCGGGTCGCCCGCACCCTCTCCGTGGACGTCTTCACCCGCGAGGAGAGCAAGGCGCTGCTGCGCCGGCGCGCCCGCGACCTCAGCGACGCCGACGCCGACCGGCTCGCCGAGGCCCTCGGCGACCTGCCGCTCGCCATCGAGCAGGCGGCGGCGTGGCAGGCCGTCACCGGCATGGCCGTCCCCGACTACCTGCGGCTGATCAACGAGAAGATCGCCGAACTCATGCTGGAACTGGTGCCCTCGCCCGACTACCCCATGTCGGTGGCCGCCGCCTGGGACGTCTCGCTGCGCCAGCTCGAACAGCGCAACCCGGCCGCCCTCCAGCTCCTCCAGGTCTGCTCCTTCTTCGCCCCCGAGCCGATCTCCCGCTCGCTCTTCAACAACGCGCGGACCACCACCATCGCCCCCGAGCTGGACGAGGCGCTGCGGCACCCGATCAAGCTCGGCCGGGCCATCCGCGAGATCAACATCTACGCCCTGGCCCGGATCGAGCACCGGCACGACACCGTCCAGCTGCACCGCCTGGTCCAGGCGGTGCTGGTCAACCGCATGTCCCCGCAGCAGCAGGCCGACATGCGGCACGGCGCGCACCTGCTGCTCGCCGACGCGAACCCCGGCAGCCCCTCCACCCGCGCGCTCTGGCCCCGCTACCAGGAACTGCTGCCGCACGTGGTGGTGTCCCGGGCGGTCGAGTGCGAGTCGCCGTGGGCCCGCCGGCTCATCCGGGAGATGGCGGAGTTCCTCTACGCCTGGGGCGACCACGCGGGCTCCGCGAAGATGGCCCGCGAGGCGCTGGAGATCTGGACCGAGAAGTTCGGCGCCGAGGACCAGCTCACTCTGGAGATGGCCAAGTGGCTGGCGTTCATCCTGCGGGTGCTCGGCGAGTACCAGGAGGCCGCCGCGATGATGGAGCACACCGCGGACGTCTACCTGCGGACCGCGGGCGAGGAGGACGAGGGCACCCTCGACGCCCTCATCCAGCTCTGCAGCGGACTGCGGCTGCGCGCCGAGATGGCGCGCGGCCTGGAGGTCAACCGGCAGGTGTACGAGCGGTCCCTGCGCGTCTTCGGCGAGGACGACCCGGCCGCCCTGCGCGCCGCCCACAGCCTCGGCGTCGGCCTGCGGCTGATGGGCCTCTACCAGGAGGCGCGGGCGTACGACACGGAGACCGCCCGGCTGCGCGCGCTCGCGCTCGGCGAGGACCACGTCGAGACCCTCAACACCCTCATCGGCCTGGCCATCGACATCCGGGAGACGGGCGACTACCTGGAGGCAGCCGCCCACCTGGAGGACGTCTACACCCGCTACCTCGCCACCTTCGGCGAGGACAACCACGTCACCCTCGGCTGCGCCCGCGTCCTCGCGGTCTGCCGCCGCCGCGCGGGCGACCACGACGGGGCGCTCGCGCTCAGCGAGATGGCCTGGTCTAAGTTCGCGACCCGGTACGGCGTCGACCACCCGGACGCCGTCGCCTGCGCGGCCAACCTCGTCGTGGACCTGCGGCAGGACGGTCAGCTGGGGCGCTCCCGGGAACTGGGCGAGGCGACTCTGGAGCGGTACGCGGCGAAGCTCGGCGCCTCCCACCCGTACACCCTGTCGGCCCGGGTGAACCTGGCGATCACCCTGCGCCACCTCGGGGAGACCGCCGCCGCCGGGGCCCACCTGGACGTGGCGCTGCCGGGGTTGCGCGCCTCTCTGGGCGACGACCACGTCCTCACCCTGACGGCCGCGATCGGCGCCGCCAGCCAGGCCGCCGCCGAGGGCAGGCACGAGGAGGCCCTGGAGCTCGACCGGGCGACGAGGGACGCCCTGACGCGGGTCTTCGGCGCCGACCACCCGACCACGCTGGCCTGCGCGAACAACGTGGTCCTCGACCTGCGGGCGCTGGACCGCGGCGAGGAGGCCACGGCCCTGCACACCGAGACGCTGGAGGGGTTCCGCCGACGGCTCGGCGAGGACCACCCGGCGACGGTGTCCTCCACCACCGGCCGCCGGGCGGACGTCGACATCGCCCCGGTCCCCTTCTAGGCCGTGCGGCCGTGCCGGTCCGGGGACCCGGGCCGGCACGGCGGGACACCCGGTGGTGCGACCGGACGCCCGGGACCGGCGTGGCCCGGGCCCGGCGGCTCAGGGGCAGCGCGGCAGGCCCTGCGGACCCGGGGCCGCGTCGGCGGCGACCGGAGCCGCCCCGTCCGGGCCCGAGCGGCCGTCCGGGACCTTGCGTTCGACCGGCGGGCCCGGCGGCACGTCGGCCGGCCGGCGCAGCACCCGGATCAGCGGGCCGGTGGCCGCGGTCGTCAGCAGCGCCATCACGACGAGCAGCGCGTAGAGCCGGGGGCGGATGACCCCGGCCCGCAGGCCGACGTCGAGCACGATGAGCTCGGTGAGACCGCGGGTGTTGAGCAGGACGCCGATCAGCAGCGCGTCCCGCCAGGGCTGCCGGGCGCCGCGCGCCGCGAGCACCCCCGCGCCCACCTTGCCCACCACCGCCGCCGCGACTATCACCCCGAGGATCAGCAGGTCGGAGCCGTGCAGCCCGCCGAGCACGACGGCCATGCCGGAGATCGCGAAGAACACCGGCAGCAGCAGCCCGCCGACGGACTGGAAGGGGCCGAGGATCCGGGCGTCCGCCGTCCCGTCGGGCAGCCGGGGCATGACGGCCCCGGCCAGCAGCGCGCCGAAGATCAGGTGCAGTCCGAGGGCGTCGGTGGCCCACGCGGAGGCGAGGGCGAGGGTGGCGGCGACCGGCACCGCGTGGGCCGCGGCGATGCCCGGGCGGCGCGTCCACCGGACCAGCAGGGGGCGCACCACGAGAAGCATCACGAGCAGGTAGGCGGCGAGCAGCACGGCCTTGAGGGCCCACGCCCGCACCGGGCCGCCCGCGCCGCCGACGAGGACGACGGCGAGGACCGGCCAGCTCAGCGCGTCGATGACGCCGGCCGCGGCCATCGCGATCGTGCCCGGCCGGGTCCGGGCGATCCCCTGGTCCTTGAGGATGCCGGCGAGGACCGGGACGGCGGTGACGGAGAGCGCGGCCGCCATGTAGAGGACGAAGGTGGCGTCGACCGGACGCCCGTCGTTGACCTCCGCGAAGCCGCCGGGGAGGAGCAGGACGATGGCGGCGCCCAGGGCCATGGGGAGGGCGAAGCCGGTCACCGAGACGGCGGTGACCGTCCCGCGGTGGCGGAGCACCCCGAGGTCGAGTTCGTAGCCGACGGCGAAGAGGAAGAAGACCAGGGCGACTTGGGCCAGTGAGGCGAGGACGGGCTGGATCTCGTCCGGGAACAGCCGCTCGTGCAACCCGCCGGGGAGCAGACCGAGCAGGCTGGGCCCGAGCGCGATCCCCGCGAACAACTGTCCGATCACCGGGGGTTGGCCGCATCTTCTGGCCACCGCGCCGGCCGCGTGGGAGGCCGCGATCACCACGGCGAGGGCCGCGACGACGTGCCCGACGACGGAGTCCATGCTCACGGCGTTCCCCTTTCGGCGGCCGCGCGACGCTGCGCCGGAACCCCTACGCAGTGTAGCCGTCGTGACGGCAAGTGCCTTATCGTGAAAGCCATTTGGCGTATGCCGGAATGGACGGGGGACTGCGGTGACGACGGTGCTGTTCGTACACGGCACGGGGGTGCGCGAGCCCGGTTACTCCGAGAGCCTGGAACGGGTGCGGGAGGGCTTGCGGGCCGCCCGGCCCGACGTCACCGTGACTCCCTGCTACTGGGGCGGTACGGCGGGGTCCGCTCTGCGGTCCGGCGGCCTGTCGGTACCGGGGTACGGGACCGGGCGGGACGCGGCGGACCCGGGCGGCCCGGTCCACGGCGGGGACGACGAGGACATCGAGCTGTGGGGGCTGCTCTACCTCGACCCGCTGTTCGAACTGCGGCCGGCCGCCGCCGGGTCCGGCGAGCGCGTCGAGCTGGCGCCGGGCGCGGTGCCGCCGGGCGGGTCGCTGTCCGCGGCGGCCCAGGCGCTCGGCGGGGACGACGGGCTGCGGGAGCTGCTCGGCGCGGCCGGGATCGGGGCGGAGTTCGCCGCCGCGGTGGCCGCCGTGCTCACCTCCCCGGAGGGCCGGGACTTCCTGCGCTCCCCCGCCGCGGTGGCCGGACCCGACCTCCTGGCCAGGGCGTTCGTCGCCGAGGCGGTGCGCCGCCGGGCCGGTGTGAGCGGCTCCGGCACCGCGTTCGACGGGACCGCCCGGGACGCGGCCGTCGACCGGATCACCGGCCTGCTCGCCGAGTCCCTGCCCGCCGGCGCCGGAGCGGGCACCCACCGGGGCCCGCTCGTCCGCGGCGTGAAGCGGCTCGCGGGGCGGCTCGCCCTCGGCCTCGCCTCGGCGCAGGCGGTGAAGCGCAGGTCGGCGCTGACCGACGCGGCCCACCCGGCGGCCGGGGACGTCCTGCTCTACCTCGCCAGGGGCGGCGCGATCCGCGAGCTCGTCGCCGAGGCGGTGCGGGCCGCCGAACCGCCGGTGGTGCTGCTGGCCCACAGCCTCGGCGGCATCGCCTCGCTCGACCTGCTGGTGGAGCGGGCGCTGCCGGAGGTCGAGCTGCTGGTGACGGTCGGCTCGCAGGCGCCGTTCCTGTACGAGCTGGGGGCGCTGCCGAGCCTGGAGCACGGCCGGCCGCTGCCCGACCGCGTACCGCGCTGGATCAATGTGTACGACCCCCGGGACCTGCTCGGCTACATCGGCTCCGGGGTCTTCCCGGGCCGCGTCGAGGACGTCGCCGTGGACGGCCGGCAGCCGTTCCCGCTCGCGCACAGCGCCTACTGGGGCAACCCGGAGCTGTACCGCCTGCTCGCGGCGGAGCTGCCATGACCGAGGCCCGCCCGGAGCGGACGTACGCGCTCGTCGTCGGCGCGGAGCGGTACGGGGCGGGTCCGTCCTGGGACCTGCCAGGGCCCGCCGCCGACGCCCGCCGCTTCACCGCCTGGCTGCGCGGGCGCGGGGTGCCCCCGGCGCACATCTCGCTGCTGCTCGCGCCGCTGCCGGGGGCGGGCGGACCCGAGGTGGACGTGCCGGCGGGGACGGCGGGGCGGGAGGCCGTGCAGCAGGTGCTGACCCGGCGGCTGCCTGCCCTGGAGGGCGACCTGCTGTGGGTGTTCTGGGGCGGGCACGGCGTCACCGACCCGCAGGGGCACCGGCGGCTCTTCTACGCCGACGCGGGCCCCGACGACCGGCGCAACCTCGATCTGGACGCCTGGCTGACCGCCTTCGCCACCGATCTCGTGCCCGGCTTCCGGCGCCAGATCTGGCTGGTGGACTCCTGCCAGACCTTCGTCGAGGACCTGATGCTCGCCCGGTCGCTGCCGCAGGACCTCCCGCCGGGCGGCGACCGGCTGCCGGGCCGGGAACAGTTCGTGCTGCTGGCCTCCGCGCCCGGGCAGCGGGCGGCCAACGACCCGGTGGCGCAGACGGGGGCGTTCTCCCGGGCCGTGCTGGCGGCGCTGTCCGGAGCGGACGGGGCCGCGTGGCCACCCGACATGGGCGCCCTCGCCGGCACCGTGCTGCGCGAGTTCGCCGGCGGCGGCCAGCGGCCGACCTCGCTCTGGCACCGCTCCTGGGCGGGTGACGAGCAGCGTCTCGACGCCCCCGCCTCCCCGCCCGCGGCACCCGCCCCGCCCGCCGTCCGGTCCGGGGAGACGGTGCCGGACGCGGGCCTCGCCGCGCTCATCGGGCTGCTGGCGGGCTGGCCCGGCATGACGGACCAGAACCAGCGGCAGCTCGTCGTCGGGATGCTGCCCGCCGACCTGGCCGGCGCCATCCCCCGGCTCGGGGCGGCCCGGCCCGACATCATCAGCATCGTGCGGTCCTGCCGGCGTCATCCGGGCGGCCTCGCCGCCCTCGTCGAGGCGCTCACCCTCCTCGAACCGGGGTCGCTGGAGCAGCGCGAGCTGGCCGAGTGGGCGGAGCGCTGGCTGGGACCGCGGCCGGGGGGCGCACCCGCCTGATCACGCCCTTCCGCAAGACCTACCGCTGCGTCATCATGAAAGGCCGACGGGTTCAGACAGGGCGAGGGGGGACGGCCGATGCACAGCGACGCCTACACGGAGCCGGAATACCTGGGATCCGAACTGGTCGATCTCAGCGAGGTCCCCCTGGCCGTCCTCAAGGCGCAGCACCCCCACCTGCACGCGGGCTCACTGGAGCGGCTGCTCCGTCAGGTCGAGCGCCCCCGGGTCAATTTCGCCAGCGACGGGCCGCCCAAGCGGTTCGACTGAGGTTCCCGGGGAGGGGATCCGTGCAGACCGACGCAGGTCACCAGCCCGCCCGTGCCGCGCACCATCTCCTCCCCACGGCGCACTTCGACGCCCTCGCCGCCGGGCGGGGCGGCCCCGCCGTCGTCCGCTTCCTGCGCACCACGGAGTACAGCCGACGGCTCCTGCTGCTGCGGGCGCTGCTCGACACGGCGGCGCGCACGCCCGGCGCCCTCGGGCCGCTCCCGGCCGTGGACAGTGCGTGGGCGGCGCTGACGGACGCCCAGCGGCGGGCGCCCGAGGAGTTCCGGGAGCTGCTGCTGCTCCCGCAGGTCGGCAGCTGGCTGGGCCACGGGCTGCGCCGGCTGCGGCACACCGCCTGGGGTGACGGCCCGCTCTGGACCGACCTCGGGCACGTGTACGCGCTCTGCGCCGTGGCCGCGCTGCGTGCCGGGCTGCCGCTGCGCACCACCGTGCCGCTGCGGGACGGCGCCGTGATGTTCCCCGGCCTCGGTCTCGCGGTACTGCCGGGGCGTCCTCCGCAGGGCACGGCGGAGGTGGCGGTGGAGGCGGGCCGGCTGGTGGTCGAGCCGCACCGGGAGTGCGTCGGCCCGCCCCCGCCTCCGGCCGCGCCGCAGGGCGACGCACGGGGCTGGCTGGGGCTGCGCGGGCTGCACGCGCGCGTGGCGGGCCGGTCCGCGGACTGTCGCCTCGACGACGTCGACCCCTACCGCGACCTGGGGGACCCGCGGCCCCCGGACCGGCTCCCGCCCGAGGAGCGGGCCCGCTGGCAGGACGGCTTCGGCCGGGCGCTGGGGATCCTGGAGGCGTGCGACCCCGAGTCAGCGGAGGCCCTGGTGGCGGGGTTACGGAGCCTGACCCCGGTGGACCCGTCACCCACCGGGGTGGTGCTCAGCGCCTCGTCCGGCGACGCCTTCGGCGGTCTGCTGACCTCGCTGCCGCCGGATCCGGTGACCTTCGCGGTGACCCTCGTCCACGAGTTCCAGCACACCAAACTGGGCGCGCTGCTGCACCTGCTGACGCTGGAGCGGGACGGCGGCGAGGAGCGGCACCACGCCCCCTGGCGGGAGGACCCCCGCCCGCTGGGCGGCCTTCTCCAGGGGGCGTACGCCTTCCTGGGCATCACCGACTTCTGGTCCCGGCACCTGGACCGGGCACCGTGCGCCGAGCGGGCGTCGGCCGAGTTCGAGTTCGCGCTCAGCCGCCGGCAGACGCGGGAGGCCGTCCTGACCCTGGCCGCCGATCCCGCGCTGACCGCGTACGGGCGCCGCTTCGTGGCCGGCATGGCGGCCCGGCTGGACTCCTGGTCCGCCGACCCCCGGGTGCGGCCCGGCGTCGACGCGTGGGCGGCCCTCGCCGCCGCCGACCACCGCACCGAGTGGCGCATCCGGCACCTGGCCCCGGCGCCCTCCGACGTACGCTCCCTCGCCGGCTCCTTCCTCTCCGCGACGCCGCCGCGAGCGGTCCCCGCGCCGGCCCTCGCCCCCGATCTCACCACCCGCTGGGCGCACACCCGCGCCCGGCTGATCCGCCACCGCCTGACCCGGCCCCCCGCCGCGGAGCCGCCCGCCCCCGCCGCCGATCACGCCCTCCTCGCCGGCGACCCCGAAGCCCCCGCGGCCTACGCCCGCCTCCTCGCCGAGGACCCCGAGTCCCCGGAAGCGTGGACCGGCCTGGTCCTCGCCGTCGCCACCACCCCCTCCGCCCCCACGGACCCTCTCCACCGTCCCGAGCTCCTCCGCCCCCTCCACCGCGAACTCCGCACCCTGGGCTCCCCCTCCGACCCGGTCGCCCTCGTCCGCTGGCTCGCCACCCCTCTCCTCTCCGCCTGAGCCTCCGTCAACGAACTTGCGTCCGAGGAGCCTTGTAGGCTTGTCAGACATCTGTGCTCGTGTACGGATGCGAAGGGGGAAGCATGGATTTCGCGGAGGAATGGAACCAGCTCAAAGCCGACGCGCTGCGCAGGCGCGAGACGAGCATGGCGCTCGCTTCGGCGGACGGAGGCGGGGGCGGGGGCCCCGCCGGCGTCCAGCAGTCCGATCTGGGGCTTCGTGACGCCCCCATCCGTTCGAAGGCGTCGGGGCTGGTGGTCGCGAACAGCGAAGCCAGGGGCAAGACCAAGCTGGACGACGCGGCCGCCGTCGGCGGGACGCACGCGGGCTGGGAGGCGGGGGGCGCCAGCAACAGCTGCGTGACCGCCTGGCAGCGACGGCTGCGTTCCCTCGGCGACCTCGTCGACGACGCCGCCGACGCCCTGACGAAGGGCATGGACACCCAGATCAGCGAGGACGGATCCGTCGCCGCCCAGCTCCGGGCGGCGGCCGACTATCTGGAGGAAGCCTGATGGTCTCCGTACCCGAACTCACCGGCGCCGTCCCCCAGCAGTGGCGCGACGCGGCGGACGACGCCGTCGCCGCGGCCAAGCAGTGCGACTCCCTGGCCTCCTACGCGCGCGACGAGATCGCCTCCACGCTCCGCCAGTGCTGGGTGGGCGACGCCGGACGCGCCGCCCGCGAGAAGTTCGTCAAGCACGCGGGCGACTACGAGGCCGCATCGGTCGGACTGCGCGCCATGGCCCGGACGTACGACGACCTCGCCGAGGCCATCACCGCCGCGCAGCGCGACCTGTCCAGCGGGATGGACTACGCGCGCCGGCAGGGGTTCAGCGTCGACGACAGCGGCCGGGTCAACGACCCCGGGGCGGGCAAGGAGGGCGCGGAGGACAAGGAGAGCGAGCGGTCCCAGGCCCAGGGCATCATCAAGGACGCGCTGACACGGGCGAGCCGGGCGGACACGACCGCCGCCGTCTCCCTGCGGACCGTCGAGGGCATGACGGCCCTCGGCGACGCGAAGCTCGCCGAGCAGGCGCTCCTGCCGAACAGCCCGCTCGCGATAGCCCTGCGCCTCTCCGGCGGCCTGGACGGACTCCACCCCATCAACGTCCCGCCGAACGTCCTGTCGGCCGTCAACCTCGCGTCCGCCGAGACCGGCATCAGCCGCAAGCTGCTCCTCTCCATCCTCTGGCAGGAGCAGCAGTGGTACCAGAACCACAACCCCAGTCTGCGGGGCCCGCTCAGCGAGTTCGGCCGCTTCTTCAACTGGGGCCTGGCCCTCGGCCTGAGACCGGACAAGTCCCTGGGCATCACGCACGTGAAGACGGACACGGCCAGAGGGGTCGCCGACACGTACCGGGACGCGTTCCAGCTGGAGGACGGCCGGTACCTCGCCGACCTCAGCGACCACGAGCTCGCGGCCCTGATCGAGCACCAGCCCGAGCTGGACGTCCGGCTCAGCGCCTACTACTTGATGGACCTCCAGCAGAATCAGCACGGCGCCGGAACCGACAAGCAGCTCTTCACCCTGTACGCCGCCGACGACGACGACGTACGGGACAAGAACGAGCAGTACGGTGACGAGTCGGAGCACCGGGGCTACGACATCAAGGCCCGGGGCAACAACTGGGACGCGATCGAGCCGCACCTCGACGACGCCATGGCCTGGGAGGCCCTGACCGACGAGGAGCGGCTGGAGGCCATCCGGCAGCTGGAGTCGCAGACGCCGGCCGGCCACCACGTCTCGCTCGAAACGCTCTACCGCTCCGGCCAGACCACGGGGACGGGAACCGGCGAGCCCGAACCGGGCACGCCGTCGCCCAGCCCCGGCCCCTCTCCGACCCCGCCAGGAAACGGCTGACCATGAAGAAGACGCTGCGCGCGCTCGTCCCGGTGCTCCTGCTGCTCGCCGTCACCGGGTGCGCCGGGTCCGAGCCGCGCGGCGGCAAGCCGCTGGTGCCCATGCCGGACCACGTACCGAAGGGACCGGTCTACGACTCGGCCGATGAGGTCGTGGCGGCACTGGAGCGCGCGGGGCTCCCCTGCAAGGTGATCCGGCAGCCCAGGGAGAGCACCGCCGCCTGCACCACCGTGATCGACGGAACCACGGTCGAGAACCGGATCCAGGTACTGAACACCACCGACTTCACCCGCGACGAGGTCGGGGACTCCATCGACAGCATGCGCGGTCGAGGGACCACCGTCGTGGCGGCGGGAAACTGGTTCATCGCCGTCCTGCCCAACTGGGAGGCCCGCTACCCCGTCCGCGTCGCCGAGGCCCTGGACGCCGTCGTCCTCCCGCCCCCCTACCCCCTCCCCGACATCCCGGAGAAGCCCGCCTACGCCACGGTGGGCGCCCTCGCCGACGCGATGGAGGAGAAGGGGTTCTGCCTCGGGCGCGAGGAGGTCGACGAGAAGACGGTGTCCTGCGGGACCCGGCTCCCGGAGAAGGACCCGGCGGCCTGCTCCGGCCGCTCCTCCCTCCAGCTGTACGACAGCGCCAGGGAGCGGGACGACGCCATACGGCTCACGATCCGCAACGGCCGGGTCGCCTCGCGCATCGTGACCGCCAGGAACTGGACCGCGGAGTTCTGCGACACCGCCCAGGCCCGACGGGTCGCCGACGCGTTCGGCGCCGCGTTCATCGACCGCCGGATCCAGGAGGAACCGTCCGGGTGAGGACCGCCGCGCCCCTCCCCCGGGGCTGTGCGGCGGCACCGCCGCGCTCTCCGGCGGCGCCCGTCGGTGGCACGACCGCCGTGTGCGGAAACACCCCCGCAAGAGCGTTTCCGCAGGTCAGGGCGTCACCATTCGACGAGCGCGCATCCCGCCGACATGCCGCCGCCGAAGCCGGCCATGAGGATCAGATCCCCCGGGGCGAAGGCGCCCGCGAGGGCGGCCGCGTCCAGGGTGATCGGGAGGGAGGCGGCTCCCGTGTCGGCGTAGTGCGGGAGGGAACCGCGTGGAGCGGGTCGTCACATGGCGACGGTCTTCACCGCGTCGGGGTCCTTCTCGCGAACGCCGGGGCGGTACAGCAGGAAGGTCACGACGAGGCCCACGGCCGCGAGGCCGGCCGCCCACCAGTACGCGGTGGAGTAGCCGTGCAGCGCCGCTTCCGCGATCACCTCGGGCGACGGCTGCCGACTGCCGAGATAGGCTCCGGCGGCGCTCGCCGCGAGCGTGTTGAGGACGGCGATGCCCAGCGAACCACCGATCTGCTGAGTGGTGTTGACCGCCGCGGAGGCCACGCCGGAGTCGTCCTCGCGCACCCGGTAGGTGGCCAGGTCGATCGCCGGGGCGTAGACCATGCCGAGACCGAGGCCCAGGACGACGAGCGGCGGCAGGATGCCTCCGACGTACGTGCTGTCCAGCTCCAGTCGGGTGAACCAGACCATGCCCACGCCCAGCAGCGCCATTCCGAGGGGGATCACGGTCTTCGGCCCCACCCGGGGCATCAGGACGCCCACGGCCAGACCGGAGGCGACGACCAGGGCGACCGGGATGGGGAGGAAGGCGAGCCCCGCCTCGACCGGGGTGTACCCGAGCGTCTGCTGCATGTAGTAGGCGAGGAACAGCGCGACCGCGTACATGCCTCCCGTGGCGACCAGGATGGCGATCTGCGAGGCGCCCCGGTCCCTGTCGAGGAGGATGCGCAGGGGCAGCAGCGGCCGGTCCGTCGTCGCCTGCCAGTAGGTGAAGAGGCCGAGCAGGGCGACGCCGCCCACCAGCAGGCCCCAGCTGGCGGGGGAACTCCAGCCGTGCGACTCGGCGTTGGAGAACCCGTACACCAGGCCGAAGAGCCCCAGGGTGACCAGCACCGCTCCGGGGACGTCGAGCTTGCCGCGTTGGGTCGCCCTGGGCTGACGCTCGATCAGCAGCAGGCCGCCCAGGAACGCCGCGGCCGCGAAGGCCAGGTTGATGTAGAGGGTCCACCGCCAGTTGAGGTACTCGGTCAGCACGCCGCCGAGCAGATTGCCGAGCGCGCCACCGGCGCCGGCGATGGCGCCGAAGATCGCGAAGGCCCGGCCCCGCTCCTTGACGTCGGTGAAGATGGTCGTCAGCAGGGAGAGGGCCGCCGGCGCCAGCAGGGCGCCCGAGACACCCTGGAGCGCCCGGGCCAGCACCAGGAGTTCGAAGTTGCCGGCGGCTCCGCCGAGCACCGAGGCGGCGGCGAATCCGATGACGCCCGCGAGGAAGGTCTGCTTGCGGCCGAAGAGGTCGGCGATGCGCCCGCCGATCAACAGCAGGCTGCCGAAGGTGAGCGCGTAGGCGGTGACGATCCACTGCCTGTCGTTGTCGGAGAAGCCCAGATCGGCCTGGGCGGACGGCAGCGCGATGTTCACGATGGTGGCGTCCAGCATGATCATCAGCTGGGCCAGAGCGATCACGGCCAGCGCCCACCACCGCCGCGAGGACCGCGGGTGCGAGGGTCCTGGCTCGGGCGGGATGCTGGTGAGTTCACCGGTGGGTAACGACATGGCGGTGCCACTCCATTCGAAAGATTTTGACTAACTAGATGGTTAACCAGCTGGGCCACAGCGTGCCCGAGACCGGACGGCTCGTCAACAAGCGCCGGGCAGCGCACGGGCCACGCGCGGCAGGCGCTCGGCGAAGGGTCAGTCGGTGAGTCGGATCCGGATGCCGACGGTGCGGTGCCCCGACCCCTTCAGCCGGCTGCCCAGCAAGCCGACCCGCGCGACGAGGCCGTACTTGCGCTTCATCAGATCGAGGTAGTGAAGGGTGTCCTGAGGGGCGGGAAGGTCGGCGACACCCGGCACGGCCTCCCCCTTCGGGGTCCCCCGCCAGTCGCAGGGGGCGACGGTCACCCGGCCGCTGTTGCGGATCCGCTTGACCTTGCCGGCGTCGGCTGCGCTCCACACGGCCAGGCAGTCCCCGTCCCTCATCACCCACACCGGAGTGGGAACCGCCCGCCCGTCCCGGCGAAACGTCGTGAGAAGTACGTACCTGGACGCCCCCAGTCGCTCAACCGAGCTGCCTGGTAAGGACGCTGAGGCGGATGGTGAGGTGCTCATCGCGATAGCATAACTGGTTAGTCAATTCACTTCGCCGCGAACCGCCGCGGCGTCCGTCCCTACGACGAGGAGTGATACGTGCTGAAGTTCGTCTGGGCCGCGCTCGCCGGATTCGCCCTGGGCACCCCCGCAGTCCCCTTCGGTCTCTCGATCTCCCTCGCCCCGCCGCTCGCGCTCACCGCCGTGCTCCTCGGTGCGGCCGGCTGCCTGCTGTCCGCCGTCTTCGCCTCCGGATGGCTCCGTACCCGATGGCTGAACCGGCGCGCGAAGCGGCGGCCCGTCACCACCGGGCCGCAGCCCGAGAAGCGCCGGAACCGCCTCGACGGCGCCACCGGCCTGCGGGCCCGGCGCGTGGTGAACCGGTACGGCGTGATCGGCTTCGGGATCATCGGACCGGCGCTCTTCGGCACCTGGGGATCGGCGATGCTCGGCACGGCGCTGGGCCTGCCCCGGTGGCCGCTGATCGGCTGGCTCATGGCGGGCGTCACCCTGTGGTGCACCGTCATGCTGCTCGCCTCCGAGGCACTGCTCGACGCCTTCGGACTGCTATGACGCCCCGAACCGCGAAGGCGCACCCCGCCGTGACGCACCCCGAGCCACCCACCCTCACCCCCCAACCACAACTCCGCACTCTTACAAGGCACTTCACCCCTCAAAGCCCCCGGTGGCCGGCGCACGACGGCACGGATCGGATGCCCGCGCCACCGGGGGCGGGCAGCCCGCCGGCGCCGGCGATCCGGCCTCCCGGCCGGCCGCCGGGCCACGGTCCGGCCCCGGAACCCACCGTGCCCCCGGAGCCGCGGAGGCGAGTCCCCACGCCCGGTCGAGACTTGTGAGGCGCTGTTAACATGACCCCCATGTCCCGAGCCGAGGCCACGAAGGCGCGCATCCTCCACGCGGCGACCGAGGAGTTCGCGGCCTACGGCATCGCGGGAGCACGCGTCGACCGGATCGCCAAGGCCGCCTCGGCGAACAAGAACCTCATCTACGTCTACTTCTGCAACAAGGACGGGCTCTTCGACGCCGTCTTCGACGCCCACGTCGGGCGGGGCCTCGACATGGTGCCCTTCACGCCCGACGACCTGCCGGACTACGCCGGGCGGCTGTTCGACTTCTACCAGCAGCACCCCGAGGTGCTGCGCCTGGCGACGTGGCACCGTCTGGAACGCGGCACCGCCGTGGAACGGGACCCTGCGGTGGCCGAGCCGACCCGCAACGACAAGCTGGCCTCGCTCGAAGCGGTCCAGAAGGGCCGGGGAGGCACCCCTGGCTTCCCCCCGGCCACGCTTCTCACCCTCGTCCTGGCCATCGCCTCGGCCTGGAGCCCGACGAACGCCGCCAGCATGCCGGCGGCCGCCCCGGCCTCGAACCAGGCGCAATGCCGGACCGCGATCATGGACGCCGTCCGCCGCCTCCTGTGACAGACGGACCCGCCGGTGCGGCCGTGACCGCGCCGGCGCAGCTCACCGGCGGCGGCCGCGACCCGTCCGGCGCGGCTCACCGGCGGCGCGGTACCGACGTACGCCGATTCCTTCTCGTCCCCCTGCTGGTGGTGACGCTGGCCGGATGCTCGTTCCTCGGTCAGGACATTCCGTGCACCCTGGCCGACGCGGACTCGGGGGTCTCCGCCGTGTGGCGGCCCACCGACTTCGGCGGCCGGGACGCGGCGAGGATCCGACTCTGTGTGGACGGCACCTGCGAGGAGCGGACGTCGGGCAGTCCCGACGACCCGTTCGCGTCGCTGTCGGTCCGGCTCCCCGACGACATCGGTTCGTCCACCGTGCAGGTGCGGCTGACCGTGACGTCCGCGAAGAGCGGTGACACGGTCGTCGAAGACACCGTCAGGGCCGGCCTGACGGAGCAGCACCCCAACGGCACCTCCTGTCCGCCCGCGGTCCGGACGGCGACCTTCCACGCCCACCCGGATCAGGGCCTCACCTCCCCCGAGGGCATCAACCTCCAGAAGTGAACCGCACGGGACGAACGCCCGGCTCCCCCGGCACACCAAGCAAGCGCCGCTCGCGAAGCCCCTCTCGGCAGCGTTCGCGCAGGTCACACGAAAGACAGCAAGTCCACCCACCAGCACGATCTCGACAGCCCCACACCCCCGACCACCACCCCGGAGGACCAGGGCCGCGAAGGCACCCGGGGCGACGTGTCCCGAGGAGAGGAGAAGAACCGATGACGCTCCGCCTCACCGCGCGAGTCCTCCCTCCGGTCTCGGCGGCCGCTCTCGCCGTAGGGCTGGCACTCGGCGGCTGCACGTCCGCGCCCTCGGACCGCACCACGCGTGCGGCGCCCTCCTCCACCTGGGCGAAAGGCGCCGGCGCCCCCGAAGCGGCGGCGTTCATGAGAATCCAGATCCCTGAGGGGGCGACCGAGGTGAGTGGCGCCGTACGGGTCCAGCCTCAGGAGAAGGTCTACCTGCTGTCCTTCGTCACAAGTGAGCGGACCGCGAAGACGATCGCCGAGGACCTGCGCCCCGACTCCCCCTTGGCCGTGGAAAGTCCGTCCGCCTCGTCGCTGAGCGGGGACGGGTTCCGGCACTTGGGCCTCACACCGCCGCAGGAGCTCAAGAGCGTACGGACGACGAGCGCGTGTCCGCCCTGCGTGGACGACTCCAGGCGGCGCCACATCCAGGGCATTGAGATCCACATCGGCGAAGTCCCGGGGGAACGTGTCCGGGTCTACCTGACGGCGTACTGACCGGCCCCACGCCGTCGGTACCGTCACACCTCCTGCCTGTCTCCCACCCCACCGGTCCCCGCCCGGAGATACGGCTCAGGCAACCGGCTGTCACCCGCCTGCCTCGATGCCTGTGCCCGCTCATCGCCCGGGCCGCGAAGGCGCCGGGCCTGTCCGTCGGCGTCGATGTGGAAACGCGAGCCCTGTGCTCCCACCGACAAACGTTCTGCTGCCTGGCCGAGGCGGCGTCGGCGAGGGCGCAGAAATTCGACTCGACGTGCGGCGCGTCACACACCGGAGTTCTGGAATCGCCGTGGGATCATCGACGTGGCTTCACGCTCACGCTCCACCTGAAACCGCAGCTCAAGAAGGTACGACCCCTGCGAGACCGGCCGGGGACGTCTGTTCCGCCGCGTCGATGCGCAGCGGTCACCACACGCGGAAACACCCCTCCTGGGGTGTTTTCACAGGTCACAACGTTTTTCTGTGGTGGGGCGGGTGGGACTCGAACCCACGGCCGACGGATTATGAGTCCGCTGCTCTAACCGGCTGAGCTACCGCCCCCGACGTTGACGCGCGTACAAGTGTGCGCGCCGTCTGCCGCAGCATAGCCGCTCATACGATCTCCTGCTCCCGAAGATCGGTACGACCGGGTCTGCTCGTCCATGAAGACCACGGAGCGGAACGGATGGTTCCCGGGAACGCGAAAAAGGACCCCTGAGGGTCCTTTTTCGCTCTGCTCCCCCGACTGGACTCGAACCAGTAACCCTCCGGTTAACAGCCGAATGCTCTGCCAATTGAGCTACAGGGGATCGCGCTCCCCCGACTGGACTCGAACCAGTAACCTGCCGGTTAACAGCCGGCTGCTCTGCCAATTGAGCTACAGGGGATTGCTGCGGTGCACCGAACGGTCCTGCCCGGGTCCTCCCGGGCGGCGGTCGCTCGCTGCGAGACATACATTAGCGCAAGCAGGGGGGTGCTCCGCCAATCGGTTCCCCAGGGCATCCCCAGGACCCTCCAGGGAAGGATCGCAGCGTGCGGTACAAGCTGACGTTCGCCGCGGGTCTCGCGCTCGGATACGTGATCGGTACGCGGGCGGGACGCGAGCGGTACGAACGGATGAAGAAGGCCGCGAAGGACTTCGCGCGGAACCCGGCCGTGCGGAACGCCGCCGAGACCGCCGCGCAGACCGGCCGGCAGTACGCCGGGAAGGCGGCGCACGTGGTCGGCGACAAGGTGGGCGACCGCCTGCCGTCCTCCGTCACCGACCGGGTGTCCGCCCTGCGCGGACGCGCCCACCCCAACGGGCAGGTCACCGAGGACGACGACTGGGGCACCAGCAACACCTGACCCGAAACCGCCCCGCGTGCGGCAGAATCGGGTGTCATGGGGATAGTCGCCGGACTCGACAGTTCTTCGGACGCCACGCGCATCGTCGTCTGTGACACCGACACGGGAGCCGTACTGCGGCAGGGGCATGCCCCGCACCCGGTCGACGCCAAGGCCACCGACGTCGACCCGCAGACGTGGCTGCTCTCGCTCGGGGAGGCCGCGACCGGCGGCCTCCTCGAAGGCGTGGAGGCCATCGGCGTCTCCGCCCAGGCGCACGGCGTCGTGCCGCTCGACGACCGGGGCGGCCTGGTGCGGCCCGCGCTGGTCGGCAACGACAAGCGGGCCCAGATCGCCGCCGCCGACCTCGTCGAGGCGCTCGGCGGGCGCGACGCCTGGGCCGAGGCCGTCGGCACCGTCCCGCAGGCCGGGCTGCCGATCGCGAAGCTGCGCTGGCTGGCCCGTACCGAACCCGAGCAGGCGCGGCGGATCGCCGCCGTCCTCCAGCCGCACGACTGGCTGGTCTGGCAGCTCCTCGGCCGCCCCGCCCGCCGCACCACCGACCGCGGCGCCGCCTCGGCCACCGGCTACTGGTCCGCCCGCACCGGCGCCTACCGCCCCGACCTCGTCGAGCTGGCGCTCGGGCACGGCGTCGCGCTGCCCGAGGTGCTGGGCCCCGCCGAGCCGGCCGGCACCACCCCCGAGGGACTCCTGATCTCCGCCGGCACCGGCGAGACCATGGCCGCCGCCTTCGGTCTCGGACTCGGTGCCGGCGACGCCGTCGTCTCCCTCGGCGCCTCCGGCTCCGTCATGGCCGTCCACCACGAGGCGCTGGACCGGCCGGGCGCGGCCGTCACCTCGTACGCCGACGCCACCGGCATGCACCTGCCGGTCGTCTCCGTCACCAACGCGGTCCGGACCCTGCGCGGCACCGCCGAGATGCTGGGCGCGGAGTCCCTCGACGAACTCTCCGCGCTGGCGCTGAAGTCCACCCCGGGCGCCTCCGGCCTCGTGCTCCTCCCCTACCTGGAGGGCGAGCGGACCCCGAACCTGCCGCACACCGCCGGCACCCTCACCGGCCTGCGCCGCGAGTCGATGAAGCCCGAGCACCTGGCGCGGGCCGCCTTCGAGGGCATGCTGTGCGGGCTCGCCGACGCCCTGGACGTCGTGCGCGGCCGCGGGGTCGGGGTCCGGCGGATCTTCCTGCTCGGCGCCGCGGCCTCGCTGCCCGCCGTCCAGGCCCTGGCGCCCGCGCTCTTCGGCGCGCAGGTCGTCGTCCCCCAGCCGGCCGAGTACGCGGCGCTCGGCGCCGCCCGCCAGGCCGCCTGGGCGCTGGGCGTGGCCCGCGGCACCCTCGGCCCGTCCGCTCCGCCGGCCTGGCAGGGCGCCGCGGCCCAGATCCTGGAGCCGGGCGAGGAGCGGCCGGTGGGCCAGGCGGTGCGCCAGCAGTTCGCCGCGGCGCGGGACCAGATCCACCCGGGTGCCTTCGACGCCTGACGGTACGCCGGAAGGGCCGCAGGGCGGTTCGTAAAGTCTTGGCCAGGGCTTGGTCGAGGGCCCGGAACCGAGTCGTAACGGTTCGCGCCCTCGGGCGATAGTGGGAACCGTGCTCATAAGACTTCTCCGAACCCATCTGCGGCCCTATCGAAAACCCATCGCCCTGCTCGTCCTGCTCCAGTTCCTCGCGACCTGCGCGAGCCTGTACCTGCCGACCCTCAACGCCGACATCATCGACAAGGGCGTCGTCAACGGGGACACCGGCTACATCCTGCGGTTCGGTGCGCTGATGATCGGCGTCTCCGTGATCCAGGTGCTGTGCAACATCGGTGCCGTGTACCACGGGGCGCGCACCGCGTCCGCCGTCGGGCGGGACGTGCGCGGCGCCGTCTACGACCGGGTGCAGTCCTTCTCCGCGCGGGAGCTGGGGCAGTTCGGCGCGCCGTCGCTGATCACCCGGACGACCAACGACGTCCAGCAGGTCCAGATGCTGGTGCTGATGGCGTTCACCCTGATGGTCTCCGCGCCCATCATGTGTGTCGGCGGCATCGTGATGGCCCTCGGCCAGGACGTGCCGCTCTCGGGCGTGCTGCTCGCGGTGGTGCCGGTGCTCGGCGTCGCGGTGTCGCTGATCGTGAAGCGGATGCGGCCGCTCTTCCGGACCATGCAGGACCGCCTCGACACGGTGAACCGGGTGCTGCGCGAGCAGATCACCGGCAACCGGGTGATCCGCGCGTTCGTGAAGGACGGGTACGAGGAGGAACGCTTCCGCGGCGCCAACCACGAGCTCACCGACGTGTCGATGGCGACCGGCCGGCTGATGGCGCTGATGTTCCCGACCGTGATGACGGTCGTGAACGTGTCCAGCGTGGCCGTGGTGTGGTTCGGCGCCCACCGCATCGACAGCGGCGGGATGGAGATCGGCGCGCTGACCGCCTTCCTCGCCTATCTGATGCAGATCGTGATGGCGGTCATGATGGCCACCTTCATGTTCATGATGGTGCCGCGCGCCGAGGTCTGCGCCGAGCGGATCGAGGAGGTCCTGGGCACGTCGACGAGCGTGGTGCCCCCGGTCGAGCCGGTGACGGCACTGGACCGGCGCGGGCATCTGGAGGTCAGGGCGGCGGACTTCCGCTACCCGGGCGCCGAGGAGTCGGTGCTCCGGGACGTGGAGCTGGTGGCGCGGCCGGGCGAGACCACCGCGGTCATCGGTTCGACCGGCTCCGGCAAGTCGACCCTGCTGGGCCTGGTGCCGCGGCTGTTCGACGTGACCGGCGGCGAGGTGCTGGTCGACGGCGTCGACGTGCGCCGGCTCGACCCGGCGCTGATGGCGCGGACGGTCGGGCTCGTGCCGCAGAAGCCGTACCTGTTCTCGGGGACGGTGGCGTCGAACCTGCGGTACGGCAACCCGGACGCGACCGACGAGGAGCTGTGGCACGCGCTGGAGGTGGCGCAGGCGGCCGACTTCGTACGGAATCTGGAGCACGGCCTGGACGCTCCGGTGGCGCAGGGCGGCACCAATGTGTCCGGCGGTCAGCGGCAGCGGCTCGCGATCGCGCGGACGCTGGTCCAGCGGCCGGAGATCTACCTCTTCGACGACTCGTTCTCGGCGCTCGACTACGAGACGGACGCCCGGCTGCGGGCGGCGCTCTCCGAGGAGACCGCGGACGCGACCGTGGTGATCGTCGCGCAGCGGGTGTCGACCATCCGGGACGCCGACCGGATCGTGGTCCTCGACGAGGGCCGGGTCGTGGGCACCGGGCGGCACCACGAACTGATGGCGGGGAACGAGACGTACCGGGAGATCGTGCTCTCCCAGCTGACCGAGGCGGAGGCGGCCTGATGGCGGGTCCTGGCGGACGCATGATGGCGGGCGGCACCCCCGGTGAGCGGTCCATGGACTTCAAGGGCTCCTCGAAGCGGCTGCTGCGGCAGCTGGCGCCGGAGCGCGCCGCGCTCTGGGTGATGCTGGTCGCGGGTGTGCTCTCGGTGGCCGGCGCGGTGGTGGGGCCCAAGGTGCTGGGCATGGCGACCGACCTGGTCTTCGCGGGCGTGGTCGGCCGGCGGATGCCCGAGGGCGTGACCAAGGCCGAGGCGCTGGCGCAGCTGCGCGCGGACGGCGACGGCGGCATGGCCGACATGCTCTCCGGGGTCGACTTCACGCCCGGGCGGGGCATCGACTTCGGCGCGGTCGGCGGGGTGCTGCTCGTCGCGCTCGGGGTGTACGTGGTGGCGGGGCTGCTGATGCTGGTCTCCACCCGGATGTCGATCAAGGTGATCAACCGGACCGTGTACCGGATGCGGGAGGACGTGCAGACGAAGCTGTCGCGGCTGCCGCTGTCGTACTTCGACCGGGCGAAGCGCGGCGAGGTGCTGTCGCGGGCGACCAACGACCTCGACAACGTCGGGCAGACGCTCCAGCAGTCGATGGGCCAGCTGATCAACTCGCTGCTCACGATCGTCGGCGTGCTGGCGATGATGTTCTGGATCTCGCCGCTGCTCGCGCTGGTGGCGCTGGTGACGGTGCCGGTGTCGGTGGTGGTGGCGGCGCGGATCGGCAAGCGCTCGCAGCCGCACTTCGTGCAGCAGTGGAAGTCGACGGGCGCGCTGAACGCGCACGTGGAGGAGATGTACACCGGGCACACCCTGGTGAAGGTCTTCGGCCGGCAGGACGAGGCGGCGAAGGGCTTCCGGGAGCAGAACGAGGCGCTGTACGCGGCCGGGTTCAGGGCGCAGTTCACCAGCGGCCTGATGCAGCCGGTGATGTTCTTCGTCTCGAACATCAACTACGTGCTGGTGGCGGTGGTCGGCGGTCTGCGGGTGGCGAGCGGCACGCTCTCCATCGGTGACGTGCAGGCGTTCATCCAGTACTCGCGCCAGTTCTCGATGCCGCTGACGCAGGTGGCGTCGATGGCGAACCTGGTGCAGTCGGGCGTCGCCTCGGCGGAGCGGATCTTCGAGCTGCTCGACGCCGAGGAGCAGGAGCCGGACGCGCCGGTCTCGCAGCGGCCGCGCGACGTCAAGGGCAGGGTCGCCCTGGAGCACGTCTCCTTCCGCTACGAGGCCGACAAGCCGCTCATCGAGGACCTGTCGCTCACCGTGGAGCCGGGGCAGACGGTCGCGATCGTCGGTCCGACGGGCGCCGGCAAGACGACGCTGGTCAACCTCCTCATGCGGTTCTACGAGGTGACCGGCGGCCGGATCACGCTGGACGGCACGGACATCGCGTCGGTGTCCCGGGCGGAGCTGCGCGCCGGGATCGGGATGGTCCTCCAGGACACCTGGCTCTTCGGCGGGACGATCGCGGAGAACATCGCGTACGGCGCCGCCCGCGAGGTGACCCGGGCGGAGGTCGAGCGGGCGGCGCGGGCGGCCCACGCCGACCGTTTCGTCCGGACCCTGCCGGAGGGGTACGACACGGTGGTGGACGACGACGGCGCGGGGGTCAGCGCGGGCGAGAAGCAGCTGATCACCATCGCCCGGGCGTTCCTCTCGGACCCGGTGATCCTGGTGCTCGACGAGGCGACGAGCTCGGTCGACACCCGGACCGAGGTGCTGATCCAGAAGGCGATGGCCCGGCTGGCCCAGGGCCGTACGTCCTTCGTGATCGCGCACCGGCTCTCCACCATCCGGGACGCGGACGTGATCCTGGTGATGGAGGACGGCTCGATCGTGGAGCAGGGCACCCACGAGGAGCTGCTGGTCTCGGGCGGCGCCTACGCCCGCCTGTACGCGGCGCAGTTCGCGGAGGCGGTGGCCGAGGTCGACTGACCGGGCGTCCGTGCGCTCCGGAAGGGCCCGTGCCGGGGGCGGCGCGGGCCCTTCGCGCGTGCTCAGTCGAGGTAGCCGCGCAGCTGGTCGGCGTAGGTGTGGTCGCGGAGTTTGCCGAGGGTCTTGGACTCGATCTGGCGGATGCGTTCGCGGGTGACGCCGAACAGCTGCCCTATCTCCTCCAGGGTGCGGGGGCGGCCGTCGTCGAGGCCGTAGCGGAGCTGGACGACCTTGCGCTCGCGCTCGCCGAGGGTGGAGAGGACGTCCTCCAGGTGGCGGCGGAGCAGCAGGAAGGCGGCGGACTCGACGGGCGAGGCGGCGTCGCCGTCCTCGATGAGGTCGCCGAGGTCGACGTCCTCCTCCTCGCCGACGGGGGTGTGCAGGGAGACGGGCTCCTGGGCGAGCCGCAGGACCTCGATGACCCGCTCCGGGGTGAGGTCGAGGTGGGCGGCGACCTCCTCGGCGGTGGGCTCGTAGCCGCGTTCCTGGAGCATGTGGCGCTGGACCCGGATGACCCGGTTGATCAGTTCGACGACGTGGACGGGGACGCGGATGGTCCGGGCCTGGTCGGCGAGGGCCCGGGACATGGCCTGGCGGATCCACCAGGTGGCGTAGGTGGAGAACTTGTAGCCGCGGGCGTAGTCGAATTTCTCGACGGCCCGGATGAGGCCGAGGTTGCCCTCCTGGACGAGGTCGAGCATGGTCAGGCCGCGGCCGACGTACCGCTTGGCGACGGAGACGACGAGGCGGAGGTTGGCCTCGATGATCTTCCGTTTGGCGATCCGGCCGAGGACGACGAGCCGGTCCAGGTCGTACGCGAGCCGGGAGTCGAGGTCGGGGGTGCGGGCCAGTTTCTCCTCGGCGAAGAGGCCGGCCTCGACGCGGCGGGCCAGTTCGACCTCCTCCTCGGCGGTGAGGAGCGGGATGCGGCCGATCTCGCGGAGGTACTGGCGGAAGAGGTCGGCGGAGGGGCCGTTGCCGCCGGGGTCACTGGTGCGGCGCCGCTGGGCGGGGACCTCGTGGAGCGGGGGCAGTTCGTCCGGTTCGGTGGTCTGGATCTCGGTCTGCACGGGGGGCGACCTCCAGGAGTGGGCGGAACGACACCGTCACCCAGCCCAGTGTGGGGTACGACACATCGCCGCCACGAGGGGCGTGCGATGACTTTTTGGATCCGCGCGGTGACCGAGCGTGCGTCAGAGGGCGGCGGCGCCGTGCGCCTGGAGCGCCGCCTTGTACTGCTGGAGGACGAAGACCTCCTGCTGGGCGGCGGCCACCTGCTCCGGGCTCGTGTGCCCCAGCCGCTTCAGCGCGCCGTTGAGCTGCTCGATACGCCGGTCCACCGCGCGGAGCCGGACGGTTACCAGCTGCATGGACGCGTAGACCTCGTCCGGTCCCTTGCCCCTCGGCGTGAGGATCGCCTCCACGACGAGCTCGCGCACGAGGGTGCGCACGGTGTCGTTGGGCGCGGCTTCGAGGACGGCGTCCACGTAGTCGGTGGGGGCGCCGTCGGCGCCGCCCGCGTCCTGGACGCACTGCCGCACGGCGGCGTACGGCGGTGCGGTGAACTCGTCCACCCCGTACGCGTCGAAGAAGGGGGAGACCAGTTCGGGCCGTTGCAGCGCGAGCTTGAGGAGTTCCCGCTCGGTGCGGTGGGCGGGGCTGCGCAGGTTGAGCGCGGGCCCGGCGGTGGCCGCGGGGGCCGGCACGTCGTCGTACGAGCGCTGCCGCCGCGCGGGCTGCGGGGGGCCGCCCTTGCCGCGCTGCCACTGGGCGATCTGGCTGATCCGCCGGACGACGAACTGGTCCTCCATGATGCCGAGCAGGCCCGCGAGCTTGACCGCGACCCGCTGGCGTACCGACAGGTCCTTCAGCTTCGCGACGATCGGGGCGGCCTCGTCCAGGGCGGCGGCCTGTCCCGCCGGGGTGTCGAGGTCGTACCGGTCCACGATCTGGCGGAGGGCGAACTCGAAGAGGGGGGTGCGGGGCTCGACCAGGTCGGCGACGGCGTCGTCGCCCTTGGCGAGGCGCAGTTCGCAGGGGTCCATGCCGTCGGGGGCGATGGCGATGTACGTCTCGGCGGCGAACTTCTGGTCGTCCTCGAAGGCGCGCAGGGCGGCCTTCTGGCCGGCCGCGTCGCCGTCGAAGGTGAAGATCACCCGGGCCGAGCCGTTGTCCATGAGGAGCCGGCGGAGGATCTTGATGTGCTCGCCGCCGAAGGCGGTGCCGCAGGTGGCGATGGCGGTGGTGACGCCGGCCAGGTGGCAGGCCATGACGTCGGTGTAGCCCTCGACGACGACGGCCCGGCTGGTCTTGGCGATCTCCTTCTTGGCGAGGTCGATGCCGTAGAGGACCTGGGACTTCTTGTAGACCGGGGTCTCGGGGGTGTTGAGGTACTTGGGGCCGTTGTCGTCCTCGCGCAGGCGGCGGGCGCCGAAGCCGACGATCTCGCCCCCGACGTCCCGGATGGGCCACATGAGGCGGCCGCGGAAGCGGTCGATGGGGCCCCGGCGGCCGTCCTGGGAGAGGCCGGAGACGATCAGTTCCTTGTCGGAGAAGCCCTTGCCGCGGAGGAAGCGGGTGAGGTGGTCCCAGCCGGCCGGGGAGTAGCCGACGCCGAAGTGCTCGGCCGCGGCCTGGTCGAAGCCCCGCTCGGAGAGGAACTTGCGGCCGATCTCGGCCTCGGGGGAGGCGAGTTGGCCGGCGTAGTACTCGGCGGCGATCTTGTGGGCCTCGATCAGGCGGATGCGTTCGCCGCGCTGGTGGCCGGGGTTGTAGCCGCCCTCCTCGTAGCGGAGGGTGATGCCCGCCTTGGCGGCGAGGCGCTCGACCGTCTCCGAGAAGGAGAGGTGGTCGATCTTCATCACGAAGGCGATGGTGTCGCCGCCCTCCTGGCAGCCGAAGCAGTGGAAGAGTCCCTTGCTCGGGCTGACCTGGAAGGAGGGCGACTTCTCGTCGTGGAAGGGGCAGAGTCCCTTGAGGTTCCCGCCACCTGCGTTGCGGAGCTGGAGGTACTCGGACACCACGGAGTCGATCGGGACCGCGTCCCGGACCGCCTTCACGTCGTCATCGTTGATCCTGCCTGCCACGCACGCAAGTGTACGGGGGTCCGGGGGTCGCCCCCCGGGAGTGTCGCCGCCGGGGTCAGAGGAGGGTTTCCAGGGCCACGGAGGGGTCGCCGAGGGCGTCCGGGTCCACGGTGACGCGGGAGCGGATGAGCTTCTGGATCGGGTCTGTGACGTCCCACACGTTCACGTTCATGCCGGCGATCACCCGGCCCTCGCTCAGCCAGAAGGCGATGAACTCGCGCTTGCCGGTGTCGCCGCGGACCACGACCTGGTCGTAGGAGCCGGGCGGGGCCCAGCCGGAGTACTCCATGCCGAGGTCGTACTGGTCGGTGAAGAAGTACGGGACCCGGTCGTAGGAGACGTCCTGGCCGAGCATGGCGCGGGCGGCGGCGGGGCCGCCGTTGAGCGCGTTGGCCCAGTGCTCGACGCGGATCCGGTGGTGGAGGGAGGGGTGCTCGAAGGCGGCGACGTCGCCGGCGGCGTAGATGTCGGGGTCGGAGCTGCGCAGGGAGGCGTCGACGGCGATGCCGCCGCCGTCGGCGCGGTCGACGAGGGCGAGGCCGGCGTTCTCGGCGAGGACGGCGCGGGGGGCGGCGCCGATGGCGATGAGGACGGCGTGCGCGGGGTGCTCCTCGCCGTCGTCGGTGCGGACGGCGAGGACCATGCCGTCCTGGCCGGTGATCTCGGTGATGCGGGCGCCGAAGTGGAAGCGGACGCCGTGCTCGGTGTGGAGGTCGGCGAAGAGCTGGCCGAGCTCGGGGCCGAGGACGCGGTGGAGCGGGGTGGGGTCGGCCTCGACGACGGTGACCTCGGCGCCGTAGGTGCGGGCGGCGGCTGCGACCTCCAGGCCGATCCAGCCGGCGCCGGCGATCACCAGGTGGCCGTTGTCCCGGCCGAGGGCCTTGAGCTCGTCTCGGAGCCGCTCGGAGTGGGAGAGCCGGCGCAGGTGGTGGACGCCGGCGAGGCCGGTGCCGGGGATGTCGAGGCGACGGGGCTCGGAGCCGGTGGCCAGGAGCAGCTTGTCGTAGCGGATGACGGTGCCGTCGCCGAGGCGGACGGTGCGGGCGTCCCGGTCGATGGCGGTGACGGTCTGGCCGAGGTGGAGCTCGACGTCGTGGGCGGCGTACCAGGCGGGTTCGTGGACGAGGGCGGAGTCCCGGTCCTTCTTGCCGAGGAGGTAGCCCTTGGAGAGCGGGGGGCGTTCGTAGGGGTGGTCGCGTTCGTCGCCGATGAGGATCACCCGGCCGTTGAAGCCCTCCGCGCGGAGCGTCTCCGCCGCCTTGGCACCGGCCAGGCCCCCGCCGACGATGACAAAGGTCTGATCTGCGTCGACCACGTTGATTCCTCCTCGTTGCGACCGGTTCTCTACGCTACGCCTCCGGGCCGGGCCCGGGCGGCACCGCCCCTGGACGTGCATGCGAGGGTCCCGCACGGCGCCGGAAGGCGAAAGGGGGCCCGCGAGCCCTACGTTCGCGGGGTGCGGAGGCGGGCGTGGAGGGCTCGGGCGGAGGCGTCGGTGAGGGAGGCGATCTGGTCGACGATCACCCGCTTGCGGGAACGGTCGTCGGGCGCGGCGGCGAACAGGGCGCGGAACTGCGGTTCGAGTCCGTCGGGGGCGCGGGCGACGAGCGCCTCGGCGAGCTCCCAGACGACGACGCGCTGGTCGGCGCGGAGCGCTTCCTGTTCGGCGCGCTGGATGACGTACCGGTCGGCCACGGCCTTGAGGACGGCGCACTCGTTGCGCGTGGCGCGGGGGACGACGAGTTCGGCGCCGTAGCGGGTGAGGCGGCCGGAGCCGTACGCCTGGCGGGTGGCGCCCTCGGCGGCGAGGCAGAAACGGCCGATGAGCTGGCTGGTGGCGTCCTTGAGGCGGGCCTGGGCGGTGGCGGAGCCGTCGTAGGCGTGCGGCCACCACTCCTGGTCCATGAGCCGGTCGAGGGCCTCGGCGAGTTCGGCGGGGTCGGTGTCCTCGGGGACGTAGCGGCCGAGGGCGACGGCGAAGACGTCGGCGCGCTCGGGCTCGGCGTAGAGGAGGTTGGGGTCGATGTGGCCGGCGTGCAGGCCGTCCTCGAAGTCGTGGACGGAGTAGGCGACGTCGTCGGACCAGTCCATCACCTGGGCCTCGAAGCACTTGCGATGGGCGGGGGCGCCCTGCCGGATCCAGGCGAAGACGGGCAGGTCGTCCTCGTACGCGCCGAACTTCGGCGAGCCGGGGTCGGTGGGGTGCCCTCCGCGCCCCCACGGGTACTTGGTGGCGGCGTCGAGGGTGGCGCGGGTCAGGTTGAGGCCGACGCTGACGAGCTCGCCGTCGGCGTCCTTCACGAAGCGCTTGGGCTCGATGCGGGTGAGGAGGCGGAGCGACTGGGCGTTGCCCTCGAAGCCGCCGCAGTCCTTGGCGACGTCGTTGAGCGCCTGCTCGCCGTTGTGCCCGAAGGGCGGGTGGCCCATGTCGTGGGAGAGGCAGGCGGCTTCGACGAGGTCGGGGTCGCAGCCGAGGGCGGCTCCGAGCTCGCGGCCGACCTGGGCGCACTCCAGGGAGTGGGTGAGCCGGGTGCGGGGGCTGGCGTCCCAGGCGTGTCCCCGGGTGCCGGGGGTGACGACCTGCGTCTTCCCGGCGAGGCGGCGCAGGGCGGCGGAGTGCAGCACGCGGGCGCGGTCGCGCTGGAAGGCGGTGCGCCCCGGTAGTTTGTCGGGCTCCGCCACCCAGCGCTCGGTGGCGGTCGGGTCGTACCCGGGGGTCTCACTGGTGCCGTCGTAGCCTGCCATGCCTCGACGGTAACCGGAGGGGCCGACAAAGGGGTTCAGATGGCCGCGAGTTCCCGCGCGGGGGTGGCGGGGTGGAGGGTGCGGGCGCGGGCGGCGCCGTCGTAGCGATGCAGGACGAGGCGGGCGAGGGCGGGGTGGGCGCCGAGCGGGTCGGCGGCGATCCAGGGGGCGTGGGCGGCGGCGCGGGCGGCGAAGAGGCCGGGGGCGGTGAAGCAGGAGGCGACGGCGACCCGGTGGCGGCCGCGGGCGGTGAGGGCGGCGACGGCCTCGGGGACGGTGGGGGCGGCGGCGGAGGCGTAGGCGGCGACGACGGGGACCCCGCCGAGGCGTTCGCCGAGGGCGGCGCCGATCCGGCGGAGGGTGGCGGCGGAGCGGGGGTCGCGGGAGCCGGCGGAGGCGAGGACGACGCCGGTGGCGGCGGAGGCGGAGTCGGCGGGGGTCCAGCCGGCCTCGGCGAGCCGGTCGGCGAGGGCCTCGACGAGGAGGGGGTGCGGGCCGAGCGGTTCGGCGGCGCGGGCACGCAGGCCGGGGACGGCGGCGAGGGCGGCGGGCAGGTCGTGGGTGACGTGGTGGCCGGGGGCCAGGAGGAGGGGTACGAGGACGGCCTCGCGGCCCTCGTCGGCGAGCGCCGCGAGGGTGTCGTCGAGGAGCGGCGCGTTCAGCTCGATGTGGGCGAGGCGGACGTCGAGCCCGGGGCGGAGCTCGCGGACCCGGGTGAGGAGGCGGGCGAGGGTGGCACGCGCGCGGGGGTCCCTGCTGCCGTGCCCGACGGCCACGAGGGCGGGGGCGGGGCGGCGGCCGGGGGGCTGTGCGGACGACTGCATGGGCGGCGTACCTCCTGCTCGGGCTTCCCCGCCGGGGCGTCGAACGGACGCACCCGGCGGAGCTGGAGTCCGAGCTGCCGCGCGATCCGCCCCAGCAGGGCGGCGGCGTCCGCGAACGTGCTGTCCGGCTCCGTCATGGACCGATCCTGGCGCCGGCACGTTGCCTCCCCGTTGCGCGCCGGTCACGGCTCTTTTCCAGGAGGGCGCGGTGACCGCACGCGGGTGTTTCGCCGGGCTCACGCGCGCGTGGGGCCGGGTGTCAGGGCCCGGGGGCGGCTCAGCCCGCCGGGCGCCACACGTAGCGGACGTCGGGCTCCCGCTCCTCGTTGCGCCCGCCGTCGGTGTGCTCGGCGGCGGTGAAGCCGTGCCGTTCGTAGAAGCGCCGCGCCGGGGCGTTGACCTGGAAGGTCCACAGTTCGAGACCGGTCGGGCTGCGCCGCTTGGCGAGGTCCACGAGGCGGTCGCCGATGCCGTGGCCGCGCCAGGGCGGGTCGACGTAGAGCTGGTCCAGGTCCTCGCCGTCGAGCACCATCATCGCGACCACCTCCCCGCCCGTGGTCGCCACCCAGGTCTCCTGGTGCGGCACGACCACGTGCCGGAGCCAGGAGCGGACTTCTTCGTCGGTGTGCGCCCTGCGGACGTCGGGGAGGGCGGCGGTGTACGAGCGCAGCCAGACGTCGGCGACGGCGGTGGCGTCGGAGGCGTCCGCGCGGCGGAGGGCGAGGTCGGTGATCACCGCCGGATCGTACGGAACGCGCACCCCTCTCCTCCCCCCTTTTTTCGTTCCGAATCACGGAATATCTTTTCCATTATGAGAATGTCCCCCGCGTCGCTCCCCCGGCGCGTCACCGCCGAGTTCACCGGCACCGCCGCCCTCGTCGCCGTGATCGTCGGCTCCGGCATCCGAGCCGACTCCCTCAGCCAGGACATCGGGGTCCGGCTGCTCGCCAACGCCACCGCCTCCGCCCTCGGCCTCGGGCTGCTGATCGCGCTCCTCGGACCGCTCTCCGGCGCCCACTTCAACCCCGTCGTCACCCTCTCCGAGTGGTGGTCGCGCCGCCGCGAGCGGGACGGCGGCCGCGAGGTCCTGGCCTATGTCACCGCCCAGGTCGCCGGCGCCGTCACCGGCGCCCTGCTCGCCGAGGCGATGTTCGGCCGCGCGCCCGGCTCCTGGTCCACCGAGCCGCGCGCCGCGCTCCACCTGCTGCTCGGCGAGGCGGTCGCCACCGCCGGGCTCGTCCTCGTCGTCCAGGGCCTGAGGCACATCGGCCGCCCCCAGCTCGCCCCGGTCGCGGTCGCCGGCTACATCGGCGCGGCGATCTGGTTCACCTCCTCCGGCTCCTTCGCCAACCCGGCGGCCACCGTCGGCCGCTCCCTCACCGACTCCTTCACCGGCATCGCCCCCGCCTCGGTGCCCGCCTACGCCGCCGCCCAGCTCCTCGGGATGCTGCTCGGCATGGGCCTGGCGAGTGTGCTGTACGGCACGGATCGGCCGGCGGCCGAACCGAAGGGGGCGACAGCGCGTCGGACGGGGTGACAGCCCGTCCCCTTCCCCTGGAGGCACAGCCGATGCAGGTCCGGTTCCCCCGCACCGTCCGGGCCCGCCGCCACGCCGTCCAGGCCGTGATGGCGGCCGCGGTCCTCGCCCTCGCCCCCGCGACCTGGATGCACACCGCCGCCGCGGGCAAGCTGCGCACGACCGCGGACGTGCCGGCCCGGGACGTCGCCGTGGTCTTCGGCGCCGGCCTGTGGAAGGGGCGCCCCACGCCGTACCTCGCCCACCGGCTCGACACCGCCGCCGAGCTGTACCGGACCGGCAAGGTGAAGGTCCTCCTCGTCACCGGCGACAACAGCCGGACCGAGTACGACGAACCGGGCGCCATGCGCGCCTACCTCGCCGCCCGCGGCGTCCCCGACTCGCAGGTCGTCAGCGACCACGCCGGCTTCGACACCTGGGACAGCTGCGTCCGGGCCCGGAAGGTCTTCGGCGTCGAGCGGGCCGTCCTCGTCACCCAGGACTTCCACATCAAGCGGGCCGTCGCCCTCTGCGAGCGGGCCGGGGTGGCCTCGTACGGCGTCGGGGTCGCCGAACCGCACGACACCACCTGGTACTACGGCACCACCCGGGAGCTCTTCGCCGCCGGGAAGGCCGCCCTCGACGCCGCCGTCCGCCCCGACCCGCACTTCCTCGGCCCGCGCGAGCCCGGCGTCACCGAGGCGCTGGCCTCACCCGCCGCCGGGCGCTGACCTGAGCGGAGAGCACCGCGCCCGTAATACGGGACGCCGCCGCCCGTAACACGCACGACGCACGCTGGGCGACATGTCCGACGCCACCGCGGTCCCCACCCACTGCCCCTACTGCGCCCTGCAGTGCGGCATGAAGCTCCGCCCCACCGGCACGGCGGAGCTGCCCGCCGAGGTGGTCGAGCGGACCGACTTCCCCGTCAACCGGGGCGCGCTGTGCGGCAAGGGCCGCACCGCCCCCTTCGTACTCTCCTCCCGGGTCAGGCTCACCGAGCCCCTGGTCCGCCGCCCTGACACCGGGGTGCTCGAACCCGCCTCCTGGGAGGAGGCCCTCTCCGCCGTCGCCGACGGGCTGCGCCGGACCCGCGCCGACCACGGCCCCGACGCCGTGGGGGTCTTCGGCGGCGGCGGACTCACCAACGAGAAGGCGTACACGCTCGGCAAGTTCGCCCGGCTCGTCCTCGCCACCTCGCAGATCGACTACAACGGGCGCTTCTGCATGTCCTCCGCGGCCGCCGCCCACCAGCGGGCCTTCGGCCTCGACCGGGGGCTGCCCTTCCCGCTGGAGGACATCCCGCGGACCGGCTGCGTGATCCTCGTCGGCTCCAACCTGGCCGAGACCATGCCCCCGGCGCTGCGCTACCTCACCGAACTGAAGGAGAACGGCGGCAGGCTGATCGTCGTCGACCCGCGCCGCACCCGCACCGCCGAGCAGGCCGACCTCCACCTCGCCCCCCGCCCCGGCACCGACCTGGCGCTCGCCCTCGGCCTGCTCCACCTCGTGGTCGCCGAGGGCCGCGTCGACGAGGAGTTCGTCGCGGAGCGCACCTCCGGCTGGGAGGCCGCCCGGGCCGGCGCCATGGCCCACTGGCCCGAGCACGTCGAGCGGATCACCGGCGTCCCCGTGCCCGCCCTGCGCGAGGCCGTCGCGATGTTCTGCGACGCCGAGAGCTCCATGGTGCTCACCGCCCGCGGCCCCGAGCAGCAGTCCAAGGGCACCGACACCGTCGGCGCCTGGATCAACCTCTGCCTCGCCACCGGGCGGGCCGGCCGGCCGCTCTCCGGCTACGGCTGCCTCACCGGCCAGGGCAACGGCCAGGGCGGCCGCGAGCACGGCCAGAAGGCCGACCAGCTGCCCGGCTACCGCAAGCTCGACGATCCCGCCGCCCGCGCCCACGTCGCCGGCGTCTGGGGCGTCGCCCCCGAGACCCTGCCCGGACCGGGCCGCAGCGCCTACGAACTCCTCGACGCGCTCGGCGGCGAGGTGAGGTCCCTGCTGCTGATGGGCTCCAACCCGGTCGTCTCCGCGCCGCACGCGTCCCACGTCGAGGACCGGCTGCGCTCGCTCGACTTCCTCGCCGTCGCCGACGTCGTCCTCTCCGAGACCGCCGCCCTCGCCGACGTCGTCCTGCCGGTGACCCAGTGGGCCGAGGAGACCGGCACCATGACCAACCTGGAGGGGCGGGTGCTGCTGCGCCGCCGCGCCCTCACCCCGCCGCCCGGCGTCCGCACCGACCTGGAGGTGATGCACGCGCTCGCCGGTCTCCTCGGCTGGGAGAAGGGCTTCCCCACCGACCCCGAGGAGGTCTTCGACGAGCTGCGCCGCGCCTCCGCGGGCGGTCCCGCCGACTACTCCGGCATCAGCTACCGGCGGATCGAGGAGGAGGAGGGCGTCTTCTGGCCGTGCCCCGAGACCGGTCCCGGCGAGGACGGCCACCCGGGCACCCCCCGGCTCTTCCTCGACCGGTTCGCCACCGCCGACGGGCGGGCCCGCTTCGTCCCGGTGACGCACCGGCCGGCCGCCGAGGAGACCGACGCCGAGTACCCGGTGGTGCTCACCACCGGACGGGTCGTCTCCCAGTACCAGTCCGGGGCCCAGACCCGGCGGGTGGCGGAGCTGAACGCCGCCGCGCCCGGCCCGTTCGTGGAGCTGCACCCGCGGCTCGCGCAGCGGCTCGGGGTCGCGGAGGGCGAGCCGGTGACGGTGGTCTCCCGGCGCGGGCGGGCGGTGGCGCCGGCCCGGATCACCGGGGGGATCCGCCCGGACACCGTCTTCATGCCGTTCCACTGGTACGGGGAGGGCAGGGCGAACGCGCTGGTGAACCCGGCGCTCGACCCGGTCTCCCGGATGCCCGAGTTCAAGGTGTGCGCGGTCCGTCTGGAGCGGGGCGCCGGCTGAACCAGTCGCCGCTCTCGATGACCGGGCCGAGCGGCGCGTCCGGTGCCGCCAGATACACCCAGGCGGACAGCCGGACCCCGTCCCCGGTCCGTACGACGTCCATGGCCGCCCGCTCGTAACCGGCGGGCAGCTCCAGCCGGTCGAGCAGGCCGAACAGATCGCCGTAGTCGCCGGACGAGGGCGTGAGGAGGGTGCCGACCACCTCGCTCCCCTTCGCCGGGACGACGTACGGATAGCCGGGCCCGTCGTGCAGGACCGCGCCGGGCAGCACGGCGGCCGCCTCGTCGCCGATCCGGCCGGCGAGGAACCGGTCGTGGTTGTACCCGCCCGGGCGCAGCGTCCCGTACACGAAGAACGGGCGCTCCTCGTACGCGAGGGCTTCGGGCTCGACGGCGTCCTCGGTCTCCTTCTCGACCCAGCGGGCGTACGCCTCCGCGACCCGCGTCACCCGGGTGGCGAGGATCTCCGGCGTCTCGTAGTCGTGGGCCGCGATCAGGTGCGCTTCGAGGGCCTGGTAGCGGGCCTCGGTGGTCTTGAGGACCACCTCCCACTCCTCGGTGGTCTCGATCGCGCCCCGCCAGTGGTAGACGGAGGTCACGGGACCCGAGATCTGCGCGCACGCGGCGAGCCTGGCCTCGACGGCGCCGCGCGCCAGGGCCTCGGCCTTGGCGCGCGCGTCGGTGGTGGTGCGGACGGTGACGATCACGTCTCCACCGTAGGGGCGAACTGTGCCGCGTGCAGCCGGGCGTACGCGCCGCCCCGGGCGAGCAGCTCCTCGTGGGTGCCGTGCTCGGCGATGGAGCCGCCGTCCATGACGACGATGGTGTCGGCGTCCCGGATCGTGGAGAGCCGGTGCGCGACGACGAAGCTGGTGCGGCCGGCCCTGAGGGCGGACATGGCCCGCTGGACGTGGAGTTCGGTGCGGGTGTCGACGGAGCTGGTGGCCTCGTCGAGGACGAGGATGACCGGCTCGGAGAGGAAGGCGCGGGCCAGGGTGACGAGCTGTCGCTCGCCGGCGCTGAGGCCGCCGCCGTCCTCGTCGAGGACGGTGTCGTAGCCGTCGGGGAGGGTGCGGATGAACCGGTCGGCGTGGACGGCCTCGGCGGCGGCGGTGATCCGCTCGCGGGAGACCTCGCCGGGCACTCCGTAGGCGATGTTCTCGGCGATGGTGCCGCCGAAGAGCCAGGTGTCCTGGAGGACCATGCCGATGCCGGAGCGCAGCTCCTCCCGGTCCATCCGCGCGGTGTCGACGCCGTCGAGGAGGATCCGGCCGCCGGTGGGCTCGTGGAACCGGAGCAGCAGGTTGACCAGGGTGGTCTTGCCGGCGCCGGTGGGGCCGACGAGGGCGACCGTGCGGCCGGGTTCGACGGTGAGGGAGAGGTCCTCGACGAGCGGCCGGCCGGGCTCGTAGCGGAAGGAGACGTGCTCGAAGACGACCCGGCCGCGCAGCTCGGCGGGCTTCTCGGGGGCGGCGGGCCCGGGGGGCTCCTCCTCGGCGTCGAGGAGGTCGAAGACCCGCTCGGCGGAGGCGATCCCGGACTGGAGGAGGCCGGCCATGGCGGCGACCTGGTTGACCGGGCCGTTGAACTCGTAGGAGTACTGGACGAAGGCCTGGACGTCGCCGACGGTGAGGGTGCCGCTCGCCACCTTCAGGCCGCCGAGGACGGCGATGAGGACGTAGGTGAGGTTGCCGACGAGGGTGACGGCGGGCTGGACGAGTCCGGAGACGACCTGGGCGCGCAGCCCCGCCCGGTACAGCTCCTCGCCGAGCTCGTCGAAGCGGCGCACGGCCTCCTCGCGGCGGCCGAAGGCGACGACCTCGGTGTGGCCGGTGATGGTCTCCTCGGTGTGGCTGCCGAGCTTGCCGGTGACCGCCCACTGCCGGACGAACTGGGGCTGGGCGCGGCGGGCGACGAGGGCGGCGACGCCCAGCGAGACGGGGACGGTGCCGAGGGCGACGAGGGCGAGCACCGGGGAGATCCAGAGCATCATCGCGAGCACCCCGAGGAGGGTGAGCACGGCCCGCATCATCTGGCTGAGCGCCTGCTGGAGGGTCTGGGTGACGTTGTCGACGTCGTTGGTGGCGCGGGAGAGGACCTCGCCGCGCGGCTGTCCGTCGAGGTAGCCGAGGGGCAGCCGGGCGAGCTTGTGCTGGGTCCGCTCGCGCAGCCGGTGGCCGGCCCGCTGGACGACGTCGGTGACGAGCCGCTGCTGGACCCAGGTGAGCAGGGAGGCGGCGGCGACGGCGGTGGCGGCGAGGGCGAGCTGCCGGGCGAGGGCGGTGAAGTCGACGCCGTGCGGGCCCGCGGCGCCGGTGAGGACGAGGTCGGTGGCGCGGCCGAGGAGGAGCGGGACGAGGACGGTGAGGGAGACGGCGGCGGCGCCCGCGGCGAGGGCGGCGGCGAGCCGGGCCCGGTCGGGGGCGAGGGTGCGCAGCAGGCGGACGGCGGAGGCACGGAAGTGGAGGGAGCGCTCCAGGGAGGGGGTGCCGGGGGCGCCGGGGCCACCGCCCGGCTGGGGGGCGGGGCCGCGGCGGGCGGGTGCGGTGGGGGCGGGAGCGGGGGTGGGGGCGGTGCGTGTGGTGGGGCGGGGCGGGGTCGCGGTGCTCACGCGGCGGCCTCCTCGGTCGGCTGGGAGCGGACGATCTCCCGGTAGGTGGGGTTGGTCGCGAGGAGTTCCTCGTGGGTGCCGGTGCCGACGGCGCGGCCCCGGTCGAGGACGACGATCCGGTCGGCGTGGCGGATGGTGGCGACCCGCTGGGCGACGAGGAGGACGGCGGCGTCGGCGGTCTCGCGGCGCAGGGCGGCGCGCAGCCGGGCGTCGGTGGCGTTGTCGAGGGCGGAGAAGGAGTCGTCGAAGAGGTAGAGGCGGGGGCGGGCGACGAGGACGCGGGCGATGGCGAGCCGCTGCCGCTGGCCGCCGGAGAGGTTGGCGCCGCCCTGGGTGACGGGCGCGTCGAGCCCCTCGTCGAGTGCCCGGACGAAGTCGGCCGCCTGGGCGGTCTCCAGGGCGTGCCACAGCTCCTCGTCGGTGGCCCCGGGCTTTCCGTACCGCAGGTTGGAGGCGACGGTGCCGGCGAAGAGGTACGGCTTCTGGGGGACGAGCCCGACGGTGGCCGCGGTGGTCTCGGGGTCGAGGGCGCGGACGTCGGTGCCGTCGAGGAGGACCCGTCCGGCGGTGGGGTCGAGGAGCCGGGGCACCAGACCGAGGAGGGTGGACTTGCCGCTGCCGGTGGAGCCGATGATCGCGGTGGTCTCGCCGGGGGCGGCGCGCAGGGTGATGCCGCTGAGGACGGGTTCCTCGGCGCCGGGGTAGCGGAAGGTGACGTCCTCCAGGGCGAGTCGGCCGGAGCCGCCTCCGGGGAGGGCGCGGACGGGGTCGGCGGGCGGGGTGAGGGAGGGGGTGGTGTCGAGGAGTTCGCGGACGCGGGCGGCGCCGGCCTCGGCCCGGGGCAGGTGCATGAGGAGGAAGAGCGCCATCATCACGGACATGGCGGTCTGGAGGAGGTAGCCGAGGAAGGCGACGAGCGCGCCCGCCTGGACGGCCCCGGAGTCGATCCGGTGGGCACCGGCCCAGATGAGGACGATGGTGGTGGTCTCCCAGACCAGCAGGACGACGGGGAACATGACGGCCTGGAGCCGGCCGGCCCGCAGGCCGGTGTCGAGGAGGGCTCCGTTGGCGGCGGCGAAGCGGGTGCGCTCGTGGCCGTCGCGGACGAAGGCGCGGACGACCCGGACGCCGGTGATCTGCTCGCGCAGGACGCGGGTGACCCGGTCGAGGTGCTCCTGCATGCCCCGGAAGAGGGGCCGCATGCGGATCACGACGGCACCGACGGCGAGGGTCATCACGGGGACGAAGAGCAGCAGCACGAGGGCGAGCGGCACGTCCTGGCGCAGGGCCATGGCGAGTCCGCCGACGCACAGCAGCGGGGCGGCGACCAGCATGGTGAGGGCGAGGACGGCGAAGGTCTGCACCTGCTGGACGTCGTTGGTGGCGCGGGTGATGAGGGAGGCGGTGCCGAAGCGGCCGCGTTCCAGGGCGGAGAACTCCTGGATCCGGCGGAAGACCTCGGAGCGCAGGTCGCGGGCGACGGCCAGGGCGATCCGGGCGCCGGTGAAGGTGACGGCGGCGGCCGCCGCGGCCTGGAGGAGGGTGATTCCGGCCATGACGGCGCCGCCGGAGAGGATGCGGCCGGTGTCGCCGCGCAGGACGCCCTCGTCGATGACGCCGGCGTTGAGGGCGGGCAGGGTGAGGGAGGCGAGGCTCTGGAGGAGCTGGAGGAGGACGAGTAAGCCGAGCCGGGCGCGGTGCGGGCGGAGCCGTCCGGCGAGAAGTCGCAGCAGGATCATGACGGCCTCTCAGGCGGCGTACGGGCGGACGGACTTGGCTTCCTTGAGGGCGCGTCCCCACCAGGCGAGCTGGTCGAGCATGAGCTTGGCGCCGTTGTCGGGTCCGGTCGGGTCCTTGAACCGGCCGTCCTCGTCGAACTGTCCGTGGGCGTTGGGCAGGACGACGCCGTCGCGGACGGTGACGGCGTGCATCTCGGCGTAGATCTGGCGGAGTTGCTCGACGGCGCGGATGCCTCCGGAGATGCCGCCGTAGGAGACGAAGCCGACGGGCTTGGCGCGCCATTCGGTGTAGTGGCGGTCGATGAGGTTCTTCAGGGCGGCGGGGAAGGAGTGGTTGTACTCGGGGGTGAGGACGACGTAGGCGTCGGCGGCCTCCAGGACGGGGGTGATCCGGGCGAGTTCGGCGCTGACGGCGGGGTCGGGCTCGTAGGAGAGGGAGGTGGGGAGCTTCGTCTCGGCGAGGTCGAGGACGGTGAGGGTGAAGTCGGGGCGCTCGGCGACGCGGGTGCGGAACCAGTCGGCGATGACGGGGGCGAAACGGCCCTGGCGGTCGCTGGCGACGACGAGGGCGAGGGTGAGGGGGGCGGCGGCGGGCTGGGCGGAGGGGTTCGTGATGTCCATGTCGAGGATCGTGGTACCTCAAGCTTGGTTGAGGTCAAGCGCTGATTCTCCGGGGTCCGCCGGGGCCGTCGCCGGGGCCGTCTCCGGGGCCGCCTCCGGGGCCGCCTCCGGGTCGTCGTCGGGGTCGCCTCCGGGGCTACGGTGAGGGCATGACGACCTCTCCCCCGCCCGGCTCCGGCCCCGCCCCCGCGTACATCGAGATCGACGGGGTCCCGGCCGCCGATCCGGGGGTGCTCGGCGCCGTGATGGGCGGGTACGGGCACTTCACCGCGATGCAGGTGCGGGACGGGCGGGTGAAGGGCCTCGGACTGCACCTCGACCGCCTCGACCGGGCCACCCGCGAGCTGTTCGGCGCGCCGCTGCCCGGGGAGCGGGTCCGGGAGCTGCTCGGGCGGGCCGTCCGGGCGTCGGGACGGAGGGACTCCTCGGCGCGGGTGTACGTGTACGAGGACGGGCCCGGGTTCCTGGTGACGGTCGTCGTCCGGGAGGCGGCCCCGGACGGCCTGGGCGCGCCGCAGCGGCTGCGGTCCGTCGACTATCTGCGGCCTGCGGCGCACCTCAAGCACGTGGGCGGCTTCGGGCAGATGTACCACGGCGACGCGGCCCGCCGGGCGGGCTTCGACGGGGCGCTGCTGACCTCGCCGGCGGGCGAGGTGGCGGAGGGCGCCGTCTCCAACGTCGCCTTCTGGGACGGGACTTCGCTGGTGTGGCCGACGGCCCCGCACCTGACCGGGATCACCATGGCACTGCTGGCGCCCCGGCTCCCGTCGGTCCACCGCGCGGTCGCGCTGGACGAACTGCCCTCCTTCCGGTCCGCGTTCACCGCGAACTCGCGCACGATCGCGCCGGTGACGGGCGTCGACAGGATCGCGTACCCGGTGGACGGGGAGCTGATGGAGCGGGTCCTCGGCGCGTACGCGGACGCACCCGGCGAGAAGATCGTTTCCGCGGACGGCGGCGGATCCGGCGGCTAACCTGCGGCCATGGTTCTCAAGAGGCTTTTCGGGGGCGGCATCCCGCTCGAAGTGGACACGGTCATCGAGCCCGGTCCGGTGCGGCCGGGCGGCATGCTGCGCGGCGAGGTGGTGGTCCGGGCACCCGAGCGAGACCTGGAGATCGAGTCCATACGGCTCCGGCTGGTCGCGAACGCGCCGCTCTTCCACAAGGGCGACGGGGACGGCGAGGAGCGCGGCGACACCATCGGACACCCCGACGCCTCCGGCTGGTTCAAGCTGAGGAAGGGCCAGGAGAAGCGGGTCCCGCTCTCCTGCCGGCTCAACTGGGAGACCCCGGTGAACGACCTCCGGGGACAGGACCTCGGGGTCCTCATCGGCGTCAGCACGGAGGTCGAGGCGGCGGGCGCGAAGGCGCAGACGGACATGGACCCGGTGCGGGTCGAGGCACTGCCGCTGCACGAGGCGGTGCTCGACGCGTTCGGCGCGGAGGGGTACACGTTCGGGGGCGCGCCGGTGTACGGGTCGACGATCCCCGACGTCGAGAGGCACCTCTACGCGTGGCAGGGCTTCCAGCTCGTCCATCCGGAGCCCGGCGAGGACCGCCCGGGGAAGCTGGAGCTGACCTTCCACACCAACGCGGTGGGCAGCGAGATCTTCCTCCGGAAGCTCGCCGGCACGTCGAAGTACTGGGACCGGAGGCCGCCCGCCCTGCGGTACGTGGCCGCCCACCACGAGGTCGGCACCCGTGACCTCGCGGCGGACGTCCGGGGGTGGCTCGCGGCGGCGGCCCTCCTGGAGGGCTCCTCGCGCGACGACGACTGAGCCCGACCGCCTCGGGCCCCGTATGCCGCCGCGGGCCCCGTATGCCGTCGCGGTCCTCGTGCGGGCCGCCGCTCCCCGTGGGGCGCCCGCCCGCACCGGGACCGCATGCGTCACGGCCCCGCCGCCCCGGGAGCGGCGCACCGCGCAGCCCCGCCGCCCGGGCCGCTCACCCGTTCGGCACGAGGTACCGACTGACGGGATGACACCCCCTCCGACCTGCGGAAACCTCCGGATTCCAGTCGACGCGCCGTATCGGACGGCGCAATCCTGATGCCCCATCAGCAGGCGCGCCCCGCGCCGTGGCCGTTACCTCGGTCCTACGGAAGACCGAACGACCGCGCGCCCCGGAGGACCCCACCATGCGCCCCACTGCCCGCCTGCTCACCGGAACCGCGCTGACGGTCGTCGCGCTCGGCGCGTTCGCCGCGCCGGCCGCGTACGCGAACAACGACGGCCCCCAGACGCTGGAGATCTACCCCTCCTCCGCCTCGCCCGGCACCACCGTCACCGTGAACACCCTCGCCTGCGGCAAGAACGGCCACGGCGTCGGCGACGCGAACTCGGTGGGCGCCGGCGAGTTCCGGCTCAGCCCCAGCACCCACAAGGAGGTCGTGGTCGGGCAGTTCACCCTGCCCCAGCACGCCAAGCCCGGCACCCACTGGATCTCGGTGGCCTGCGACAACGGGCGGACCGCCCGGGGCGAGCTGACCGTGAAGCACCGCGAGCCCAGCGGTCACGTCAAGACCGGTGTCGGCGGCAGCATCGGCCCCGACACCGCCCAGATCACGGCGGGCGCGGCGGTGCTGGCCGCGGCTGCCGTCGGCGGTGTGTGGCTCATGCGGCGCCGGGCGAGCGGCGCCCAGGGCCACTGATCACACCGCCCCGCCCCGCCCCCGCCCGGCTTCCGCACACGGCCGGCCGGGGGCGGGGCCCATCCCTCTCCCCGAGTGAGGAAGCGACGTGAGCAACAGGAGCAAGGGCTGGGGGATCGCGGTGGCCGCCTGCGTCGGCCTCTGGCTCGTCCAGAACGGCTCGCAGGACGTCACTCCGCCCGTCCCGTCCGCCGCCCAGGCGTTCGCCGCCGGGCCCAGCGTGCACACCGACGCCGCCGCCGACCCGCTGCCGTCGTCCCCGCCGGTGCGGCTGCGCATCCCGGAGACGGACGTGGACGCCCCGATGACCCGGCTCGGCCTCGCCCCGAACGGCTCCCTGGAGGTGCCGCCCGCCGAGGACCGCAACCTGGCCGGCTGGTACGCGGACGGCGTCACGCCCGGCGCCGAGGGCACCTCGATCGTCGCGGGCCACGTCGACAACGCCGGCGGCCCGGCGGTCTTCTACACGCTGGGCGCCCTGCGGAAGGGGCACCGGATCGAGATCGACCGCGAGGACGGGCGGACCGCGGTCTTCACCGTCGACGCCGTCGAGGTCTACGACAACGACGCCTTCCCCGACGAGAAGGTGTACGGCTCCACCGACCGGGCCGAGCTCCGGGTGATCACCTGCGGCGGCGGCTTCTCCGAGAAGAGCGGCGGCTACCAGGGGAACGTGGTGGCCTTCGGGCACCTCATCGGGGTGCGCTGAGCCGGCTTCACGCCCACTGGTCCCAGGCGAGCTTGGCGACCATCGAGAGCACCACGACCAGCAGCACGGCGCGGACGAAGCCGGAGCCCTTGCTGAGCGCCATCCGGGCGCCGACCATGCCGCCGGCCAGGTTGAAGGCGGCCATCAGCGCGGCCAGCTGCCAGTAGACGGTGCCGCTCAGGGCGAAGGTGACGAGCGCGCCGGCGTTGGTGCAGACGTTGACGATCTTGGCGGTGGCGGAGGCCGTGACCAGGTCGAGGTGGAGGACGGCGGTCAGGGCGAGCACCAGGAAGGTGCCGGTGCCGGGACCGAACAGGCCGTCGTAGAAACCGATGCCGCCGCCGACGAGGACGATCGCCGTGACCAGCCGGGCGCGGGTGAGCGGCGCCCGGTCCTCCTCCGCCGGCCGCTGCCCGAAGGTCGGCCTCAGGATGACGAAGGCGGCGACCGCCACGAGCACCACGATGATCAGCGGCCGGAGCACCTCCCGACTGATCATCGTGACGAAGAGCGCGCCGAACGACGAGCCCGCGAGGGCCGCGATCCCGACCCGTACCGCCGTCCACACCGGCACCTTCGTCTTCCGGGCGTACGTGACCGCGGCGCCGGTGGTGCCGACGATCGCGACCGCCTTGTTGGTGCCGAGGACGAAGCCGTTGGCCGCGTTCGGCAGGGCGATCAGCAGTGCCGGCAGGAGCAGCAGCCCTCCGCCCCCGACCACCGCGTCGATCCAGCCGGCGACGAGCGCGGCCAGGCAGAGCAGCACGAGCGTGGTCAGGGTGATCTCAGGCATGGCAGCGAGCCTAGGGACGGGATCGTTGCCCCGTCCATCGATCGCCTGATCATTGAGCAAGGTCTGAGCTTGCGTGCCCCGGCTCCCGGTCGGGGGCGGGCGGAGCCGCCGGTTGCACGGACGTGAGCAGGGTCGCCGCGAGCGCCCCGGCACCGAGGAGCGCGGCCGCGAGGCGGCGGCGCAGCCGCTCCTCGGACGGGGGCTGGGGGCGGGCCCTGTGACGCCGGGCCGGGGCGGGGGCGGGGACGAAGGCGGCAGGGGCGGGGGCGGGGGATCTGTTCACGGGCTCGGCTCCTCGAAGTTCTCGGTGTGGATGCGGGAGGCCGGGACCCCGGCCCTGACGAGGGAGGCGGTCGCCGCGCGGGCCATGGCGGGCGGCCCGCAGAGGTAGACGTCATGGGCGGCGAGGTCGGGGACGAGGGCGCGCAGGGCGCGCGGGGCGAGGGGGTCGTAGGAGGAGTCGGAGGGGCCGAGCAGGTAGTGGAGGGCGGCCCGCCGCTCGCGGGCGATGGTCTCCAGCTCCTCGCGGAGCACGAGCCCGCCCTCGTCGGAGGCGCGGTAGAGGAGGGTCATGTCGCCGGGGCCGCCGGGCAGGGTCTCGAAGAGGGCCCGCAGCGGGGTGATCCCGACCCCGCCGGCGAGCAGCAGGACCTTGCGGCGGGTGCGGCGGTGGGCGGTGAGCGCGCCGTAGGGGCCGGAGGCGAGGACGCGGGTGCCGGGGCGGAGCCGGCGGACCCGGCGGGTGTGGTCGCCGCGGACCTTCACGGTGATGCGGAGGGTGTCGTCGCGGACGGGCGCGGAGAGCGAGAAGGGCAGGGCGGTGGCCCACAGGCCCCGGCTGAGGAAGCGCCAGCGGAAGAACTGGCCGGGTTCGGCGCGGAGCCGGGCCACTCCCCTGCCCCGGACCAGGACGGAGACCACGCCGGGCGTCTCGTCGCGCACCTCGGCGACCCGCAGGTCGTGGCGGAGCGCGGCCCGGACGGGGACGACGAAGCGGTACCAGAGGAGTAGGACGGCGACGGTGGCGTGCGCCATCGACCAGAGCCAGCGGGTGAGGAGCCCGCCCGCGAGGTCGGGTCCCGCGAGCTGGTGGACGAAGCCGAGGGCGGCGGCCAGCAGGGCGCCCAGGTGGACGGCGTGCCAGGTCTCGTGGCGGATCCGGCGGCGGACGGCGCGGGCGGAGGTGATGCCGACCGCCGTGAAGAGGACGGTGCCGGCCGTCGCGGCGGCGATCGCCCCGTAGGAGAGGAGGCCGCCGGTGGCGGTGATCAGGTCGGTACGGGTGTGGACGGCGTAGCCGACGAGGGCGAGGACCGTGTGCGCGGCGATCAGGCCGAGGACGTACCGGCCGCCGCGCGCGTGCCAGCGGGCCAGCCGGTCGGCGCCGACGCCGTGCTCGACCGCCGGGATCCGGGCCATGAGGAGGAGCAGCACGAGGACGCCGTACCCGGCGAGCAGGCCGGTGAGGTGGGCGCCGGTGGCGAAGAAGGCGTCGAGGCGGGCGGAGGGCCGGGCCTGCACGCCCCACAGCAGGGCGACGGCCCCGGCGCCGCCGACGATCCCGTCCCGCAGCCGCCCGGGCGCGAGACGCGGTGCCGACACGGGGCGCGGGCCGGGTGCCGCGCGGCGGGCCGCCGGGCCCTGCCCGGGCCGGAGTCCGGGGCGCGGCGCGGACGGTCCCCCGGCCGGCGCCGCCGGGGCCGCGTCCTGCCGGCGGGCGGCGGGCCCGGGGCCGTACCCCTCCTGCGACGGGGGCGCGGGCGGCGGCGTCCGGTCGGCGGCGAGCGGGACGGGGACGCGGGCGTAGAGGGGGTGCTGGCGAGCCTCGGTGGTCACCTTCGGCACCCTAGGGCGGCCCGTATACGGGAATCCCGGGCTCGGCCGCGCCGCCGCCATCCTTAAGCCGGGCTTGAGCCGAGCCTGATCACCGCTTAACCAGCCCGGCCCCTCACAGCGCGCCGGGCCGGTCGCGGAGATCAGCGTTCCGTACGGGAAACAGGCGGGATGCCGTCGGGAAACACCGGCCGCGCACCCTTCCGGGTATGAGTACACGGATCGTGGTGGTCGGAGGCGGAACGGCGGGCCTCCGCCTCGCCCAGCGCCTGCCGGTCACCCTCCTCGGCGAGGAGACGCACGCCCCGTACAACCGGGTGCTGCTCGCCGACGTCCTCGCCGGGCGGTACGCCCCCGAGGTCGTCGCTCTGCCCGAGCCCCGCGGGCCCGCGCGCCGCGGCGTGCGGGTGGTGGCGATCGACCGGGCGGCCCGGACGGTCGAGTGCTCCGACGGCGAGCGCGTCGCCTACGACCGGCTGGTCCTGGCCACCGGCTCCAACCCGGTGCTGCCGCCGCTGCGCGGCCTGCGCGGGGCGCGGCTGCCGGAGGGCGTGCACTCCTTCCGTACGCTCGACGACTGCCTCGCGCTGCGGGACGCCGTCCGGCCCGGGGTGCGGGCGGTCGTCATCGGCGGCGGACTCCTCGGGGTGTCGGCGGCGCGGGCGCTCGCCGTGCTGGGCGCCGAGGTGGTCCTCACCCAGCAGGGCGAGGGCCTGATGGAGCGCCATCTGGACCCGCGGGCCTCCGCGCTGCTGCGGGAGCACCTGGACGGGCTCGGCGTCGAGACGCACACCGAGTGCCGGGTCAGCGGTCTGCGGCAGCGGGACGGGGCGGTGACGGCGGTCGAGCTGGCCGACGGCTTCGTCCTGGACGCCCAGGTCGTGGTCCTGGCCTGCGGGGTGCGCCCCCGGGTCGCGCTCGCCCGCGAGGCGGGGCTCGACGTGCGGGGCGGCGTCGTCGTCGACGACGAGCTGCGCACCTCGGACCCGTACATCCACGCGATCGGCGACTGCGCCGAGCACGACGGGCGTGTGTACGGCCTGGCGGGCCCGGCGCTCGAACAGGCGGACGTCCTCGCGGACGTGCTGTCCGGCTCCGCCGGGTCCCGCTACACGGGCACCCGGGCGCTCACCCGGCTCACCCTCGGCGGGGCACAGCCGCTGGACCTCGCCGCCTTCGGCGAGGCCACCCCGCGGCCGGGGGACGACGTCGTCCAGCTGGCCGACGCGACCAGGGGCGCCTACCGCAAGGTCGTCGTCCGCGACAACCGGCTCGTCGGGGGCGTCCTCCTCGGCGATCTGGCCGCGGTCGGCGCGCTCGCCCGGGCCTGGGAGGGCGACGAAGCCCTCCCGGAGGCCCCTCTGCTGCACCTGCTCACCCACGACGGAGGCTCCTCATGACCACCCCCACCATCGTCCTGGTCGGCCACGGAATGGTCGGCCAGCGGTTCCTGGAGGCGCTCGCCGACCGGGGCGTCACCGAGCGGGCCCGGATCGTGGTCCTCTGCGAGGAGCCGCGCCCGGCGTACGACCGGGTCCAGCTGACCTCGTACTTCTCCGGGAAGACGCCCGACGACCTGTCGATGGTCGAGGACGGCTTCATGGAGCGGCACGGCATCGAGCTGTACACGGACGAGCCCGTCGTGGGCATCGACCGGGCGGCGCGGACGGTGACCGCGAGGTCGGGGCGGGTGGTGGCCTACGACCACCTGGTGCTGGCCACCGGCTCGTACCCCTTCGTGCCGCCGGTGCCCGGCAAGGACGCCACCGGCTGTTTCGTGTACCGGACGATCGAGGACCTGCTGGCGATCGAGGAGTACGCGAAGACGGCGACGACCGGTGCCGTGGTCGGCGGCGGCCTGCTCGGTCTGGAGGCGGCCGGCGCGCTGAAGGGCCTCGGTCTCGCCACGCACATCGTGGAGTTCGCGCCGCGGCTGATGCCGGTGCAGGTCGACGAGGGCGGCGGCGCGGCGCTGCTGCGGACGATCGAGCGGATGGGGCTGACCGTGCACACCGGCACGAGCACCCAGGAGGTCGTGACGGCCGACGGTTCCGTGACCGGCATGAAGCTGTCGGACGGCACCGAGCTCGCCACCGACCTGGTGGTCTTCTCGGCGGGCGTACGCCCCCGGGACCAGCTGGCGCGGGAGTGCGGCCTGGACGTGGGCGAGCGCGGCGGCATCGCCGTGGACGAGCTGTGCCGCACCTCGGACCCGGCGGTCTTCGCGATCGGCGAGTGCGCGCTCGCCGCGGACGGACGGGTCTACGGCCTGGTGGCGCCCGGCTACGAGATGGCGCTGACGGTGGCGTCGGTCCTCGCGGAGGAGGCGGCCGAGGAGACCGGGTTCACCGGTGCGGACCTGTCGACGAAGCTGAAGCTGCTCGGCGTGGACGTGGCCTCCTTCGGCGACGCGCACGGCGCCGCCGAGGGCTGCCTGGACGTCGTCTACTCGGACTCCCGGGCGGGCGTGTACAAGAAGCTGGTGGTGGACGCCGAGGGCCGGCTGCTCGGCGGCGTGCTGGTCGGCGACGCCGAGTCGTACGGGCTGCTGCGCCCGCTGACCGGGACGAAGCCGCCGGTCTCCCCCGAGCAGCTGGTCCTCCCGGCGGGGGCCGGGGCGCCGGTGGCGCTCGGCCCGTCGGCGCTGCCGGACGACGCCGTCATCTGCTCCTGCCACAACGTGACCAAGCACGCGATCGGCCAGTGCACCTCGCTGCCCGAGGTGAAGAAGTGCACCAAGGCCGGTACGGGCTGCGGCAGTTGTGTGAAGGTGATCGAGAAGCTGCTGCCGAAGGCGGCCGACAAGGGGCTCTGCGGCTGCTTCCCCCACACCCGCAGCGAGCTCTACGAGATCGCCCGCACCCTGCGGGCGACCTCCTTCGCGGCCCTGCTCGACTCGCACGGGCGCGAGGGCGCGAAGGGCGGCGAGGGCTGCGAGGTGTGCAAGCCGACCGTCGGCTCGATCCTCGCCTCCCTCAACAACGGCTACATCCTCGACGGCGAGCAGGCAGCGCTCCAGGACACCAACGACCACCACCTGGCCAACCTCCAGCGCAACGGCTCCTATTCGGTGGTCCCCCGCATCCCCGGCGGCGAGATCACCCCGGAGAAGCTGATCGTGATCGGCGAGGTGGCCCGCGACTACGGCCTCTACACGAAGATCACCGGTGGTCAGCGGATCGACCTCTTCGGCGCCCGCGTGGACCAGCTCCCGGCGATCTGGACCCGGCTGGTGGACGCCGGCTTCGAGTCCGGGCACGCCTACGGCAAGGCGCTGCGGACGGTGAAGTCCTGCGTGGGGCAGACCTGGTGCCGCTACGGCGTGCAGGACTCGGTGAAGATGGCGATCCAGCTGGAGCTGCGCTACCGGGGTCTGCGCGCCCCGCACAAGCTGAAGTCGGCGGTCTCCGGCTGCGCCCGCGAGTGCGCCGAGGCCCAGTCGAAGGACTTCGGCGTGATCGCGACGGCGAACGGCTGGAACCTGTACGTGGGCGGCAACGGCGGCGCGACCCCGCGCCACGCGGACCTGCTCGCCCAGGACCTCTCGGACGCCGAACTGATCCGGCTCATCGACCGGTTCCTGATGTTCTACATCCGGACGGCGGACCGCCTGGAGCGGACGTCGGTCTGGCTGGAGCGCCTGGAGGGCGGTCTCGACCACCTCCGGGACGTGATCGTGAAGGACTCGCTGGGCCTCTGCGGCGAGCTGGAGGCGCTGATGGCGGCGCACGTCGCCGACTACCAGGACGAGTGGGCACAGACCCTGGACGACCCGGAGCGGCTGCGCCGGTTCGTCTCCTTCGTCAACGCGCCGGAGACGCCGGACCCGACGGTGCGGTTCGTGCCGGAGCGGGACCAGATCAAGCCGGACCTCATGATCCTGACCATCGGCACCCTGGAAGGAGCCTCTTCCCGATGACGACACCGACGACTCTCGAACTCTCCCCGTCGCCCGACTCCTGGATGGCGGTCTGCGAGGAGGCCCGGCTGACCCCGGGCCGGGGCCTGGCGGCGCTGCTGCCGGACGGCCGGCAGGCGGCGGTCTTCCGGGACCGCGCGGGGCGGGCGTACGCGATCGACAACCGCGATCCCTTCACCGGGGCGCAGGTGCTGTCCCGGGGGCTGATCGGCACGGCGGACGGGCGTCCGTTCGTGGCCTCGCCACTCCTGAAGCAGCGCTTCGACCTGGAGACCGGGCGGTGCCTGGACGACGACGAGGTGGCGGTGGCGGTCTACCCGGTCCGGCTGGCGTGACCCCCACCTTCTTGACTGATCGTTCCAGATAGGCGTACGGTCCTCTCGTGGCCAGGACCAAGGAATTCGATCCCGATGCCGCGCTCCAGGCGGCACTCGACCTGTTCTGGGCGCGCGGCTACGAGGCGACGTCGATGGCGGACCTCGTGGAGCACCTCGGGATCGGCCGGGCCAGCATCTACGCGACCTTCGGCAACAAGCACGAGCTGTACATGAAGGCACTGGACCGCTACCTGGAGACCCGGGACCCCGGGCTCGTCGAGGAGCTGTCCGCGCCGGGCCCGGCACTGCCGGCCGTGCGGGCGGTCGTCCGCCGCTTCGCCGCCGAGGCGACGGCGGAGGGCCTGCGCCTGACCGGCTGCTTCGTCACCAACTCGGCGGCGGAGCTGGCACCGCGCGACCCGGTGGTGGCCCGCCGGGTCGAGCTGAGCTGGGAGCAGGTCGAGACGCTGCTGCACTCGGCGCTCACCCGGGCCCGCGCCCAGGGCGAGCTGCCGGAGGGCCGCGATCCGCGCGCCCTCTCCCGGCTGCTGCTGGTCCTGCTCCAGGGGGTCCGGGTGGTCGGCAAGGCGTCGACGGACCCGGCCAGGGTCCGGGACGCGGCGGAGGAGGCCCTGCGGCTGCTCGACTGAGCGGCCGCCGGACGGGCGCCCTTGCGGGGGCGCCTTTTCTCGGGGTTCTTTCTGGAATGTACGGTCAAGTACAACTGATACGGGGGGACGGCATGACGACGTACGAGGGAGCCGCGGCGACCGCCGCGCCGGTGGACCACGGGGGTGCCCGCCGGGGGTTCGCGCTGCTCGGGACCGTGCAGGCGACGCTCATCTTCACCCTCGCCTCGCTCGCCGTGCCGCTCCCCCTGATCGGCGCCGAACTCGGCCTGGACCGGGGCCGGCTGATCCTCCTCAGCGCCGCGTACGGGCTGACCTTCGCCGGACTCCTGCTGCTCGGCGGACGACTCGCCGACCGGTACGGAGCACGGCGGGCGCTCACCGCCGGACTGCTCCTCTTCGCCGCCGCCTCCGCGCTCGCCCCGCTCACCACCGGGTACGGCCCGCTGCTCGGCGCCCGCTTCGCGCAGGGCGCGGGCGCCGCGCTCGTCGCCCCGGCCGCGATGGGCGTGCTGCGCGCCCTGTACCCCGAACCCGCCGCGTACGGACGGGCGATGGGCACCTGGGGCGGCCTCTCCGTGCTCGGCGCCACCGCCGGGAACCTGCTCGCCGGCGTGATCACCGCCGCCGTCTCCTGGCGCGCCTCCTTCGCGGTGCCGGTCGCCGTCGCGGTCGCCGCCCTGCTCCTCGCGCCCCGGCTGCTGCCCGCCACCCCGCCCGGCACGAACCGCTCGACCGACCTGCCGGGCGCCCTGCTCGCCACCGCCGGGATCGTCCTGACCAGCTCCGGGCCCGTCCTCGTACCGCTGCTCACCGGTCTCGCCCTGCTCGCCGGCTTCGCCCGCGCCGAACGCCGGGCCGCCGACCCGCTCCTCCCGCCGGACTTCCTGCGCGACCGGCGGCGGCTCCTCGGCCTCGCCGCCATCGCGCTCACCGCCGCCGGCACGGCCACCGTCTTCGTGCTGCTCTCGCTCGACCTCCAGCGGGAGCGCGGCTGGTCGGCGCTGCTCACCTCGGCCGCCTTCGTCCCCTTCGCCGTCGCGCTGCTCGGCGCGGGCCGGCTGGCGGGGCCGCTCATCGGGCGGTACGGGCCGGGCCGGGTCACCGCCGCCGGACTCGGCACGGCCGGCGCGGGACTGGCCCTGCTCGCGGCGGGCGGCGGCCCCGCCGTCCCGTACGCCTACGGGCTGCTGCCCGGGCTGCTCCTGCTTCCGGCCGGCGGCGCGCTCTCCTTCGCGGGCGCCGCCGTCCTCGCCACCGAGCGGGTGCCGGCCGACCGGGCAGGGCTCGCCGGCGGTGTCCTCAACACGGCGATGGAGCTCGGACCGACCGTGGTCTTCGCCGCGCTGCTCACCCTCGGCGGCTCCGCCGCTCCGCTCGCCGCGGCGGCCGGACTCTTCGCCGCCCTCACCTTCCTGACCTTCCGCCTCGCCAAGTGACCGTCTTCTCCAGGGGAGTTCTCATGTCCGCACGTTTCTCCGGCCGCGTCGCCCTCGTCACCGGCGCCGGTTCCGGCCTCGGCCGGGAGATCGCCCGCGCCTTCGCCGCCGAGGGCGCGAGGGTGGTGGCCGCCGGACGCACCGCCACGGCGCTCGACGCCACCGTGGCCCTGATCGAGGCCGAAGGCGGTACCGCGACCGCCGTCACCGCCGACATCACGAGCCCCGACTCCACCCGCGCGCTGGTCCGGCGCACGGTCGAGATCTACGGCGGGCTCGACGTCGCCGTGAACAACGCGGGGATCTTCCGGGGCGGCCACAGCGCCGCCGACTTCCCCCTCGACGACTGGCAGGCCCTGCTCGACACCAACGTCACCGGCGTCCTGAACGCCCTCCAGGCCGAGGTCGCCCACATGCGGGCGCACGGCGGCGGCGCGATCGTCAACATCTCGTCCAACCTGGGCCCGCACGTCCGGATCCCGGGCGTCTTCGGCTACCAGGTGTCCAAGGCGGCCGTCTCGGCGCTCACCCGCGCCGCGGCCCGCGACCACATCGCCGACGGGGTGCGGATCAACGCGGTCAGCCCGGGCGCCTCGGAGTCCACGATGTCGCTGCTGCCCGGCGAGACGGAGGCCGAGCGGGAGGTCCGGATGAAGGAGCAGTCGCCGCTCGGCCGGATCTCCTCGGCCGCCGAGGTGGCGGCGGCGGTGCTGTACCTCGCGTCGGACGCGGCGGGATCCGCCGTCGGCACGGACCTGGTGGTCGACGGCGGCGTCTCCGCCTGAGCCCCGTCGGGGCCCGGCCCCTCGGGGCTCAGCCCTGCGCGGCCACGTCCATCCAGAAGACCTCCCAGTGGTGGCCGTCCGGGTCGGCGAAGGAGCGGCCGTACATGAAGCCCATGTCCATGGGCTCCTTCGCCGGGCTGCCGCCGACCTCCAGGGCGCGGTCGGCCAGCTCGTCGGCCTTCTCGCGGCTCTCGGCGTTCAGCGTGAGCAGCACCTGGGTGGCCGCGGAGGCGTCGGCGACCCGCTTGCCGGGGGCCGTGAAGGTGCCGAACTTCTCCTCGGTGAGCAGCATGACGAAGATGGTGTCGCTGATCACCACACAGGCCGTGCTGTCGTCGCTGAACTGCGGGTTGATCGTGTACCCGAGCTTCTCGTAGAAGGCGCGGCTCGTGGCGAGGTCCTTCACGGGCAGGTTCACGAAGATCATCTGCGGGGCCATGGCGTGTGCTCTCTCTTCTCCGTCGTGCGGTGCTGTCGAGAGGTAGGACGGACCGGCCGGCCCGAACTCATCGCTCTCCGGAGAAGTTTTTTCGCTCAGGCCGCCGCGCGCAGCGCGAGCGCCGCCAGCGGGACGAATCCGCCGGTCCCGCCGGTGGCCGCCTCGGCCTCCGCGCCGGGGCCGCCCAGCCGCCTCATCATCGAGACGGAGATCCGCTCCCCCATCGCCTTGGCCCGGTCCGCGCGCGGCCCCCGGTGGAGCCCGTCGACGGCGGCGTGCCAGAGCTGCACCCAGCGCCCGAAGTGGGCGGGGCCGAGGGGGCGGGCGGAGTGCAGCGCCGCGTGCGGGGCGAAGGCGTCCCGCTCGTACTCGGCGGTACGGAAGAGGGCCCGCTCCCAGAAGTCGGCGATGCGCGGCAGATGGACCTCCAGGTCGGTACCGGCGACCTCGGTGAAGAAGGGCCCGATGAGGGGGTCCGCGAAGGCGGCCGTGTAGAAGCGGCGCAGCAGCACATCGAGGTCGTCGCGGCCGCCGATGTCGGTGGGCTCCCGGTTCTCGCGCATGCGCCCAGTCTGCCGGTCCGGCCCCCGCCGGCCCCAGTGCCGAAGGTCCCGGCCCGCGGGCGACGCCGCCCCCGTACCGCCGCCGACTCCCGTACCGCCGCCGACTCCCCCGCCCCGTACCCGCCCCCTCCCCGTCACCGTTTGTTGATGCTCAGTCAACTCCGGGCTCCTAGGTTCACTCTCCGCGCGGCCCCGCCGCTGACCGTGCGGCGGGCGGTCACCACACCCCTGGAGAGAACACGTGGAGCGACGCAGTTTCCTGCGTGGAGCGGTCATCGGCACCTCGGCGGCCGCCTTCGGCGGCACCCTGATGGCGGGCGCGGCCTACGCGGCACCCGCCCAGCCCGGCACCGGCCCCTACGGGGCCCTCGGCGCGGCGAACGCGAACGGCATCATGCTGCCGGCCGGGTTCACCAGCCGGATCGTCGCCCGCTCGGGACAGACCGTCCCCGGCACCTCGTACACCTGGCACAACGCCCCCGACGGCGGCGCCTGCTACAGCGACGGCACCGGCTGGATATACGTCTCCAACTCGGAGATCAACCCGAGCGGCGGCGCGAGCGCGCTGCGGTTCAGCTCGGCCGGCACCGTCACCGGCGCCTACCGCATCCTGTCGAACACCCGCCAGAACTGCGCCGGCGGCAAGACCCCGTGGAACACCTGGCTCTCCTGCGAGGAGGTCAGCCTCGGGTACGTCTACGAGGCCGACCCGTACGGCGTGAACGCGGCCGTCCGCCGGGACGCCATGGGCCGCTTCAAGCACGAGGCCGCCGCCGCCGACCCGGTCCGCAGGGTGATCTACCTGACCGAGGACGAGTCCAGCGGCTGCTTCTACCGCTTCGTCCCGACCACCTGGGGCAACCTCGCCTCCGGCACCCTCCAGGTCCTCGTCGCCGGCACGGCCACCTCCGGCTCCTTCACCTGGCAGAACGTGCCCGACCCGGACGGCTCGCCGACCACCACCCGCACCCAGGTCTCCGGCGCGAAGAAGTTCAACGGCGGCGAGGGCTGCCACTACGCCGACGACAAGGTCTGGTTCACCACCAAGGGCGACAACCGCCTCTGGCAGCTGAACCTCGCGAACAACACCTACGAGCTCGCCTACGACGACTCCCTGGTGCCCGGCGGCGCCGCCCCGCTCACCGGCGTGGACAACGTCACCGGGACCTCCTCCGGCGACCTGTACATCGCCGAGGACGGCGGCAACATGGAGATCTGCCTGATCACGCCGGACGACGTCGTGTCGCCGTTCCTGCGGATCAACGGCCAGTCCGGCTCCGAGATCTGCGGACCGGCCTTCTCCCCCGACGGCACCCGGCTGTACTTCTCCAGCCAGCGCGGCACCACCGGCAGCTCCTCGGGCGGCATCACCTACGAGGTGACCGGCCCGTTCCGCGCGTAGCAGCGCTCCACGCGGCGCCGGTGGGCCCCGCCCCCTCCGAGGAGGGCGGCGCCCAGCGGCGTCAGCGTGTGCAGCACCGCGTTCCCGTGCCGCAGGGTGGCGATCAGACCGGCCTCCCGCAGCACCCCCGTGTGCTGGCTGGCCGAGGCGAGCGACACCCCGGCCCGCCGGGCCAGCTCGCTCGTCGTCCCGCCGTCCCCGATGGCCTGGAGGACCTCGGCCCGCGTCTGGCCCACCAGCTTCGCCAGGGAGGAGACGCCGGGCGGGCGGACCGTCGGCGACTCCCCGTGCGTCACCGGGTAGACGAGCACCGGCGGCAGCGCCGGGTCCCGCAGCATCACCGGCGTCCCCCGGCAGAAGTACGAGGGCTGGAGCAGCAGCCCCCGCCCGTCCAGGTGCACGTCCCGGTCGACCGGATAGGACGCCTCCAGGACCGGCGCCCGCCAGGCCAGCATCGGCGGCAGCGAGTCGAGCAGCTCCTCCGCGCCGCCGTCCAGGACGGCCCGGCCCCGGCACGCCCTGTCCGCCTCCACCCGGGCCTGGATGTGCGGCCAGTACGGCTCCACGGCCGCCCGGTGGTAGCTGCGCAGCGCCCCGAGCAGCCGGTCGAAGGGCTCCGGGCCGCCGTCGGCGAGAGCCCGCAGCGAGTGCGGCACCGTACGGCCGCCGGACCGGTCCGCCGCCAGCAGGGAGAGCTCCGAGCGGAGCCGGCCCGGCGCGGTCGCGCGGAGCGCCTGGAGGCCGTCGTCGAGGCCGTGCAGGCCCTCCGCGGGGGTCAGGAAATCGGGGAAATAGCCGCGGCTCGGGACGAGGGCGGCGAGGAGCCGGGTCTCCCCGCCGAGCCGCGCCCTCGTTTCCGTGCGCCATCCGCCGAAGACCACCGGGCCGCGCCGGTCCCTTAAACGGTGAAAGCTGAGAATCGTTTCCCACAGGACGTCAGGACGGGCGGCGATCCGCACCCCCGCCAGATCGTCCGCGGTGAAATGAATACGAAGCATGAAGTCCCCACCTGTGCACTCGCAACCACCCCGCGGTCGAGTATGCACACCATCACTGCACGTTACCAGGGTGTTTCAGCCACAGTTGAAAAGCATCGCGGCGAACACGGCCCAACGGAAATGCTGTGCAGGTCGGGCAGGAAACCTTCAGGACCGAGGTGACGTGGTGAAGACCGTGGGGGGCTTTGCCCGTCCGGCGGCGGTCGGCGAGGGTTGCGGCTCACCTGCCCGACACATGAAAAAGGGTGCGGCCCCCGGGTGGGGATCCGGGGGCCGCAGCCGAAACAGCCGCAAACACAGACGTTCAATTTCCAATAATTCAATGCGGACGTAATTGCGCATGAATCTGACGTGAAAACGACGGGACGGACACCTCCGCACAAGGTGTCCGTCCCGTCTCTTTCGGATCCGGGACCGCCGTCCGCCGGTGAGGGTTCGGAAGGGATGGCCGACAGCGGTCCCGGTGGCTTCGCGGGGCCCGGGGGCCCCTCGGGTCAGCGGCTGTCGCTGCCCTTCGACTCGGCCGCCGCGCGGCCCGCCTCCAGGCGCGCCACCGGGATCCGGAACGGCGAGCAGGAGACGTAGTCGAGGCCGACCTCGTGGAAGAAGTGCACCGACTCCGGGTCGCCGCCGTGCTCGCCGCAGACGCCGAGCTTGATGTCCGGGCGGGTGGCCCGGCCGGCCTCGACCGCGGAGCGGACCAGGGCGCCGACGCCGTCCTTGTCGATGGTCTCGAAGGGGCTGACGCCGAAGATGCCCTTCTCCAGGTACGCGGTGAAGAAGCTGGCCTCCACGTCGTCCCGGGAGAAGCCCCAGACCGTCTGGGTGAGGTCGTTGGTGCCGAAGGAGAAGAACTCGGCGGCCTCGGCGATCTGGCCGGCGGTGACGGCCGCGCGGGGCAGCTCGATCATGGTGCCGAGCGCCAGCTTCAGCTCCACGCCGGTCTCCGCCACGACCTCGGCGATGACCCGCTCGGCGTCCTCGCGGACGATCTCCAGCTCCTGGACGGTGCCGACGAGCGGGATCATGATCTCGACGCGCGGGTCGCCCTTGGCGTCGATCCGCTGGGCGGCGGCCTCGGCGATCGCCCGGACCTGCATGGTGAACAGGCCGGGGATGACCAGGCCGAGGCGGACGCCGCGCAGACCCAGCATCGGGTTCTGCTCGTGCAGCCGGTGCACGGCCTGGAGCAGGCGCAGGTCGTTCTCGTGCGGCTCCTTGCGGGACTCGGCGAGGGCGACGCGCACCGACAGCTCGGTGATGTCGGGCAGGAACTCGTGGAGCGGCGGGTCGAGCAGGCGGACCGTGACCGGCAGCCCGTCCATCGCCTCGAAGAGCTCGACGAAGTCGGTCTTCTGGAGCGGCAGCAGGGCCTTGAGGGCCTCGTCGCGCTCGGCGTCGGTGTCGGCGAGGATCAGGCGCTCGACGTACTGGCGGCGCTCACCGAGGAACATGTGCTCGGTGCGGCACAGGCCGATGCCCTGGGCGCCGAAGCGGCGGGCGCGGGAGGCGTCCTCGGCGTTGTCGGCGTTGGCGCGGACCCGCAGGCGGCGGACGCGGTCGGCGTAGGCCATGATCCGGTGGACGGCCTGGACCAGCTCGTCGGCGTCGTCGGCGCCGGCGTGCATGCGGCCCTCGAAGTACTCGACGACCGGGGACGGTACGACGGGTACCTCACCGAGGTAGACCTTGCCGGTGGAGCCGTCGATGGAGACGACGTCGCCCTCCTCGATGACCGCGCCGGAGGCGGTGGTCATGCGGCGGCGCTTGGTGTCGACCTCCAGCTCCTCGGCGCCGCAGACACAGGTCTTGCCCATGCCGCGGGCGACGACGGCGGCGTGCGAGGTCTTGCCGCCGCGCGAGGTCAGGATGCCCTCGGCGGCGATCATGCCGTCCAGGTCGTCCGGGTTGGTCTCGCGGCGGATCAGGATGACCTTCTCGCCGGAGCGGGACCACTTGACGGCCGTGTAGGAGTCGAAGACGGCCTTGCCGACGGCCGCGCCCGGGGAGGCGGCGATGCCGCGGCCGATCTGCTCGACCTTCGCGTTCTCGTCGAACTTCGGGAACATCAGCTGGGCGAGCTGGGCGCCGGTGACGCGCTGGAGCGCCTCGGCCTCGTCGATCAGGCCCTGGTCCACGAGCTGCGTGGCGATGCGGAAGGCGGCACCGGCGGTGCGCTTGCCGACACGGGTCTGGAGCATCCAGAGCTGGCCGCGCTCGATCGTGAACTCGATGTCGCAGAGGTCCTTGTAGTGGGTCTCCAGCGTGTTCATGATCTGCATGAGCTGGTCGTACGACTTCTTGTCGATCGACTCCAGGTCGGCGAGCGGCACCGTGTTGCGGATGCCGGCGACGACGTCCTCGCCCTGCGCGTTCTGGAGGTAGTCGCCGTAGACGCCTTCGTGACCGGAGGCGGGGTCACGGGTGAAGGCGACGCCGGTGCCGGAGTCCGGGCCGAGGTTGCCGAAGACCATGGAGCAGACGTTGACGGCGGTGCCGAGGTCGCCGGGGATGCGCTCCTGGCGGCGGTACAGCTTCGCGCGGTCGGTGTTCCACGAGTTGAAGACGGCCTCGATGGCGAGGTCCATCTGCTCGCGCGGGTCCTGCGGGAAGTCGCGGCCGGTCTCGGCCTTCACGATCGCCTTGAAGTGCTCGACGACCCCGCGGAGGTCGGCGGCGTCCAGGTCGGTGTCGCTGGCGACCCGCTTGGCGGCCTTGGCCTCGTCGAGGGCGTCCTCGAAGAGCTCGCCCTCGACGCCGAGGACGGTCTTGCCGAACATCTGGATGAGCCGGCGGTACGAGTCCCACGCGAAGCGCTCGTTGTCCGCCTGGCGGGCGAGGCCGTTCACGGACTCGTCGGAGAGGCCGATGTTGAGGACCGTGTCCATCATGCCCGGCATGGAGAACTTGGCGCCCGAGCGGACCGAGACGAGCAGCGGGTCGTCGGCCTGGCCGAGCTTCTTGCCCATCTGCCGCTCAAGGGCGTCGAGGTGGGCGGAGACCTCGTCGCGCAGGGCGACGGGCTCCGAGCCGGACTCGAGGTAGACCTTGCACGCCTCGGTGGTGATCGTGAAGCCCGGAGGGACCGGAAGACCGAGGTTGGTCATCTCGGCGAGGTTGGCCCCCTTGCCACCGAGCAGGTCCTTCAGGTCCCTGTTGCCCTCGGTGAAGTCGTACACGAACTTCTGATCATTGTTTTCCGACACGGGTCCCGACTCCTCGACGACTCGGTTGGCTGCCCTGACGGCGAGGAACATACCCAGATCGAAGGCTTCTGGGGAGGTACGCCTACCGGTCACACGGTCTTAACCACCCGTCCGCCCCCACTTCGAAAGTTACCGAGGCGAAGCTTCCGCTTTCACGCCCCGAAGCCCGCTTGACCCAATCCAGGGACTAGACGCTCAGATGAGCGCCAACCTCGCCCATTTGCGTTCAACTCTTGAACGCAAAAGGGGTGGCACCCAGTGCCACCCCTTCAGGTGGTGCAGTTGCCCGTAACATGCTCATCTGAGCACCATCCCCCTCAGGGGTGGCGAGGATCACTCCCTCGAAAGGCCGAAAATCTCAGCCGCCGGACGTGTCCAGCTCCGCGTCCTCGCTCACTCCGGCGCAGTCGTAGGGGTCCTTCAGCCAGCCGTCCGGCAGGACAACCCGGTTGTTTCCGGACGTACGACCCCGGGGGCCGTCCGCACCCACCGGCCACGGCTGGTCCAGATCCAGCTCGCTCAACTGAGCGCTCAGTTCGTCCAGGGAGGAGGTGACCGCCAGCCGCTTCCGCATCTCCGAACCGACCGCGAACCCCTTCAGGTACCAGGCCACGTGCTTGCGGAAGTCGATGACACCGCGCGACTCGTCACCGATCCACTCCCCGAGCAGCGTCGCGTGCCGCACCATCACGTCGGCGACCTCGCGCAGCCCCGGCGTCCGGTACCCGCCGGTGCCCTCCAGACCCGCCACGAGGTCCGAGAAGAGCCACGGCCGGCCCAGGCAGCCGCGGCCCACGACCACGCCGTCGCAGCCGGTCTCGCGCATCATCCGCACGGCGTCGTCCGCCGACCAGATGTCGCCGTTGCCCAGCACCGGGATCTCCGGCACGTGCTCCTTGAGCCGCGCGATCGCGTCCCAGTCGGCCGTACCGCCGTAGTGCTGCGCCGCGGTCCGCCCGTGCAGGGCGATCGCCGTGACGCCCTCCTCGACGGCGATCCGGCCCGCGTCGAGGTAGGTGATGTGGTCGTCGTCGATGCCCTTGCGCATCTTCATGGTGACCGGCAGGTCGCCGGCGTTCGTCACGGCCTCGTGGAGGATCGCGCGCAGCAGCGGGCGCTTGTACGGCAGCGCGGAGCCGCCGCCCTTGCGGGTCACCTTGGGCACCGGGCAGCCGAAGTTCAGGTCGATGTGGTCCGCGAGGTCCTCGTCGACGATCATCCGCACCGCCTTGCCGACGGTGACCGGGTCCACCCCGTACAGCTGGATCGAGCGCGGCCGCTCCGTCGCGTCGAACCGGATGAGCTGCATGGTCTTCTCGTTGCGCTCCACCAGCGCCCGGGTCGTGATCATCTCGCTCACGAAGAGGCCCTTGCCTCCGCTGAACTCGCGGCAGAGGGTCCGGAAGGGGGCGTTGGTGATGCCGGCCATGGGCGCGAGCACCACCGGGGGCTGCACGACGTGCGGGCCGATGGAGAGGGGGGAGAACGCGGTCATGGACCCCATTGTCCCGCACCGCGGAAGGGGCCGGCCGGGGGTCCCGGCCGCGGCCCGCCGGGACCCGCGGCTCAGGCGGCGGCGAGCGGGCGCCCGGCCTGCTCCCCGACCACCAGGCCGAGGAGGCGCGCACAGCCCGCACGGGTCTCCTCGTCGAGCGGTACGTAGGTGACGAGGACGGGTCCCGCGGCGGGGCCGAGCCAGAGGTTGGTGTGGTCGAAGCGGAGCGGGCCGACGAGGGCGTTGCGGATCACCTTGGTGCGGCCGCCGGGGGCGACCACGTCGTGCCGGGCCCAGACCTCGCGGAACTCGGGCGAGGCCGCTTCGAGCCGGTGGACCAGCCGCTTCCAGGCGGGTTCGGCGAGGTGCTCGGCCATCTGGGCGCGAAGCTTGCCCGCGAGCAGCGCGATCAGCTCGGGCAGGTCGGTGACGGCGGCCCGGAACTCCGGGTCGGTGCAGGCCAGCCAGAGCGTGTTGCGGTCCTCCGGCGGCAGCGCGTCGAGGTCGCGGAAGAGCCGTCCGAAGGTGCGGTTGTGGGCGAGGAGGTCGAAGCGGCTGTTCTGGACGGCGGCGGGCACCGGCTCCAGCTGGTCGAGCAGCGCGCGCACCGCCGGGGTGACGGCGGGGCTGGGGGTGCCCGGCCGGGGGTCGGGCCGGCCGGCGAGGGCGAAGAGGTGGGCGCGCTCGGTGGGGTCGAGCAGGAGGGCGCCGGCGAGGGCGTCGAGGACCTGCGGGGAGACCTGGATGTCCCGGGCCTGTTCGATCCAGGTGTACCAGGTGACGCCGACGGCCGAGAGCTGGGCGACCTCCTCGCGGCGCAGGCCGGGGGTGCGGCGCCCGCGGCCCGGGACGAGGCCGACCTGTTCGGGGGTGATGCGCTCGCGCCGGCTGCGCAGGAAGGCGGCGAGCTCCCGCCTGCGGGCGTCGGGTCCGGTGGTCCCGTCGATGCTCATGCGCCCAGCCTGCCCGTCCGGGGAGCCTGGTGCCAGGCACTCCTGGTACCAGGATGAGGAGGCTCTGGTACCAGGGAGGCGGGGCGCCGATCGTCGAGGCGTGACCACGACGACGACACCGCTCGCCCGGCCGCCCGGCCCGGCCCTCGGCCCCCTCGGCCTCTTCACCGTCCTGCTGGGGGCGGCGCTCCCCCTGGTCGACTTCTTCATCGTCAACGTCGCCCTGCCGTCGATCGGGCACGACCTCGGGGCGGACGAGGCCCTGCTCGAACTGGTCGTCGCCGGATACGGCCTGTCGTACGCGGTGCTGCTGGTGCTCGGCGGGCGGCTCGGCGACCTCCACGGGCGGCGCCGGCTCTTCCTGGCGGGCCTGGTGGCCTTCGGCGTGACGTCGCTGCTCTGCGGGGTGGCGCCGACCGCCTGGAGCCTGGTGGCGGCCCGGGTGGCACAGGGTGCCGCGGCGGCGCTGCTGCTGCCGCAGGTGCTGGCGACCCTTCACTCCTCGACGGCGGGGGCCCGCCGGGCCAAGGCGCTGGGTCTGTACGGGGCGACCAACGGGCTCGCGTTCGTGTCGGGCCAGATCCTGGGCGGTCTGCTGGTCGCGGCGGACGTGGCGGGGCTGGGCTGGCGGGCCTCCTTCCTGGTGAACGTGCCGGTGGTGCTGCTGGCGCTGCCGCTCGCGCGCCGCGCGGTGCCGGAGACCCGGGCGGCGGCCCCCGCACCGCTCGACATCCGGGGCACGGCGCTGCTCGCGGTGGCGCTCACCGCGCTGCTCGCCCCGCTGACGGAGGGCAGGGCGGCGGGGTGGCCGCCGTGGACGTGGTGCGCGCTGGCGGCGTTCCCGTTGGCTGCGGCGGCCTTCTGGCGCACGGAGCGGAGCACCGAGCGCCGGGGCGGCACCCCGCTGGTTCCGCCGTCGCTGCTGCGGCTCGCGCCGCTGCGCCGGGGCCTGGTCCTGGTGCTGCCGCTCTCGGGCGGCTTCGGCGGCTTCATGCTGGTGGTCGCGGTGGCTCTCCAGCGGGGTCTGGCGCTGGGGCCGATCGCCTCGGGCGCGGCGCTCGCCCCGATGGCGCTGGCCTTCTTCGCCGCCTCGCTGGCCGGTCCGCGCCTGGTGGCCCGCTGGGGCACGCGGGTGATCCCGGCGGGCGCGCTGGTCCAGGCGGCGGGTCTCGGGATGCTGGCGTGGACGGCCTGGCGCTCCTGGCCGGACGTCTCCCCCTGGACTCTGGCGCCGGGGATGGCGGTGGCGGGCCTGGGCCAGGGGCTCCAGCTGCCGGTCCTCTTCCGGGTGGTGCTCGCCGAGGTGCCGGCGGACCGGGCGGGTGTGGGGAGCGGCGTGATGGTGACGACCCAGCAGGCGGCGCTGGCCCTGGGCGTGGCGACGCTGGGCTCGCTCTTCCTGTCCCTGGCGGCGACGGGCTCGATGGGGACGGCGCTGGCGGTGACGCTGCTGATCCAGCTGGTCCTGGCCCTGCTGACGGGCGCGTACGCCCTCCGGCTGCCGAGGGCGGCGGGCTGAGAGGGGGTACGGCGAGGGGCCCGGGCCGCTGGTGCGGTCCGGGCCCCTCGTCTCGGCGGTTACTCGGTGGTGGCGGCGTCCTGGGTGCGCTCGCGCATCTTCCTCAGGAGGTCCTGCTTCTTGTCCTCCGCGGAGCGGCGGTCGGCGGCGCGGCTCTGCGCGCCGCCCTGCTGGTCGGCGCGGGACAGCTTCTTGCGCTGTCCGCCGACGCCGAGGAGGTTGTTGCGGCTCTTCGCCATGGGGGTCTCCCCTTCGATGAGGTGGGCGGTGGTCGGTGGATCGGCCTGCGCGCCGTCTCACTCGTAGATCGGGAGGTGAGCAAACATGCCCGCACGGTACCGGGGCCGCGCGGACCGGTGCACCCGGTTTTCCGGCACGCCCCCGCCGATTCGAATGACAGATATTGAAATCTGTCATCGCACATGTCATGGTTGAAGGGCACCCCTCCCTCCCCCCTCAGGAGACCGCCATGCTTCCCACCCGCACCCTCGGCACCACCGGCCCCGCCGTCTCCGCGCTCGGTCTCGGCTGCATGGGAATGTCCGCGCTCTACGGCGAGGCCGACCGGGCCGAGTCGATCGCGACGATCCACGCGGCCCTGGAGGCCGGCGTGACCCTGCTCGACACCGGCGACTTCTACGGCATGGGGCACAACGAGCTGCTGATCGCCGAAGCCCTGCGAACCGCCCCCGCCGGACGGCGCGAGCAGGCACTGACCAGCGTGAAGTTCGGCGCGCTGCGGACCGTCGAGGGCGGCTTCACCGGCTACGACGGCCGGCCCGCGGCGGTGCGGAACTTCGCCGCGTACTCGCTCCAGCGGCTCGGCACCGACCACATCGACGTCTACCGGATCGCCCGCGTCGACCCCGACGTGCCGATCGAGGAGACCGTCGGCGCCATCGCCGGGCTGGTCGAGGCCGGGCACGTCCGGCACATCGGCCTCTCCGAGGTCGGCGCGGACACCCTGCGCCGGGCCGCGGCCGTGGCCCCGATCGCGGACCTCCAGATCGAGTACTCGCTGGTCTCCCGGGGCATCGAGGAGAAGATCCTGCCGACCGCCCGCGAGCTGGGCATCGGCGTCACCGCGTACGGCGTCCTCTCGCGCGGCCTGATCAGCGGCCACTTCACCCGCGACCGGGCGCTCGCCCCCGGCGACTTCCGCGGCATGAGCCCCCGCTTCCAGGGCGAGAACCTGCACCGGAACCTCGCCCTCGTGGACCGGCTGCGGGCCGTCGCCGAGGCCAAGGGGGTCTCGGTGGCGCAGACCGCGATCGCCTGGGCCCTGGCGCAGGGCGACGACATCGTGCCGCTGGTCGGCGCCCGCACCCGGGCCCGGCTCACCGAGGCGCTGGGCGCGCTCGACGTGGTCCTCGACGCCTCCGACCTCGCCGCGATCGAGCGGGCCGTCCCGGCGGGCGCGGCGGCCGGCGAGCGCTACCCGGCGGCCCAGATGGCCCACCTGGACAGCGAGCACTGACGGGTACTGTCGGTCCATGGCCGCCACCGAAACCCTCACCGCCGAGCGCATCCTCGAAGCCACCGAGGAGGTGCTGCGGCGGTACGGCCCCGCGAAGGCGACGGTCGTGGACGTGGCCAGGGCTCTCGGCGTCAGCCACGGCAGCGTCTACCGCCACTTCCGCACCAAGGCGGCCCTGCGCGAGGCGGTCACCGAGCGGTGGCTGGAGCGGAACGTGATCGAGCTCCGCCCGTACGCCGAGGGCCCGGGGCCCGCCGACGAGCGGCTGAGCGGCTGGCTGCGCCGGCTCTTCGCGCTCAAGCGGCAGAAGGCGGGCGGCGACCCGGAGCTGATGGCGACGTACATGGTCCTCATCGGCGAGAACAGCGCGGTGGTCGACCGGCACGTGGACCACCTCGTGGAGCAGATCGCCGCCATCCTCGCGGACGGCGTCCGGGACGGGACCCTCTCCGCCGCGGACCCCGACCTCACCACCACCGCCCGGGCCGTCTTCGACGCCACCGACCGCTTCCACGACCCGGCGCACGCCGCCGACTGGTCCGCGCCCGGCATCGAGACCGCCTTCGACGCGGTCCTCTCCCTCGTCCTCAGGGCCCTGCGCCGGGCCTGAAGCGGCCGCCCGCCCACGGGAAAGCCCCCGGTCCGAGTCTCGGACCGGGGGCTTTCCCTTACGGGCGGAGGGTCAGCAGCCGATGAGGCGGCTGGCCAGGTAGCCCTGGATCTGGCCGAGGGAGACGCGCTCCTGCTTCATGGTGTCGCGCTCGCGCACGGTCACCGCGTCGTCCTCGAGGGTGTCGAAGTCGACGGTGATGCAGAACGGGGTGCCGATCTCGTCCTGGCGGCGGTAGCGGCGGCCGATGGCGCCGGCGTCGTCGAACTCGATGTTCCAGTTCTGGCGCAGGTCCGCCGCGAGGCCCTTGGCCTTCGGGGAGAGCTGCGCGTTACGGGAGAGCGGCAGGACGGCGGCCTTGACCGGGGCCAGGCGGTGGTCGAGGCGCAGCACGACGCGCTTCTCCATGACGCCCTTGGCGTTGGGCGCCTCGTCCTCGGTGTACGCGTCGAGGAGGAAGGCGAGCATGGTGCGGCCGACACCGGCGGCGGGCTCGATGACGAACGGCGTGTAGCGCTCGCCGGTCTCCTGGTTCAGGTACGTCAGGTTGGCGCCGGACGCCTTGGAGTGGGCGCTCAGGTCGTAGTCGGTGCGGTTGGCGACGCCCTCCAGCTCGCCCCACTCGCTGCCGCCGAAGGAGAAGCGGTACTCGATGTCGGCGGTGCGCTTCGAGTAGTGGGAGAGCTTCTCCTGCGGGTGCTCGAACCAGCGCATGTTCTCCTCGCGCAGGCCGAGGTTGGTGTACCAGTTCCAGCGCTGCTGCATCCAGTACTCCTGCCACTCCTCGTCCTCGCCCGGCTTGACGAAGAACTCCATCTCCATCTGCTCGAACTCACGGGTCCGGAAGATGAAGTTGCCCGGAGTGATCTCGTTCCGGAAGGACTTGCCCATCTGCGCGATGCCGAACGGGGGCTTCTTGCGCGAGGTCGTCTGCACCTGGGCGTAGTTGGTGAAGATGCCCTGGGCCGTCTCGGGACGCAGGTACGCGACGGAGCCGGAGTCCTGGGTCGGGCCGAGGTGGGTGGAGAGCAGGCCCGAGAAGTTCTTGGGCTCGGTGAAGGTGCCCTTGTTGCCGCAGTTCGGGCAGTTGAGGTCGGTCAGGCCGTTCTCGGGGAGGCGGCCGTGCTTCTCCTCGTACGCCTCCTCCAGGTGGTCGGCGCGGAAGCGCTTGTGGCAGGAGGTGCACTCGGTCAGGGGGTCGGTGAAGGTGGCGACGTGACCGGACGCCTCCCAGACCTCGGTCGCCAGGATGACCGACGAGTCGATACCGACGACGTCCTCGCGCGCGGTGACCATGTAACGCCACCACTGGCGCTTGATGTTCTCCTTGAGTTCGACACCCAGCGGTCCGTAGTCCCAGGCGGCACGCTGACCGCCGTAGATCTCGCTGCACGGGTAGACGAAGCCACGGCGCTTGCTCAGGCTGACGATGGTGTCGATCTTGTCGGCGGCCACGGTGCTCTCTTCATTACGACGACGAAGTGCGAATGCCACAGGTTACCGGCGCCCGCACCCCCCGTATCAAATCGGTTCGGTGCCCGACGGCCGCCGGGGGGCAGTGGCCCGTGCCACAGATACGGCAATTGACAACCGTTTCCACTTTTGTTGAAAATGAGAGTCATGAACGTACGCCGTCTGATACCCGCCACCGCCGTCACCGGAGCCGTCGCCCTCGGACTCGTCACCCTCTCCGCCTGCGGCGGAACCTCCGACGCGGCTCAGAAGAACGACGGCGGCAAGCTGGACGTCGTCACGTCCTTCTACCCCATGCAGTACCTGGCCGAGCAGATAGGCGGCGGCCACGTGGCCGTCGACACGCTCACCAAGCCCGGTGTCGAGCCGCACGACCTGGAGCTCAAGCCGAAGCAGATCGCCGCGCTCGGCGACGCCGACGTCATCCTCTACCTCAAGGGCATCCAGCCCGCCGTGGACGACGCCATCACGCAGGCCGGCGTGAAGAACACGATCGACGCCGGCACCCTCACCTCCCTCGAGACCCACGGCACCGAGGCCGGCCACGCCCACGAGGGCGAGGAGCACGCCCACGAAGGCGAGGAGCACGCCCACGAGGGCGAGGAGTCCCACGAGGGCCACTCCCACGAGACCGAGGGCGGCCAGGACCCGCACGTCTGGCTCGACCCCGTGAAGTACGCCGAGGTCGCCAAGGGCGTCGGCGCCGCCTTCGCGAAGGCCGACCCGGACCACGCCGCCGACTACGAGAAGAACACCGCCGGCCTGGTGAAGAAGCTCGGCGACCTGGACACCGCCTTCGAGACGGGCCTGAAGAACACCACGACCCGCACCTTCATCACCACCCACTCCGCCTTCGGCTACCTCGCCGAGCGCTACCACCTGGAGCAGGAGAGCATCGCCGGCGTCTCCCCCGAGGCCGATCCGAGCCCCGCGCGCATCAAGGAACTCCAGGAGATCGCGGAGCACGACAAGGTGACCACCGTCTTCTTCGAGACCCTCGCCAGCGACAAGACCGCGAAGACCCTCGCGCAGGACACCGGCCTGAAGACCGACGTCCTCGACCCGCTGGAGGGAATCACGGACCAGTCCAAGGGCGATGACTACATCGAGGTCATGCGGTCCAACCTCGCCGCGCTGCAGAAGGCCCTCGGCGCGAAGTGATCCACCCCCGCACGCAGGAGGCACCCGTGAGCGACGAGCCCGTCATATCCGTCCGTGGCGCCACGGCCGCCCTCGGCGCCCGCCCCGTCCTCCGGGGCGTCGACCTCACCGTCCGGCGCGGTGAGGTCGTCGCCCTGCTCGGCGCCAACGGCTCCGGCAAGTCCACCGCCGTCCGCGCGGTCATCGGCCAGGTCCCGCTGACCGGCGGCGCCATCGAGCTCTTCGGCACCGAGCGGCAGCGGTTCCGCGACTGGGCCCGGGTCGGCTACGTGCCCCAGCGCACCACCGCCGCCTCCGGCGTCCCCGCCACCATCCGCGAGGTCGTCTCCTCCGGTCGGCTCGCCCGTCGCCGCCTCGGCTTCATGACCAGGGCCGACAGGGCCGCCGTCGACCGGGCCATCGAGCTCGTCGGCCTCACCGACCGCGCCAGGGACTCCGTCTCCGCGCTCTCCGGCGGCCAGCACCAGCGCGTCCTCATCGCCCGCGCGCTCGCCTCCGAGCCCGAGCTCCTGATCATGGACGAGCCGATGGCCGGCGTGGACCTCGCCAGCCAGGAGGTGCTCGCCACGACCCTGCGCGAGCAGGTCGCCGGCGGCGCCACCGTCCTCCTCGTCCTGCACGAGCTGGGCCCGCTGGAGCCGCTCATCGACCGCGCGGTCGTCCTGCGCGACGGCTGCGTCGTCCACGACGGCCCGCCGCCCGAGGGCGTCGGCCAGCACGCGCTGCCCGGACACGACCACGTACATCCGCACGCGGCCGGCGAGCCGCTCCGCACGGGACTGCTGACCTGACCATGGACTTCCTCGAACCCGCCTTCATGCAGCGGGCGCTGCTCGCGGCCGTGCTCGTCGGCGTCACCGCGCCCGCCATCGGCATCTACCTCGTCCAGCGCCGCCAGGCCCTGATGGGCGACGGCATCGGGCACGTGGCCATGACCGGCGTGGGCCTCGGCTTCCTGCTGAACACCAGCCCGATCTGGATGGCCACCGCCGTCGCCGTCGCCGGCTCGGTCGCGATGGAGCTGATCCGGGCGTACGGCAAGACCCGCGGCGACCTCGCGCTCGCCCTGCTCTTCTACGGCGGCATGGCCGGCGGCGTGCTGCTGATCAACCTCTCGGACACCGGCTCCAACGCCAATCTCCAGTCGTACCTCTTCGGCTCGCTCTCCACGGTCTCCACCGAGGACGTCACCGCGATCAGCCTCCTCGCCGCCCTCGTCGTCCTCGTCACGGTCGGCCTGCGCAGGCAGCTGTTCGCGGTCAGCCAGGACGAGGAGTTCGCCCGCGTCACCGGCCTGCCGGTGCGGCTGCTCAACCTGCTGATCGCGGTCACGGCCGCGGTCACCGTCACCGTCGCCATGCGGGTCGTCGGCCTGCTGCTGGTCAGCGCGCTGATGGTCGTGCCGGTGGCGGCGGCCCAGCAGCTGTCGAAGTCCTTCCGGGCGACCTTCGCGCTCTCCGTGGCCACGGGCGTCACGGTCACGCTGGCCGGCACGGTCACCTCGTACTACCAGGACGTCCCGCCCGGAGCGACGATCGTCCTGTACGCGATCGGGGTCTTCGTCCTGCTGACGCTGCTCGCCACGCCGCTCGCCCGACGGCGGGCCCGGGCCGCCGAGGCCGCCGCCGTCGAGGGGTGCGACACCGCCCTCCCGGCGGGCCGGAAGCCGGCCGACGACGTCAGGATCTGAGCAGGGAGGTGTCTCCGGCCGCCCGCGGCACGGAGGGGGGCTGGCAGAATGTGGGGGGTAACGGATACATCTAGGAGGCCCCCGTGGCGACGGCAGGACCCCCCGTACGCGGCCGCTCCACCCGGCAGCGGGCCGCCGTGGCGGCAGCACTCAGCGAGGTGGACGAGTTCCGCAGCGCCCAGGAGCTGCACGACATGCTCAAGCACCGCGGCGACTCCGTCGGCCTCACCACCGTCTACCGCACCCTCCAGTCCCTGGCGGACGCGGGCGAGGTGGACGCGCTGCGCACCAGCGACGGCGAGACGGTCTACCGCCGCTGCTCGTCGGACGACCACCACCACCACCTGGTCTGCCGCTCCTGCGGCAAGGCCGTCGAGGTCGAGGGCCCGATGGTCGAGCAGTGGGCCGAGGCGGTCGCCGCCGAGCACGGCTTCGTGAACGTGGCGCACACCGTCGAGATCTTCGGCACCTGCGCGGACTGCGCGGCGAAGTGAGCTGAGACCTGACATACATGCGTGAGGGCCCGCGCCGGATCGCTCCGGCGCGGGCCCTCACGTCTGCCGTCAGGCCTTGTCGAGGACGGCCAGGTCGGCCGGGTCCACCCCGCCGAAGCGGCGGTCGCGCTCGGCGAACTCGACGCAGGCGCGCCACAGGTCGCGGCGGTCGAAGTCGGGCCAGAGCACGTCCTGGAAGACCATCTCGGCGTACGCGCTCTGCCAGATCAGGTAGTTGGAGGTGCGCTGCTCGCCGCTGGGGCGCAGGAACAGGTCCACGTCCGGCATGTCCGGGTAGTAGAGGTACTTCTGGACCGTCTTCTCGGTGATCTTCGACGGGTCGAGCCGGCCGGCCTTCACGTCCTCGGCGAGCGCCTGCGCGGCGTCCGTGAGCTCGGCGCGGCCGCCGTAGTTCATGCAGAAGTACAGGGTGAGCCGGGTGTTGTCCTTGGTCTGCTCCTGGGCGATCTGGAGCTCCTTGGCGACCGACTTCCACAGCTTGGGCATCCGGCCGACCCAGCGCACCCGGACGCCGAGCTCGTCGAGCTGGTCGCGGGTCTTGCGGATGAAGTCGCGGTTGAAGTTCATCAGGAAGCGCACCTCCTCGGGCGAGCGCTTCCAGTTCTCGGTGGAGAAGGCGTACAGCGAGATCGAGCCGACGCCCATCTCGATGGCCCCCTGGAGGACGTCGAGGACCTGCTCGGCGCCGACCTTGTGCCCCTCGGTGCGGGGCAGTCCGCGCTCCTTGGCCCAGCGGCCGTTGCCGTCCATGACGATCGCGACGTGTTCCGGCACGAACTCGGACTGGAGCTTCGGCGGGCGGGCACCGGACGGATGCGGATCGGGGGTCCTGTACTCCCGACGCTGCCGCCCGAGGAGTCGTGCGATGGCCATGGCGTGGTCTCTCCTAGCTCTTTTCCACATAACGCAGGGAGCGCAGGCCGCGCTCCAGGTGCCAGTGCAGATAGGCGGACACGAGTCCGCTGCCCTCCCTGACGTGACGCGGCTCGCACGCGTCCGCCGTCGCCCAGTCGCCGGTGAGCAGCGCGCTGAGCAGGCCGATGGCCTCCGCTGAGGGTACGACGCTTCCGGGCACCCGGCAGTCGCCGCATATGACTCCGCCCGCCGCGACCGAGAAGAACCGGTTCGGGCCGTCCAGTCCGCATTTGGCACAGTCCGAGAAGGAGGGCGCGTAGCCGTTCACGGCGAGGGAGCGGAGCAGGAAGGCGTCGAGGATGAGGTGGGGGGCGTGCTCGCCCCGGGCGAGGGTCCGCAGCCCGCCGACGAGCAGCAGGTACTGCTGCACGGCCGGTTCGCCCTCGTGGTCGGTGAAGCGCTCCGCGGTCTCCAGCATGGCGGTGCCGGCGGTGTAGCGGGCGTAGTCGGTGACGATGCCGCCGCCGTACGCGGCGATGGTCTCGCTCTGGGTGCAGAGCGGCAGCCCGCGTCCGACCAGCTCACTCCCGCGGGCGAAGAACTGCACGTCCACGTGGGAGAAGGGTTCGAGGCGCGCGCCGAACTTGGACTTGGTCCGCCGCACCCCGCGCGCGACGGCGCGCACCCGGCCGTGCCCGCGCGTGAGGATCGTGATGATGCGATCCGCTTCGCCCAGCTTCTGGGTGCGCAGCACGATGCCGTCGTCGCGGAACAGACTCATGGACCCATTCTCCCGTACGCGGGGCCGCTCCCGGCCGCGTCTGCGGATCCGGGCCGCAGGAGCGGGCCGTGGGCCCGGTCACGCCGGGGCCCGGGCGGGTGCGGCGGAGGGGGCCGGGGGTGCGGCGGAGGGGCGGGGGGTGCGGCGGAGGGGCCGGGGGTTCAGGGGACCTCTCCGCGGCTGCGGGCGTTGGCGTGGGCGGTGGCGGCGCTGAGGCGCTCCGCGGAGGTGGCCTCGCGGACCTCCTCGGGGTCCACGTCCCACTCGCGCCCTCCGCCGAGCGGGCGGATCTGGACGTAGGGCCCCTCGTGGCCCATCACTCTCGCGACCCGCCCGGTGCGGATCTCCACGACGTACGCCCCGATCGGCAGTGCCATGACCGGCCCCTCCTCCCCGGCGGTCCCGGTCCGGCGGGGCCGGCCGGGTCCGCCGTGCGGTGTCCCTTGCGAACGAGCGGCCGCGGGGACGGCGGTGCCGCGGTCCGGACGCCGGGTCCGGCGGGGGATCGCCTCCGTGCCGTTCCCGCGGTTTTCCGGCTCCGCGCGCCGCGCCGCTCCGACTTCCCCCGCGGTCGTTCTCTCCTGGTGTCTTCCTTCACCAACGTATGCCTTTCTGAATCCATTTCCCCCTTCCCCACTCCCGGCCGGTCGGTGATCCGTAGAATCGTCGGACGCACCAAGGGAGTTCGGGACGTTCCCGCACGCCACCGGGGCGGGATGTTCGAGCGGAGAATTCGATTCGCGGCCGTCGGGTCGGGCGTGGAATCGGTGAAGTCCCGTAAATCCGGGGGATTCTCGAACGGCCGTCCCTACGTGTCGGGGAATTGTTCTCCGGGGCCCCGTGTTTTCGCTCCGGCGCACGCCGGGGCGCGTGAAGGGGGCGCGCGGAGCGGTCCCGCCCGGAACCCGCCGCGGGACCCCGGACGTGGTGCGGGGCGGGCCGGTGCCCCTACGATCGGCGAGGGAGCGTCACCCTGTCGCCCGGAGACGCCCCGGGACCGAAGCGACGGCGGCGGAGGAAGACGGACGATGACGGCCACCCCCTCTCTGGTCCTGCGCGGTGGCGAATCGGTTCTCCGCTTCGCGGGCGGGCCTGTGACCCTGCACCGCGCGGACAAGGAGCACCACATACCGCTGGCGGCGATCTCCTTCGTCCACGCCGAGGGCACGTCCGTCGCCATCGTCCTGACGGCGTCGGGCGCGAACGAGCCGACCATCTACCGGGTCACCGACGTCAGCGAGGCCGGCGCGCTCGCCTTCGCGGAGGCCGTCACCGCCGCCCTGCCCGAGGACCCGGCCCCCGACGGCGCCGAGCTCGTCACCACCCGCGCCCCCCGGGCCCCGGAGCCCCCGCGCACCCGTCGGCGGACGGCCGCGGCGGCAGCCGCCGTGCCGCTCGTCGCGCTGGGCGCGTTCCTCGCCCTGAACACCTCCCGGGGCGCGTACGCGGTGGTGTTCTGGCTCGTGGCCGCGGCCGCCGCGGCCGGCGGCCTCCTCGCGTACAGGACGCGACCGAGGTCCTGAACCCCCGCGGGGCGGGCCTGCCGGTGACGGCGGGACGCGGCAGGCGCCGGAGCGCGGCGGGACGGGGCTGACGCGGCGGACGGCCTCCCTCTACGATCATGCGCATGCCGAGCCCCCTGCCCTCCTTCCCGGTCCTCCGGGGCCGCGACGGCGCCGTCCTGACGGCCGAGGAACTCTGCCTGGTCCTCGACCTGCCGCGGGAGCAGGTCACCTTCACGCCTGACGGACTCGGGCGGCTGCGCGTGGAGGGGCGGTCGGTCCTCATCGAGCTGCGGGCCAGGAAGGGCACGACGCCGGTCGTCCACCGGATCGACGACGTCGACGAGCGGGACGCCCGCCTCTTCGCCGACAAGCTGAACGAGGCGCTGGCGAGGCGGGTGGACGACGACGACGTCGACGGGGCCCGGTTCGCCGTCATCCGCCATCTGGGGCCGACCTGGCGGAAGGGCTTCCACCGCCGGCTCGCGCGGGGCCTGCTCGCCCACCTGCTGGCACTGCTGGCCCTGGCGGTGGCCGGCGGCGCGACGGGCCACTGGGACGTGGTCGCCGCGACGGTCGTGCTCGGCGGCTTCGGCTGGCTGTGCCTCGCCATGGGCTGGTACGGGGCCGCGCGCAGCCGGCGCGAGAGGTGGCTGCGCCGGCACGGCGTCCTGGCGACCGCCGTCCGGACCACCAGCCGGGGCGGCTACATGTACCCCGACGGGACCGGCGCCTACCGCGGCTTCCTGCACGGCGACGACGACCCGGCCCTCACGGTGGCGTTCCCGGCGGACGCCCCGGGGGACGCGCTGGTGCTGTCCAAGCCCCTCACCGATCTGGCGAACTCCCTCCTCGGCCCCTTCCTCGTCCTCGCCGCGGCCGTGCTGACGATCGGCCTCGGGGCGATGTCGGCCGCCCTCTTCTCAGGAGCGCTTTGAGAAGTCATAAGTCAGCCTTATGAGGGCATAGACCGGGGTCGGGTACCACTCTTCGCCCGATGTTAATTAGGGTGGCCTAAGTGTCGGCGGCTCCGCCGCACGCCGTATGCGAAGGGAACCCAGTCATGCCCCGCCCCCTCCGGGTCGCGATCGTCGGCGCCGGCCCCGCCGGCATCTACGCCGCCGACGCGCTGCTGAAGTCCGACACGGCCACCGAGCCGGGCGTGTCCATCGACATCTTCGAGCGGATGCCGGCCCCCTTCGGCCTCATCCGGTACGGCGTCGCCCCCGACCACCCGCGGATCAAGGGCATCATCACCGCCCTCCACCAGGTCCTCGACAAGCCGCAGGTCCGCCTCTTCGGCAACGTGAACTACGGCACCGACATACACCTCGACGACCTGCGCTCCTTCTACGACGCCGTGGTCTTCTCGACCGGCGCCATGTTCGACCGCGAGCTGAAGATCCCGGGCGTGGACCTGGACGGCTCCTTCGGCGCCGCCGACTTCGCCTCCTGGTACGACGGCCACCCGGACGTGCCGCGCACCTGGGACCTCTCCGCCGAGAAGGTCGCCGTCCTCGGCGTCGGCAACGTCGCCCTCGACGTCGCCCGCATCCTCGCCAAGACGGCCGAGGAGCTGCTGCCGACCGAGATCCCGGACAACGTCCACGAGGGCCTGAAGGCCAACAAGGCCGTCGAGATCCACGTCTTCGGCCGCCGCGGCCCCGCCCAGGCCAAGTTCAGCCCCATGGAGCTGCGCGAGCTGGACCACTCGCCGAACATCGAGGTCATCGTCAACCCCGAGGACATCGACTACGACGAGGGCTCGATCGCCGAGCGCCGCAAGAACAAGCAGACCGACATGGTCGCCAAGACCCTGGAGAACTGGGCGATCCGCGACATCGGCGACCGCCCGCACAAGCTCTTCCTGCACTTCTTCGAGTCCCCCGTCGAGATCCTCGGCGAGAACGGCGAGGTCGTCGGCCTGCGCACCGAGCGCACCGAGCTCGACGGCACCGGGAACGTGAAGGGCACCGGCGTCACCACCGACTGGGACGTGAAGTCCGTCTACCGCGCCGTCGGCTACCTCTCCGACGAGCTGCCCAAGCTCCCCTGGGACACCGTCAGCGGCACCGTCCCGGACGAGGGCGGCCGGGTGATGGAGGGCGAGGAGCACATGGCCTCCACCTACGTCACCGGCTGGATCCGCCGCGGCCCGGTCGGCCTCATCGGCCACACCAAGGGCGACGCCAACGAGACCGTCGCGAACCTCCTGGAGGACTTCGCCGCCGGCCGCCTCCTCACCCCCGCCAGCCCGGAGACCGACGCGATCGTCGGCTTCCTGGAGGGCAAGGGCCTCACCTACACGACGTGGGAGGGCTGGTACGCCCTCGACGCCGCCGAGAAGGCGCTGGGCGAGCCGCAGGGCCGCGAGCGCGTGAAGATCGTCGAGCGCGAGGACATGATCCGCGCGAGCGGCGCCATCGGCTGACGCGGCGCGACACCGCGGAGCGGGAAGGGGGCATCCACCGGGTGCCCCCTTCCCGCGTCCGGTCCTACGCTGGAGGGACCGGAAGGGGTGAGGCACGTGTCCGCACCCGTGATCGACCGCGCCGGCCGGGCCCGCGACGCGGTGACCCACGAGCGGTGGGCCGAGGCGTACACGCTGCTGCACGCCCGCGACCGGCACCCGGACGAGGCGCTGACCCCCGAGGACCTCGGCGCGCTCTCCGACGCCGCCTGGTGGTCCGGGCATCTCGACGAGTCCGTCGCCGCCCGGCTGCGCGCGCACTCCGCCCATGTGGCGGCCGGAGACCACCGGGGCGCGGGGCTGGCCGCCTGGTGGCTCCACCACGAGTACGAGGGGCTGGGCCGGCCCGCCGTCGCGGCCGGCTGGCTGCACCGCGCCCGCCACCACCTGGACGGCCTGCCCGCCTGCCCCGAGCAGTCCTTCCTCGCCTGGGCCGACGCCGAGGAGGCGATCGCCCGCGGGGACGGGGCCGCCGCGCTGGCCGCCACCGGCCGCATGACCCGACTCGCCGAAGCCTCCGGCAGCCCCGACCTGCTGGCCCTCAGCCGTCAGGCGCCGCGGCCGGTCGCGGAAGAGAAGGAGCCGGCCGGGGCCTCGGCTCAGGAGACCGTGCGGGCGGAGGCGAGCAGCCGCAGCACGTCCTCGGGCGGGAGGCCGAGCGCCGTCCCGACGGTGCCCAGGACCTCCTGCTCGGCCGGGCTGTAGCCGCCGTCGGCGAGGGCGATCCGGGCCGCCTGGAGCAGCAGCGCCTCGCGTCCGGCGGGCTCCAGGTGCGGGGTGAGCGGGGCGACGGCCTCGTGGATCTCGATGGCGAGGAGGGCGCCCTCGGGGTTGATCTCCGGCATGAAGCGGCCGGTGTCGGCCTCCAGCGCCTCGACCAGGTCGACGAGCTGGACGGCCGTGCAGTCGGCGTAGCCGGCGGACCGGACGGCGGACACGGCCCGGTCGAGGACCTCGCGGGAGCCGGTGCCGCCCGCCGCCAGCACGGCGAGGGCGACGGTGTGGACGGCGTCCCGCAGCATCCCGGAGAAGCGGCCGGTGGTCGGCCGCTCCAGCACCTCGGTGCCGAAGTGGGTGTGGCAGGCGGCGCACTCCACGACCGGCCCGGTACAGCCCCGGGGCAGCAGCGGGACACCGAGGACGGCGAACCGGCGGCGGCCGGTGCGCCGCCGGTAACCGCGGTCCCCGCCGCACTCCTCGCAGAAGAACTCGCCGTCGCCGATGGTGTTCCAGGAGGTGCGAATGCCGCAGACGGTCAGCTTCCCACCACGTGTTTTCCGGGCAGAACGCACGCGCACCTCCTCAACGGCCCGGCTGCACTGCCGGTGCGTTGGCGTGATGTTAGCCACATCCATGATGTGACGTCAGCACCTCGTCCGTACTTCGCACCGGAGATGGCCGAGACACGACACCGGGGATTCAGGCCCGGCGGCGGCGCTTCGCGAAGGCCAGGAAGCCTCCGCCGAGCAGCAGGGCGCCGACGGCGGCCCCGATGACACCGGGCCCGATGGCCGAACCGGTCGTCGCGAGATCACCCTCCGGGGTGGTCGCGGAGGGGGCCGGCGTCGGTCCGGTCTCGTCCGGGGTCCCGGCGGGGGCGGTGCTCGCGGAGGGGGTGCCGGAGGGCTGCTCCGAAGGCTCCTGGGAGGCCGACCCGGACGGTGCCGGCGCGGTGGTCTCCGGGGTGCCGGGGGCGGTGGTGGTGGGCGCCGGGGCCGAGGTGGTGGCGGCGGGCGGCTCGGTGGTGGCCGGCGGGGTCGGGACCGGGGTGTCGGTCGGCTTCGGGGTCTCCGGGGTGACGACCGGGCCGGGGGTGGTCGTCCCGGGGAGGCAGCCGGCGAAGGTCATCTGGTGGGTCTCGGCGCCGGGCACGGTGACGAGGTTCTTCGCGATGACGGCGCCGTTGACGTGACCGGGGCCGACGCCGGGGCCGCCCATGTGGACGGTGGCGCCGGGCGCCAGGATCGTGCCGGGCCAGGAGGTGTAGTTCTTCTTCACCGTGGTGGCCTGCGGGAAGTTCCACAGCAGCTTGGAGCGGATGGTCCGGTAGGCCTGGTCCGGCACGTTGTAGTCGTCGACGACGGGCAGCCCGCCGGCGAGGTTCTTGTAGTAGACGCCGTAGGTGGCGTTCGTGTTCATGTCGTACGTGGCGCCGAGCACGTTCACCAGGGTCGAGGCGCCGACCGGCACGTCGAAGGTGATCGCGCGGGCCTTCTGGAGGTCGGCGGCGTCGACGGCGAAGACGTTGAGCGTGGCGTCGGTGCCGGTGAGGAAGAGGCCGTCGCCGGAGGCGGAGACCGAGCCGTTGGGCTTCTCGCCCGCCCAGCCGGCGGAGAGGGCGCGCAGGTTCGCGAACTCCTTGCCGAAGTCGACCGGGGAGGCGCCCTCGGTGATCGGGCCGTCGACGCCGAAGTTCTTGCCGCCGGAGGCGTTGACGACCTTGCCGGCTATGCCGGTGCCCTTGGTGATGACGACCTGGTTGGCGGAGAGGGTGCCGCCGACGACGAGGCTGTGGCCGCCGGGGAGCCTGCCGAGGTCGCCGGGGGTGAGCTGGTAGCCGACGGAGAAGCCGGAGGACAGGGCCGGGTCGCCGAAGGTCGCGTCGCCGCCGACCGCCACCGCGCCCTCGGAGTCCGAGTGCCGCACCGAGTCGCCCTCGACGAACTCGGCGTAGAGACCGGCGGTGCCGAGCGGATTCGGCGTGCACTGCGCGGGGTCGGCGGAAGCGGCGGGGGCCCAGGCGAGGGCGGCTCCGGTCACCGCGAGGACGGTGGCGACGGCAGCGGACGTGCGCATGCGGAACTCCAGGTCAGGGAGTACGGGGGAGGATGGTCCGTACCATCCGTCAGACCTTGATGTGCCGTCAACTGCCCTCATATGACAGGGATTCCGGCATATCCCCATGATCTTCCTTAAGTGCATCTGAAACCGTGACGCACTTCACAAAAAGACGGCGCCCCGTCCCCCTCTCGGAGGGGCGGGGCGCCGGGTGCGCGCGAGGTCAGCGGGCCGAGCGGTTGACCGCCGAGATGACCGCCTTCAGGGAGGCGCGGGTGGTGTTGGCGTCGATGCCGATGCCCCACAGCACGCGTCCGTCGATGGCGCACTCGATGTACGAGGCGGCCTGCGCGGAGGCGCCCTCGCTCATGGTGTGCTCCTGGTAGTCCAGCAGGCGGGCGTCCACGCCGACCGACTGCAGGGCGTCGAAGAAGGCGGAGATCGGGCCGTTGCCGGCACCGGTCAGGACGGTCTCGACGCCGTCGACGACCGCCTCGACCTTCAGGGTGTCGGTGCCGTCGGTGTCGGAGGTCGACTGGTTGGCGCGCAGCTGGATGCGGCCCCACGGGTTCTCCGGGTTGGGCAGGTACTCGTCCTGGAAGACGGACCAGATCGCGGCCGGGGTGACCTCGCCGCCCTCGGCGTCGGTCTTGGCCTGGATGATCCGGGAGAACTCGATCTGCATCCGGCGGGGCAGGTCCAGCTTGTGGTCGTTCTTCAGGACGTAGGCGATGCCGCCCTTGCCGGACTGCGAGTTGACCCGGATGACGGCCTCGTAGGAGCGGCCGACGTCCTTGGGGTCGATGGGCAGGTACGGGACCGCCCACTCGATGTCGTCGACGGTCTTGCCCTGGGCGGCCGCGTCGGCCTCCATGGCGTCGAAGCCCTTCTTGATGGCGTCCTGGTGGGAGCCGGAGAAGGCGGTGTAGACCAGGTCGCCCGCGTAGGGGTGGCGCGGGTGGACCTCCATCTGGTTGCAGTACTCGCTGGTGCGGCGGATCTCGTCGATCTGCGAGAAGTCGATCTGCGGGTCGACGCCCTGGCTGAAGAGGTTCATGCCCAGGGTGACCAGGTCGACGTTGCCGGTCCGCTCGCCCTGCCCGAACAGGCAGCCCTCGATGCGGTCGGCGCCGGCCATGATGGCCAGCTCGGCGGCGGCGACGGCGGTGCCGCGGTCGTTGTGCGGGTGGACCGACAGGCAGACGTGCTCGCGGCGGGTCAGGTTGCGGGACATCCACTCGAAGCGGTCCGCGTGCGTGGAGGGGGTCGAACGCTCCACGGTGGCGGGCAGGTTGAGGATGATCTCGCGGCCGGGGCCGGGCTGCCAGACGTCGCAGACCGCCTCGCAGACCTCCAGGGCGAAGTCCAGCTCGGTGTCGGTGAAGATCTCGGGGCTGTACTGGTAGCCGAAGGCGGTCTCCGGGCCCAGCAGCTTCTCGGCGTACTCCATCACCAGGCGGGTGCCGTCGACGGCGATCTGCTTGATGTCGTCCTTGGAGCCGCGGAAGACGACCCGGCGGAAGGTCGGCGCGGTGGCGTTGTACAGGTGGACGGTGGCGCGCCTGGCTCCGACCAGCGACTCCACGGTCCGCTCGATCAGGTCCTCGCGGGCCTGGGTCAGGACGGAGATGGTGACGTCGTCCGGGATCGCGCCCTCTTCGATGATGGAGCGGACGAAGGCGAAGTCGGTCTCGCCGGAGGACGGGAAGCCGACCTCGATCTCCTTGTAGCCCAGGCGTACCAGCAGGTCGAACATCTCGCGCTTGCGGGCCGGCGACATCGGGTCGATCAGCGCCTGGTTGCCGTCGCGCAGGTCGGTGGAGAGCCAGCGGGGCGCCTGGGTGATGCGCTGCTCGGGCCAGGTGCGGTCGGGGATCTCGACGGCCTCGTAGCGGCCGTACTTGTGGATCGGCATCCCGGACGGCTTCTGCGCGTGCGTCGCGTTGGTGACGGGCGTGGGCCGGCTGACGAACGGAGACTGGGACATTGCGTAGGGCTCCTCGGGTCCTTCACGGGGGACGGCCGACTGTCGAACGCAACACCGAAACCCGCGGGGAGGGGGTCGGCCTACGACTACAGGCCCTCGCCGCGGCAGCTAAGGAGAAGCAGCCCGAAACGCATGATGTGCGTCACCATAGCCCAGGGCCGGGGAAGGCGGACGTCTGTTTCAGTATGCGGGACGGCGGTGTCGTCAAGGCCGAAAGGTGACTCATCACTCCATTTCGCCAATCTTCGTCGCCTCCCGTGACAAGTGCGTCACCCACTGCCACATTTCCGGGTATGACCTCCCCCTTCTGCACGATCGTGCCGCCCCACCTCCTGGAGCACCTGGCGGCCTCCGCGAACCCCTCCGTGGCCGCGGCAGCCCGCCGCACCCTGATCGCCGACGCCTCGGCCCGTACCGCCCGGGTCCTCCCCCGCCCGTCCGCCGCCCCGTCCGCCGCGCCGGCGGAGCCCGCGGCCCCGCGCCGGACCGTGTACGACGCGCAGCGCCGTACCGAGCTGCCCGGCGTGAAGGTCCGCGACGAGGGCGGGGAGGCGACCGCCGACGCCACCGTCAACCGCGCCTACGCGGGTCTGGGCGCCACCTTCACGCTCTTCCGGGACGCCTTCGGCCGCGACTCGATGGACGGGGCCGGGCTACCGCTGCTCGCGACCGTCCACTACGACGAAAAGTACGGCAACGCCTTCTGGAACGGCGAGCAGATGGTGTTCGGCGACGGTGACGACGAGATCTTCCTCGACTTCACCCTGCCGGTGGACGTCATCGCGCACGAGCTGGCGCACGGCTTCACCCAGTACACGGCGAACCTGGAGTACTTCAGCCAGTCCGGCGCGCTCAACGAGTCCGTCTCCGACGTCTTCGGCGCGCTGGTGAAGCAGCACGTGCTCGGCCAGACCGCCGAGCAGGCCGACTGGCTGATCGGCGAGGGCCTCTTCCACCCGGACGTGGAGGGGACGGCGCTGCGCTCGATGAAGGCGCCGGGGACCGCGTACGACGACGACGTGCTCGGCAAGGACCCGCAGCCCGCCCACATGGACGACTATGTGCGCACCGGCCGGGACAACGGCGGTGTGCACATCAACTCCGGCATCCCGAACCACGCCTTCTACCTGGCGGCGACCGAGCTCGGCGGCCACGCCTGGGAGCGGGCCGGGCGGATCTGGTACGACGTCATGACGAGCGGGGTGCTCGCCCCGGACACCCGCTTCTCCGAGTTCGCGGTGGCCACGGTGGCGGCGGCGAAGGCGCGGTACGGCGACGCGGCGGAGATCCAGGCCGTCACGAAGGCGTGGGCGGCCGTGGGCGTGCCGACCGACTGAGCGGGCTGGTAGACAGGGGCCCATGCGGATTCGAGTGCGGCGCACCGGTGGTTTCGCGGGCATCGAGCGGTCGGCGGAGGTGGAGGTCTCGGGCCCCGAGTGGGAGTCCCTGGCCTCCGCCGTCCTCGCGGCGCCGGAGGCCACCCGGGTCGTCCCGGACGGCTTCTCGTACGAGATCACCGTCGACGGCCGGACGGTCCGCTGCGCCGACCCCCACCTGACGGAGGCGCAGCGGACCCTCGTGACGAGGGTGCTGAAGGAGGGCGCGTGAGCTAGCGGCCGCGCAGGCCCTCCCCCTTGTCGATCTTCGTCATGCCGGCATGTCGTCCCTGGGCGGGTCCATGGCCGGGTGCGGGGGCCCGGGGACTCCCAGGGCGGTGAGGGGGGTGACCAGGAGGGCGTACTGCTCCGGGGTGAGCTTCCCGCGCTTGAGCACCGCGCGGGAGGCGATGCCGATCGTCGTGACCGCGTCGGAGTACAGCCCGGCGAGGTGCGCGTCCAGCTCGTCGGCGCGGGGCAGGAGCGCGGAGCGGATCCGGTGGTTCAGCACGGACTGCTGGGCCGCCGACGGCCGCGCCGCGTCGCTCGCCTCCCGGCCGCCCACGACCCAGTTGTCGAGGAACCGCTCGTCGGCCGTCGCGAGTGCGGCCGGCGGCAGGGCGGCGGCGGCCGCGACGAAGCGTTCCGTCCCCTCGTCGAGCACCGCTAGAAGCCCAGGCGGCGGAGCTGCTTGGGGTCGCGCTGCCAGTCCTTGGCGACCTTGACGTGCAGGTCGAGGAAGACGGGCGTGCCGAGGAGGGCCTCGATGTGCTTGCGGGACTTCATCCCGACCTCCTTCAGGCGGCTGCCCTTGGGGCCGATGATGATGCCCTTCTGGCTGGGGCGCTCGATGTAGACGTTGGCGTGGATGTCGAGCAGCGGCCGGTCGGCGGGGCGGCCCTCGCGCGGGATCATCTCCTCGACGACGACCGCGATGGAGTGCGGCAGCTCGTCGCGTACGCCTTCGAGCGCGGCCTCGCGGATCAGCTCGGCGACCATGACCTGCTCCGGCTCGTCCGTGAGGTCGCCCTCCGGGTAGAGCGGCGGGGACTTCGGCAGGAGCGGGATGAGCAGGTCGGCGACGAGCTGGACCTGCTTGTCGCCGACGGCCGAGACCGGGACGATCTCGGCCCACTCGATGCCGAGCTCGCGGCCGAGCTGGTCGATGGCGATCAGCTGCTCGGCGAGGGTCTTGGAGTCCACCAGGTCGGTCTTGGTGACGATGGCGACCTTGGGGGTCTTCTTGATCTCGGCGAGCTCCTTGGCGATGAAGCGGTCGCCGGGGCCGAGCTTCTGGTCGGCGGGCAGGCAGAAGCCGATCACGTCGACCTCGGCCCAGGTGGTGCGGACGACGTCGTTGAGCCGCTCGCCGAGGAGGGTGCGCGGCTTGTGGAGGCCGGGGGTGTCCACCAGGATCAGCTGGGCGTCCGGGCGGTGCACGATGCCCCGCACGGTGTGCCGGGTCGTCTGGGGGCGGTTGGAGGTGATCGCCACCTTCTGTCCGACCAGAGCGTTGGTGAGGGTGGACTTGCCCGCGTTGGGGCGCCCGACGAAGCAGGCGAAGCCCGCCCGGTGGGGGGCGGTGTTCTCATCGGTCTCATCACGGCGCACGCTCATGGGGGCCATTGTCCCCGATGAGCGGCCCCGTCACGTACTCAGTGTCCCGGCCGGGCCCGGCGGCGCCGGATCCGCCACCCCGCGAGGCCGCCGGCACCGCCCAGCGCGAGCACGGCGGCGACCAGCCAGGGCAGGGCGAGGAAGGAGACGCCGGCGCTCTCGCGGACGTCCTGGGCGGTGGCGACGAGGGTCACCTCGCCCCAGTCGAGCTGCGGCGCGCCGATCCACTTCTCGGTCAGCCGGATCCGCTGCCGGGGCAGCAGCTCGGACGGCACCTGGGCGAGGTCCCGGTCGAGCAGGGTCCGGCCGAAGAGCCCCTCCGCGGTGAGGACGACCTTGGGGTTGAGGGTGACGTTGCCGCGGTTGTGGAGGGTGTACGTGACGAGCGCGGTGCTCTCCCGGGTGCCGGGGACGACCGGACGGTCCTGCTCCAGGGTGACGTCCTCGACGGCGAGCGCGGGCACGGCCGGGCCGTTGACCTTCAGGTAGACGCGGGCGGCGACGGCCCGCTGGATCCCCATGGCGACGGCGCCGCCGCCGGGGGTGATCCGCTCGTCGAGGGCGACGACGGCCCCGGGGTGGTCGCCGGGGTCGGCGTCGGCGGGGACGGTGAGGGTGAAGGGGACCGTGACGGCGGAGCGCGGCGGGACGGTGACCGTGGTGCGCTCGGGCCTGATCCAGGCTCCGGCGCCGGTCCGCGGCTCCTTCAGGGTGCGGATGGCGAAGCCGCCGTCGCGCTCGGTGTTGTAGGCGTCGGCGCCGTACAGGCGGAAGGTCAGGGGCTCGGCCGTCTTGTTGGCGACGGTGACCTTGTCGCGGAGGGTGGCGCCGGGGTCGGCGGTGAGGAAGTAGTAGGGGCGTTCGCCGAGTCGGGGGGCGGCCGGGTAGACGGCCCACTCGCCGTTCTCGGCGGCCCGGGCCGCCGGGGCCCCGAGGAGCAGCAGGGCGGCGCTCAGGAGGAGGACGTACAGCTTGCGTCGCACGGTGCGGAACCCCCGGGTGCGGTGGGAGGGAGGGAGGCGGCGAAGGGCCGGCCGGGGGTGCGCCCGGCCGGCCGTGGGCCGCGGTCAGGACAGGGTCAGCGTCAGCACGCCCGCGTAGCTGCCGGGCGCGGTGAACGCCGGGACGTCCAGCGAGAGCTGGGCGTCGACGGTGAACTCGCCGCCGGTGACCGTGCCGTTCGCCGTGGAGGCGAGGGTGGCGCCGGCGCCGACGGGTCCGGCGGTGCCGGCCGTACAGGCGCTGGGGCTGCCCTCCTTGGCGACGCAGGCCGGGGTCCAGCTGAGCCGGTCGGCGCCGATGGCGCCGCCCGGTCCGGCGAAGTCGGTGACCTTGCCGGTCACGGACCAGCCCGCGGGGCCGCCGCGGAAGTCCTTGACCGTCACCGTCTGCAGGGCTCCGGTGGCCGCGCCGCCCTGGCCGAAGTCGACCGCGGAGAGCGCGACGGCGTCCCCGGCCTGGGTCATGGACAGTTCGCCCGCCGTGACCGTGGCGGTGATCTTCTGGCTGTTCGGCGGGGTCGGGGTGTCGTCGATCACCTGGTACGGGATCGGTCCCGCGCCCTTCTCCGCGTTCCAGGACGCGCCCTCGTAGGCGACGACGCCGGTGGTGGCCAGGTCGTTCACCTTGAGCCGGGCGACGAAGCCGCCCTGGCTGTCGGTGGTGACGGTCATCCGGTCGGCGGTCTCCGCGGCGCCGGCGCGGGCGGCCACGGTCACCTCGGCGAGCGGGGTGAACTTGGCGCCGGTGACGGTGACCCGGGCGCCGGGGGCGCCGGTGCCGGAGCCGAGTTCGAGGGTCCGCTGGTTGGGCACGGGCTGGTCGCCGGCCTGGACCCGCTGGGAGACGGGAGCGGGCGGGTTCAGCACCGTGCAGGGGGTGTCCAGCTCCATGATGTAGCTGGTGTGGATGTTGTAGTCGCCCGGGGAGAGGGTGATCTCGCCGGCCTTGGTGACCGTGAAGCTGCCGGTCATGGAGAAGCCGGGGAAGGCGCCCTTGCCGGGGACCGGCGGGTTCTTCTTGGGGCCGGTGACGTTGAACGAACCGGTCTGCGCGCCGCCGAGGACGACCTTCCCGGTGGGGGTGAGGATGTCCGCCGGGAGCGCGAGGTCCACCGGGTTCGACGCCGCCGGCTTGGTGATCGCGTAGGTGACGCTGACGGTGTCGCCGACCTTGGGGTTGGCCTTGTCGACCGAGATCACGGCGGTGGTGACGCCCTCGATGGGCGGGATGCCGGCGATCGGCGGCGGGACGCAGCGGGTGGGGAATTCCACCGACTGTCCGGCGCCGGTCGCCTGCGCCGGGGCGGCGAGCGCGCCGCCGGCCGCGAACGCGAGGGCGGTGGCGCCGAGGACGGCGGTCCAGCGCCGTCTTCGGACCGCCGCCCGGGTTCGGGTGAATGCCATGTGAGGTCCCCCTCCTGAGGGTCGAGAGGGCGCCATTGACGGCCGGGGGCCGAGAGAAGTCAAGGGAGACGGAAGCCATCGACTGATGACCCATCAGATCATGGCAAGATCGGTCGATCTGCCGACTTCTCCGGTATGTCCGGGGGCATGGCGGAGACCGGTGCCGCCCTCGGCGGCACCGGTCGTGGAGGGTGCGGTGGATCAGCTGATGACGAACGGCCCCGGGGACTGCGACGTGACCGCGTCGCAGTTCACCGTGACGCCGAAGATGACCAGCTTGAGGGCGACGCCGGCGAAGTAGGAGTTGAGGCTGTCGCCGGCCACCACGTTGGTGGCGGTCAGCGGGCCGAGCTTCGCGGTGCCGCCGGCCGGGATGGCCGGGTTCTTCTTGCCGGTGAAGGTCCGGTCCGGGCCCGTCGCGTTGTCCAGGATCAGCGAGGAGCTGATCGTGTCCGCGCCGACGGCGACCGGCGTGGTGACGGGCGCGGTGATCGAGACCTGGCCCGTGCTCCCGGAGTGGGTCATGGTGAGGGTGGCGGTGCCGCCGCCCCACATGCCGCAGTCGTACGTGGCTGTCGCCGTGCCCGGCGACACCGCGGCGGAGGCCGTGGGGGCGAAGGCGAGCGAGGCGGCGGCGAGGCCCGCGGCGAGCGCTCCGGCCGCACCCAAGGTGCTTCTTCTCATGGTGAGTTCGTACCCCTTCCGATGACGAACGCAGGGGTGCGGACGCTGCGTCGAACGGCGCAGATCTGACGGTCCGTCGGACCGTCCGCCGCCTATTGACGCGCAGACGGCATGGGAAGGCAAGAGAAGTCGCGGAGATCCTTCACAAACGCGCAAGGGTCCGGCCGCGGCCGGACCCACCCCTCGCGGGGGCCGCGCTCAGCCCGCCGTGACGGCCGAACGCAGCTGCCCGTCGGGACCCGCGAGCAGCACCGGCGTCTCCGGCCCGCCCAGGTCCCGTACGGCCGCCCGGTCCTCGTCGGACGCGGCCTCGGCGGCGGAGACCACGGCCGCCGCCTCCAGCGACTGCGCACCGCTCGCCACGGCCATCGCCACGGCCGTCCGCAGGGCGCTCAGCTTCAGCGACTCCAGCTCCACCGTGCCCGCCACATAGGTGCGGCCGGTCTCGTCCCGTACCGCCGCGCCCTCGGGCACGCCGTTGCGGGCGCGGGCGCTGCGCGCCAGCGTGATGATCTTGAGGTCCTCGGCGCCGAGGTCGCCGTGCTCACTGCTGAGTGTCATGGACCGAGCATAGGTCGGAGCGCCGGCCCGGCCCGTCGGCGGGTCGACCGCGCGGCCGGGTCGGCGCACACCCGGAGCCGCCCGGCAGCGGGTGCTCACCCCGACGGCAGGCGTTCACCCCGCCAGCGGGTGCATCGTCCCCCGTCGGCCCTCCGGCGAGGCCAGCCACTCCAGCTTCTCGGCCGTGCCCGCCTCCGGCATCGGGGTGTGCAGCACGATCACCAGGTCCGGCCGGGCCGGCACCCGCAGCTGGGTGGCCTCCATGACCAGCAGACCGGCCACCGGGTGGTCCATCTCCTTGCGGTTCTGGCCGCCCGGCAGGATGTCCCGGCGCTCCCACAGCTCGGCGAACTCGGCGCTCACCGCCTTCGCCTCCTCGACCACCGCCCGGAAGCCCTCGTCGTCCGGGCACTCCGAGCAGGCCGACCGGAACTGCGCCACGACCTTCGGCGCCAGCTCCTCCCAGCTCCGCATCCGGGCCCGGTACCGCTCGTCGGTGAAGAAGTCGATCAGGCAGTTCCGGCTGACGTCCGGCCGCATCCCGAGCACCGAGGCCGCCGCGTCGTTGTACATCACCGTGTTCCAGTACACGTCCATGATGTGAGCCGGGAACGGCATCCACGCGTCGATCAGCCGGTGCAGCCCGTGGCAGATCTCCCGGTCCTCCGGGGCCGGTTCGAGCGCCGGCGGGTTGAGCGCCGCCAGGACGTACAGGTGGCGCCGCTCGGCCGGGCTCAGCCTGAGCACCCGCGCCACCGCGTCGAGCACCTGCGGCGAGACCGTGATGTCCCGGCCCTGCTCCAGCCACTGGTACCAGCTGACCCCGACCCCGGCGAGGACGGCGACCTCCTCGCGGCGCAGCCCCGGCGTACGCCGCCTGCCGCCGTCCGGCAGCCCCGCCTCGGCCGGGGTGACCCGGGCCCGACGGCTCATCAGGAACTCGCGCAGCTCCGCCAGTCGGTGCGCCTTGCCGCCGGCGCTCTCCACTGCTGTGCCCACGTGTGCTTCCTCCCCCGGACGCTGGTGGTGCGGCCAACAGGATAAGTTCCCGCTCCCCGGCGTTGTTCCCGGCCGAGCAGAGTCACGGCCATGGCAACCGTGTCCTCTCCCCCGACCCTGTCCTCACCGCCCGCCCCCGCCCTCGACCGACGGGCCCGGCTCGTCCTCTTCGTGCTCTGCGCCGCCCAGTTCATCGTGGCGCTCGACTTCTCCGTCCTCAACGTCGCCCTGCCCGTCCTCGGCGCCGACCTCGGCCTCGACCGCACCGCCCTCCAGTGGGCGGTCACCGCCTTCGCACTCCCCTCCGGCGGCTTCCTTCTGCTCTTCGGCCGGATCGGCGACCTGTACGGCCGCAAGCGGCTCTTCCTCGGCGGCCTCGGCCTCTTCGCCGCCGCCTCCGTCCTCGCCACGGTCGCCTGGGACCCCGCCTCCTTCCTCACCGGCCGCGCCCTCCAGGGCCTCGCCGCCGCCGCGATCGTGCCCACCGGCATGTCGCTGCTGACCACCTCCTTCCCCGAGGGCCCCGCGCGCGACCGGGCGCTCGGCATCTCCGGCACCCTCATGTCGCTGGGCTTCACCATCGGCATGGTCCTCGGCGGCGTCATGACCGAGACCCTCGGCTGGCGCTCCACCATGGGACTGCTCGCCGTCTTCGCCCTGCTGGTGCTGCCGCTCGCCCCCGGCCTGCTCACCGAGTCCCGCACGCCGGACCGCCCCCGGCTGGACGTGCCCGGCGCCGTCACCGTCACCGGCGGCCTGCTGGCCCTGATCTACGCCCTGACGACGGCCGCCGAGCGCGGCTTCGGCGGCGCCGACGTCCTGATCACCCTGGCCGGCGCGCTGGTCCTGCTGACCGCGTTCGTGATCGTCGAGTCCCGGCACCCCGCCCCGCTGGTGTCGCTGCCGATGCTGCGCCGCCGCACCGTCGCCTTCGGCAACATCGGCGGGCTCGTGACCTTCTCGATGATGTCGACGATCATCTTCGTCCTGACCCTCTACCTCCAGGAGACGCTGGGCCTGTCGGCCTTCGCCACCGGCGTCGTCTTCGGGATCCAGGGCGTCTTCTCGGTCCTCGCCGGGACGCTCACGCCGAAGGTGATCGGGCGGCTCGGCGCCCGCCGCACCCTGGTCGCCGGACTCGCCGGACAGGCGGTCCTCACGGCCGCGCTGCTCGCCGTGGGCGAGCGCTCGGGCGTGGTCGTGGCGACCGTCGCGGTCACCCTCGCCTCGATGTTCCACCTCGGCGCGATCATCTCGTACGGCCTGACGGTCACCTCGGGCGTCCGGGACGAGGAGCAGGGCCTCGCGACCGGTCTGGTGACCACCACGCAGCAGGCCGGGCTCACCGTCGGCATCCCGATGCTGGGCGTGCTCGCCACCACCGGGACCAGCCTCTACGAGGGGGTGCGCACGGTGATCGCCCTGGACGCGGCGATCGTGCTCGGGGCGGCGGTGCTGGTCGCCGTGGGCCTGCGCCGCGCCCGGTGAACTACGGCCGGTCCAGGCGGAGCCGTACCGCCTTCGGCAGACCCGCGACGACCAGGTCGTACGAGTCCTCGACGAGCTCCCGGACCATCCGGTCCGGGAGCCCGGCCACCTCGACCGTGTTCCAGTGGCGCTTGTTCATGTGGTAGCCGGGGGTGATCGCCGGGTGCTCCTCGCGGAGCCGTACGGCGTCGTCCGGATCGCACTTCAGATTGACCCGCAGCGGCTCGCCGTCCAGCCAGGAGAGCGCGAACAGCTTCCCCGCCACCTTGAAGACCGAGGTGTCGGGCCCGAAGGGGAACTCCTCGGTGGCGTCGTTGAACTCCAGGCAGAAGGCACGCAGCTGCTCCGGGGTCATGCCGGGTCCTCTCCCTCCGCGCCGACCGGGGCGACCGGCTCGACGAGCACGGTGACGATCTTGTTCCGGCGGCCGGCCGGCGCCTCGGCGGTCAGCCGCAGCTCCCGTCCGTCCGGCAGGGTGACGACGGCGGAGGCGCCGGAGATCGGGACCCTGCCGAGGGCCTTGGCCAGCAGACCGCCGACCGTCTCCACGTCCTCGTCGTCGAACTCGTCCGGGCCGAAGCCGTACAGCTCGCCCAGGTCGCCGATGTCGAGGCGGGCGGTGACCCGGTTCCGGTCGTCGCCGAGGTCCTGGACGGGCGGCAGCTCCCGGTCGTACTCGTCGGTGATCTCGCCGACGATCTCCTCCAGGATGTCCTCGATGGTGACGATGCCGGCCGTGCCGCCGTACTCGTCGATGACGACGGCGACGTGGTTGCGCTCCTGCTGCATCTCGCGCAGCAGGTCGCCCGCGTTCTTGGTGTCGGGGACGAAGGCCGCCGCCCGCATCGCGGTGGAGACCAGGTCGGCCTCGGCGTCACGGTTGATGTGCGTCTTGCGGACCAGGTCCTTCAGGTACACGATCCCGACGATGTCGTCCTCGTTCTCCCCCGTCACCGGGATGCGGGAGAAGCCGGAGCGCAGCGCGAGGGTGAGGGCCTGCCGGACGGTCTTGTACCGCTCGATGCAGATCAGGTCGGTACGGGGCACCATCACCTCGCGGACCAGGGTGTCGCCCAGTTCGAAGACCGAGTGCACCATGCGGCGCTCGTCGTCCTCGATCAGCGACTCCTGCTCGGCCAGGTCCACGAGGGCCCGCAGCTCGGCCTCGGAGGCGAAGGGGCCCTTGCGGAAGCCCTTGCCGGGGGTGAGCGCGTTGCCGATGAGGATCAGCAGCTGCGGGATCGGACCCATGATCCGGGCCAGCGGGACGAGGACGTACGCGGCCGCGGTCGCCGTGTTCATCGGGTGCTGGCGGCCGATGGTGCGCGGCGAGACGCCGACGGCCACATAGCTGACCAGGACCATCACGCCGATCGCGACGAGCAGGGCCTCCCAGGTCTCGGGGAAGTACTCCAGGCAGGCGTAGGTGACGAGGACGCCGGCCGCCATCTCGCAGGCGACGCGGACGAGCAGCGCCACGTTGAGGTAGCGGGTGGGGTCGGCGGCGACCTGGGCGAGCTTCTCGGCCCCGCGCCGCCCGGAACGGAGCGCCTCGGCGGCGCGGAAGCTGGAGACGCGGGCGAGTCCGGCCTCGGCGCAGGCGGCGAGCCAGGCGACGACGACCAGGGCGACGGCGCCGAGGATCAGCTGGATGCTCATCGGGCGCGCGGGGTCAGTTGACGGTCGGGGCGGGGGACGGGCCGGTGAGGCCCTTCTCGGCACGCCAGCCGTCGACGATCGCCGCCTGCAGGCCGAACATCTCGGCCTTCTCCTCCGGCTCCTCGTGGTCGTAGCCGAGGAGGTGGAGGACGCCGTGGACGGTGAGGAGCTGGAGCTCCTCGTCCATGGAGTGCCCGGTCTCGGCGTCCTCGCCCTGCTTCTTGGCGACCTCGGGGCAGAGCACGATGTCGCCGAGGAGCCCCTGCGGGGGCTCCTCGTCGTCCTTGGCCGGCGGGCGCAGCTCGTCCATCGGGAAGGACATGACGTCCGTCGGTCCGGGGAGGTCCATCCACTGGATGTGGAGCTGCTCCATCGCGTCCGCGTCCACCACGATCACCGAGAGCTCGGAGAGCGGGTGGATGCGCATGCGGCCGAGGGCGTAGCGGGCGATGTCCAGGATCGCCTGCTCGTCGACCTCGGTGCCGGACTCGTTGTTGACGTCGATCGACATGTGCGGTGCTTCTACTTCCCGTTGCGGCCGGTGCGCTGCTCGTTGGCGCTGTCGTACTTCTCGTACGCGTCGACGATACGGCCGACGAGCTTGTGCCGGACGACATCCTGGGACGTGAGCGTCGAGAAGTGGACGTCGGGGACCCCGTCGAGGATGTCCCGGACCTGCCGCAGACCGCTCTTCGTCCCGTTCGGCAGGTCGACCTGGGTGACGTCACCGGTGATGACGATCTTCGAGTCGAAGCCGAGGCGGGTGAGGAACATCTTCATCTGCTCGGGGTTCGTGTTCTGCGCCTCGTCGAGGATGATGAAGGCGTCGTTCAGGGTACGGCCCCGCATATATGCCAGCGGCGCGACCTCGATCGTCCCGCTCGCCATCAGCTTGGGGATGGAGTCGGGGTCGAGCATGTCGTGCAGGGCGTCGTAGAGCGGGCGCAGGTACGGGTCGATCTTCTCGTAGAGGGTGCCGGGGAGGAAACCGAGGCGCTCGCCGGCCTCGACCGCCGGGCGGGTCAGGATGATCCGGGTGACCTGCTTGGACTGCAGGGCCTGGACCGCCTTGGCCATCGCCAGGTAGGTCTTGCCGGTGCCGGCGGGGCCGATGCCGAAGACGATCGTGTGCTTGTCGATGGCGTCGACGTACCGCTTCTGGTTGAGCGTCTTGGGGCGGATGGTGCGCCCGCGGCTGGAGAGGATGTTCTGGGTGAGCACCTCGGCCGGGGTCTCGTCGGCGCCCGCGCCGTTCTCGCTCGCCTTGAGCATGGCGATGGAGCGTTCCACTGCGTCCTCCGTCATCGGCTGTCCGGTGCGGAGCACCAGCATCATCTCGTCGAACAGGCGCTGGATGAGAGCGACTTCCGCGGCGTCGCCGACCGCGCTGACCTGGTTGCCCCGCACGTGGATGTCCGCCCGGGGGAACGCCTGCTCGATCACGCGGAGCAGGGAGTCGCCGGAACCGAGGACGGTCACCATGGGGTGCTTCGCGGGCACCGCGAAGTGGGCGCGCGCCTCGCCGGGCGCTCCGTCGGGTGCTGTGGGTGTCTGCGTCATGGGCCGGCCCTCTGGCCTGCGCATACCTCCTGCTGCGGGGTTCTCGCTGCTCGACAACCTCTCGCACCCAGCCTACGACCTGGTACCGGTGTGTCCGAAGCGGTTTACGGGACGGCCGCCCGGAAGCCGATGGTGGGCACCGCGCGGCGGGGCGGCCAGGGACGGGCGGGGGCCGGGAGGAGGTCCTCCAGGAATGCGTAGCGGGCCCGCAGCGCCTCGGGGTCCTGGCGGTCGTCGTGCTGGACGTGCTGCCACCAGGCGGCGACCTCGGCCCAGGTGGGGGCGGAGAGGGAGCCGCCGAACTCCTGGACGGAGAGGGCGGCGGTGAGGCCGGCGAAGGCGAGCCGGTCGGCGAGCGGCCAGTCGGCGAGGGTGCCGGTGACGAAGCCGGCGACGAAGACGTCGCCGGCGCCGGTGGGGTCCAGCGCCTCGACGCGGATCGCGGGGACCTCGGCGGTCTCTCCGGTGGCGCCGTCCACGGCGTACGCGCCCTCGGCACCGAGGGTGACCACGGCGTAGCGGACCTTGTCGGCGAGCGCGCGGGCGGCGGCGCGGGGGCACTCGGTGCGGGTGTAGCGCATCGCCTCGGCGGCGTTGGGCAGGAACGCCTCGCAGTGCTCCAGGTCGGGCAGGGCCGCCAGGTCCCAGCGGCCGGTGTCGTCCCAGCCGACGTCGGCGAAGACCCGGGCGCCGTCACGGGCGGCGCGGGCGACCCACTCCTCGGTGCGGCCGGGGGCGAGGGAGGCGACGGCGGCGCGGGCGAACGGCGGGTGGACCGCGGTCCCGTCGGCGTGGGGGGCCTCGTGGCCGTGCGAGACCATCGTGCGCTCGCCCTCGTAGGCCATGGAGACGGTGACCGGGGAGTGCCAGCCCTCGACGGTGCGGGAGAGCGAGAGGTCGATGCCCTCGCCCTGTTCGAGGGCGTCCCAGCAATACTCGCCGTAGTGGTCGTCGCCGAAGGCGGCGGCGAGGGAGGTGCGCAGGCCGAGCCGGGCGAGGGCGGTGGCCATGTTGGCGACGCCGCCGGGGCTGGAGCCCATGCCGCGGGCCCAGGACTCGGTGCCGCGGACGGGGGCGCTGTCGAGGCCGGTGAAGACGATGTCAAGGAAGACGGTGCCGGTGAGGAAGACGTCGCAGGCCGGGTCGGCGGGCTCGCGGACGGTCTCCAGCGGGTCGATGCCGGCGTCGGGGCGGGCGTCGGGGCGGGCCGGGTCCGGGTACGGCGTTCCGCGCCGGTCCCGGTCCGGGTGCGGCGTTCCGCGTCGGCCCTGGTCCTCGTACGCGTCCGTGGACCGCTCTTCGCGCTGGTCTCCGCTGGCTGTGCTCACGGCGAACTCCCCGGTCGTGGTGCGGCGGGATCGGCACCGGGTGCCGATCCGGACAGTGTGCCCGATGGGGCCGGGGGGACGGCGGTGACGCGACGGAACGCCGCTGCCTACCCCGACCCACCCACTCCAAACCGATTGTGTCCTGTATCACAGGATGAATCGGGGGAGAGCACCTTCTCCGCCCATTCGGTTGCTTGATACACATGGTGCCGCGACCCCGTGGATCACCGGGCGCCGTCTCATTCCCCCGTTCAGTTCCTGGAACGCCCATGCCGTCGCGCCCGCGCGCCCGTGGGGCGCTCGTCGCCCTCGTCGCCCTCTTCTCGGCCGGATATCTCGCCCCGTACCTGCTGCCGACCGTCGTCGGCCGGCTCGCCGCCGGACTCGGCCTCGGCCCGTCCCAGGCCGGCCTGGTGGGTTCGGTGCTGCTGCTCGGCTCCGCCTCCGCCGGATTCACGCTCGCCGCGCGCGTGGAACGGATCGGCCCGCGCCGGGCGGCCCGCCTCGGGCTGCTCGCGATGGCCCTGGGGTACGGCTCCGCCGCAGCGACCGGCACCCTGCCGCTGGTGGTGGCCGGGGTGGTGCTCGGCGGCTTCGGCTCGGGCACGGCGACGGCGGTGGCGGCCTCCGGGATCGCCGGCCGGCCGGACCCGCAGCGGGCCTCGACGCTGGGCCTGCTGTCGGTCTCGGCCACGGCCGGCGCTCTGTACCTGACGCTGCCGCGGCTCGGCGGCGGCCACTCCCTGCCGCTCCTGGCCCTCGCCGCGGCCGCCGTCCTGGTCTGGCCGGTGACGGGCCGGCTGCCGGGCGCCACGCGCGCGTGGCGGGGTGCCCCCTCCGTCACGGAGCCCGCCGGCCCGCTGCCGTACCGCCGGGCCGGGGCGGTCCTCGCCGGCTGCATCGTGTGCTGGTCCCTCGCCCAGAACGCCCTCTGGGGCGTGAGCGGCCGGATCGGCACCGGGCAGGCCGGGCTGTCCGAGGTGACCGTGGGCGCGGTCTTCGCCCTGGCGCTCGGCGCGGGCCTCGCGGGCGTCACGGCCGCCGGGGCCCTCGGCTCGCGGCTCGGCCGGGCCGTGCCGATCGGCGCGGGCACGGTCCTGATCGCGGTCTGCGTGCTGCTCAGCTCGACCGCGGGCGGCCTGGCGTCCTTCGCGACCGGCGAGATCCTCTGGAACACCGTCTACCCGGTGGTCCTCTCGTACCTCCTCGGCCTCGCCGCCTCCCTCGACCCGCGCGGCCGCTGGGCCGTCCTGGTCGGCTCGGCGTCCTCCCTGGGCACCGCCTGCGGCCCGCTGGCCGGCAGCGTCCTCTCGGAGACCGCCGGCTACCCGGGCATGGGCGCGGTCCTCGCCGCGCTCCTTCTCCTGGTGGCCGCCCCGATGGCGGCGGTGGCGCGGCACGCCTCGGGCCGCCCCCTGGTCCCCGGCTCGATCCGCCGCCGCGGCGGCGCGCCCGCGGCCTTCATGGCGGGCGCGGCCCCGGCGACGACGGCGCTCCTCCCCCAGGTCGGCGCCCCCGAGCAGGAGATCGCCCCGATCCCGCCGCCGGCGACCGGCGCGCGCCGCACCCGGTCGGCCTTCCGCCTGGCCCGTCCGACGGGCCGGGGCTGAGCGGGTCAGGCGGGGAAGTCGTACGCCTCGACCTCGGCCAGGTACCGCGCCCGACGCGGCTCGTCGTCCTCCAGGAAGGAGGCCTCGAAGGACTGGCGGGCCAGGGTGCGCAGCTGCTCGGGGTCGAGCGACAGCGCCTGGCGCACCGCGTCGTAGTTGTCTCCGGCGTAGCCGCCGAAGTACGCGGGGTCGTCGGAGTTGACGGTGACCAGGAGTCCCGCGTCCAGCATGGCCCGCAGCGGATGGTCGGCGAGGGTGTCGATGACCCGGAGCCGCACGTTCGACAGCGGGCAGAGCGTGAGCGGGATCCTCTCGCGGACGAGGCGGGCGACCAGCTCCGGGTCCTCCATGGACCGCAGCCCGTGGTCGATCCGCTCCACGCCGAGGACGTCGAGGGCCTCGCTGACGTACGCCGCCGGGCCTTCCTCGCCCGCGTGCGCGACGCGCCGCAGACCGAGCCGGGCGGCCTCCTCGTACACCGCGCGGAACTTGGCCGGCGGGTGGCCGACCTCCGCGGAGTCGAGGCCGACGCCGGTGATCCGGTCCAGGTACGGCTTGGCGGACTCCAGGGTGGCGAGTGCCGACTCGGCGGACTCGTCGCGCAGGAAGCACATGATCAGCCGGGTGGAGATCCCGTACCGCTCCTCGGAGCGGTCGAGGGAGGCGCCCAGGCCCTCGATGACGGTGGCGAAGGGGACGCCTCGCGCCGTGCGTGCCTGCGGGTCGAAGAAGATCTCGGCGTGCCGGACGCCCTGCGCGGCGGCCCGCTCCAGGTAGGCGTCGGCGAGCGCGGTGAAGTCCTCGGGGGTGCGCAGGACCGCCATCAGGGCGTAGTAGAGGTCCAGGAAGGACTGGAGGTCGCCGAAGCGGTAGGCGGCGCGCAGCTCCTCGGTGTCGGCGAAGGGGAGGTCGACGCCGTTGCGGGCGGCGAGCGCGAAGGCCAGCTCGGGTTCGAGGGTGCCCTCGATGTGGAGGTGCAGCTCAGCCTTGGGGAGGGGCATGGGTGGTGCTCTATCTCTTCGGTACGGGGACCCTCATGAGGTCCTGGGCAATGCTCAGCTCGCCCTCGAATCCGGCGGCGCGGGCCTGCCGTTCGAACTCCGACGGGTCGGAGTAGCGCTGCGAGAAGTGGGTGAGGACGAGGTGCCGGACGCCCGCGTCGCGGGCGGCGGCGGCGGCCTGTCCGGCGGTCAGGTGGCCGTGGTCCTCGGCGAGCCGGACGTCCTCGTCGAGGAAGGTCGACTCGATGACCAGCATGTCGGTGCCCTCCGCGAGGGCGTGCACGCCGTCGCAGAGGCGGGTGTCCATGACGAAGGCGAAGCGCTGGCCGCGCCGGACCTCGCTCACCTCCTCCAGACCGACCCCGCGGAGGCTGCCCTCGCGCTGGATGCGGCCGATGTCCGGTCCCGCGATGCCGTGGGCGGCGAGCCGCTCGGGGAGCAGCCGGCGCCCGTCGGGCTCGACGAGCCGGTAGCCGAAGGACTCGACGGGGTGGGAGAGCCGGCGGGCCTCCAGGGTGAAGGCGTCGGTGACGGCGAGGACGCCGTCCTCCGCGACCGGCGCCTCCGTCAGCTCGACGGACTCGCGGTAGGCGGTGGCGTACCGCAGCCGTTCGAAGAAGTGCCGTCCGCTCGCCGGGAAGTGGGCGGTGACCCGGTGCGGGACCTGGTCGAGGTTGATCCGCTGGATCACCCCGGCCAGGCCCAGCGAGTGGTCGCCGTGGAAGTGCGTGACGCAGATCCGGTTCAGGTCGTGCGCGGCGACCCCGGCGCGCAGCATCTGGCGCTGGGTGCCCTCGCCGGGGTCGAAGAGGAGGCCGTGGCCGTCCCAGCGCAGCAGGTACCCGTTGTGGTTGCGGTGCCGGGTCGGGACCTGGCTGGCGGTGCCGAGGACGACCAGTTCGCGGACGGACACGTGCTTATCCGGGGGGCCAGTTGAGGCCGCGTCCGCCCAGCACGTGCGCGTGCGCGTGGAAGACGGTCTGGCCGGCGCCGGCGCCGGTGTTGAGGATGATCCGGTACCCGCTGCCGTCCACCTTCTCCTGCTCGGCGACCTCGCCGGCCTCGCGGAGCACGTCGGCGGCGACGTCCGGCGCGGCGGCGGCGAGCGAGGCGGCGTCCGGGTAGTGGAGGCGCGGGATGACGAGCACGTGGGTGGGCGCCTGCGGGTTGATGTCGCGGAAGGCCAGCGTGGTCTCGGTCTCACGGACGAGCGTCGCCGGCACCTCCCCCGCCACGATCTTGCAGAACAGGCAGTCGCTCTGCGGCTCTCCGGCCATGCTGCGGGCCTCCTCGCCCTCGGTGGTCAGTACGTGCGCATGCTATCCGGCGGCTTCGGTCAGTCCTTGGGCATCCGCCGGTTGAGGGCCGAGCGGCTCACCCAGTACGTGATGACGACGGCCCAGAAGAGGGTGATCCCGAGGAACCCGGTGTCGTAGGTCCACAGCGCCATGGTGACGGCGGAGAACAGGCCGAGGAGCCCGACGGCGGCGGCCATCGCGAGCACCGGCCGGCAGGTGCGGGCGACGAGCAGCAGCGGGCGGCGCAGCCGCGGCGGGACCCGGCGGGCGATCCACACGGCCCAGCCTCCCCAGGCGCCGGCGAGCACGGCGGCCCCGATGACGAGGGGCACGACCGCGTCGGCGCCGGTCGCGCCGGTACGGGCCGGGGCGGCGCCGATCGCGGAGGCGAGGAAGCCGAGCATGGCGACCCAGCGGGCGCCGGCGGCGGTGCCCCAGGCCATCGCCTCCAGGTTGTAGCGGGCCTTGCGGTCGTCGAGGTCGAGCGCGGCGGAGGTGACGAAGCCCTCGGCGGCCTGGGTCCAGGCCCCGCGCCGGAACCAGCGGCGGCGCAGTCTCAGCAGGGAGAGGTTGTTGTGGGCCTCGCTGCTCTGCGGGTTGAGCCGCAGGGTCGTCTCGTACGCCTGCCGGGCGGTGGCGTGGTCGCCGCGCCGCTGGGCGGTGAGGCCGACGAGGAAGTGGGCGGCGTCCTCCTCCGGGCCGAGGGCGACGGCGGTTCTGGCGGCCTCGTAGGCGGCGGCGCGGCGGGCCCGGTCGCGGCCGCCGCCGGCCTCGGCGGTCTCGGCGAGCGCGGTGCCGAGCGCGTAGTGGCTGCCCCAGAAGTCCGGGGCGAGTTCGACCGTGCGGCGGGCGGCGGCCTCGGCGTCGCCGTACCGCTTGAGGGCGAGCAGGACCTGGGTGCGCATCAGGTGCGCCATGACCAGTTCGGGCTCGGCGCGCAGGGCCTGCTCGACGGCGGCGAGGGCGGCGGGATGGTCGCCCGCCCGGTGCAGACAGCGGGCCAGCAGGGTGAGGGCGTCGGCGTCCTCGGGGGCACCGGCGAGGTGCCGGGCGGCGAACTCCCCGGCCTGCTCGTAGCGGCCGGCCTCGTACAGCGCCTCGGCCCGGGCGAGCGCGGAGGGCGCTGCGGGGGTGGAGGGCGTGGCGGGGGTGCCTGGGGTGGTCACAGCTTGCGCTTCCGCTTCAGGTAGGCGAGCAGGTCGTCGTAGAGACCGCCCTCGTTGGCGAACATGGCGACGTTCCTGGCGGAGGCGAACCAGGGTTCGGTGGAGGGCCGGAGCTGCTTGGCGGCGGCGAGCAGGTCCTTGGTGGTGATGAGCCGGACGGAGCCGGTGCGGGCGGAGTCGAGGAGGGCGGCCTCGGCGGCGGTCTCGCACAGGTGGGCGAGGTCGGCGCCGGAGAAGTCCTCGGTGACCTTGACGAGCTTGCCGAGGTCGACGGCCTCGATGGGCCGGTCGCGCAGGTGGTAGCGGAGGATCGCCTCGCGGGCGGGGGCGTCCGGCGGGAGGACCAGCAGGGTGCGGTCGAGGCGGCCGGGACGGCGCAGGGCGAGGTCGACGTCCCACGGCACGTTGGTGGCGGCGAGGACGAAGACACCTTCGTTGCCCGCGCCGGAGGCGATGCCGTCGAGCTCGGTCAGGAGCTGGTTGACGACGTTGCGGAGGCCGTTGTTGTGGGTGCGGGAGCGCTTGCCGCCGAGGGCGTCCAGCTCGTCGAGGAAGACGACGCAGGGAGCCTGCCTGCGGGCGGTCTCGAAGATGTCGTGGATGTTCTTCTCGGAGGCCCCGATCCACATGTCGAGGACGTCGGAGAGCGAGACGGTGAGGAAGCTCGCGCCGAGTTCGCCGGCGACGGCCCGGGCGATGAAGGTCTTGCCGCAGCCGGGAGGACCGTAGAGGAGGAGTCCGCCGCGGAGCGACTTGCCGTAGAGGCGGCGGAGTTCGGGGTTGCGCATGGGGGCGAGGAAGGCGGCTTCGAGCCGGTCCTTGACGTCCGTCATGCCGCCGACGTCGGCGAGGCGCACGGCTCCGGGCGCGTCCACGTCCCAGGCGGCCGCGTCCCCGGCGAGCCCGTCCCCGCCCTCGGCCTGCGGCTCCTCCAGGAACCGCGGCCCGACCACGTCCGACACCTGCTCCTCGGCGGCGGCCCAGTCGAAGGAAGGCCTCGGCTCACTGGGCGCCTGCGGAGCCTGCGGGGCCTGCGGGGCCTGAGGCGCCTGCTGTACGGGGGCGGGCGCGGGGGCCTGCGGGGCCTGCGGGGCCTGCGGGGCCTCGGGCCGTACGACCGGGGGCTCCGGCGCGGGTGCGGGCGGGACGGCGGGGGCGGCCGGCGCCATCCCCATGGCGCGGACCATCAGCGCCCGGGCGTCGGCGTCCCCCGGCGCGTGCTGGAGCGCGACGGCGGCCTCCGTGACGGCCTCGTCGTTCCGCCCCTCCGCGAGGAGGAGTTCGGCGAAGTGGAGGCGCAGGGGCACGTCGCCGGGCGCGGCGGTGATCGCGGCGCGCAGACTGCGGAGGAGGGGGGACTCGTCGGCCATACGGGTCAGCCTAGAAAAGACCTCGGACACATGGACAGCGGGTCCCCCACTCTGTGGACAACCGCCTCCCGGCACCACCCTGTGGACAACCGTCCTCCGTGGGGTCCCGCGGGGCTGGCAGGACCTTCGCGATGGGCGGCCCTAGCTCCAGCGGCCGGTGCGGCCGAGGACGAGCGCGGTGGCGGCCGTGCCCGCCGTGGAGGTGCGCAGGACGCTGCGCCCGAGCCGGTACGGCTTCGCCCCCGCCGCCTCGAAGGCGGCCAGCTCCTCGGGGGACACTCCGCCCTCGGGGCCGACGACGAGCACGATCGAGCCGGTCGCGGGGAGTTCGGCGGTGGCGAGGGCGCCGCTGGGGTGGTCGCGGTCCTCGTGCAGCACGGCCGCGAGGTCGGCGCCGGCGAGGAGCGCGGCGACCTGCTTGGTGGTCATGAGGTCGGCGACCTCGGGGAAGCGGGTGCGGCGGGACTGCTTGCCGGCCTCGCGGGCGGTGGAGCGCCACTTGGCGAGCGCCTTGAGGCCGCGGTCGCCGCGCCACTGGGTGATGCAGCGGGAGGCCGCCCACGGCACGATCGCGTCGACGCCGGTCTCGGTCATGGTCTCGACGGCGAGTTCGCCGCGGTCGCCCTTGGGGAGGGCCTGGACGACGGTGATCCGGGGCTGCTCCTGAGGGTCCTCGTGGTCCGCGGTCACCTCCACGGTGAGCCGGTCCTTGCCCTCGGTCTCCCGCGCCACGCACTGCGCCCAGCGGCCCCGGCCGTCGGTGAGGACGAGCTCCTCGCCGGCCTGGAGCCGCTTCACGGAGACGGCGTGCCGCCCCTCGGGCCCCTCCAGGACGAAGGTGCCGGCGCCGGGGACGGCGTCGACGACGAAGACGGGGGCGGTCATGAGGCACTCCTGGTGGCCGGGTCGGCGAGTTCGGTGAGGGCGGTGTCGAGTTCGGCGGCGAGCACCTCGACGAGCTCCCCGGCGGGCAGCTCACGGGCCAGCCGGTGGCCCTGGCCCGCCCACAGGGCCATGCCCTGGGCGTCGCCCGCGGTGGCGGCGGCCTTCCGCAGCGGGGCGGTGAGGTGGTGGATCTCGGGGTAGCCGGCGGGGGCGTACGGGCCGTGCTCGCGCATGAAGCGGTTGACGAGCCCGCGGGCCGGCCGGCCGGAGAACGCCCGGGTGAGGGCGGTGCGGTTGAACAGCGGGTCGGTCAGGGCCCGCTTGTGCAGCGGGTGCGCGCCGGACTCGGGGCAGACGAGGAAGGCGGTGCCGAACTGGGCGGCGGAGGCCCCCGCGGCGAGGACCGCGGCGATCTGCGCGCCGCGCATCAGGCCGCCCGCGGCGACGAGCGGCAGCGCCGTGGCCTCCCGGACCAGGGTGAGGAGCGCGAGGAGGCCGGTGCCGGGCTGCTCGTCGGCCGGGTCGTCGCGGTAGGTGCCCTGGTGGCCGCCCGCCTCCGTGCCCTGGACGCACAGCGCGTCGGCGCCGGCCGCCTGAGCCGTACGGGCCTCCGCGGCCGAGGTGACGGTGACGATCGTGTACGTACCGGCGCGGGCGAACGCCTGGAGGGTCTCCTGCTTCGGGCAGCCGAAGGTGAACGAGACGACGGGGACCGGGTCGTCCAGGAGGATCGCCAGCTTGGACTCGTACCCGTCGTCGCGGCCGTCGTCGGTCTCGCCGAGCGGCGTCTCGTACCAGCCGGCCTCCCCGGCGAGCTGGTGGCGGTAGACCTCGACGGCCGCGGGGTCCACCGAGGGGCCGGTCTGGGGCATGAAGACGTTGACGCCGAAGGGCTGTCCGGTCAGTCCGCGGACCTGCTTGATCTCCTGGTAGAGGCCGCCGGCCGTCTTGTACCCGGCGGCGAGGAAGCCGAGCGCGCCCGCCTCGCAGACGGCTCCGACGAGCGCGGGACTGGAAGCGCCACCGGCCATGGGGGCCTGCACGATCGGGTACCGGAAGAGATCGTTCAGCGCGGTGGTGGACATATGGGCATCGTGTCATGCCCCTTCCCGCCCAAGGGAAAGGGGCGGCACTCAGAGTGCCGCCCCTCTCACACACAGGGGTCATCCCCCTCCAGGGCCCATCGCCCGTTGAACGCGTCCTTCAGCCGCGAGAACAGCCCCTACTGGCCAGGCTGACTGTGCCGACCCGGGAGACAACCCCTGGACCCCCGGCACACGGACCACCCGCTCAGCGCCCGTTGAACGCGTCCTTCAGCCGCGAGAACAGCCCCTGCTGGCCCGGCTGGAACTGGCCCGTGGGGCGCTCCTCGCCGCGCAGCTTGGCCAGTTCGCGCAGGAGGCGCTCCTGCTCGGGGTCGAGCTTGCTCGGGGTCTGGACCTCGACGTGGACGATCAGGTCGCCGCGGCCGTTGCCCCGCAGGTGCGTGATGCCCCGGCCGTGCAGCGGGACCGACTGGCCCGACTGGGTGCCCGGGCGGATGTCGATCTCCTCCAGCCCGTCGAGCGTCTGCAGCTGCACCTTCGTGCCGAGCGCCGCCGCCGTCATCGGGAGGGTGACCGTGCAGTGCAGGTCGTCGCCGCGCCGCTGGAAGACCTCGTGCGGGGTCTCCTGGATCTCGACGTACAGGTCGCCGGCGGGGCCGCCACCGGGGCCGACCTCGCCCTCGCCCGCGAGCTGGATCCGGGTGCCGTTGTCGACACCGGCCGGGATCTTCACCGTCAGCGTGCGGCGCGACCGCACCCGCCCGTCGCCCGCGCACTCGGGGCACGCGGTCGGGACGACGGTGCCGAAGCCCTGGCACTGGGGGCAGGGCCGGGAGGTCATGACCTGGCCGAGGAACGACCGGGTGACCTGGGAGACCTCGCCGCGGCCGTGACACATGTCGCAGGTCTGTGCGGAGGTGCCGGGGGCGGCACCCTCACCCGAACAGGTGGTGCAGACGACGGCCGTGTCGACCTGGATGTCCTTGGTGGTGCCGAAGGCCGCCTCGTTGAGGTCGATCTCCAGGCGGATCATGGCGTCCTGGCCGCGCCGGGTCCGCGAGCGCGGCCCGCGCTGCCCGGCCGTGCCGAAGAAGGCGTCCATGATGTCGGAGAAGTTGCCGAAGCCACCGGCTCCGAAGCCGCCTCCGCCGCCCATGCCGCCGGAGGCGGAGAGCGGGTCGCCGCCGAGGTCGTAGACCTGCTTCTTCTGCGGGTCCGACAGCACCTCGTAGGCGGCGTTGATCTCCTTGAACCGCTCCTGCGTCTTCGGGTCCGGATTGACGTCCGGGTGAAGCTCGCGGGCGAGGCGCCGGAAGGCCTTCTTGATCTCGTCCTGGGACGCGTCGCGGCGTACGCCGAGTGTGGCGTAGTAGTCCGTGGCCACTTACGACTCCGCCAGGATCTGTCCGACGTAACGTGCCACTGCGCGTACCGCTCCCATCGTTCCGGGGTAGTCCATGCGGGTCGGTCCGACCACGCCGAGTTTGGCGACTGCCTCGCCGCCCGAACCGTAGCCGACCGAGACGACGGACGTGGAGTTCAGCCCCTCGTAGGCGTTCTCGTGCCCGATGCGTACGGTCATGCCCGATTCCTTGACCTCGCCGAGCAGCTTGAGGAGCACGACCTGCTCCTCGAGTGCCTCCAGGACGGGCCTGATCGTCAGGGGGAAGTCGTGTCCGAAGCGGGTGAGATTGGCGGTGCCGCCGATCATCAGCCGCTCCTCGTGCTCCTCCACGAGCGTCTCCAGGAGGGTCGCGAGCACGGTCGAGACCGTGGCTCGGTCCTCGGGCTCCTCGAAGGACTCGGGGAGGTCCTGCACCAGCTGCGGCACGTCGGCGAAGCGACGGCCTCCGACCCGGCTGTTGAGCCGGGCCCGCAGATCGGCGAGGGAGGTCTCGCCGAAGGGCGCCGGACAGTCGATCACCCGCTGCTCGACCCGCCCGGTGTCCGTGATCAGGACGAGCATCAGCCGGGCCGGGGCCAGCGACAGCAGCTCGACGTGCCGGATCGAGGAGCGGGTCAGCGACGGGTACTGCACGACGGCGACCTGCCGGGTCAGCTGCGCGAGCAGCCGCACCGTACGGCCCACGACGTCGTCGAGGTCCACGGCGCCGTCGAGGAAGTTGTGGATGGCGCGCCGCTCGGGGGTGGAGAGCGGCTTGACGCCGGCCAGCCGGTCCACGAAGAGCCGGTAGCCCTTGTCGGTGGGGATCCGGCCCGCGCTGGTGTGGGGCTGGGCGATGTACCCCTCCTCCTCCAGCACCGCCATGTCGTTGCGCACGGTGGCGGGGGACACGCCGAGCTTGTGGCGCTCGGTGAGCGCCTTGGAACCGACCGGTTCCTCCGTCCCGACGTAGTCCTGGACGATGGCGCGCAGCACCTCGAGTCTGCGTTCGCTCAGCACGCGCACACCTCCCGCTCCAGCCGTTCCGGTTGCTCCGCTTTTGGCACTCGCCCTGCCCGAGTGCCAGGAAACCCCCGGCCAGTGTACGGCCGGGCCCGTCGCTCCTGGCAAGGAGGCGGACCCGCTAGCGTCGGTGGCATGCACATCGACGAGGCCGTCTGGGCGGCTCAGGGATGGGAACGGCTCGCGGCGGGAGTGGGCCGGCGACGGCTCCCCGGCTGGGACGCGACGACCGGACTGGTCGTGGGGGAAGGGGCGGTGCTCCTGTACGACACGGGCTCCTCGCTCGCCGAGGGCGCCGCGATCCGGGCCCAGGCGGAGGCGATCGCCGGCGGGCGTCACGTGACGCACATCGCACTCGGCCATCCCCACTTCGACCACGTCCTCGGCACCGCCGCCTTCGCCGGCGCGGAGGTCTTCGGCGCGGTCGGCACCGACGAGCTCCTCGCCTCCGCCAGGACCCGCGCGGAGCTGTACGAGGACGCGGTGCGGCACGGGGCCGACGAGCGGGCCGCGGCGGAGGCGACGGAGGCGCTGGTGGCCCCGCGTCGCACCGTGACCGGCGAGTGGACCCTCGACCTGGGCGACCGGCAGGTCCTCCTCGCCAACGTGGGCCCCGGCCACACCGGCCACGACCTGGCCCTGCTGGTGCCGGGCGAGCGCGAGACCGTGTTCTGCGGCGATCTGGTCGAGGAGTCCGGCGCACCCCAGGCCGGCCCCGACGCGATCGGCACCCGCTGGCCCGACGCCCTCGACCGCCTCCTCGCCCTCGGCGGCGAGGACGCCCTCTACGTCCCCGGCCACGGGGCGGTCGTCGACGCGGCTTTCGTCCGACGCCAGCGCGATGAACTGGCACGCCGCTTCCAGGTGTCGTAGCGTCCCCGAAATGCGCAGCTACGACCCGGACCTGACGCCTCGGTGGAAGAAGCAGGCCCCCGCCCCCGAGGTCCCCGCCGAGCCGGACCTGGTGGTCGAGGAGGTCTCGACGGGCTTCTGCGGGGCCGTGATCCGCTGCGAGGCGGGCACGGTGACGCTGGAGGACCGCTTCGGCAAGCACCGCGTCTTCCCGATGGACCCGCGCGGCTTCCTCCTGGAGGGGCGCGTGGTGACCCTGGTCCGCCCCGCGTCCGGCGGACCCGCCCGCCCGGCCCGTACGGCATCCGGCTCGGTCGCCGTCCCCGGCGCACGCGCGCGCGTGGCGCGGGCGAGCCGCATCTACGTGGAGGGCCGCCACGACGCCGAGCTGGTCGAACGGGTCTGGGGCGACGACCTGCGCGTCGAGGGCGTGGTGGTGGAGTACCTGGAGGGCGTGGACCACCTCCCGGAGATCGTCGCCGACTTCGCCCCCGGCCCGGACGCCCGCCTCGGCGTCCTCGTCGACCACCTGGTCCCGGGCTCCAAGGAGTCCCGCATCGCCGAGCGGGTGAGCTCGCCCGACGTGCTGGTGGTGGGACACCCGTACATCGACATCTGGCAGGCGGTGAAACCGTCCGTCCTCGGCATCCGCGCCTGGCCGGAGGTCCCTCGCGGCCAGGACTGGAAGACGGGTACCTGCCGGGCCCTGGGCTGGCCCGCCGACAACACGGGCGCGATCTGGCAGGCCATCCTGAAGCGGGTCACGTCCTACAAGGACCTGGAGCCTGAACTGCTCGGCAAGGTCGAGCACCTGATCGACTTCGTGACGGCGGAGTAGCGCCGCCCCTCCCGGCCCCTGCGCGGTGCGCCTGGCCCGCGTGCGCCCGGCCCTCGTCCGCCCGGCCCGCGTGGCCCTCGGCTCTCGTCCGCCCGGCCCTCCGGGCCCTTGCCCGGTCGGCTCTCGTCCGCCCGGGCTCCGCGCCCCGGTCTCAGTCCACCAGGTCCCGCACCACCGCGTCCGCGAGCAGCCGCCCCCGGAGCGTCAGCACGGCCCGCCCCGCGGCGTAGGGCTCCGCGTCGAGCAGCCCGTCGGCCAGCGCCCGGCGCGACGCCGCGAGCCCCTGCTCCCGCAGCAGCTCCAGCGGGCACCCCTCCAGGAGCCGCAGCTCCAGCAGGATCCGCTCGACCCGCCGGTCCTCGTCCGACAGCAGCTCACGCCCCGCGCCCGGCGACTTCCCGGCCCCGAGCGCGGCGGCGTAGGCGCCGGGATGCTTGACGTTCCACCACCGCACGCCGCCCACGTGCGAGTGGGCACCGGGCCCGGCGCCCCACCAGTCGGCGCCGCGCCAGTACAGCTCGTTGTGGAGGCAGCGCCCCGCCTCGGAGGTGGCCCAGTTGGACACCTCGTACCAGGCGTACCCGGCCTTCTCGAACGCCTCGTCGGCGATCAGGTACCGGTCCGCGTGCACGTCGTCGTCGGTCATCGGCACCTCCCCGCGCCGGATCCGCCGCGCCAGCTGGGTGCCCTCCTCGACGATCAGGGCGTACGCGCTCACGTGATCGGGACCGGCCCCGATGGCCGCGTCCAGCGAGGCCCGCCAGTCGTCGTCGCTCTCGCCGGGGGTCCCGTAGATCAGGTCCAGGTTCACGTGGTCGAAGCCGGCCGCCCGCGCCTCCGCGACGCACGCCTCGGGCCGCCCGGGCGTGTGGGTGCGGTCGAGGATCTTCAGGACGTGCGGCCGGGCGCTCTGCATGCCGAAGGAGATGCGGTTGAACCCGCCGGCCCGCAGTTCCTCCAGGTAGGCGGGGTCCACGGACTCCGGGTTCGCCTCGGTGGTCACCTCGGCGTCGTCGGCGAGCCCGAACTCGTCCCGGATCGCCGCCAGCATCCGTACGAGGTCGCCGGCGGCCAGCAGCGTCGGCGTGCCGCCGCCGACGAAGACCGTCCGCACCGGCCGCGGGTCGTCGCCGAGCACCTTCCGGGCGAGCCGGACCTCCTCGACGACCTGCCCCGCGTAGTTGTCGCGCGAGGCGAGCACGCCTCCGGCACCGCGCAGCTCGCTCGCGGTGTAGGTGTTGAAGTCGCAGTAGCCGCACCGCGTGGCGCAGTACGGCACGTGCAGATAGAACCCGAGCGGCCGCTCCCCGGCCCCTTCCAGGGCGCGCGCGGGCAGCGCCCCGTCCTCGGGCATGGGCTCACCATCGGGCAGTACGGAAGGCATGGGGTCCATTGTCCCGCACCGCCCGAGGTGAAGGGTTCCGTGCCGGTCAGACCTCGCGGGACCCGGCGTACATCCCGTCGATGAGGTCCTTGTAGGTGCGCTCGACGACGGGGCGCTTCAGCTTCAGCGAGGGGGTGAGCTCGCCGTGCTCGATGTCGAGGTCGCGCGGGAGCAGGCGGAACTTCTTGATCGTCTGCCAGCGCTGGAGGCCCTCGTTGAGCCGGTCGACGTACCCCTGGATCAGCTTCTCGGTCTGCGGGGCGGCGACGACCTCGGCGTACGGCTTGCCGGCGAGGTCGTGGTCGGCGGCCCAGCCGAGGATGGAGGGCTCGTCGAGGGCGATGAGCGCGGTGCAGTAGTTCCGGTCGGCGCCGTGGACGAGGATGTTGGAGACGAACGGGCAGACGGCCTTGAACTGGCCCTCGACCTCGGCCGGGGCGATGTACTTGCCGCCGGAGGTCTTGATCAGGTCCTTCTTGCGGTCGGTGATCTTGAGGTATCCGTCGGCGGAGAGCTCGCCGATGTCGCCGGTGTGGAACCAGCCGTCGGCCTCCAGGACCTCGGCGGTCTTCTCGGGGAGGCCGTGGTAGCCCTCCATGATGCCGGGGCCGCGGAGCAGGATCTCGCCGTCGTCGGCGATGCGGACCTCGGTGCCGGGGAGCGGCTTGCCGACGGTGCCGGTGCGGTATGCCTCGCCGGGGTTGACGAAGGAGGCGGCGGAGGACTCGGTGAGGCCGTATCCCTCCAGGATGTGGATGCCGGCGCCGGCGAAGAAGTAGCCGATCTCGGGGGCGAGGGCGGCGGAGCCGGAGATGCAGGCGCGCAGCCGGCCGCCGAAGGCCTCGCGGATCTTGGCGAAGACGAGGGTGTCGGCGACCTTGTGCTTGGCGGTCAGGCCGAAGGGCGCGGAGGCGGTGCCGGTGCGGCGGAAGTTGTCCTGGGTGACCTTGGCGTACTCGCGGCCTACGCCGGCGGCCCACTGGAAGATCTTGTACTTGGCGCCGCCGGCGGCGCGGGCCTTGGCGGCGACCCCGTTGTAGACCTTCTCGAAGATCCGGGGGACGGCCGCCATGTAGGTCGGCTGGACCACCGGCAGGTTCTCGATGATCTTGTCGACGCGGCCGTCGACGGCGGTGACGTGCCCGACCTCGATCTGGCCGGAGGTGAGGACCTTGCCGAAGACGTGGGCGAGCGGCAGCCACAGGTACTGGACGTCGTCCTGGGTGACGAGTCCGGTGGCGGCGATGGCCTTGGCCATGTACGACCAGTTGTCGTGCGGCAGACGGACGCCCTTGGGGCGGCCGGTGGTGCCGGAGGTGTAGATGAGGGTGGCGAGCTGCTCGGCGGTGATCGCGGAGACCCGCTCCTTGACCGCCTCGGGGTGCTTCTCCAGGTACGCGGCTCCGCGCGCCTCCAGGTCGGCGAGGGTGAGGACCCACTCCTCGGAGGTGTCCGCGCCCTCGGCGTCGATGACGACGACGTGGTGGAGGCCGGGCAGGTCGGCGCGGCGCTCGACCGCCTTGGCGAGCTGGGCCGCGTCCTCGGCGATGAGCACCTTCGACTCGGAGTCGGCGAGGATGAAGGCGGACTCGTCGGCGTTGGTCTGCGGGTAGACCGTGGTGGTGGCGGCGCCGGCGCACATCACGCCGAGGTCGGCGAGGATCCACTCGACCCGCGTGGCGGAGGCGAGGGCGACCCGCTCCTCGGAGCGGATGCCGAGGTCGATCAGGCCGGCGGCGATGGCGAAGACGCGCTGCGCGGCCTGGCCCCAGCTGAGCGACTTCCAGTCGTCCGGTCCCGAGCCGGAGGCGGCGGGCACCGGATGGCGGTACGCCTCGGCGTCGGGGGTGCGCTCGACCCGTTCGAGGAAGAGCGCCGCGACGGAGGGCGGCCGGTTGTCGATCTGGGTCTGGTTGTCGCTCACGTCGTCCTCCGGGCGGCGGCATTGCCTGTTGGCGGTGCGGTGGTCGGTGCAACTACGACTGGGCGCGAGTACGGGTACGACGACTGCTGAGGCGTAACTAACTCGCGAGTAACCTTCGGGGGGCTTCAGATTAGAGCGCCGAGGTCCGGTACGTAAGGGCCTGTGGATAACGAACGGGTCCGCGCGCCGGTGGCACGCGGACCCGTTCGCTTCGGCCGGGGTGGCTACTTCTTGCTCTTGCCGCCGGACTCGTCGCTCGACAGGACGGCGATGAACGCCTCCTGCGGGACCTCCACGGAGCCGACCATCTTCATCCGCTTCTTGCCTTCCTTCTGCTTCTCCAGCAGCTTCCGCTTACGGGAGATGTCACCGCCGTAGCACTTGGCGAGGACGTCCTTGCGGATGGCGCGAATGGTCTCGCGGGCGATGACCCGGGAACCGATGGCGGCCTGGATCGGCACCTCGAACGCCTGCCGCGGGATGAGCTCGCGCAGCTTGGCGACGAGCCGCACGCCGTAGGCGTAGGCGGCGTCCTTGTGGGTGACGGCGGAGAAGGCGTCGACCTTGTCGCCGTGCAGCAGGATGTCGACCTTGACCAGGCTGGACGCCTGCTCGCCGGTGGGCTCGTAGTCCAGCGAGGCGTAGCCGCGGGTCTTCGACTTCAGCTGGTCGAAGAAGTCGAAGACGATCTCGGCGAGGGGCAGGGTGTAGCGGATCTCGACCCGGTCCTCGGAGAGGTAGTCCATGCCGATGAGCGTGCCGCGGCGGGTCTGGCAGAGCTCCATGATCGCGCCGATGAACTCGCTGGGCGCGAGGATCGTGGCGCGCACGACGGGCTCGTACACGTCGTCGATCTTGCCCTCGGGGAACTCGCTCGGGTTGGTGACCGTGTGCTCGCTGCCGTCCTCCATGACCACGCGGTAGACCACGTTGGGGGCGGTGGCGATGAGGTCGAGCCCGAACTCGCGCTCCAGGCGCTCCCGGATCACGTCCAGGTGGAGCAGGCCGAGGAAGCCGACGCGGAAGCCGAAGCCGAGGGCCGCGGAGGTCTCCGGCTCGTAGACGAGCGCGGCGTCGTTGAGCTGGAGCTTGTCGAGGGCCTCGCGGAGGTCGGGGTACTCCGAGCCGTCCAGCGGGTAGAGCCCCGAGAAGACCATCGGCTTCGGGTCCTTGTACCCGCCCAGCGCCTCGGTGGCGCCCTTGGACTGCGAGGTGATCGTGTCACCGACCTTGGACTGGCGGACGTCCTTCACGCCGGTGATGAGGTAGCCCACCTCGCCGACGCCGAGACCGTCGGACGCCGTCATCTCGGGGGACGAGACGCCGATCTCCAGCAACTCGTGGGTGGCGCCGGTCGACATCATCTTGATGCGCTCGCGCTTGTTGAGCTGCCCGTCGACGACACGGACGTAGGTCACGACGCCGCGGTACGAGTCGTACACGGAGTCGAAGATCATCGCGCGGGCGGGCGCGTCGGCGACACCGACGGGCGCCGGCACGTCCTTGACGACCCGGTCGAGCAGTGCCTCGACGCCGAGGCCGGTCTTGGCGGAGACCTTGAGGACGTCCTCCGGCTGGCAGCCGATGAGGTTGGCCAGCTCCTCGGCGAACTTCTCCGGCTGGGCGGCCGGGAGGTCGATCTTGTTGAGGACCGGGACGATCGTGAGGTCGTTCTCCATCGCCAGGTACAGGTTGGCGAGGGTCTGCGCCTCGATGCCCTGGGCGGCGTCGACCAGCAGGATCGTGCCCTCGCAGGCGGCCAGCGACCGCGACACCTCGTACGTGAAGTCGACGTGCCCGGGGGTGTCGATCATGTTGAGGATGTGCGTACGTCCCTGCTCCGGCCCCTCCGTGGGGGCCCAGGGCAGCCGGACCGCCTGGGACTTGATCGTGATGCCGCGCTCACGCTCGATGTCCATCCGGTCGAGGTACTGGGCGCGCATCTGCCGCTGGTCGACCACACCGGTCAGCTGGAGCATCCGGTCGGCGAGCGTGGACTTGCCGTGGTCGATGTGCGCGATGATGCAGAAGTTGCGGATCAGAGCCGGGTCGGTACGGCTCGGCTCGGGCACGTTGGTAGGAGTCGCGGGCACGCAGGGTTCTCGTCTCGGGCGATGTTCGGAACGGATACGTAGCCCCCATCGTCCCATGCCCGCGGCCAGGCGTCCGGTTCGGGCGGCCCGGGCCGCCGTTTGGGCGCTTGCGCGGGCGCCTGATAACGTGGACGGCTGTGTCTCGTGTGCCCTCTCAGCTGCGTGGCACATACCTGAAGAAACATCGAACCTGTAAAGGCTCTCTCAGTGGCGAACATCAAGTCCCAGATCAAGCGGAACAAGACCAACGAGAAGGCGCGCCTGCGCAACAAGGCCGTCAAGTCGTCGCTCAAGACCGCGATCCGCAAGGCCCGTGAGGCTGTCGCCGCCGGCGACCTCGAGAAGGCCACCGTGGCCACCCGTGCCGCCTCGCGTCAGCTCGACAAGGCCGTCTCGAAGGGTGTCATCCACAAGAACGCCGCCGCCAACAAGAAGTCGGCGCTGGCGATCAAGGTTGCCTCCCTCCAGGGCTGAGTCCGGATCTTCTGATCTCAGGCAGTACTCCGGCCGTACGGGACCCAGCGGACCCTCTCTACCGCTCCCGCCCGGCCACCCGGCCCGTACGCGAAACGCGTTCGCCACGCGTGTACGGGACCACAGGCGGTAACCCGAAGGCCCCGGCCGCTCCTTCCCCAGGACGCCCGGGGCCTTCGTGCTGCCCACCTTCCGCCGGCCCCGGCAGCCACGGACGGCCTCCGCACGGAAGCCTGGCCTGACGGCCACCTGCCCTGCGAGCCCCATCCCGGCGGACCTGACAAGCGCGGCACGCATCACGAACCGGGCGCGCGCGGCGAGCCTCGCGGGCTTCACGCGCACCACGAGTCGGGCACGCGCACCACGAGCCGGGCACGCCGGGCACTCGCCCCACGAGCCAGGCGCGCCCCGTGACCCCGGAACGCATCGCTGAGCCGTCGCGCACCGCGGGCCCGATCTTGGTGGGCCTCACGAGCCCGGCACGCTTCGCGGACCGGCCACGTTGAGGGCCCCACCTCGACCCCGTAGCGCGCCGCAGGCCCGAGCCTTGTGGGCCACGCGCGCGCAGCACGCTTCGCGGACCGGCCACGGTGGAGTGCGGCCCCACCGCGCGCCCGTCGCGCGCCGCGGGCCTGAGCCTCGTGCGCTGCGCGAGCGCAGTAACCATCGCGGGCCCGGGCCTGTGGGCCCCAAAAGGCCCGGCGCGCATCACCGGCGCGCGGGCACGGCCCGTAGGGTCCGGCGGACCGGTCCGGGCGGCCTCGGCCCGTCAGCCCCCGGCAGGGTTTCGGGAAGGGGTGGGGTGGGGGGCCTCGCAGACGGCGACCCACGACGACCCGCACCCGCGAACCGGCCGCCCCCGCACCGGACCACCGCACCGGACCACCGCGCCGCACTCCACCCGGAACCGCCCCGACAGGAAAGCCGCCCCGCCAGAGCAGACCGCCCGCCCCGTCAGCGCCCCCCGCGACCCGCCCGCGCGGCTCGCGCCACCGCGACGACCGCCTTCTCCAGGGCGTACTCGGGGTCGTCCCCGCCGCCCTTCACCCCCGCGTCCGCCTCCGCGACGGCCCGCAGGGCCATGGCGACGCCGTCCGGGGTCCAGCCCCGCATCTGCTGCCGCACCCGGTCGATCTTCCACGGCGGCATGCCCAGCTCGCGCGCGAGGTCGGCGGGCCGCCCTCCGCGCGCGGACGACAGCTTCCCGATCGCCCGCACCCCCTGCGCGAGCGCGCTCGTGATGAGCACGGGCGCGACCCCGGTCGAGAGCGACCAGCGCAGGGCCTCCAGCGCCTCCGCCGCCCGTCCCTCCACGGCCCGGTCGGCCACGTTGAAGGACGACGCCTCGGCCCGGCCGGTGTAGTACCGGCCGACGACCGCCTCGTCGATCGTCCCGTCGACGTCCGCCGTCAGCTGCGTGACCGCGGAAGCCAGCTCCCGCAGGTCGCTGCCGATGGAGTCGACGAGCGCCTGGCACGCCTCGGGCGTGGCGGACCGCCCGAGCGTCCGGAACTCCTGCCGGACGAAGGTCAGCCGCTCCGCCGGCTTCGTCGTCTTCGGGCAGGCCACCTCCCGCGCCCCCGCCTTGCGGGCCGCGTCGAGGAGTCCCTTGCCCTTGGCTCCGCCCGCGTGCAGCAGGACGAGCGTGATGTCCTCGACCGGCGCGTCGAGGTACCCCTTGACGTCCTTGACGGTCTCCGCGGAGAGGTCCTGCGCGTTGCGCACGACCAGCACCTTGCGCTCGGCGAAGAGCGAGGGGCTGGTGAGCTCGGCGAGCGACCCGGGCTGGAGCTGGTCGGGGGTGAGGTCCCGTACGTCCGTGTCGGCGTCGGCGGCGCGGGCGGCCGCCACCACCTCCCGGACGGCGCGGTCGAGGAGCAGGTCCTCCTGGCCCACGGCGAGCGTGACGGGGCCGAGGAGGTCGTCGCTGGAAGTCTTTCTGGTGGCCATCGCGATCCAGCATCCCACGGCCCACCGACAGCGGACCCCGGTGAGGCTCCGGCGCCGCCCGGGCGAGAATGGGCGGGTGAGTGAACGACACGTACTGGTGCTCCCCGACCGCGACGCCGCCGAGGAGGTGGCCGAGGAGCTGGCCGGCCGCTTCGGGGTGGCCGAGGAGCCGCAGCTGGTCAGGGACGCGCTGGCCGGCGAGGACGACGCCGAGGACGCGCAGTGGCTGGTGGTGGTCGAGGACCCGGGCGGCCGGCTCGACCCGTCGGCGCTGGACTCCTTCGCCGCCGAGTACGAGGGCTGGCTGGAGGCCCCCTGACCGGCCGGGTCCCCTAACGGCCGCCCTTCGGCACGATCTGGACGTCCAGATCGATGGAGATGCTGGAGCCGACGGCCGCGATGCCCCGCGCGAGCAGGGTCTGCCAGGTGAGGGTGAAGTCCTCGCGGTGGAGTTCGGTGGTGGCCCGGCAGGCGCAGCGCGGCTCGCCCTCGAGACCGCTGCCGAGGCCGAGGTACTGGGTGTCCAGCGTGACCGTGCGGCTGACGCCGTGGAGGCTGAGCGCTCCGGTGACGTTCCAGCGGGTGCCGCCCCGGTGGCTGAAACGCTCGCTGAAGAACTCGATGGTCGGGTGGACTCCGATGTCGAGGAAGTCGCTCGACCGCAGGTGGTCGTCGCGCATCTGGACGCCGGTGTCGATGGAGGCGGCGTCGATGACGACGTGCATCGCGGAGTGTTCCATGCGGTCGGCGATGCGTATCGCGCCGGCGAAGCCGTTGAACCGGCCGTGGATCCGCGCCAGTCCGATGTGCCGGGCCGTGAAGCCGATCTGGGAGTGGGTGGGGTCGATCTCCCAGTCACCCGGCTCGGGCAGCGGTGGCTGCGGGGCGACCTGGAGCAGGACGTCGCCGAGGTCGGCGTGGGCGCCCTGCTCCACCACGGCGGCGGCGTGGTGCGGGGTGTACCCGTCCGAGGTGACGGCGATCCGGTACTCGCCGGCCGGAACCGTGGCGAGGAGGGTGCCGTACGGATCGGTCTCCCCGCCCAGCACCTTGCGGCCGGCCGTGTCGGTGAGCGCGAACTCCGCCTGTCGCAGCGGCTCGTGCACGGGGTCGAGCACCCGGCAGCTCAGCACCCCGGCCGAGGCGGGCACGGCGACCCCTGCGAGGGCACCGCCCCGCCCGCCGGCCATGCCGTTCCCGCGCTTCCCGAAGAGACCACCGAACATCCTCAACGCACCCCCGTGCGACTCGTTCACTATGCAACGAGTTCGTATTCGATCACCCTTGAGGTGTTCGAGGCAAACGCGCTCTTCCTTCCGACACGTCCGAATTACGGTTTCCGCTTGCCCGGCCCCGGTACGACGGGCAGTTCGTCGAGCGTGATGCCGAACAGCTCCCGGTACGCCTCGCGCAGCTCCTCGTCCGTCCCGCACTCCCGCTCGACGCGCTCGCCGGCCACGGTCCGGTACAGCTTCCGGCCCCCGATGCTGACCCGGCCGTCCTCGGTGAGCAGCGAGCAGATCACCCCGCGGGTGAAGTGGGACTCCGGCGAGGTCCGGTGGTACCAGGCGCCCGCGGTGAAGTCCGCGAGCTCTCGCGGTCGCGGCTCCAGCCGGTACTGCGGCTTCCCGTCCCGCACCACGTCGAGGTCCCCTTCCGCCCCCGGGACCGCCACGATCACGAAGGTCCCCGAGGGGTCGGACTGCTCCCCTCGCTCGTCGAGGGCGAGCGGATGGTGGCTGTGGTCCCCGAAGCCCACGTCCGCCAGCAGGAGCTCCCCGTCGGCGGTCTCCACCCGCAGGGCCATGTGGTCGTACGGGATCCCCACCCGGCCGTCCGGGCCGAGGACCCGGGCCTGGAGCAGCTCGACCCGGTAGCCGAGCGCCCGGAGCAGAGCGGCGAAGGCGGCGTTCAGCTCGTAACAGAACCCGCCCCGCCGGGCCTCGACCACCTTGTCGACCAGCGCCTTCTCGTCGAGGACGATGTCCTGTCCGAGGTGGATGGACAGGTTCTCGAAGGGCACGGTGAGCAGGTGCCTCAGGTGCAGCTCCCGCAGCGCCTCGGCGTCGGCCCGGTCCGGCCGCCGGGCCCCGATGCGCTCCAGGTAGCGCCGCACGGAGGTGTCCGACAGCCCCGCGGTCTCTTCATGATCGGTCATACGGGCAGTCTGCCCGCCCGGTCGGCGTCAGGGGGTGGTGGCGTCCGGTTCCGTCTCCCGGGTGGGCAGTTCACGCATCCGCGGGAGTGGTGAGGGCAGGAGCCACAGGACCGCGAATACGGCGCCGACGGTGGCGACCCACAGGGTGGGACGGACGCCGATCGCCGTGCCCAGCACACCGCCGGCGAGGGCGCCGATCGGGCGGAAGCCGTGGTTGAGGGTGCGGAAGGCGCCCATGACCCGGGCCCGCATGGTCTCGGGTATGAGGGCCATCTGGAGGGATCCGGCGGCCACGTCGACGATCATGACTCCGGCGCAGGACAGGAACTCGGCGGCGAAGAGCACGCCCACCACGAGCGGAAGCGGCCCGTCGGCGGCGGGTATGAGGACCAGCGGCAGGGTGAAGCCCAGGGTGCCGGCGACGAGGGAGCCGCCGATGCCGATCCGGCGGACGACCGCTCCACTGCACGCCGCTCCGAGCAGACCGCCGACGGCCCCGGTGCCGAGCACCAGGCCGAGCAGTCCCGCGCCGAGACCGAGGTCCTTGGTGACGTAGAGGACGAAGAGGGTGTGGAACATGAAGTTGAAGAACTGGATGGTGCCGGCGGCGGCGAAGAGCGCCCGCATCGACGGCTCCCGCACCACCCAGCGGATGCCCTCCGTGAAGTGTCCCTTCGCCACGGGCGCCGGAGCGGGCTCGTCGGGCCGGATCCTGGCCAGGAAGCCGGCCGACACCAGATACGTGAGGGCGTCCGCCAGCAGCGCCAGGGGTGCGGTCAGGACCTGCACCAGGACGCCGCCGACGCTGGGCCCGGCGAGCCAGGCCATCGAACGGCTTCCGTTCACCAGCGAGTTGGCCTGGACGAAGCGCTCGGCGGGAACGAGGGACGCGAAGATCGTGGAGTTGCAGACCTCGAAGAGCACCGAGAGGGCGCCCACCCCGAGGGCGACCGCGTAGAGCTGGCCGAGCGCCAGCATGTCGAGCGCGTAGGCGACGGGCAGGGTGAGCAGCAGCGCGGCCCGCCCCAGGTCCGTGGCGATCATGATGCGCCGCCGGTCGGCCCGGCGGTCGACCCAGGCCCCGAAGGGCAGGTTGAGCAGCAGGGCCGGAAGGAGTTCGAGGGTCTTCAGCCAGCCCATCTGCGCGGCGTCGGCGCCGAGCACGAGCACGGCGGCGAGCGGCAGTGCCATGAGGGATATCTGGTCACCGACGAGCGAGACGGTCTGTCCCGTCCAGTAGCGGCGGAACGTCCGCTCGCGCAGCAGCGCCGGAACCCGCGCGGTGAGGGCCATCCCCGTCACTCCTCCTCTTCGTCGTTTCCGCCGTCCGGGTCCAGATAGGCGATCTTCATGAAGCTGACCGGCCGCGCGCCCGGGGGCCGGAGGGCCGGGTCGCCCTCGCGGTCCGCGTAGGCCCCGAGCAGTGCGTCGATCCGCTCACCGAGGGAGGCGAGCTCGGCGGGGGTGAGGTACACCAGGGCGTCGCCGAACAGCTCGGCCTCCCGCCACTCCTTCGAGATGCCCGCCCGGCTCTCCAGCACCTGGACGAACCGTCCGAAGTACCGCTCGGCGACGGCCACGTTGAGCTCGTCGGCCGCTTGGGCGACCGAGGGGTCGTCGCTGTAACCGGGCCACTCGGTGTACCGGGCGGTGGCCCGCCAGGGCTTCTCCCGGCCGCGTCCGCCGGGAGCCTCCTCCACGAGCCCGTACTTGGCGAGTATCCGCAGGTGGTACGAGCAGCTGGCCACCGATTCCCCGGTCAGCTCGGCGGCCCGGGTCGCGGTGAAGGGCCCGTGCCTGCGCAGCAGCCCGACGAGGGTCAGCCGCAGGGGGTGGGCGTAGGCCCGCAGGGCCCGGGGATCGGTCAGCTTGATGCTGTGGGCCTTCTCGCCCCCGGGCTGTTCCGCACTGTTCTCCCGCATGTTCTAAAGCTATCTATAGAAAGATTCCTTTACAAGCAGTTCTTTACATGGGCCTCGTCGCAAAGGCCCTTCCGCCGGCGGACCGTCGCTCACCACCCCCGCGCCACGGCGACCAGGCCGCTCCCCGCACCCGCCACCGCGATCGCCCCGTCCCGGTCGGTCCGCAGCACCCGCGCCCCACCGGCCCGCAACGCGGCCAGTGTCCGCGGCGACGGATGGCCGTACGGGTTGTCCCGCCCCGCCGAGACCAGTGCGAGGCGCGGCCGCACCCTCGCGGCCAGACCGGGGTCCTGGTGCGCGCTCCCGTGGTGGGCCACCTTCAGCACGTCCACCGCCCCCAGCTCCGGATGGGCCTGCCACAGGGCGCGCTGCGCCGGCGGCTCCAGATCCCCGAGGAGCAGCACACTCACCCCGCCCGGCCCACGGACGAGGAGCGTGACACTGGCGTCGTTCGGTCCGCCGCCGGCCGGCCCCGGCCCCGCCGGCGGCCACAGCACCCGCCACTCCAACGCCCCGGCCCGCCGCCGCTCCCCCGGCTCCGCCCGCACCACCGGCACCCCGGCGGCGCCCGCCGACCGACGGACGAACTCCGCCTGGCCGGGCGGCTCGTCGAGCCCCGTGACCTGGATCGCCCCCACGGCCCGCCCCTTCAACACCCCCGGCAGGCCGGCCACATGATCGGCGTGGGCATGTTCTTCGCGCTCGATGTGTCTCATGAGACATGCGGGATGAGGAACGATGGACGCTTGAGCAGGGCGCTAGCGTCGTTGGCGGGGGCCGCGAGGCCGGATGGGCGTGACGGAGGCTGAGACGTCGCGGTTCAACTCCTGTCGAAGGGCTTCGTTGTCGTGGTAGAGGGCGGCGATAGCGGTGGCTGCGGCCTTCAACTTGTTCTCCAGGAGCGTGCACTCCTGGGTCTTCTTGGTGAGGCGTCGCTTGAGTTCCGTGATGGCCGCGTCGCGTTGTGCTTCACCCGCCGTCTTCTTTCCATGGGTGGCGACGTAGGCGTCCCACTCGGCCAGGACGGCGTGCGCGCGGTTCATCGTCGCGCGGCTGACCTGGGCTTCTTTGTAGAGGTTCTCTTTCGTGAGGCGGCCGTCTGTGCGCTGGGGGCGTCCTTCGAAGAGACGGGTCATGGCTGCCCGCAATGCAGCGGCGGTTTTGGGGCTGACCTCGTCCCGGAGGGTGCCGGCGGTGTCGGTCACTGAGCTTCCTCCGCCATCGCGAGGACGTTGCGGGCGATGTCGAGTTCGCGCTCGGCGAGGTCTCGACGGACAGTCGGGATCACCGGGTTGTTGATGATCTCCAGTTGTTTGCGCTGGTGGGAGTCGTAGATCGGGAGGTGCTCGGGGCCGATCATGCTGTTGGCGCATCGGTCAGGCCGGCATCGCCAGTCGAGTGGGCCGATGTGGCCGTCGGGGATGATCGCGTTTTCGAGGCAGACGGCACCGACGGGGTTGGTGTGGTCGGCGGTGCAGTTGTTGAGCATGCCGAAGCGGATGTGGATTCGGGTGGTTCGCAGGAGTGTGTCGGCGGTGCGGGCGTCGCCGATTCGGGCTTTGACCGTCTCCGCGATCTGGTCGAATGCGTCCTTGACCCGCTCGGCGCCTGGGCCGAATCCGATCTCCTCGCCTGCAGTGTGCTGCTGATAGAGGTCTTTGATCTTGCGGAACTTGACGTTGTCGAGGGCGTCTTCGAGGTACTTGGCCCAGTTGTCGTCGGAGGCCGCGTAACTGCGGGTGGTGGCGTTGGCCAGGGCTCGGGCGGCCATGTGCTTGAGCTGGATGCCAGTGGCGATCTCGGAGCCGGGGAACTGGTCGGTGAGCATCGCCATGGTCTTGCGGAACATGTGAGGACGGATGTAGGTGGTGGGGATCTCGTCGAGGCCCGACCAGGACCGGCCCGCGTTCACGACCCGCACGAACGAGGCGAGCATGTCGACACTGTCTCCGGTGCCGTCGTCCTGCCGGGTGGAGTGAACGGAGGCGAAGACGCGTTCGGGGTGGAGGGACACCTCTTCTGCGACCGCGAGGGCCTCGACGATGGGGTCGGCGATCCACCAGTGCTTTCCGGGCCGACTGGAGGTTCCCTTGATCTTGGTGGAGGAGACCGCTGGAGCGTTGTAGTGCTCGACGACGGATCCTCGCAAGATCTCGTGGATCTCCGAGTCGCGCATCATGGAGAATCCGACCACCAGCACGAACGCCGCATCGCGCAACGCCGTCTTCAGGTTGACCAAGGTTCTGGGGTCGATGCCGGGGTGCCAGGGGCCCGTGCTGCCGTCTTCCCGGGTGACTTGTACCAGTTCTCCGGTCAGCCCATGCGTCGTCGCCCGCCCTGCGGCCACCACCTCCAGGACCAGATCTCGGCGCTTTCTGCGGATGCCGGCGAGCCTGTCGAAGGCCCTGATCTTCGTGTCGTCGTAGCCGAGCAGGAGCGTCAGCATCCGCCAGTTCACCTCGAAGTCGCCGTAGTGGGATGCCGGGCTGTGGAGAGGGATCTGGTTCCGGCCGTCGGCAAGCCACTTCTCGAGGCGTGCATCGAGGCCGTGCATGGATCGCCGTGCGGCTGCACGGAGCTCACGCAGCCGGCGGTCGGCCCGCAGAACATCTGGAGCGAACTGATGGATGTAGGCCCAGGCCGATCGGACCAGCGGAAACCACGTCTCCGGCGGGACAGCGGGAGTTGAGAGCTTCTGCTCGGTGCTGACCTGTGCAACTTGGCGTGCGCTCCTGCCCGGCCACGGATCCCCGTGCGGCCAGGGAAGACTTAACAGGGGCTCGGCCGCCGCCAGACTCTTCAGTGTCGCCACATGACTGCGGATGGTGTGAGCGGAGGACTCGCCGAGGGCCATGTCCTTGACGCGCTGCTGCAGGTCTTCGACAGCCCAGGCGTCCGGATACGGTGAGATGCCCGTCTCACGTGCCCATCGCGCCGTCGTCCGCAGGTGCGAGGCGATGTGGATCAGGCTCCGGGGGTCGGAGGGGCCATCCAGGGCGACACCGGCGCTGAGCACCGCCATGTGACGCTGGTTGGCCAGGAGCATCAGGAACTCACGGGCCAGCAGATTCCAGTAGGGATGCACCAGTTCCTGACTGAAGTGGACTTTCCAGTTGCCGGGTGTGAGGTTGGCCGGTCGTTTGAGGACGCCGTTGAAGTCCCAGGTGTCGGTGTCACCGAAGCGGGGGACGTTGGCTCCGTGCATCAACACGCGTCCCTGGATGACGGGTTCGTCGTCACGGAAGAGAGAGGGGCGTCGCTGATGGGGCAGGACGAGGCTCATGTGTCGAACTCCGTGTTCGCGTTCAGGGGCAGGTCCAGCACGGCTTCGCCGGCGTCGATGTGCTTGCGGGCCTGGATCTTTTCCTCGTCCGTGCGGTCGGCGATGACGGCGCGGAGGTTCACCCAGCTCTGCCCCCAGAGGCGGGTGAAGACCGGCGGTGCCAGGCGCGTGCGCAGTCGCTTCAAGTGATCTTCGAAGAGGAGTAGCTGGGGCAGGTTGGAGGGGAGAATCCAGGCGTTGCGGCATTCCAGACAGCGCAGTGGTGCCACCGCGCAGAGTTCGCCGGGCGGGCTGAAGGGCGACTCGTAGGGGTTTCTGCAATGTGAGACGCCCATGTCGAGCTGGCCCGTCATGATGGCCTCGGCCTCGTCAGGGGACAGCCCTGCTTCCTGCAGTTGGTCTCGGCCGGGGTCCTCGTCGTCGCTGGGGGCGACGACGGTGGGGCCGTCGACGCGGGCGAGGGCCTGGTCGAGCCAGTGCTGCTGGGCGGTGGTGATGGTGCGGCCGGACATGATCCGCAACGTGGTGCCCTGGGCGTAGTGGCTGGCGAAGGTCTCCTCGGTGTGGTCGTCGGCAGCGTCGCTGATGCGGCCTTCGCTGACGATGGCCTTCTCGACCTTGACGGACTTGCGCAGGCGGCCGATGTTGCGGTCGCCTGCGATCTCGACTCCCATGGCATCCAGCCAGTGGCCGAAGGAGGCGCCGCTGACCTGGGGGTTCCAGCGGCCGAAGACCGCGGTGAACGAGCCCCGGACGGATGCGCTGACGAACAGCGTGTCTGTGACGTGCGGGGCCTTGGCGCGGACCCGCTCAGTGACCTCCAGCAGTTGGCGGACCACCTCGCTGGCCTCACGTCGCGGCCAGTTCACGATGAGGTCCCCGTCCTCGGGTGCGTCGGAGGCGGGTCGGTCGCGGAAAGCCCGGTGCCGCAGCAGCCCGGCACGGTTCTTGCGCAGGGTGAGCCGGACGCCCTTGGGCAGGAACTCCACCTCGGACTCGCCGAACGAGGTGACCTCCTCGGAAGCGTGTCCGGTGGCGTCCATCAGCAGAATCCTGAAGGCGTGCAGGTCGCGGGCGGCGGGGTAGAGCTGGAGAAACAGTTTGCAGCAGAGCGAGAACCGCGCGTTGTTCGGAACGAGGATTCCGTCTCCGGCAGCAAAGGCCAGCAACTCGGCCGGCCACTGGCCCGGGAGCGGGAGGTTGCGGCGAATGTCGTCCGGAGTGATCTCGTCGCGGGACAGCCCCCAGAGCAGGTCGGCGATGCTGGTCCAGCTGCCCTCGGAGGGACGCCGTCCCTGCTCGGCCAGGGCCCACCCGTCGCGTAGCCGCGTGCGCGTGGCGTGGACGCTCTGCCAGGCCGCCCTGACCAGGGCTCGCTTCTCCTTGCGTGTGAACTCGTCCCGCTCCGTCGTCTCGCCCCAGCCGATGAGCGCGGCTCCTCGAGCCAGCCGGGCCAGCTCCGGTGCAACGTGACGTTCGCGGTGGTCGTCCCGGCGCACGATCAGAGTACGAAGCGCACCGGAGATCAGGCGCGGCCGGGTCGAGCCCTCGGCGTACTCCTTGGGCAGGGACAACTCCCATCCGACCAGGGACGTGAACAGATCTGAGTCAGCGAGCGACGTCTTCGCCGCCGCCTCGCCGTGGTGCGTATCCACGTACTCGCAGAAGCGGTTGACCGCCTGGGCATAGACCTTGGCCTGGAACGTCATGCCGGTCGCCGCCACGTACTCGATCCACTCGTCCGCCAACTGTGCTGCCAGCAGGGAGCAGTTGTATTCCGCCGGGTCGACGGCCAGCGGATAGCCGGGCGCGTCGGTGACGCGAAGCCCGACACCACCCGCCGGGACCGGGTTCGCCAGAGCTGCCCTCAGTCGCTGACTCTCCTGCTTGGTGCGGCCTGACCTGCGTGACTTCGGCGGCATCAGCGGCCGCCCTTCTCGCCGGACAGGGCGTGTGAGGCGATCTCGGCGTAGGTCGCCTCGTCGTCCCCGACCCAGCTGGCGAACGCGGCCTCGAACTCGTCGATCAGGTCATCGGTGTACTGAAGGTACTGATAGGTGGTCTCCGGGCTGGCGTGCCCGAGTCTGCGGCTGACGATCAGCAGCGGGTTGTGCCGGATATGCCCGCTCAGGTAAGAGCGGTGCCGACGGCGGCGGGCCTGCAGATCGGGCTCCTCGCCGTCCATCAAGTTCTCCAGGTAGGTGAGCAGCTGCAGGGCGTAGGTGTGCCTCAGGTCGTGCCACCTCCATCGCCGTCTCGGCAGAAGCGGCGTCGCCTCGTCGGCGAGCGCGATCATCCGGTCCCATGCCTGGTGGCGGTAGCTCTTCCAGGCGTCTGCCCCGGGCATCAGTCCGCCGCGGCAGACGAACAGGGTCATCGCCTCCAGGCCGAACTCGCCCTCGTGCACCGTGATCCGCCGTATCTTGGGCGGCATCGCCGAGATCTCGAACTCGCGCACGACCCCGTCAAGGACGCCCCTCAGCCGGCCGCCGGCGATGTCGACCTCGCCCACCACGAACAGGTCGCGGGCCTTGCGCTCCAGGCCCCGGGCCGCTCTGCGGACGATGTCCGGGCGCTCCAGCAGGCAGAACAGCTCCGCGGAGGCAACGGTGTCCTCCGGGAAGTAGAGGGTCCGCGCTTTGCCGTACTTCGCACAGGCCTGAACAGTGAACTCTGCGGCCCCGCCCGGCATCCCGGGCCAGAGCCCGATCTCGGGAAGCAGCACCGTCGCCCACTCCCGCCACCGGGATCCCGATCCCAGGGCCATGTCGGATCCGGCCCGATTACGCAGCGGGGCCCAGCCGCGAAATTGCAGGTCAACCTCAGCGCCAGGTAACTGCCCGCCCAGCCCGACGTCCCGGAAGTACCGGTACTGCTCGTGGGTCAGGTGCCGGATGTCCATGCCCGACCGGAGTCGCGGTGCCAGCGCGTTGCGGCCCCGGGCCACCACTCTGACCGGCCGCTGGGCAAGGAATCCGCGGTCGACCAGGAAGCCGTATAAGTCGTCCAGGACAAACGATTCCTTGCTCCACGCGTCCCAGCCGATCGGCTTCCTCTGCCACCGGGTCCGCTCGTCACGATAGGCCACAAGATCCGATTCCGTCGCCGACAGAACGCCGCTCTGCAGACCGACCAGATGGCTGTCCGCCCGTCCGATCACCCGCCCGTAGTCCTTCAGCGTGGACTCGTCCAGCAAGGCAGTGGCCAGGTACCGGCCATAGTCACACAAGGGCGGCAGCGGCATCATCGTCTCCTCGTCGAGGTAGACCGGCGTACCGTCAAGCACCCCCCGCCTCTTCAGCAGCGCAGCCACCTCAGCAGCGGAGATCACCTCGGTGTCCAAGTGCTTCTCCAGTAACTCGGACTGTACGAAGGCAAGCTCCACATCCACCCCTTCCCAGAGCCTTCTACTGCCTCGGCTCATCTGTCTCGTACGTAACTCAGCGAGACTGAACCACACACTTCATGAGACAGATCTGAACAGCTGAAAGAAGAAGTGGGTCAGTACCAGCAACGGCACCTGTCTCACCCCGAGTTCGCGCAGACAGCGGTCCACCGCCGCCGGCTCCGGCCCTGCGTCCACGACCACCCCCGTGCCCCTGCCCGCCGCGAGCACCACGGCGTCGCCCTGACCCACCTGGCACATGGCGACCACCCAGCCCGGCGGCGGCCATCCGGTCACCCACCGCATCAGTGGCACCGGCCGCACCACCACGAGGACCAGCAGCAAGGTCACCCCGACCACCAGCCAGGTCCGGTGCCGCAGCCGTCGCACCCCCGCCACCACCAGGCACGTGAGCAGCGCCAGCGCCGCCCCGCCCCACCAGCCGCCGGGCCACGCCAGCTCCGCACCCGGCAGCTCCGCACCGGCCCGAGCCACCCCGGCGATCCAGCCGGCCGGCCACCCCGCCACCCAGGCCGCCCCACTCGCGCCGGCGGCCCACACCGGCGCCACGGCGAGCGCCACGAACCCGAACACCGTCGCGGGCGCCACCGCCAGCTCCGCGAAGAGGTTCGCCGGGATCGCCACCAGACTCGTCCGGCCCGCGAAGACCACCACGACCGGCGCGGTCACCGCCTGCGCCGCCAGCGCGGCGGCCAGCGCCTCCGCGACCCGCCCCGGCACCCCGCGCCGCCGCAGCCCGTCGCTCCACCCCGGCGCGACCACCAGCAGAGCCCCGGTGGCCAGCACGGACAGCAGGAACCCGTAACTCCGTGCCAGCCACGGGTCGTACAGCACCAGGAGCAGCACCACCCCGGCCAGCGCCGGGATCAACGACCGTCTGCGGCCGGTGGCGATCGCCAGCAGCACCACCAGCCCGCAGGCCGCCGCCCGCAGCACGCTCGGCTCCGGTCGGCACACCACGACGAACGCCAGCGTGAGTCCCGCCCCCGCCACCGCGGTCCCCCGCAGTGAGAGCCCGATCCGCGGAGCGAGCCCGCCCCGCTCCACCTGCCGAGCCCGCCCCGGCGGCCCCACGAGCAGGAGCAACACGATCGACAGGTTGCTTCCCGACACGGCCAGCAAGTGCGTGAGGTCGGTGGCTTCGAAGGCCTCCCGCAGTTCGGTGCCGATCCGGGAGGTGTCCCCGACGACCAGGCCGGGGAGCAGCGCCCGCGCGTCCGGGGCGAGCCCGTCGGTCGCCGCCCGGAGCCCGGCCCTGAGTTCCCCAGCCGTCCGCTGGAGCGCGCTCGGCGGCCCCACGATCCGCGGCGGACCCACCCTGGCCTTGAGCACGGCCGCGTACGGATCCCCCGGTTCCCCGGGCGGCGCGAAGCGGGCGCCGACCCTGAGCCGGGTGGACGGAAGCAGCCGCAGCCACGCGTCCCGCTGCTCCCCCGGCGGCACGATCAGCAGCACCGGTGCCCGCGTCCGCACGGCCGAACCGCCCGCCTCGTCCACCCGCACCACCTCCGCGTCCATCACCACCGACGCCGGCACCGAAGCCCGCCCGCTCACCCGGGGCCGGGTCAGCCTCGGGTCCGAGGTCACCGTGACCTCCGCCCAGGCCCTGCCGTACTCCTGTGCCAGCGCCGGCACCGGGCCCCGCCGCAGGTCCGCCGCGTGCAGCCCCGCCGAAGCCGCCCCCGCCGCGGCGCACAGCAGCACCCCGGCCCAGGCGGTGGTCCTCAACCGCCACCCGGGCGACCCCGCGCGGCCCCGGCCGTGACCGTCGCCCGAAGCGCCGCCCGTCCCACCGCCCGAAGCGGCGGGGTCCCAGCCCCCGGTCAGCCGCCGTGCCACAGCCGGCGTCAGCAGCGCGACCGCCCCGGCCAGGCAGAGCCCGACGCCCGCGACCGTCCACCAGCCGGCCACGCCCAGGGCCGCGGCGGCGGCCGCCCAGGCGGCCAGCGCGGGCGGAACGAGCCGCAGGTCGACCTCCTCCGACGGCCCCCGCTCCGGAGGTTCCTCCGCGCGGAGCCCGTCCGCCACCGGCTCGGCCCTGGTCACGGCCGCACCAACGGCTGGAGGTCCGCGTAGCGCCGCTCTCCGATCCCGTCGACCTCGCGCAGCTCCTCGACCGCGCGGAACCCCCCGCGTTCCGTACGGTGGTCGACGATCCGCCGGGCGAGCACCGGCCCCACTCCCGGCAGTCCGTCGAACTGCTCGGCCGTCGCCGTGTTGAGGCTCAACGGCACACCGCTCGCGCCCGCCCCGGGCCCCGGCCCTCCACCGCCCGAGCCCCCCGAGCTCCCGGAGCCCACGGTGCCCGGGACCCCGACGAGCACCTGTTCTCCGTCGAAGAGGACCCGGGCCCGGTTGATCCCCGTGAGATCCGCGCCCGCCCGCACCCCTCCGGCGGCGCGCAGCGCGTCCGCGACGCGCGACCCGGCCGGCAGCGTCAGCACCCCCGGCCTGCGGACCTTCCCTCCCACATCCACGACGACCTCGGCCGAGGGGGACGGAGTCCCCGACGCCGCCGTCGCTCCGGGTCCCGGCACCGCCGGAGGCGAGACCGCCACCGGCGCGGCCCGCACCACCTCCGGGGCGCGCACCGGCTCCGGCCGGCCCGCCCAGAAGAAACCGCCGGCGGCGCAGGCGGCCACCACCAGAACCACGCCGAGCGCCGCCAGCGACCTCGGTTCGAGCCCGCACCGCGTCTGCACCCACAGCGGCAACCGCTCCCGCACCGCGGCCCGCCACCGCCGCTCGCCCACGACGACGGGCACCCGCTCCTCGACCACCGCCACCGGATCCGGCTCGGTGGCGGGCGCGGCAGGCGGGAACAGCGCGTCCCCCCGCTCCCGCACGACACCCGCCTCGCCCCCGGCCGGCCCCGGCGGCGCGAGGACCCGCCGGACCCGTACCCGCCGCCGGGCCCGTCCCGGTGGGGCACCCCGGCGAGGCCCCGCGGATCCGGGCCCGGTCCGTGAGGAAGACGCGGACGACGAAGAACGCGCACGCGCAGAAGCCGAAGAAACCGATGAAAAAGCAGAGGAGGCAGAGGAGGAGGAAGAGACCGAGGAAGCCGAAGAAACCGTACGAAGATCCATGTCAGCGACGGTAGGGACCGCGGCGCCCCCGTGCCGTCGCCCTCCGACTTCCGTGGAGAACGACGCCTCTGTGGACAACTCCCTCACCCACAAGGGTGAGAGCCGCCTGGCTCAGCGCGGCGAGACGACCACGGCGAGCAGCCCCGGCCCGGTGTGCGCGCCGATGACCGCGCCGACCTCGCTGACATGCAGGTCGGCGATCCCCGGCACCCGCTCCCTGAGGCGTTCGGCGAGCGCGTCGGCCCGCTCGGGCGCGGAGAGGTGGTGGACGGCGATGTCGACGGGACCGGAGCCGGCCTGTTCCACCGCCAGCTCCTCCAGCCGCGCGATCGCCTTCGAGGCGGTGCGTACCTTCTCCCGCAGCTCGATGCGTCCGCCGTCGAGTTCGAGGAGCGGCTTCACCGCGAGCGCGGAGCCGAGCAGGGCCTGTGCCGTCCCGATCCGTCCGCCCCGGCGCAGGTAGTCGAGCGTGTCGACGTAGAAGTAGGCGGAGGTGCCCCCGGCGCGCTTCTCGGCCGCCGCGACGGCCTCGTCGAGCGAGCCCCCTGCCTCCACGACCTCCGCCGCCGCGAGGGCGCAGAATCCGAGGGCCATGCCGATCATGCGGGTGTCCACGACCCGTACGGGGATGGGGGCGTCCTTCGCCGCGAGCACGGCGGCGTCGTAGGTTCCGGAGACCTCTGCGGAGAGGTGGAGGGAGACGATCCCGCGCGCACCGGCCTCCGCGGCCTCGCGGTAGGTGGCCGCGAAGACCTCGGGGCTGGGCCGTGAGGTGGTGACGGACCGCCGCTTCTGCAGTGCCTCGGCGAGCGATCTGGCAGAGATCTCGGTGCCCTCCAGGAGGGCACGGTCGCCGATGACGACGGTCAGCGGGACCGCGGTGATGGCGTGCCGCTCCATCGTCCGGGGTGGCAGATAGGCCGTGGAATCGGTGACGATCGCGACATGCCGGGACATGAGCGGGAGGTTACCCGCCACGACCGCCGCTCGGCAGCCCGGCCCCGGTCAGACCCGGTCCGACGATCCCACAGAAGCCCCGGTGGACGCACGCCCCGGCTCCCCCGACCTCGGCGGGCAGACCCGGGGACAGCCGGTCGCCAGGATCGTGCGAGGCGTACGGACAGCCTGCTGCCAGGCCCGCACACGACTGGCGGACAGCCGATCGCCAGGGCCGGCGGGCAGACTCCCGGCCTTCAGCCGGCGGACTCCGGGCGGGCCGTCTTCTCCCACGGGTACGCCGTCGTACGGGGGTCGGGCGCGGTGATCGCCTGCGGTCCCTCATCGGCCTGGGGCTGCCCCTCGGGCCACGTCTGCGCCTGGCTCTGCGGTCCCGGGGCCGTCTCGTACCAGGCCGCCTGCGCGGGCTCCGGCGCGGTCGTCTCCCGGTCGGTGGTGGTCCAGTGGCGCAGCGCGCCCGCCTCCACGTCGATCTGGGCGCTCAGCGTGTCCAGGTCGTCCTCGGCGAAGCGCCGGGCCCGGTCGCGGGCGGCTTGCCTCAGCGCGTCGGCCGAGCCCGTGATCCGCTCGGTCCGCTCGGTCAGCGCGGGCAGCTGTCCGGCCACGTACGCCTTGTCCGGCTCCCGCTCCAGGCGCTTGAGGTCCTCGTCCAGCTCGCGGCCGTGCGCGCTGAGCCGGGCGAAGAGGTCGAGCGACTCCCGCAGCGAGGCGTCCTCGACGGCCCCCGCCTGGAGCGCGTCCTGGGTGGCGCGCATCGAGGTGCGCAGCGAGAGCCGCAGTCTGGCGAGCTCGGCGGCGACGCCGGCCTGCCCGAAGCTCTTGGCCCGCAGGGTCGTGTCCTCGACCGTGCGCCGGGCCTGGTCGAGGGTGCGGTCGACTCCGCGCTTGGTGGCCTTGACCACCTTCACGGTGGCGTAGACCCCGAGCGCCACGAAGGAAAGGAAGAGAAGCGCCAGGATCGTGACAATCGCGGCTTCCATGTGCGTCGCTCCTCAGGCTCCGGCGGCGTCCCACGGCTGTGGTCCTTCCACCGTAAACGGAAAGGGCAGGCCGGAGGTTCCATCGGAACCCCCAACCTGCCCGTAGGGGAAACCCCTCATCCCGGCGCGGCACTCAGGCCACGATGTTCACCAGCTTCGGGGCGCGCACGATCACCTTGCGGATCTCGGCGCCGCCGAGGGCCGTGACGACGTGCGGGTCGGCCAGTGCCAGCGCCTCCAGGTCGGCGTCGGAGATCGACGGGGAGACCTCCAGGCGGGCCTTGACCTTGCCCTTGATCTGGACGACGCAGGTCACGGTCTCGTCCACCACGTACGCCGGGTCGGCGACCGGGAAGTCCTGGTGGACGACCGAGTCGGTGTGGCCGAGGCGGTGCCACAGCTCCTCCGCGATGTGCGGGGCGAGCGGGGCGACCAGCAGGACCAGCTGCTCGGCGACCGGGCGGGAGAGCGGGCCACCGACCTTGGTGAGGTGGTTGTTCAGCTCGGTGATCTTGGCGATGGCGGTGTTGAAGCGCATCGCGGCCATGTCCTGGGAGACGCCGTCGATCGCCTTGTGCAGGGCGCGCAGGGTGTCGTCGTCGGGCGTGGTGTCGGCGACGGTGACCTCGCCGGTCGCCTCGTCGACGATGTTCCGCCACAGTCGCTGGAGCAGGCGGTACTGACCGACCACGGCGCGGGTGTCCCACGGACGGGAGACGTCCAGCGGGCCCATCGCCATCTCGTACAGGCGCAGGGTGTCGGCACCGTACTCGCCGCAGATCTCGTCCGGCGTGACGGCGTTCTTCAGGGACTTGCCCATCTTGCCGAGGACGCGGCTGACCTTCTCGCCCTCGTACCAGTAGGCGCCGTCGCGCTCCTCCACCTCGGCGGCCGGCACGGCGATGCCGCGGGCGTCGCGGTAGACGAAGGCCTGGATCATGCCCTGGTTGTAGAGCTTGTGGAAGGGCTCGGCCGAGGACACGTGGCCCAGGTCGAAGAGGACCTTCGACCAGAAGCGGGCGTACAGCAGGTGCAGCACCGCGTGCTCGGCGCCGCCGACGTACAGGTCGACACCGCCGGTGGGCATGCCCTCGCGCGGGCCCATCCAGTACTGCTCGATGGCCGGGTCGACAAGCTTCTCGCTGTTGTGCGGGTCCAGGTAGCGCAGCTCGTACCAGCAGGAACCGGCCCAGTTGGGCATGGTGTTGGTCTCGCGGCGGTACTTCTTCGGCCCGTCGCCCAGGTCGAGGGTGACGTCGACCCACTCCTCGTTGCGGGAGAGCGGGGTCTCGGGCTGGGTGTCGGCGTCGTCCGGGTCGAAGGTCCGCGGCGAGTAGTCCTCGACCTCGGGCAGCTCCAGCGGGAGCATCGACTCGGGCAGCGCGTGGGCGACGCCGTCCTCGTCGTAGACGATCGGGAAGGGCTCGCCCCAGTACCGCTGGCGGCTGAACAGCCAGTCGCGGAGGCGGAAGTTGACGGTGCCCTCGCCGATGCCGCGGGCGGCCAGCCAGTCGGTGATCCTCGCCTTGGCCTCGACGACACCCAGGCCGTCCAGGGAGATCTCGGCGTTGGCGGAGCCGACCAGCTTCGCCTCGTACGAGGAGAAGGCGTCGTCCCAGGTGGACGGGTCGGTGCCGCGGTCGTCGCTCGGCTCGACGACGCAGCGCATCGGCAGCTCGAAGGCGCGGGCGAAGGCGAAGTCGCGGGCGTCGTGGGCGGGGACGGCCATGATGGCGCCGGTGCCGTAACCCATGAGGACGTAGTCGGCGATGAAGACGGGGACCCGCTCGCCGCTGACCGGGTTGGTCGCGTACGCGCCGGTGAAGACGCCGGTCTTCTCCTTGGCGTCGGCCTGCCGCTCGACGTCGGACTTGGACGCGGCCTGCTTGCGGTAGGCGTCGACGGCCTCGGCGGGGGTGGCGTGCCCGCCGGTCCACACCGCGTGGGTGCCCTCGGGCCACTCGGCCGGCACGATCTTCTCGACCAGGTCGTGCTCGGGAGCCAGGACCATGTAGGTGGCGCCGAACAGGGTGTCCTGGCGGGTGGTGAAGACGGTGATGGCGCCGGTGTCGCCGACCTGGAAGTCGACGCGGGCGCCCTCGGAGCGGCCGATCCAGTTGCGCTGCTGCAGCTTGATGGCCTCGGGCCAGTCCAGGCCGTCGAGGTCGTCCAGCAGGCGGTCCGCGTAGGCGGTGATGCGCATGTTCCACTGGCGCAGCTTGGCCTTGAAGACGGGGAAGTTGCCGCGCTCGGAGCGGCCGTCGGCGGTGACCTCCTCGTTGGCGAGGACGGTGCCCAGGCCGGGGCACCAGTTGACCGGCGCGTCGGAGGCGTACGCCAGGCGGTACTCGCCCAGGACGTCGGCGCGCTCGGCGGCGGACAGCTCGCCCCACGCGCGCGTGGCGCCCGGAATCTCACGGGTGCCGTTCTCGAACTGCTCGATCAGCTCGGCGATCGGGCGGGCCTGGGCGGCCTCGGTGTCGTACCAGGAGTTGTAGATCTGCAGGAAGATCCACTGGGTCCACTTGTAGTAGTCCGGGTCGATCGTGGCGAAGGACCGGCGCTTGTCGTGGCCCAGGCCCAGCCGGCGCAGCTGGGCCTTCATGTTCTCCATGTTGGCCTCGGTGGACACGCGCGGGTGCGTGCCGGTCTGCACGGCGTACTGCTCGGCGGGCAGGCCGAAGGCGTCGAAGCCGAGGGTGTGGAGCACGTTGTGGCCGCTCATGCGCGCGTGGCGGGCGAAGACGTCCGTGGCGATGTAGCCGAGCGGGTGGCCGACGTGGAGGCCCGCACCCGAGGGGTACGGGAACATGTCCATGATGAACTTCTTGGGCCGGGCGGCGAGCTCGGGGTCGCCCGCCAGGTCACCGGAGGGGTTCGGCGCCTCGTAGGTGCCCTCGGCGTCCCATACGTCCTGCCAGCGTGCCTCGATGTCGGCGGCCATGGCCGCCGTGTAGCGATGCGGGGCCGCCGTCTCGGCGGCCGTGTTGATCTCGGTCATGGTCCTAGAAGCTCCATCGATCGTCTCTGCCCACTGCCACGAACTGCCACGAAATGAAAAATCCCCTCGCACAGGAGGGGACGCCGCGCCGACTCCGACGGGATCTTTTCCGCCCGTCGGGACTGATCAGCGCGGCTCGATAAGCAGGAGGCGTACGGCACGCATGGCGCCAGGGTACCGCAGCGCCCACACGGGCCGCATCGATGTCCAGGGGGTGGCGGGAACGACGAAGCGGGCCATCCGGTGTGGATGACCCGCTTCTTTCTGTGGAGCTAAGGAGAATTGAACTCCTGACCTCCTGCATGCCATGCAGGCGCTCTACCAACTGAGCTATAGCCCCTCATATGCGGTGTTCAGCGTACCGCAGAAGCGCGGAGAGCCATCCGGTATGGATGGCCCGTCTGCCTTCTGTGGAGCTAAGGAGAATTGAACTCCTGACCTCCTGCATGCCATGCAGGCGCTCTACCAACTGAGCTATAGCCCCTCAAGATCGTCCCCGCCCGGTTCCCTCTCGGGCCTTCCTCGCGGCGACGGACAGAACAGTAACCGGCCGCCGGGCAGAACTCCAAATCCGTTTCTCGGGTGCTGTCGGAGGCTCCGGGTAGGGTCGCCCCCTGTGTCCCCCTCCGCGCCTTCCCCGTCCCGCGCCCGGCCGTGGCCCCTGGTCGCCGCCGCGGCGACCTGCCTGATCTCCTTCGCCGCCTTCTGGGTGGCGCAGCGCGTCGCCCACGTGAACATGCTCGACGTGATGGTCTACCGGGCCGAGGCGGAGACGCTGCGGGCCGGCGGCGATCTGTACGCGATGCGCGCCACCTCGGCGAACCTGGCGATGACCTATCCGCCTTTCGCCGCCGTGCTGTTCCTGCCGCTGACCCTGGTGGACGTCCCGCTGATGCGGACGCTCTCGACGGCGGGGAACCTCCTGCTCGTCCTGGCCCTGGTGCGGCTCTCGCTCCAGCTGGTCCGCCCGGCGCTCGCCGCGCCGGCGCGCCGGGCCGACCTGTGGCGTACGGCACTGTGGGTGGCGGCGGTGGTCGTCTGGTGCGAGCCGGTGTGGACGACTCTGCGGTACGGGCAGATCAACCTGCTGGTCGCGGTGGCCGTGCTGTGGGACCTCACGCGCCGCGAGGGCAGCCGGTGGGCCGGCATCGGCATCGGCCTGGCGACCGCGGTGAAACTCACACCCGGCCTCTTCGTGGTGCTGCTCCTCGCCGCGGGCCTGCTGCTGTGGCGGCGCGACCGGGGGATGAACCAGTGGCTGCGCACCGCGCTGACCGCGACCGGTGCCTTCCTGGTCACGACGCTGGCCATGGTGGTGGCGCTGCCGGCGGACTCGAAGACCTTCTGGACCCGGACGCTGTTCGAGACGGGCCGGGTGGGCCACAAGGAGGAGACGGCGAACCAGTCGCTCAGCGGGGTGCTCGCACGGCTGATGCACACGGACGCGCCCGGCCTGTGGTGGCTGGCGGCGGCGGTGCTGCTGGGCGGCGCGGCGATGGCGCTCGCGGTCCGGGCCGCGGTGCGCGGCGACAAGGCGGTGGCCGTGATCGTCACCGCGTTCACGGCGCTGATGGTCTCCCCGATCTCCTGGTCCCACCACTGGGTCTGGTGCGTGCCGCTGCTGATCCTGCTGCACGACCGCGCCACGCGCGCGTGGTTCACGACGGGCGCCGTCGGTCTGGCCTTCGCCTCGTTCGCGCTGTGGTGGGTGCCGCACGACCCGGGCCGTCCCGAACTCGACCAGAACGCGGGTCAGATGCTGATGTCGGCGGTCTACCCGCTCACGGCCACGGCGGTCTTCGCCGGCTACGCGCTGATGCAGTGGCGGGCGACGCGCCGGCCGCACATCCCGGGCCCCCGCCGGGAGGCCGTCGCGGTCCGGGAGCCTCAGGCCGTGGCGAAGGAGTAGAAGCGCTTGAGGGTGCAGTGCTCGTCGAGGAGCCGGCCGTAGATCGGCTCCCCCTCGAGCTCGCGGTAGGTCTCGATCGGGTCGCCCTTTATGATCAGCGCCCGCGCGCACTCCTCGCACCAGTACTGGTAGTCGGTGTTGACGGGGTCCATGTCCCGCACGATGGGCGTGCCGCTGCCGCACCAGTCGCACTTCCGCCTGTGCGCACCCAAAGGCCACCCTCCCGTCCGGACCTGGTTCCCCCTCCGGCCGTCCGATTCTGCCATGGCCGGGCGGTCGCCCAGAAGTGACAAAACAACAGATCCCGCCCCCCCTTTGCAGGGGGACGGGATCCGGTGACTGTGGAGCTAAGGAGAATTGAACTCCTGACCTCCTGCATGCCATGCAGGCGCTCTACCAACTGAGCTATAGCCCCTCGTGTTCTTCGCGCTCGGCGCTGCGAACAAGAAGAACTTTAGCCGGTGACCTGCCGGAAAGTGAAATCCGGGCTCAGGGGCACGGACGCCCGGGGTGTGTCAGGTGTCGTCGCCGAGGACCGGCTCGGGCAGCGAGCCGGCGTTGTGCTCCATCAGGCGCCAGCCGCGCGCGCCCTGGCCGAGGACGGACCAGGAGCAGTTCGAGAGGCCGCCGAGGCCCTCCCAGTGGTGCGGCTCCAGGCCGAGGAGGCGGCCGATGGCGGTCCGGATGGTGCCGCCGTGGCTGACCACGACCAGGGTGCCGTCCTGCGGGAGCTTGTCGGCGTGCTCCAGGATCACCGGGGCGGCCCGGTCGGCCACCTCGGTCTCCAGCTCGCCGCCGCCCCTGCGCACGGGCTCGCCGCGCTTCCAGGCGGCGTACTGCTCGCCGAAGCGCGCGACGATCTCGTCGTGCGTGAGCCCCTGCCACTCCCCCGCGTACGTCTCGCGCAGCGCGGCGTCGTGGGCGACAGCGAGTCCGGTGAGCGCGGCCAGCTCGGCGGCCGTGGCCGCCGTTCGCTTCAGGTCGGAGGCGACGATCGCGTCGGGGCGGAGGGCGGCGAGCAGCCGGGCGGCCCGGCGGGCCTGGTGGACACCGGCTTCCGTGAGCTCGATGTCGGTCGAGCCCTGGAAGCGGCGCTCCAGGTTCCAGGACGTCTGGCCGTGACGCCACAGGACGATACGGCGGCCGGTGCCGCCCTTGGCGGCGCTCAGCTCAGCTCACCGTCCGCCCTGTCGGCACCGGTCAGCTCGGCGTGCTCGGCGGCCTTGCCGCGGGTCTTGACGGCGTCCTCGGGCAGCGGGAGCTCGGGGCAGTCCTTCCACAGCCGCTCGAGGGCGTAGAAGACGCGCTCCTCGCTGTGCTGCACGTGGACGACGATGTCGACGTAGTCCAGGAGGATCCAGCGGGCGTCGCGGTCGCCCTCGCGGCGCACCGGCTTGGCGCCGAGCTCCTTCTGGAGCCGCTCCTCGATCTCGTCGACGATCGACTTGACCTGGCGGTCGTTGGGCGCGGAGGCGAGCAGGAAGGCGTCGGTGATCGACAGCACGTCGCTGACGTCGTACGCGATGATGTCGTGAGCGAGCCGGTCGGCCGCCGCCTGGGCGGCGGCGTTGACGAGCTCGATGGAGCGATCCGTGGCGGTCACAAGCAGGCTTTCGTCGGCGGTCAGGTACCCCTCCAGGGTCTCACGGACCGCCGACGACCCCGTAAACGATTACGAGGCGCCCGGAATCTCGTAGTCCCGGCCGAGGACGACGGTGACCGCGGCGGTGCCGGCGGGCTTGCCCTTGGTGACCGAGTCCTCGGGCAGACCGAGGGTCTTGGCGACCTCGACGGCCGTGGCCTTCTGCGCGTCGTCGGCGTAGACGACCTCGGACTTCGCCCGGCTTTCGGCCTTGGTGCCGCCGACGAAGGCGTAGCCGCCGTTGATCAGGACGATCTTGGCCGCCTCGACGGCCTCCTCGCCCGTTCCGTCCTTGATCGAGACCCGCGGCACTCCGCCGGCGTCGAGGGCCGTGACCTTGCCGCCCAGGATGTCCTTGACCACGCTGTCGCCGGCGTCCTCGGCGAGCGAGCCGTCCTCACCGACCGGGAGCAGCGCCGTCTTGAAGGCGCCGGTCTTGGCGTGCTCGGCGAGCTTGGCGAGGGAGGCGGCGAGGTCCTTCTCGGGGAGGGAGGGGTCGGCGATCTGCTGGAGGTACTCGATGGCGGACGCGGCGTTCGCCGCGTCGCTGGGCATCTTGCGGAGCATGCCGTTGACGACCTGGCCGAAGCGCTGGAGCTGCTTGGCCTCGGCCTCGCCGGCGGCCCGGTGGGTGGCGTAGGCGACGGCGGCGCGGCCGTTGAGGGTCTGCTGCTCGCCCTGGGCGACGAGCGGGTCGGCGCCCTTCTTGCCCTTGGGGTCGGGGACGGCCGTGTCGGTGTCGACCTCGATGCCGCCGAGGTACTCGACGAGGTTCTCCAGGTACGGCGTGTCCAGGCGCCAGGTGCCGGCGATCTTGGCGCCGAGGAGGGTGTCGAGGGATTCGCGGGTACCGCTGGAGCCGTCCTCCTCGACGGACTTGCCGAGGGTGGTGGCGGCGCCTTCGCTGTCGGCGACGGCGAGCGCGTTGGGCAGCAGGACGGTGCTGCCCTGCTTGGTGGTGGAGTTGTCCACGAGGAGGGCCGTGGAGGTGCCGCCGCCCTTGAGGTCGTGGAGGTGGAGCACGATGGTGGCGCGCTGCTGCGGGCCGGTGGCGGCGTTCTGCCCCTGCTTCCCGGTGTCGCCGGTGCCGGGGAGCATGCCGGCCGACCACAGGTAGCCCACGCCGCCGACGACGGCGAGGACGAGGACGACCACGAGGGCGATCACCCGGTTGCGGCCACGCCGGCGGGCCTCCTCGCGCCGCTCCGACCGGCTCTCGGTGAACTTGAGCCAGTCGATGACGTCCTCGGAGTCCTCGTCGGGCTCCTCGATGAAGGAGAACTGCTCGGTGCGGTACTCCTTGTCCTCGTCGGCGTCGGGTACGGGCCGCCGGGGCGTCATGGGGGCGGCGGGCGGCGGCTCGGGGGCGGGCCGCTGGCCGGGGACGCCCGCGGGGGCGGCCGCGACGGGCGCCGCGGGCTCGGCGGCCTGCCACTGCTGCCCGGCGCCGCCGTAGGTCTCGTACGGGTCGTAGGAGGGCTGGACGTAGCCCCCCTGGGGCCCGCCGCCCTGGTAGGCGTCGTACGAGGGCTGCTGCGGGGCCTGGGGCTGGGCGTAGGGGTCGTAGCCGTACGCCTGCTGCTGTCCGGCGTAGGGGTCGTACGCGGCCTGCTGCGGGGCCTGGGCCTGCTGCTGGTACACCGGCTGCCCGTACGCGTCGTAGCCGATGATCTGCGGCTGCGGATGGTACGGGTCGTACGGGTTCTGCTGATCGTTCACCGGTGCCCCTCCCCGGGACTCACTCGCCGCGGTACAGCTGGCGCTTGTCGATGTAGCGGACCACGCCGTCCGGGACGAGATACCAGACGGGGTCGCCCTCCGCGACCCGTGCGCGGCAGTCGGTGGACGAGATGGCGAGGGCGGGGATCTCGACGAGGGAGACTCCGCCCTCGGGCAGTCCGTCGTCGGTGAGGTCGTGGCCCGGCCGGGTGACGCCGATGAAGTGGGCGAGGGCGAAGAGCTCCTCCGCGTCTCGCCAGGTGAGGATCTGCGAGAGCGCGTCGGCCCCGGTGATGAAGAAGAGGTCGGCGTCGTCGTTGAGGGAGCTCAGGTCCCTCAGGGTGTCGATGGTGTACGTGGCGCCGCCGCGGTCGATGTCGATGCGGCTGACCGAGAACTGCGGGTTGGAGGCCGTGGCGATGACCGTCATCAGGTAGCGGTCCTCGGCGGGCGAGACGGCCTTGTGGCTCTTCTGCCACGGTTCGCCGGTCGGTACGAACACCACCTCGTCCAGGTGGAACAGGGCGGCGACCTCGCTGGCCGCCACCAGGTGTCCGTGGTGGATCGGGTCGAAGGTCCCGCCCATCACGCCGAGGCGGCGCTTGCCGCGGCCGCCAGTAGGCACTTCCTGCTCTCCCATGCGTGCAGAGCCTACTGGCACGGCGGCGGGCGCCGGATCAGCGGTCTCCCGGTCGGCGTCCGGCTCAGCGGTCGCGGTTGAAGCGGGTGGTGATCCAGAGCAGGAGCATCAGCGCGACGAAGGCGCCGCCGCCCGTGACGTACGGGTTGAGGCTGTCGTGGTTGCCACCGTGCTCGGCGCCCTCGGAAGCAAGCGTGACGAGGTTGGCGGCGGTGCTGTGGAGGCTCATCTTCGGCAGACCTATCCGATCGGGGGTGGGAGCGGAGACTTCGCGCACATCGTATGCGGGCGGTCCCGGCTCTCTCACGCCGACTCAGGCGTTGGCGTCCTCGGCGTCTCCCGACGCCCCTCGCGCGGCGGCGTCGGAGGGCGGTGCGGCCGTCGCGCCGGAGGTCCCGCCCGCGGCCTCGCCGACGGTCTCGTCGGTGCCGGTCCTGCCGGTGGTGGTCTCGCCGGGGGTCCCGTCCGTGCTCCCGTCGCCGCCGTAGCCGCGGAGCAGGAACCAGGCGAGGAGGGCGCCGCCGACCATGGAGATCAGCAGGACGATGCGGAGGGTGTCGCCCGGGCCCTGCTGCGCCGCCGCGGCGGTTCCGGTGAGGGCGGCGGTCGCCGCGGCGATGTCCGGCATGAGGTCGTACTCCCTCGTTGTCCACAGGGTCCGAGTTGTCCACAGGCCCCCGGCACACGGTAGCGCCCTCGCCTAGGGTGGGTCGTGTCAGGGGGACGAGTACCGACTCGTAAGGATGGACAGGGGGCGTTCATGACCGACAACCACGGCGAGGACCAGCGGGGCGGCGTGCCGAGCAGGCAGCGCAAGCGGTTCCCCGGTATCTCCTCCCGGGCCTACGAGCACCCGGCGGACCGCTCGGCGCTGGTGGCGCTGCGGAAGCTGAGCGGGTTCGACACGGTGTTCAAGGCGCTCAGCGGACTGCTGCCCGAGCGCAGTCTGCGACTGCTCTACCTCTCCGACTCCGTCCGGGTGAGCGACGTGCAGTTCTCCCACCTCAACGACATGCTGCGGGACGCCTGTCACATCCTCGACCTGGACAAGGTCCCGCCGATGTACGTCACGCAGAACCCGGTGCCGAACGCGATGTGCGTCGGCCTGGACGAGCCCGTGATCGTGCTGACCACGGGGCTCGTCGAACTCCTCGACGAGGAGGAGATGCGGGCGGTGGTCGGCCACGAGGTCGGTCACGCCCTGTCGGGGCACGCGGTCTACCGGACGGTGCTGCTCTTCCTCACGAACGTGGCGCTGAAGGTGGCCTGGATCCCGCTGGGGAGCATGGCGGTGACGGCGATCGTGACCGCGCTGCGCGAGTGGTTCCGCAAGTCGGAGCTGTCGGCCGACCGGGCCGGCCTGCTGGTGGGGCAGGACCTCCAGGCATCGATGCGGGGTCTGATGAAGCTCGCCGGCGGCAACCACCTGCACGAGATGAACGTGGACGCGTTCCTCGCCCAGGCGGACGAGTACGAGAAGGCCGGTGACCTGCGGGATTCGGTCCTGAAGATCCTCAATGTGCTGCCTCGCTCGCACCCGTTCACCACCGTGCGGGCGGCCGAGCTGAAGAAGTGGTCGGAGAGCCGGGACTACCAGCGGCTGATGGACGGCCACTACCCGAAGCGCTCGGAGGACAAGGACACCTCGGTCACGGACTCCTTCCGGGAGTCGGCCGGGCACTACGCGCAGACGGTGAAGGACAGCAAGGATCCGCTGGTCAAGCTCGTCGGCGACATAGCCGGAGGGGCCGGTGACCTCGCGGGTGACCTGGGCGGACGGCTGCGGAACGTGTTCGGCGGCGGCGCTCCGAAGGACCGGGGCGAGGACACCGGCAAGGGCGGCTCCGGTCAGGACTCCGCGGAGTAGCGGAGCAGCGGAGCAGACGGCGGTCTCCGAGCGTCAGGGGCTTCGGCTCCGGACCGCGGCCCGGGCGTCAGGGCCTGGGCTGCGCGGCGGGGGCGAGCGCTCCGCAGAGCGCGGGGGCCGCGGGGCGGCCGGTGGCGTAAGGGTCGGTGAGGGCCGGTCCGCTCTTCGCCGGGACCTCGGCGCCGGCCAGGAGCGGGCTGAGGCCGCCCCCGGTGTCGGTGCCGCATGCCTGCGGCCCTGCCTCGACGGTGCTGGTCAGCAGCTCGGCCCGGTGCATGCGCAGGTCCTCGCGGTCGAAGCGGAGGTGCAAGGTGCGGTGGACCGTGAAGAGGGAGGCCGCGGTGGCGTCGCCCGGGGCCCGGTCGGCGGGGCGCAGCGCGTAGGTGAAGGTGTGGTCGGCGGTGACGTCCAGGGTGTCCGGGGTGCTCTCGGCGAAGCGGAGGGTGCCCTGGACGCGGGGCGCGGCCTCGGCGAGGCGGACCTCGGCGGGGTCGAAGCGGATCACCCAGGCGGCGACGGCGTGCCGGCCGTCGTCGGCGGGTGATGCGACGCTGCGGTCGAACTGGGCGAGCTGGTCGGGATCGAGCAGCAGGCGGGCGGGCCGGACGGTCCGGCTCGCGAGGACGTCGGGGTTCAGGGAGGAGGCGACGAGGTATTCCCTGGCGATGCTGAGGGCGGTGACGACCTGACCCTCGGAGAAGTGGGTGGTACGGGCGGCGACGGGGAAGTTGATGCCGGCGGCGCCGGCGCGGTACTCGGCGGCCGGACTGCGGGCGAGAAGCCGGGCGGGGTCGCCGCCGGGCACGGGGCCCTGTGGGGCGAGCGGGACGACGGTGGTGCGGAGCGGCTCGGCGCGCTGGTCGGCCGGCGGCTGGTAGGGGTTGCGGAGGCCGAGGTAGACGGCCATGCCGAAGGCGAGGACGATCAGCAGGACCAGCATGAGGGCCTGGCCCGAGCCACGGCGGCGGCCGTTGCCGCCGGGGCGGCTGCGGACGGCGAGCGCGTGCTCACCCATCCGTTCCTGGGCGGAGAACTCCTGGAGGCGGGCAGCGCGGACGAACGCCTCGTCGAAGACGACGGCTCGGTACTCGTCCTCACCGCCGGGGAGTCCCTCGGGATTCCCCTCAGGCGGGTCGCCACGCCCTGCCATACCTTCAGGGTAGGTCGGCGAGGGCTTCGGTAAACGCCCAGGTACACGACAAGTTCGGAAGAATTCCGCCGTCGGGGTGATGGCGCCGGCGGGCGGGACGGCCGTCCGGGTGGTGTCAGGGTGTGCGGGGGGCGGCGGGGGCCGACGGGGGCGTGCGGCCGTCGGTCGCCGGGGTGGTGGCCCGCGGGGCGGCGGCGGTGGCCGGGGTGCCGGTGAGCGCCGGCACCGGGGGCGCGGCGGCCGGCGAGGCGGCGGGCGGGGCCGGTTGGGGCTGGTCGACGCCGGTGGAGGCCGGGGGGAGCTGGTCCTGCCGGTTGGCGGCGGCGCCCCGGTAGACGGCGGTGAACGCGAGGGCGACCATGCCGATGCCCATCAGCAGGGCGAGGAGCCAGGCGATCGGGCGGTGCCAGCGGGCGGTGCCCCGGTAGGGGCGCAGGGCTCCGCCGTGGCGGCCGTAGGGGCTGGCGTCGTCGCCGATGTCGTCGGGCTCGTAGGTGAGGCCGACGGGGTCGCGGCCTTCGTCGTAGAGGTCGTCGTCCCCCGCGGCGCGGAGGGCCCGGGCGCGGGCGGACTCGGCTTCGGCGCGGGCCTGGGCCGCGGCGAGGAGGCGTTCGACGGCGGAGGGTTCGTGGACCGCGGCGGCCCGGACGAACTCCTCGTCGAAGACCACGTCCCAGCGGCCCTCGTCGGCGCCTCCGCGCTCGTCGTCGGGCTCCCAGCCGTTCGGGGACCTGCCCCCCACGTCGTCCGGCACGGATTCAGAGTAGACCGGCTCCGTGGATTTGGGCAGGGAGAGTGCGAAGTCTCCCTGCCCGTACCGAAAGGAGGTGTGCGGGATGGTGTTACCGGATGTGACCGTCGCCGGTGACGATGTACTTGGTGGAGGTGAGCTCCGGAAGGCCCATGGGGCCGCGGGCGTGGAGCTTCTGGGTGGAGATCCCGATCTCCGCGCCGAAGCCGAACTGTCCGCCGTCCGTGAAGCGGGTGGAGGCGTTCACGGCGACCGTGGTGGAGTCGACCAGCTGGGTGAAGCGGCGGGCGGCGGCCTGCGAGGTGGTGACGATGGCCTCGGTGTGGCCGGAGGTCCACATGCGGATGTGCTCGACGGCCTTGTCGAGGGAGTCGACCACGGCGGCGGCGATGTCGTGGGAGAGGTACTCGGTCTCCCAGTCCTCGGTGGTGGCCGGAACGACGGTGGCCTTGGTGCCCTCGGCGTGGGCGAGGACCCGCTCGTCGGCGTGGACGGTGACGCCGGCCGCGGCCAGCGCGTCGAGGGCGCGGGGCAGGAAGGCGTCGGCGATGTCCTGGTGGACGAGGAGGGTCTCGGCGGCGTTGCAGACGCTGACCCGATGGGCCTTGGAGTTGATCAGGATGTCGACGGCCATGTCGAGGTCGGCGGTGGCGTCGACGTAGACGTGGCAGTTGCCGGTGCCGGTCTCGATGACCGGGACGGTGGACTCCTCGACGACCGTGCGGATGAGAGAGGCTCCGCCGCGCGGGATGAGGACGTCGACGAGGCCGCGGGCGCGCATCAGCTCGCGGACGGAGTCGCGGGACTCGCCGGGGACGAGCTGGATGGCGTCGGCGGGCAGGCCCGCGCCGCCGACGGCGTCGCGGAGGACCGTGACGAGGGCGGTGTTGGAGGCGTAGGCGGAGGAGGAGCCGCGGAGCAGGACGGCGTTGCCGGCCTTGAGGCAGAGGGCGGCGGCGTCCACGGTGACGTTGGGCCGGGCCTCGTAGATGATGCCGACGACGCCGAGGGGGACGCGGACCTGGCGGAGGTCGAGGCCGTTGGGGAGGGTCGAGCCGCGGACGACCTCGCCGACCGGGTCGGGCAGGGCGGCGACGTGGCGGACGTCGGCGGCGATGGCGCGGACCCGCTCCGGGGTCAGCGTGAGCCGGTCGATGATCGACTCGCTGGTGCCGGCCTCGCGGGCCTTGGCGATGTCCTCGGCGTTGGCCTCGACGATCTCCGCGGTGCGGACTTCGAGGGCGTCCGCGATCGCGAGAAGGGCTTCGTCCTTGGTCGAACGCGGCAGTGGCGCGATCTGTGCGGCGGCGCCACGGGCCCGGTAGGCGGCCCGGGTGACCGGGGTGAGGTTGTCGAGGGGCGTGAGCGAGGTCATGCCCGCAGGGTACTGGCACGGGCGGGTCCCGCCCGCACGTACGGCGGGCGCATCCCGCAGTGCGAGACGCGCCCGTGCGGCCGTACGGACGGCTAGGAGGGCGGCCGGACCGTCGGGTCCCCGGCGGTCAGGTCTCCGACGGTAAGGACAGCTGGGGGGCCTGCCCGTCGGGTCCCGTGTCGCCGTGCGGTCAGTAGGGGTGGACTCCGACCGGGGCGGCGGGGGGTGGGCCGTAGCCTTCCGCGATCCGCTGGTGGTAGGTCTCCCGGTCGATGACCTCCAGGCCGACGATCTCCCACGGGGGCAGCTTCGCCGTCTGCCGGTGCTCGCCCCAGAGCCGGAGCGCGACGGCCGCCGCGTCGTGCAGGTCGCGGGCCTCCTCCCAGTACCGGATCTCGGCGTGGTCGTTGGCGTAGCGGCTCGTCAGCAGGAAGGGGTGGTCGTGGGCCAGCTGTTCGAGCCCGCGGCGTACCTCCTGCAGCGGTGACTCGACGCCGGACACGCTGAGCGTGACGTGCCACAGCTTGGACAGCGGGCGCTCCCCCGCGCCGCCGTCCCTCGTGCCCGTCTCGGCTGCTGTGCCCTTGCCTTGCGTGGCCGTGTCCTGTGCCGCGTCGAAGTCGGCTCCGGCCTCGACACTCGTCAGGGCGCGTTCGGCCGTCCCGCGGGGCGATGCCCCTGGGCGCGCTCGTCTCACCGGCGGCCTCCTGTGTGATGCGTGTGGTGCTGTACCCCGCGTTGCTCATTACCCCCGAGACAAAGTTGACCAGTCCGAGCCGTCGCATGGGGCGGTTTTGGTAAAGGTCCCTTCCGGATGGCAGGAGTTTCAGCCGTTTCGGCGGTGGTTTCGCAAGGGCTTCCGCACGGGCTTCCGCACACGGTTGCGGACGATGTCAGCCGAGGACGACGAGGTCGTCGCGGTGGACGACCTCACGCTCGTACTCGGGGCCGAGCTCCCGGGCGAGTTCGTGCGTGGAGCGGCCCAGCATCCGGGGGAGTTCCTTCGCGTCGAAGTTGACGAGGCCGCGGGCCACGGGGCGGCCGGCGCCGTCGCGGAGCTCGACCGGGTCACCGGCGACGAAGTCGCCCTCGACGGCGGCGACACCGGCGGCGAGCAGCGATTTCTTGCCCTCGACGACGGCCCGGACGGCTCCGTCGTCCAGGGCGAGGGAGCCCTGCGGGGTGGAGGCGTGGGCGAGCCAGAGGAGGCGGTCGGCGGAGCGGCGGCCGGTGCGCTGGAAGTACGTGCCGGTGTCGCGTCCGGCGAGGGCGTCGGCGGCGCGGCTGGCGGAGGTGAGGACGACGGGGATGCCGGCGGCGGCGGCGATCCGGGCGGCCTCGACCTTGGTGACCATGCCGCCGGTGCCGACGCCGGCCTTGCCGGCGGAGCCGATCTCGACGTGGGCGATCGACTCCGGGCCGGTGACCTCGGCGATCCGGGACGTGCCGGGCTTGGCGGGGTCGCCGTCGTAGAGGCCGTCGACGTCGGAGAGGAGGACGAGGAGGTCGGCACGGACGAGGTGGGCGACGAGGGCGGCGAGCCGGTCGTTGTCGCCGAAGCGGATCTCGTCGGTGGCGACGGTGTCGTTCTCGTTGACGACCGGCAGCGCGCCCATGGCGAGGAGCTGGTCGAGGGTGCGGTAGGCGTTGCGGTAGTGGGCGCGGCGGCTGGTGTCGTCGGTGGTGAGCAGCACCTGGCCGACGCGGACGCCGTAGCGGGCGAACGAGGCGGTGTAGCGGGCGACGAGGAGGCCCTGGCCGACGCTGGCGGCGGCCTGCTGGCGGGCCAGGTCCTTGGGACGGCGGGTGAGGCCGAGCGGGGCGAGGCCCGCGGCGATGGCGCCGGAGGAGACCAGGACGATCTCCTTCTCGCCGCCGCTGCGGACCTTGGCGAGGACGTCGACGAGGGCGTCGACGCGGTCGGCGTCGAGGCCGCCGGCGGCGGTGGTGAGAGAGGAGGAGCCGACCTTGACGACGATGCGGCGCGCCTCGGTGACGAACGGGCGGGCCACGGACGGCGGGGTCGAGGGCTGCGGAGTCGCGTCCTGTCGGTTCATGTCCTGCTGCACCGTCGCCATCTCCGTCGCCACCTGGGCCGTCCTCGCTCGCAGTTTCCGGCGCCGTGCGCTCCCGGCACGGTCGCGAGGGGCAATCTACGCGAGCCGGGACGGCCGCCGCTCCTCCATTCCGCCCTCCGGACCGCCGCGCTCGGGACGGGCCGCCGGCTCGGGACGGGCCGGCGCGGGACCGGCGAGCTCAGTGCCGCCGAGCTCAGGCCCGCCTCGCCTTCGAGCGCCGTCGTGCTCCGGCGCCCCGGCCCCCTCCGGTGCGGGCCCTCGGCTCACGAGGATCCGTCGGGAGATCACGTAGGTGAAGGGGATGGCGACGACGGCGGCCACGAGTGGCGCGATCCGGTCGTCCATTCCGGCCCAGCTGACCAGCGCGTACAGGCCGGCGCTCTGCACCACGTAGTTGGTGACGTTGGTGAGGGGGAAGAGGGCGAACTTCTTCCAGGTGGGGCGGGTGCGGTAGGTGAAGTAGGTGTTGAGGAAGAAGGAGCCCACCATGCTGAGCAGGAAGGCGAGGGTGTACGCGGCGAAGTACGGCATCCAGGGGTGGAGCAGCAGGTAGCAGCCGAAGAAGGTGCCGGTGTTGATCCCGCCCACCACGCCGAAGCGGATGATCTGGCCGAGCTGGTCTCGCATGCGCCCATCAGATCGCCGCGAGATGAACGGCGCATGCCGAAAAGACGGCGCCCGCACGACGAACGGCCCCGCGTACACCCACCGGGCACGAGACCCCGCACGACGAACGGCCCCCGCGCACACCCACCGGGTGAGAGGCGCCCGCACGACGAACGGCCCCCGCGTACACCGGGTACGAGGGGGCCGTGCGGGATCCTGTCGGGTCAGACGTTCGCGCCGCGGCGGGCGGTCCAGCCGGCCCAGGCGGAGCCGATCATGTCGCGGACGTCGTAGCGGGCCTTCCAGCCCAGCTCGGCGGCGATGCGGTCGGCGGAGGCGACGACGCGGGCCGGGTCGCCGGGACGGCGAGGGGTGACGACGGGCTCGGTGGCGTGCTCGGTGATCTCGTTGATCAGGGCGACCATCTCGGTGACGGAGACGCCCTCGCCGCGGCCGATGTTGACGGTGAGGTCGCGCGGCTCGCCGGCCTCGGCCCACTCGGCGAGCTTGCGGGCGGCGACGAGATGGGCGTCGGCGAGGTCCTCGACGTGGATGTAGTCGCGGATGCAGGTGCCGTCCGGGGTGGCGTAGTCGTCGCCGAAGACGCGCGGCGCCTCGCCGGCGTCGAGTCGCTCGAAGACCATCGGCACCAGGTTGAAGACACCGGTGTCGCCGAGCTCGGGGGTGGCCGCGCCGGCCACGTTGAAGTAGCGCAGGCAGGCCGTCGCGATGCCGTGCGCCTGGCCGGCCGCGCGGACCAGCCACTCGCCCGCGAGCTTGGTCTCGCCGTACGGGCTGAGCGGGGCGCAGGGGGTGTCCTCGGTGACGAGGTCGACGTCCGGCATGCCGTACACGGCGGCGGAGGACGAGAAGAGGAAGTTGCGCACGCCGGCGGCGGCGACCGCTTCCAGGAGGACGGTGAGGCCGACGATGTTCTCGCGGTAGTAGTGCAGCGGCAGTTCGACGGACTCGCCGACCTGCTTCTTCGCGGCGAGGTGGACGACGCCGGTGATGCCGTGCTCGGCGAGCGTCCGGTCGAGCAGCTCGCGGTCGAGCGTGGAACCGACGACGAGCGGTACACCCTCCGGCACCCGGTGCGCGTATCCGGTCGACAGGTCGTCGAGGACGACCACCCGCTCCCCCGCCGCCGTCATGGCCCGGACCACGTGCGCGCCGATGTAACCGGCACCACCGGTGATCAGGTACGTCATGCTCTCCCCACATCCCTTGTCGCTGAGCACCGCGGACATCCACCGCGGAAATACACCGTACCTGCTGCCCGCCGGAGCGTCGAAACGCCTGCGTCCCGACGCAGGCGCACAGCGCCACGAGGGGGCGCGTGAGCATTGCTCGCGCGCCCTGGGGGGAGCCCTCGGAGGCTGCATACTGAGACTGCTCACTCTCCGCATATGCTCGTGTTCGAGGAGTAAACAGCAGTGCGAAATCCCGAGTCACCCCGGCTGCTGGGGGTCTACCGCCGAGCCGTTCCCGACCGCGTGCGACGGGCCGTCGTCGCACAGCTGGACGCCGATGTGCGCCGCCGCCTGAAGCTGCGCATCGCCGGCGGGACGGCCGCCGCCGAACGCCTCCGCCTGAACCGGCTGGCCCGGCGGTACGCGACGCTCACCGCCGGTCCCGACCGCACGGTGATCAGTGTCGGCCGCGAGCCGAAGGTGGCGCTCGTCGCCGAGGGCATCACCCCGCTGCGGGCCCGCCGGGCCAATCTGGACGCGGTGCTCGGCGCCCTCGCCGCCGCCGGCGTCCCGCACTTCTGCGTCCCCGGCAAGTCGGACACCTCCTCCGCGGTGGCCGTGCGCGAGGAGGACCGGGCCGCCGTGCTCGCCGCCCTCGCCGCCGCGTGCGGGCGCGAGCCCGGCTACGCGAGCGCGGTGAGCGGGAACGGCGCGGTCGGCGGCGGCTCCCGGCCCGGTTTCGCCGCGGCGACCTGGCACCGGCTGCGTACCGCCGCCGTCCTGCGGCTGACCTGGTACCGCGCCGACCCCACCCACCAGCTCAAGCTGGGCGATCCCTACGGCTGCGACGTGGAGTTCTGGCGCGAGGAGAACGGCGAGCTGACCGCGCCCCGCCCCGGCAGGATCACCGCCTGCCTCCCCCGCGAGGGCACGCTGGTGGAGGCACCGGAGTCCTGCTTCACCGACTTCACGGACGTCCGGCCCGGCGCCAGGACCACCCCCGGCGATGCCCCGCTCGTCCCGGCCCGCGCGGAGACCGCGGTCGTCCGCAGCGACCAGGTCACCTTCCCCGTCGACGTCGTCTACACCTGGGTGGACGGCTCGGACCCGGAGTGGCTGCGGCGGCGCGCCGAGTACGCGGGCGAGGGCTATCACGCGGAGGCGGCGAACGCGGCCCGCTATCTCAGCCGCGACGAGCTGCGCTACTCGCTGCGCTCGCTGCACCTCTACGCGCCCTGGGTGCGGACCGTCTTCCTGGTCACCGACGACCAGACGCCGGCCTGGCTGGACACCACCGTCCCCGGTCTGCGGGTCGTCTCGCACAAGGAGATCTTCCGCGCCCCCGAGGTGCTGCCGACCTTCAACTCGCACGCCATCGAGTCGCAGCTGCACCACATCGACGGGCTGGCCGAGCACTTCCTCTACCTCAACGACGACGTGATGCTCAGCCGCGAGGTGACCCCCCGGGACTTCTTCCACGCCAGCGGGCTCACCAAGTTCTTCCCCTCCCCCGCGCTGGTACCGCTGGGCGAGCGCAGCGTCGACGACCCGCCGGTGGCCGCCGCGGGCAAGAACAACCGGCGGCTGATCGAGCAGCGGTACGGCTCCGTGCTGGTGCAGAAGATGAAGCACATGCCGCATCCGCTGCGGCGCAGCGTGCTGGCCGAGATCGAGACGGAGTTCGCCTACGAGTACCGGCGCACCGAGGCGAACCGCTTCCGCAGCGTGGACGACATCTCGATCGCCTCCTCGCTCCACCACTACTACGCCTTCCACACCGGCCGCGCGGTCCCCTCGAACGACCTGCCGTACGCGTATCTGGACCTGACCCACCCCTGGACGGAGACCCGGCTCGGCCGGCTCCTCGCCCAGCGCGACCGGGCGGTCTTCTGCGTCAACGACACGGTCTCGACGGAGCAGGACGCGGGCGGCCAGAAGGACCTCATCACCCCGTTCCTGGAGGCGTACTTCCCGGTCCCGAGCCCGTACGAGAAGCGGTAGCGGTACGCGGGACGAGGGGGGCGCCCGAGCCGGGCGCCCCCCTCACGCGTACGCGCCCCGACACGTACGCGCCCCCCTCACGCGTACGCGGCTCCCTCAGCCCTTCTCGTACGGCGAGCGCACCGGGAAGTACGCCTCCAGGAAGGCGCGCAGCACCCGGTCCTGCTCGTCCAGCGGCACCTCCGCCTCCGCCGACTCGCCGATGCAGATGACGTCCCGGTGGCGGGCCGCGAGGAGGCGGCTGAGCGCCACGTGGTGCTTGTAGTCGCCGATGTTGGTGTAGGCGGCGGAGATGCCGCCGGGCGACGCCTTGCCCGTCAGGTAGCCGTAGTGGTGGTGGAGCGAGGAGGTGATCGACAGGTCGTCCCGGCCGCGGAACGGCGCGGCGGCGGTTCGGGCGGTCTCCTCGGGCCAGCGCTCGGCGATCTCCGCGAGGACGCTGCGGCGCAGCGGGTGCGGGGTGTGCAGGAAGCCGTGGGTGGCGATCCGGCCGAAGGCCGCCTCCAGGAGGGTCTGGTTGTTCTTGGCGGCGACGAAGTAGCCCTCGGTCTCCTCGGTGACGTCGCCGGGCGGGACGGCGGTCGGTGAGCGGAAGAAGAGCGAGTTGCCGTTCGACTGGAAGAACTTGTTCGGGGCGAGCGGGCGGCCGAAGAAGACGTCGTCGTTGACGTAGAGGAAGTGCTCGGCCAGCCCCTCGATGCGGTGGAGCTGCGACTCGATGGCGTGCGAGTTGAAGCAGGGCAGCCACGCCGGGTCGGCGAAGAGTTCCCGGTGGCTGACCACCTCGATCGACGGGTGGGCCGTGTCCAGCCAGGACGGCGTCTGGTCGTCGGTGACGAGGAAGATCCGCCGGATCCAGGGGGCGTGCGCGGCGAGGGAGCGCAGCGAGTAGCGCAGCTCGTCGCGGTTGCGGAAGCGGACGTCGCCGGACTGGGCGTCGTCCGCGGCGAGCCCCTGCTCCCGGCGGGCGGCGTCGCGCTTGGCCCGCCACGCGGGGTCGGTGTCGTCGACCCAGGTGTAGACGGCGTCGACGGGGAAGTCGACGTTCCACATGAGCTTCTTGGTGAAGACCCGCAGGGTCGGGTACTCCCGGCCGCCCACGGTGATCCGCGCGTCCCCGTCGAGGGAGGGCAGCCGCGGGCCGACCAGGGTGGTGCCGCGGGGGGCGGTGTACCAGCCGGTGCCGTCCTCCTCCTCGGACCAGAACTCGACGCCGCAGCCGTACACCGGCCCGTACCTGAGGGTCCGGCTGTCGCTGACGAGCGGCTTGAAGATCCGGACGCCGGCGACGTCGGGGGCGTGGGTGAGGGTCTCGGCGAGCCGGGCTCCGGGGGCGGCGGTGCGGGGGGCGACCAGCTCGGCGTAGACCGCCCGCCCGTGCAGCTCGGTGCCGAGGGCGCGCAGCGCGCGCTCCCGGTCGGGCTCGCGGACGGCGAGGCGGTGGCTGACGGTGGTGGGGTCGTGGAGCAGGACGAAGGGGACGCCGTGCCGCTCCAGGGCCTGGGCGGTGAGCTCCAGGTTGATCTCGCCCATCCGCCAGGACGGCACGTCGTCGCGGACCTCGGCGAGCCGGCCGGCCGAACGGACCAGGGACTTGGGGTCCTTGGCCTGGAGGATGACCTCGCGGGCCTTCTGCTCGTCGGCGGAGGGCGAGAGCCTGCTGATCGGTGCGGAGACGGCGAAGCTGCGGCTGCCGCCGGCCGCGACCCGGTGGGCGGCGCGGTCGGCGCGGGCGGCGGCGCGGGTGGCCGGGCCCTCGGCGTGGAGCGCGGTGAAGAGCTCGTCCCAGCGGGCGGTGACGAGCTCCGGGGCGAAGCGCTCGCGGGCCCCGGCGCGGGCGGCGGCGCCGTAGCCGGCGCGCAGCTCGTCGTCGCCCATCAGCCGGGAGAGCGCCGCGCCGAGCGAGGCGATGTCGTCGGCGGGGACGAGGAGGCCGTCCACCTCGTGGCGGACGATCTGGGAGGGACCGGTGAGGGTGTCGTACGCGACGACCGGGACGCCCGCGGTGAAGGCCTCCAGCATCACCAGGCCGAAGGACTCGACGCGCGAGGGCATCAGGCAGACCGCCGCGGTGGCCCACTCCTCGGCCATCCGGCGGCTCCGGCCCACGAGTTCGACCCGGTCGTGCACGCCGAGGCCTTCGACGAGCCGGCGCAGGGCGGCCAGCTGGGGGCCGTCGCCGAAGATCCGCAGCGTCCAGCCGGGGTGCTCGCCGGCGACGTCGGAGAAGGCCTGGATCGCGTGGTCGAGCTGCTTCTCCGGGACCAGCCGGCCGGCCACGACGACGGTCTTCGAGCCGAGGTCGGAGCGCGGCCGGTACCCCTCGGGCATGGCGTTGGGGATGGTGGCGAGGCGCGGGGCGGCGGTGCCGAGCGACTCCGCGAACCAGTCGGTGGTCAGCTCGGTGAGCGAGACCAGGGCGTCGAGCCGGGGCGCGTGGGTGAGGAGCGGTTCGCCGGTGGCGCCGCGCAGCTGGGAGACCCGGTGCTCCTGGTGGACGACGGCGACCCGGGCGGGGGCGAGGGTCACCGCGGCGGCCATCAGGGCGGGGGTGGTGGTGACGAGGACGTCCGCGTCGAGGCCGGAGAGGGCGGCGGTCATCTCGATGTCGGAGAGCCGGTCGAAGGTGGGCTCCCAGGCGGTCGCGATCAGCTCGCTGGGCAGTTTGGCGAGCGCCTCGCACTCGCCCGCGGTGAGCGTGGAGGGGCGGACCGGGCGCGGCGAGCGGCCGGTGCGGTCGACCAGGTAGCGGATGCGCACCCCCTTCGCCTCCGGCAGGAACGGCTCCTCCTCCGTCCTGAACACGCTGAGGATCTCGACCTCGTGGCGCGGCATCAGCTGGACGGCCTGGGTGTAGGCGGCCATCTCGGTGCCGCCCATGGCGTCGCCCCAGGTGAGCAGGATGGTGATCTTCATACGCGTTCCTCCGCGCCGTCGGGGGCGCCTTCGAACCCGACGCAGGAGACGGCGAGCGCCCCGGCCGAGGTGATGTAGGCATGCACTCGGAGGAGCGAGCCGTCTTCCAGGGCGATGATCCGGAACGAGGTGCGGATCACCTGGTTGCGCCGGCGCAGGTCGGTGAGCCGGCGGCCGATCTTGAGGCCGGTGCGGCCCTGCTGTAGCTGGATGTCCCAGCGGAGGGCCTTGCGGCCGGAGACCATGCCGGCGAGCGGCAGGTCGAAGGCGAAGGCGTCGCCGTCCCACTCCAGCGGGGCCTGGACGACGGCGCCGCCGCCCCTGCGGACCGCCTGGGCGGTGTACGCGGCGGTCGGGGCCTGCGGGGCGACGATCCGGCCGCGGACGGTGATCCGGTCCCAGCGGAGGGCGAAGGTGTCGAGTTCGGCCTGGTGGGCGGGGGCGCGGACCTTGAGGACGGCGAAGCCGTCGACCGAGCGCATCAGCCGGAAGTGGGCGCCGCCGGCCGGGTCGGGCGAGACGGGGGCGATGGGGCCGTCGGTCGCGGGGAGCGGCACGGCGGCGACGCCGGTGCGCTGCTCCTGCCCGCCGGGGCGGGTGAGGACGGTGCCGACGCGCCACAGACCGGCGGTGAGGGCGAGGCCGGCTCCGGGGCCCGTGCCCGCGTCGGCCCCGGTGCGCGGGCCGGTGTCGGCGTCCGTGCCGGCGGGGACGTCGGCGGAGGCTTCGGCCGAGACGTCGGCGGGGGCGTCGGTGAAGCGGAGGGCCGTGGTCGCGGCGAGCAGGAGGGTGCCGTCGGGCTGCGGTTCGAGCTCCAGGGGCAGCCGGTGGACGCGGCCGCCGCGGGCGAGTTCGAGCCGGGCGGAGACGACCTCGGTGCCGGGGGGCGCGATCAGGGCGGCGTTCAGGGTGCGGCCGCCGAGGACGGAGAGGTGGAGCGGTCGGAGCGCGGGCCGGGGCGGGATCCCCCCGCCGAACGCCGGCGCGGTGTGCAGTCGCTCGACCCGGCGGCGCATCCGCACCGCCACCCGCCGGGCTCGTTTCGCGGCACCCACCGCGTAGGGCAGCAAGGCGTCACTCACGACAATCCCGGCTTCCGTTCTGGGGGTTGACAGTCGGGCGCCACATAGTGGCAAGGCCCCCGAACGAAGGCAAATCACCTCCGAGGCGTGAAGAACGGGGACGGAACCCCTGCCGAGGCGGCGGATCCGGTGCGCGTCCGCGATCACGGACAGCAGGGCCGTACGGGCTTCGCCGCCGGTCACCGCCCGGCTCACGGCAGGGCCGCCACCGGGGAGCGGACCGGGCCGCGCCCATGACCTCGGCGTTCGCCGCCCGGACGGGCCCGCCGGGCGGGCCGCGCCGGCGCCCGTCGAGGGCGCTCGCGGCGGGCGGGGAGCGGCGCGGCCGGGGCACGGGCCGGGGTGAGCGCGGGCGCGTGCGTCGTCGCGCCCCGCGCCGTGAATCTCACCCGATCGTGGGACAGCCCGACCGCTCCCCGGCGGCGAGGGGCCGGACACGCCGGGACCCCCGGCGGCCGAAGCCGCCGGGGGTCCCGGCACGGTCGAGGTCCCGCTGGAACGGGGTGGACTCGTCGTCCTCGCGCTCCGCGTCGTCGCGCTCCCCCTCGCGAGGTCCCGCTAGAACGGGTTGAACTCGTCGTACTCGCGCTCCGCGTCGTCCCGCTCCGCGTCGCGGTCGCGGCGGCGCTGGACGGCGGGGCGCGGCGCGTCGAGGCGGTGGTCCTCGCCTCGGCGGCCGAGCATCTCGGCGCCGGCCATGACGGTGGGCTCCCAGTCGAAGACGACCGCGTTCTCCTCGGAGCCGATCGCGACGCCGTCGCCGGCGCGGGCGCCGGCCTTCATCAGCGCGTCCTCGACGCCGAGGCGGTTGAGGCGGTCGGCGAGGTAGCCGACGGCCTCGTCGTTGTTGAAGTCGGTCTGGCGGACCCAGCGCTCCGGCTTCTCGCCGCGCACGCGGTACACGTCCTCGTGCTCCTCGTACGTGACGGTGAAGCCGGCGTCGTCGACGGCCTTCGGGCGGATGACGATTCGGGTCGCCTCCTCCTTCGGCTTGGCGGCGCGGGCCTTCCCGACGATGTCGGCGAGGGCGAAGGAGAGCTCCTTCAGACCGGTGCGGGCCACCGCGGAGACCTCGAAGACGCGGTAGCCGCGCTCCTCCAGATCCGGGCGGATCATGTCCGCGAGGTCCTGGCCGTCCGGGATGTCGATCTTGTTGAGGACGACGATGCGCGGACGGTCGTCGAGGCCGCCGTACTGCTTCAGCTCCTCCTCGATGACGTCGAGGTCGGTGACCGGGTCGCGGTCGGACTCCAGCGTCGCCGTGTCGAGGACGTGGACGAGGACCGAGCAGCGCTCGACGTGGCGCAGGAACTCCAGGCCGAGGCCGCGGCCCTGGCTGGCGCCGGGGATGAGGCCGGGGACGTCGGCGATCGTGTAGACGGTCGAACCGGCCGTGACCACGCCCAGGTTCGGGACCAGGGTCGTGAAGGGGTAGTCCGCGATCTTCGGCTTGGCGGCCGAGAGGACGGAGATCAGCGAGGACTTGCCGGCGCTGGGGTAGCCGACGAGCGCCACGTCGGCGACGGTCTTCAGCTCCAGGACGATGTCCTGGAGGTCGCCGGGCACGCCGAGCAGCGCGAAGCCGGGGGCCTTGCGGCGGGCGGAGGAGAGCGCGGCGTTGCCGAGGCCGCCGCGGCCGCCCTCGGCGGCGACGTACGTCGTGCCGTGGCCGACGAGGTCCGCGAGGACCTCGCCCTTCTTGTCGAGGACGACGGTGCCGTCCGGCACGTACAGGACGAGGTCCTGGCCGTCCTTGCCGGCGCGGTTGCCGCCCTCGCCGGGCTTGCCGTTGGTGGCCTTGCGGTGCGGCGAGTGGTGGTATTCGAGCAGCGTGGTGACGGACTGGTCGACGACCAGGATCACGTCGCCGCCGCGGCCGCCGTTGCCGCCGTCGGGCCCGCCGAGCGGCTTGAACTTCTCCCGGTGAACGGAGGCGCAGCCGTGGCCCCCGTTACCCGCGGCGACGTGCAGCTCGACGCGGTCCACGAAGGTGGTCATGGTTCTGTGCCTCCAGAAGAGCGAAGTACGGGAAAGCTATGTACGGGAATGTCTATCTAGTAACACGCGAAAGGCGGACCCTCTTCCCAGCCGGGAAGTGAGGTCCGCCTCCGCAAAGCGTCCGATCAGGCGACCGGAACGATGTTCACGACCTTGCGGCCACGGAAGGTGCCGAACTGCACCGAACCGGCCTGCAGGGCGAACAGCGTGTCGTCGCCACCGCGACCGACACCCGAGCCCGGGTGGAAGTGGGTGCCGCGCTGGCGGACCAGGATCTCACCGGCGTTGACGACCTGACCGCCGAAGCGCTTCACGCCGAGCCGCTGGGCGTTGGAATCGCGACCGTTCCGGGTGGACGATGCGCCCTTCTTGTGTGCCATTGCTCAGTCCCTCTTTACTTCGCGGCCGTCGGGATGGACGTGACCTTGATCGCCGTGTACTGCTGACGGTGACCCTGGCGACGGCGGTAGCCGGTCTTGTTCTTGTAGCGCAGGATGTCGATCTTGGCGCCCTTGGTGTGGTCCACGACCTCGGCCTGGACCTTGATGCCCGCCAGGACCCACGGGTCGCTGGTCACGGCGTCGCCGTCGACGACGAGCAGGGTCGAGAGCTCGACCGTGTCGCCGATCTTGGCGGTGGAAATCTTGTCAACCTCAACGATGTCGCCGACAGCAACCTTGTGCTGGCGACCACCGCTGCGCACGATGGCGTACACGCGGATCTCTCTCTCACTCGGGAACGGGACCTCTGACGCCAGCCACCCACGCGCGGGCCCGGGGGCCCACGACGATCCGGATCGGACGAGCGGCCTCTCCCGGCGGGCGGGAGGGGGGTGCTCAGAGGCGCGACGCGTCATAGACACGCCGACGGTCTAGGTTACGGGCGCCTGCCACAGGGGGTCAAATTCGCCCGTCCGGGTGCGGACCGCCCCGGTGGGCCCCTTCGGAAGGGGGCCCACCGGGGCGGGACCGGCTCAGTCCTGGGCCGGCGCCGCGGTCTTCTCCGCGGCCTTCTTGGCCGTGGTCTTCTTGGCGGCGGTCTTCTTCGCCACCGTCTTCTTGGCCGCCGTCTTCTTCGTGGCGGCCTTCTTGGCGGTGACCTTCTTCGCCGTCTTCCGGGCGGCCTTCTTGGCCGCCGGGGCGGCCTCGCCCTCCTGCTCGGCCTCGGCCTGCGGCTCCTCGGCCGGGGCGGCCGCGGCCACCACGATCTCGGCGGCCTCGGCACCGGCGGGGGCGCCGGCCGGGGCGGTGGCCTTGCGGACCACCCGGCGGCGGGCTCGCGGCGCGGCGGCCGCGGGGGCCTCCTCGGCGACGGGCTCGGCGACCGGCTCGGACGCGGCCTCCACGACCGGCTCCGCCACGGCCTCCGGCTCCGCGGCCACGACGGGCTCCGCCACGACGACGGCCTCGACGGCCGGCTCGCCGGCCGTCGACACGACCGGGGAGGTCGCGCGACGGGTGGCACGGCGGCGGGTACGCGGCGCGGGCGCCGCCTCGACGGCCTCGGCGACCGGCTCCGGCGCGGGCTCCGCCGCGACGGGCTCGGCCACGACGGGCTCCGGCTCCGCGATCGGGGTCGGGGCGGGGGCGGCGGTCGGGGTCACCGGCGCGGTCACCTTGCGGGTGACCCGGCGGCGGCCACGGCCCCGGGTCGCGGCGGCCTCGGCCTCGGCGACGCTGCCGTACAGCTCCTCGTCCGGGGCGATCGGGACCGGCACGGCCACCGGGGCGGCCAGCTCGGCCGCGACCTCGGCCTCGGTCTCCGCGGAGACCTCCGCCTCGTGCGTCTCGTGGGCGTGCTCGTGGCCGTGGTCGTGGCCCTCGCCGCCGCGGCCGCGCTTCTTCGAGCGCTTGCCGCCACCGCCGCCGCCGTGCGTGGCCGGCTGCTCCATGTGGACGATGACACCGCGGCCGTTGCAGTGGACGCAGGTCTCGGAGAAGGACTCCAGGAGGCCCTGGCCGACCCGCTTGCGGGTCATCTGGACCAGGCCCAGCGAGGTGACCTCGGCCACCTGGTGCTTGGTCCGGTCGCGGCCCAGGCACTCCAGGAGACGGCGGAGCACCAGGTCGCGGTTGGACTCCAGGACCATGTCGATGAAGTCGATGACGACGATGCCGCCGAGGTCGCGCAGGCGCAGCTGGCGCACGATCTCCTCGGCCGCCTCCAGGTTGTTCCTGGTGACAGTCTCCTCCAGGTTGCCGCCCTGGCCGGTGAACTTGCCGGTGTTGACGTCGACGACGATCATCGCCTCGGTCTTGTCGATCACCAGCGAGCCGCCGGACGGCAGCCAGACCTTCCGGTCGAGCGCCTTCATCAGCTGCTCGTCGATCCGGTAGGTGGCGAAGACGTCGACCTCGCTGGTCCACCGCTGGAGGCGGTCGGCCAGGTCGGGCGCGACGTGCGAGACGTAGCCGTGGATGGTGTCCCAGGCGTCGTCACCGCTCACGATGACCTTGGAGAAGTCCTCGTTGAAGATGTCGCGGACGACCCGGACGGTCATGTCCGGCTCGCCGTAGAGCAGGCTCGGCGCGGACGTCGAGATCTGGCCGGCCTTCTTCTGGATGTCGGCCCACTGCGCCTGGAGGCGCTCGACGTCGCGGCGCAGCTCGTCCTCGCTCGCGCCCTCGGCGGCGGTGCGCACGATGACGCCCGCGTCCTCGGGGACGATCTTCTTGAGGATGGTCTTCAGGCGGGCGCGCTCGGTGTCCGGGAGCTTGCGGCTGATGCCGGTCATCGAGCCCTCGGGGACGTACACGAGGTAGCGGCCGGGCAGGGAGACCTGGCTGGTGAGGCGGGCGCCCTTGTGGCCGATCGGGTCCTTGGTGACCTGCACCAGGACGGACTGGCCGGACTTGAGGGCGGACTCGATGCGGCGCGGGCCGTGGCCCATGCCGAGCGCCTCGAAGTTGACCTCGCCGGCGTACAGGACGGCGTTGCGGCCCTTGCCGATGTCGACGAAGGCGGCCTCCATCGACGGCAGCACGTTCTGGACCTTGCCCAGGTAGACGTTGCCGACGTACGAGGTGGCCTGCTCCTTGTTGACGTAGTGCTCGACGAGCACGTTGTCTTCCAGGACGCCGATCTGGGTGCGCTCGCCGTTCTGGCGGACGACCATCACGCGCTCGACGGCCTCGCGGCGGGCGAGGAACTCGGCCTCGGTGATGATCGGGACCCGGCGGCGGCCCTGCTCGCGGCCCTCGCGGCGGCGCTGCTTCTTGGCCTCCAGGCGGGTGGAGCCCTTGATGGACTGGACCTCGTCCGCGCCGGTGCCGGGTTCGGCCTTCTCACGGGCCGGGCGGGGCTCGCGGACCTTGACCACCGTGCGGACGCCGTCCTCGTCGGTGGTCTCGGCCTCGCCGGAGGCGTCACCGCTGCGGCGGCGACGGCGGCGGCGACGGCGGGAGCTGCTGGAGCCGCCGAAGCCGGACTCGTCGTCGGCGTCCTCGGACTCGCCCTCGGCCTCGTCCTCGGCGTGCGGCTCGTCGGACTCGTCGCCCTCCTCGGCCTCCTCCGCCTCGGCGGACTCGCCGCGGCGGCGGCGACGGCCGCCCCGACGGCGGCGGCGGGAGGGGCGGTCGCCGTACTCGTCGCCGTCCTCGGCCTCCTCGGCCTCCTCCTCGGCCTCGTCGGCGACGTGCTCGACCTCGGGCTCGTCGGCGACGGTGGACGGGACGGGCTCGACGGCGACGGGCTCGCCGCGGCGGCGGCGACGGCGACGGGAGCCGGTGTCGGCGGGCTCGACGGCCTCGACCGTCTCGACGACGGTCTCCTCGGCCTCCTCCGGCTCCTCCTCGACATCGGCGGCAGCGGCGGCGGCGAAGGCGGCGGTCTCCGGCGTCTGGAACATCGGCTCGGCGAAGACGGGGGCCTGGAAGACGGCGACGGCCGGGCGCTCGGCGCGGCGGCGGCGCGGGGCCTCCTCGTCGGTGGGCGGCTCGGAGGTGAACTGCGGCGTGCTGACGCGGCGGCGGCCGCGGCCCCGGGTGGCGGCGGCCTCGGCGGCGGCGACGTCGGCGCCGTGGGAGGCGATCTCCTCGACGGTGTCCTGGGGCAGCTCCTCGCCGGAGGTCGGCGCGGCGAGCTCGGCCGCCACGTCCGCGGTGACCTCGGGGGCGGCGGAGCGGCGAGTGGCGCGGCGGCGGGTGCGGGCGGGGGCGGCCTCGGCCGGCTCCTCCGCCTCGACGGCGGGGGCGGCGGCCGGGGCCTCGGCCACGGACTCCTCGACCGGGGCCGGGGAGGCGGCCGGGGCGCTGGCGCGGCGGGTGGCGCGGCGGCGCGGGCGCGCCGGAGCGGCCTCGGGCTCGGCGGCGGCCGGGGTCTCGGCGGCGGGCTCCGCGGTCTCCTCGGCGGGCGTCTCCTCGGCGGCCGGGGCCGTCACGGGCGCGGTGGCCTTGCGGGTGGCGCGGCGGCGGGTGCGGGCGGGGGCGGCCTCGGCGGGCTCCTCCGCCTCGGCGGCGGGGGCTGCGACCGGGGCCTCGGCCACGGGCTCCTCGACCGGCGCGGCGGCGGCCGCCGGGGCGGCGGTCTTGCGGGTGGCGCGGCGGCGGGTCCGGGCCGGGGCGGCCTCGGCGACCGGCTCGGCGGCGGGGGCCGCGGTGGGCTCCACGACCTCGGCGACGGCCTCGGCGGTCTCGCCGACGGCCGTCACCGGCGGGCCGGCGGGCCGGGAAGCGGCGCGGCGCCGGCGGCGCGGCGGCAGCTTGTCGCCGGGTGCGTCGCTGTCGTTGTTCTCGGCGGTCTCGTTGGTGTTTTCGAGCATGCGGGCGGTTCTCCCGTCACGCTCCCGGGCGCCGCGTCGGATTCCGGTGGCGGCACGAACGCGCTTCGTGCGCGGTGCCGCCGTCCGGGGCGCGGGCGCCGCACGGGAGCTGAATGTCTGGCTCGCCGGTTCCGTACACCCGATGCGTACGGCCTGGCGAAAGTCTTCTGGTCAGTGCGCCGCCCGACCCAGGTGGCTCCCGAGTGCCAGGGCTGCGCTCGACGTCGTCCCCTACGCGGGGCCTGCCTCCGGCGCCGTCGCCGGGGCGGTCGCGGCGGCCGTGGATGGGGCGGCCGTGACTGCCTCGCGGTCGGGCGCGAGCGGGTCGGTCACCGTGCCGGACTCCTCGTCGAAGAGCCCCTGCGCCAGCCTGGTCACCGCTGCGGGGACCGGCGGCGCCAGGTCGGCCACAGCTCGGAGACCGGACAGGACGTCGTCGGGTCGCACGGCAGGTGTCACGTGCCGAACAACCAGCCGCAGTATCGCACAGGCATCGGTGGCGGGCCTATCACCCTGGGGACGGTCCGCGACGAGACCGGCGACCGCGGAGCGGGTGTCGAAGGTACGGATGCCGTTCTTGGTCTTGCGCTGCACCTCCACCGTCTCGGCGGCGAGGAAGGCGTCGACGGCCTTGCGTGCGTCGTCGACGGCGACGCCGTCGAGCCGGAGCTCCCACAGGGAGGCGGTGAGCCGGTCGGCGAGCCCGGAGGTGTGGGCCTCCACGGCGTCGGTGATGTCGAGGCCGGCCGGGAGGGACTCGTCGAGCAGGGCCCGCAGGGTCTCGGGGTCGCGGCGCTCGGTGAGGGCGATCTCCAGGAACTCGGCCTCGGAGCCCGTACCCGTGGGGGCGGCGTTGGCGTACGACACCTTGGGGTGCGGGGTGAAGCCGGCCGAGTACGCCATGGGCACCTCGGCGCGGCGCAGGGCGCGCTCGAAGGCGCGCTGGAAGTCGCGGTGGCTGGTGAACCGGAGGCGGCCGCGCTTGGTGTAGCGCAGTCGGATGCGCTGCACCGCCGGTGCGGGCGGCGGGCCTTCGGGCTGTCGCTTGCCCAGTGGTTCTTCTCCTCGGTGCGGGGCGGGCGCGGGTGGCGTTCCGCCCGGAAGCTCTTCGGCGTCCCGTGGGCTCCCGCCCGGACCACCCCCGCCCGGGGCGGGGAGATCTCGGGGGCGGGCGCCGCGCCGTGGACGTTCGTTGTACTACCCAGAGTACGCGCCCGGGCCACCTCGGGTTCCCGGGCGGGGCGCCCGGGACGTGGGCGGGCGGGTCAGCGGGGGCCGCCGAAGAGAGCGGTCCACACGTCGCGGGTGGCGGTGCGGACGGCACGCCCGAAGGAGGCGAGCGGCGCCCACACCCAGGTGCGCAGCCAGTGGCCCAACGGGGTGAGGAGCACCCGGTACACCCAGGCGAGCGGGCGGCCGATCGCGTTCCACAGCACCCAGCGGATCGCCAGGCCGACGGCCCGCGAGATCCGCCCGGCGATCCGCCAGGCCCAGGCGAGGGCGGCGCCGACGTAGCGGCAGACGGGGCCGAGCACATAGCGCCAGAGCAGGCGGAGCGGGGTGACGACGAGGAGGTCGACGACCCACCAGAGGGCCTTGCCCACGGGGAGGAGGACCCATTCCCACAGCCATCGGAGGGGAATCACGAGCAGGTGGTGGAGCAGCCATCCCAGCGCACGGCCGACCGGGACGAGGACCCACTCCCACAGCCATCGGAGCGGAATGACGACGACGTAGTGGAGCAGCCATCCGAGCGCGCGGCCGACCGGGGCGAGGATCCAGCGCCACAGCTGCCGGAAACACCAGGCGAGAGCGTCCCAGACCAGCCGGAGGGGCAGGACGACGACGAGGGCGATGGCGCGCGCCACCCCCGTGAGGCAGCCCGGGTTTTCCGTGTCCATGCCCAGAACGACGTGCCGGGCCGACCGTCGGGTTCCGGTCACGGCTGTCGATACCAAGGCGTTACGAGTCGGCGTCCCCGGGGCATCCGTACGGAGGCGGACGCACCTCCCCGCCTCAGGGTCACGGCCCCGTAACCTATAGGTGCGTCACCTCCGTGCTCGACGCACGTTCCGTAGGCCCCTACGTTCGGGGCCCTCCACCCGTAGACTTCGAGGCTCGGCGTGAAAATATCCTTCCTTCTGGCGGACCGCTGTCACATCGGCGGCGTAGTGAGCGCCACCCACAACCTGGCCAAGGCCCTCGTGGAGAACCACGAGGTCGAGCTGGTGGCGCTCCGCCGCAACCGCGACCAGGCGTTCTTCCCGCTCGATCCCCGGGTGAAGACCCTCGCCCTGACCGACTACCGGAAGCACTCGCACACCTACGACGGGGACGACCCGCAGATCGACGTCTTCCCGCACATCTACCCGAACGACCCGTCGGACAAGAAGCCGTGGATCAGCCGCCTCGCGGAGAAGCGGCTGCTGGAGTACCTGGCGACGACCGACGCCGACGTGGTGGTCAGCGCCAACCCCAGAATCACGATCATGCTGGCGTACGCCGAGGGCGACTACCTCAAGGTCGCGATCGAGCACTCGCGCCCCGCGCAGTACGGACCGCACATCCGGGACGCCCTCTTCGCGGACGCGTACCCGAAGATGGACGCGATCACCGCGCCGACGCCGGAAGAGCTGAAGACCATCGCCCGCCACGTCCCCGGCGTGCGGCACATGCTCGCAGAGCTGCCCAACTGCATCCCGGCCCACGAGGGCCGGATGTCCACGGGCGAGAACAAGATCGTCGTCGCCGCGGGCCTGCTCAAGCCGCACAAGGGCTTCGCCGACGTCATCGAGGCCTTCTCCACGGTGGCTCCGCGCCACCCGGACTGGAGCCTGCGGATCTACGGCTCCGGCCCCGAGCACGCCAACCTGCGCAGGAAGATCGACGAGACCGACAGCAACAACCAGGTCTTCCTCATGGGCCCGGCCACCCCGGTCATCCCCGAGTTCGCCAAGGCGTCCCTCTTCGTGCTCCCGTCCGAGCGGGAGGCGTTCGGCAACGTCACCGTCGAGGCGATGGCGGCCGGCCTCCCGGCGATCTGCTACGACGCCCCGCACGGCCCCCGCAACATCATCACGCAGGGCGAGGACGGCTACGTCGTCCCCGTCGGCGACAAGGAAGCGCTCGCCGAGCACATCGAGAAGCTGATCTCCGACGACGACCTGCGCCGGAAGATGGCCACGGCTGCCGTGGCCAACGTGGTCCGCTTCCAGGAGGCCGCCATCGCCGAGCGCTTCGAGCGGCTCGTCGAGACCATGCGAGCCCGCCGTGCCGTCCCGCGCGAGGCCGCCGCCGCGGTCACCCCGCAGGGCGACGTCCTGGTCCGCGTCGACGGCCTGGCCGCCGGCAGCGACGCCCGGCTGGTCTGCAAGGACGTCCGCAAGAAGGCCGAGGACGTCGTCCTGCCCTTCGTCGGCGGCGAGGCGCTGGTCCCCGCGGTCGGCAGGCTCGCCGAGGGCGACTGGGAGCTCACCATCAGCGCCGTCGACTCCGATCTGCCGCTGCACTCGACCGGCTGCGACACCACGTACATCCCGTCGATGAAGCACCACCGCCCGGAGGGCCCGGCCCTCTCGCTCCTGCTGCCGTACGCGCACACGGACGGCACCCTGCGCGTCCAGAGCCGCGTGCGCGCCCAGCACGTCGAGGTCGCCACCGTCAGGGCCGGCGCCACCTCGATCGTCGTGGACGCCGCCGCCTGGGGCGTCGGACTCGGCGGCGACAGCCTCGTCGAGGCCGTCCACCGCGAAGAGGCGGACAAGAACTTCACCCTCCCGGTGAAGCCCGGCGCCGACGGACACTTCACGGTGACCCTCGACAACGCCGCCGCGGCCCGCCTCCACACGAGCGGTACCGAGGACATCTGGGAGCTGTGGCTGCTGCCCGACCAGGAGTCCGCGCGGATCCGCATGTGCAAGCTCGCGACGGAAGTCCTCGCCCCGATGAACGTCTTCACCTTCCGCTACCCGGTCGTCAAGTCCTCCGGCGCGCCGATCAGGGCCGACGCCGAGACCAAGCCGAAGGCCGGCGGCTGGCGCGGTCGCCTCGCCGCCGCCCCCGCGGCCGTGGCCGGTGTCGGCGGCCCGCACCACGAGCTGCGCCCGTACTTCGCCAGCAACGGCCAGCTGTCGCTGAAGATCGTCGACAAGAAGTAGCGCGGAACGGCGAGAGGGCCCCGGCCCGCAGGGAGACCTGCGGGCCGGGGCCCTCTTCCGTGCCGGGGGTTACAGCGGCGCGCCGTCCCGGGCCGTCTTGAACATCAGGTCGGCCAGACGCTCCGACGCGTGACCGTCGTCGAGGTCGCAGAAGTTGTGGTGGAAGGCGTCGTACTTCCCCTTGTACTCGGCCGCGACCTCGTCGATGTCGAGGATCGCCTGGATGAGCTCGTCGGAGGTGCCGATGAGCGGGCCGGGGGCGTCCTGCTCGAAGTCGAAGTAGAAGCCGCGCAGGCGGTCCCGGTAGTGCTCCAGGTCGTAGGTGAAGAACAGCATCGGACGCTTGAGGTGGGCGTAGTCGAACATGACCGAGGAGTAGTCCGTGATCATGACGTCGGCCGCCAGGTACAGGTCCGCGATGTCCGGGTACTCCGAGACGTCGAAGACGAAGCCGTTCCCGGCACCGGGGACGAGGTCCACGATGTTCGAGTGGCGGCGCACGAGGAAGACGTGGTCGTCGCCGAGGCGGCGGCGGGCGTCCTCCAGGTCGACGCGGAGGTCGAACTTGAAGTGGCCGCGGCTGTGCGACAGGTCGTCACGCCAGGTCGGCGCGTACAGCACGACCTTCTTGTCCTTCGGCAGGCCGAGCTTCTCCTTCACGGCCTCGGCCCGCTCGTCGCGGTCCTCGGCGTAGAGGTAGTCGTTGCGCGGGTAGCCGGTCTCGGCGATCAGGCCGTCGTAGCCCATGGCGCGCTTGAGGATCGGCGTGCTGAAGCGGTTCGACGAGACGAGGATGTTCCAGTTCGCCGACTCCTGGACCAGGCGCGCGTGGTAGTTCGGGTCGAACGCCGGGGCGCTGATGTCCAGGCCGATCTTCTTCAGCATCGTGCCGTGCCAGGCCTGCACGATGACCTGGCCCTCGCGCCGCTTGATCCAGTGCGGCAGGTGGCCGTTGGTGACGATGTAGCGGGCGCGGGCCAGCGCCTCGTACCAGTCGGTGCCCTGGAAGCGGACCGCCTTGAGCGTGTCGGGCAGCTCGACCTGGCCGTCACGGACCGCCCACAGGTGCTCGACGTCCGAGCCCCGCCGCAGCAGCTCCTCGTGGAGCGCGCGGGGGCTGTCCGAGAACTGCTTGCCGTTGTAGCTGATGTACAGGACCTGGTCGCGCAGCGGCAGCCTGCGGGCGTTCTCGTACACCTCCTCGCGGAGCTGGAACTGGCGGTTGGGTCCGCGCTCCAGGTCGTTGAGGTCCGGCAGGCAGATGAGCTGCGCGTGGTCCTGCCAGAGGATCTCCAGCCGGTAGTCGCGGCCGTCCGCGGCGCCCTTCAGGGGGAACTGCGACACAGCGAGCCGGTCCGCGACGAGCGTCAGCTGCGGGTCGGTCTCCTCCGCGCCGTCCAGGCGGAAGACCCAGCGGCCGGTCTTCAGCGGCAGGTTGCCGGAGGCGCCCGACATCCGGGAGGGGCGGAAGGAGGCCTCGAAGGTGCCGTCCGCGTGCACGGTCAGCGGGACCTTGCGCTCGTCGAAACGGCTCTTCGCGCTGACGACCAGGTGGTAGCCCTTCAGGTCCGCCGGGGCCGTACCGCGGATCGTGAACGTGCCGTCGGACTCCGCGACGTCGGTGATCTTGCCACGCAGCGGACGGCCCGAGAACTTGAAGTAGCCGTTGGTGCCGCCGATGACGGCGACCTCGTTGAGGTCGGCGCCCTCACCGAAGGACTTGGGCAGGCGGATCTGGAGGTCGGCGACGCCGTCCTTGATCACGGTCTTGACGTTCCGCGGGCGCTGCCCGGGCTCCTCGATGCGGATCTGGGTGCTCCAGTTGCGACGCATGGTCTTCGCGGCGTCGGGGGTGGCGGCGTCCAGGTGCTCGGGGAGCAGGGCGATCTCGCGGAGCGGGACGCGGGCACGCAGCTGCTGGTGCCTGCCGGACCGGGAGAGGACCTCGGCCGGGTAGAGAAGGACCTCTCCGCTGCCCTGGTTGATGACCCGCAGGAAGAGCTCGGTGCCCTCGGCGACGGCCTCGCGGAAACCGCACTCGACGACGAGTTCGTCACCCTCGTGACGGAAGGCCGTGACGAGGGCCGAGACCTTCTCGACGCGCAGCTTGAGCGCGGCCTTCCGCACCTCGGGGAGCAGGCGGTAGTCCTCGTCGAGCCACTGGTAGGGCGGGTAGGAGAGGCGGTCGTAGCCGTACGAGTGCACGGAGCGGGAGCGCACGAGGCCACCGGACATGACGCGCATGCCGACGTGCCAGATGGCTTCCTGCCACTGGTCGCCCTTGCGCAGGCGCGCCGGGTCGATGACGGTCTCCCAGCCGGCCCAGTCGAAGTTGTGGCCGCGGCCCTTGTGCCCGGACTCGGTGGTGGCCTCGGGGGCGAAGGTGTTGCCGAGCGGGATGAGCGTACGTCGCTGGCTGCCGTCCTTCTTCAGCTGGAGCAGCTTGACGACGCTGCGCTTGCCGGAGTGGTCCACGCGGTCGATCCACGCGTGGCCGGCCATCTTCAGCTTGCCGTCCTCCCAGCACAGCTCGGTGAGCGGGGCGCGCAGCTGGAGCTCCTTGTCGACCCGGAGGAGCTTCTTGGGGACCAGGTCCGGCTGGGTGTCGAGCGCGGAGTACTTGGCGTACTTGCGCAGGACGCCCTCGAGCGGGACCGGCTCGCCGATGCGCTCGGCCTGGACGAAGGCGATGAGCTCCTTGACGGCGCGCTTGCGGGTGAGCAGCCACTTGACGCGCAGCGGGGTGGGGAGCGTCTCGATCAGGCTGAAGTCGATGCCGTCGAGGAACTCGTTGGTCGTGCGCATGAACTCGGCGTGGTATTCCGCGTCGCCGTCGGGCATGACGTTGAGGAAGATGCGCAGGTCGCCGGTGAGCACCGTGCGGTCGTAGTCACGCTTCAGGGCCTCGGCGCCCGGCTGCTCGGCGAGGAAGCGGCTGACGCCCGTCACGGCGGACGCGCGGTCGCGGACGGCCTTGGGCACGTTGCGGCGCTGGGTGATCGACGGGTTGGAGACGCCGTCGCGGAGCCTCCAGTAGTACGTGGTCTGGCTGATGACGTCGACGGACTCGGCGAGGTACAGGGCCGGGATGGTGACCGGGATGTCCTCGTACAGCACACCCTCGGGGAAGCGGAACGCGTGCTGGTCCCAGAAGGAGCGGCGGAAGACCTTGTTGCAGGCGATGCGGTCGTTGAGCAGGATCCGCTTCTTGCGGACGTGCGTCTTGCGCACCGTGCCCTGCGAGATGAAGCGGTGCATCGGCGACTGCCACACCTTGGTCGAGTTGATGTGCTCGACGTTGCCCGCGGCGAAGGAGGACTGGGTCTCGTCCAGCGTCTCGACCATGATCCGGTAGGCGTCGGGCGGGATCATGTCGTCGCTGTCGACGAAGGCGAAGTACTCGCTCTCCGGGGACAGGGCGTCGAGGCCCGTGTTGCGCGCGGCACCCAGGCCGGCGTTCTCCTTGCGGATCAGCCGGAAGCGCTCGTCCCGCTCCGCGAACTCCGCGGCTATGGCATTCGACTCGTCCGTCGACCCGTCGTCGATCATCAGCACTTCCAGGTCCTGGAAGGTCTGGACGGCCAGCGAGTTGAGGCAAGCGGGCAGGTACTCCGCCACGTTGTAGATCGGGACGATGACACTGAGCCTGGGAGTCATGTAGTTCTGCGTTCCTTTCCGGTTCAGACCCGCTCGACAGGCTCGAGCGTCTGAGAGAGTGACGGGCAGTGCTCTCGGTTGTTCCAGCGGGCTCGTAAGAGGTGTCCTCCCCGTCCCAGAGGGGAGGTCCGCCGGCCCGCTGCGTCCCGGCGCCGGAGCGCAGCACCGCCACAGCTCTTCAGAATAGACGATGGTCCCCCCGGCTGTTCGAGCCCGATTGGCCCGCACCTCACCCACTGGGAGCACGCTGTTCACCCGGTCGGAGGCCCGTGCGGGCACCCGCGTCCCCGAGAGGCGTTCGAGTACTCCTGTCATACTGCGCTTGAGCGGTTCGACTGAGGAGAGACACACGGTATGCCGTCTGCAGCTACCCCCCGGTTCAGCGTGATCATCCCGGTCTACGGGGTCGAGGGCTACATACGCGAGTGCCTCGAATCGATCACCTCGCAGAGCTACCCGGACTTCGAGATCATCGCGGTCGACGACTGCTCGCAGGACAGCAGCGGCGCCATCATCGACGAGTTCGCCGCCCGCGACGCGCGCGTCCGCGCCGTCCACCGCGAGCAGAACGGCGGCATCGGCGCCGCCCGCAACACCGGCGTCGAGCACGCACGCGGCGACTACCTCCTCTTCCTGGACGGCGACGACTCGATCCGCCCCGGCTCCCTCGAAGCCCTGGCGCGGCGGCTCGGCGAGGCCCGGGACCCCGCGATCCTCGTCTTCGACCACGTCCGCACCCACGTCGACGGCTCCGTCGAGCCCAGCCGCAGCGGCCCGATCCTGGCCGGTATCCGCGGCGAGGAGGTCGACCCCGTCGACCACCTCGAACTGCTGCGGCTCTTCGCCGTCGTCTGGAACCGCGTCTACCGCCGCGACTTCTTCACCACCGGCGGCTTCCGCTTCACCGACGGCCTCTACGAGGACGCGCTCATGGTCTACACGACCATGGCCGCCGCCCGGCGCGTCGCCGGCCTGGAGTACGTCGTCGTCGAGTACCGCCAGCGCCGCCAGGGCAGCTCCATGCGGAGCAGCTCGCCGCGCAAGCACTTCGTGATCTTCGAGCAGTACCAGCGGGTCTTCGACCAGCTCGAAGGCCGCCCGGGCCTCGACGAGTACCGCAAGATCGTCTTCGAGCGGATGGTCAGCCACTTTCTCTACACCCTCGCCCGCGGCTTCCGAATACCGCGCAGCCACCGCCGCGCCTACATCCGCGAGGCCGGCAAGCTGTACCGCAGGAACGAGCCCAAGGGCTTCACCCCGCCGCCCGGCATCACCGGCCTGAAGTTCAAGGTCCTCAGGACCGGCTCGTACGCGGCCTTCGAGTCGCTCAAGGCGGCCAACGGCACCCGCGAGACCACCTTCCGCGCGCTGGGCCGGTCGAAGCGCTGGGGCGGCCGCAAGGCCCTGAAGACGTACTACGCGGTGCAGCGCAGGCTCCCCGTGGACGAGAACCTCGCCGTCTACTCCGCCTACTGGGGCCGCACCCCCGGCTGCAACCCGCTCGCCGTCCACGAGGCCGCCAAGAAGGTCGCGCCGAAGCTGCGCGGGGTCTGGGTGGTCAACCAGGCGTACGCCGGCAAGCTGCCCGCGGGCATCACCCGGATCGCCCCCGCCACCTTCGGCTACTGGAAGGCCATGGCCCGGGCGAAGTACCTGGTCAACAACGTGAACTTCCCGGATTCGGTGGTCAAGCGCCCCGGCCAGGTCCACCTCCAGACCCACCACGGCACCCCGCTGAAGCGGATGGGCATGGACCAGCAGCACTACCCGGCCGTCGCCAGGAGCATGGACTTCGACAAGCTCATGGAGCGGGTGGACCGCTGGGACTGGAGCGTCTCCTCCAACCAGCACTCCACCGAGCAGTGGGAGCGGGTCTACCCGGCGCCCTTCCGCACCCTCAACACCGGCTACCCGCGCAACGACGTCTACTACCGGGCCGGCGCCGAGGACGTGCGCCGGATCCGCGGCGCGCTGGGCATCGCCCCCGGCAAGAAGGCGATCCTGTACGCGCCCACCGTCCGCGACCACCAGAGGGACGCGTTCGTCTCCCGTCTGGACCTCGCCCGCTTCGCCCGCGAGCTCGGCCCCGACTACGTCCTCCTGGTCCGCGCCCACTACTTCTACGGCGCCGACCGGGAGCTGAGCGCGCTCGCCGAGCGGGGCGCCCTGGTCGACGTCTCGCGCCACCCGTCGGTGGAGGAGCTGTGCCTCGCGGCGGACGCGCTGATCACCGACTACTCGTCGATCATGTTCGACTACGCCAACCTCGACCGGCCGATCGTCACCTACGCCGACGACTGGGAGATGTACCGCACCTGCCGCGGTGTGACCTTCGACCTGCTCTCCGGCGAGCCCGGTGACACCCCCGGTGTGATCGCCACCACGGAGGACGAGCTGATCGAGGCGTTCCGCGGCGGCGCCTGGGCCGCCGAGCCCGCCGCCGAGCTGCGCCGGGCCTTCCGCGAGCGCTTCTGCGCCTGGGACGACGGCCATGCCGCCGAGCGCGTCGCCCGCGCCGTCTTCCTGGCCGAGAACACCCCGACCCCGCCCGTGGTCCCGGTCGCCGAGCGCACCCCCGCCCCCACCCCCGAGGCGGCGGAGACCGTCACCACCCGCCCGGAACACATCACGAGCTGACCCCGGCACCCGCGCACGAGAAAGGGGCGCCCGGACGGAGTTCCGTCCGGGCGCCCCTTTCTCGTGCGTGCGGGGACCTACTTGACCACGGAGAGCGGCAGCAGCTTCTTGCCGGTGGGGCCGATCTGGATCTCGGTCTGCATGGAGGGGCAGACGCCGCAGTCGAAGCACGGGGTCCAGCGGCAGTCCTCGACCTCGGTCTCGTCGAGGGCGTCCTGCCAGTCCTCCCAGAGCCAGTCCTTGTCGAGGCCGGAGTCCAGGTGGTCCCAGGGCAGGACCTCCTCGTAGGAGCGCTCGCGGGTGGTGTACCAGGCGACGTCCAGGCCGAACTCGGGGAGGGTCTTCCCGGCGCACTCCATCCAGCGGTCGTAGCTGAAGTGCTCGCGCCAGCCGTCGAAGCGGCCGCCGTCCTCGTAGACCGCGCGGATGACGGCGCCGATGCGGCGGTCGCCGCGGGAGAGCAGGCCCTCGACGATGCCGGGCTTGCCGTCGTGGTAACGGAAGCCGATCGAGCGGCCGTACTTCTTGTCGCCGCGGATCTTGTCGCGGAGCTTGCGCAGGCGCTCGTCCGTCTCCTCCGCCGAGAGCTGCGGGGCCCACTGGAAGGGGGTGTGCGGCTTGGGGACGAAGCCACCGATGGAGACGGTGCAGCGGATGTCGTTCTGGCCGGAGACCTTGCGGCCCTCGGCGATCACGTTCATCGCCATGTCGGCGATCTGGAGGACGTCCTCGTCGGTCTCCGTCGGCAGGCCGCACATGAAGTACAGCTTCACCTGGCGCCAGCCGTTGCCGTACGCGGTGGAGACGGTCCGGATCAGGTCCTCCTCCGAGACCATCTTGTTGATGACCTTGCGCATGCGCTCGGAGCCGCCCTCGGGGGCGAAGGTGAGACCGGAGCGGCGGCCGTTGCGGGTCAGCTCGTTGGCGAGGTCCACGTTGAAGGCGTCGACGCGGGTCGAGGGGAGCGAGAGGCCCACCTTGTCCTCGGTGTACCGGTCGGCGAGGCCCTTGGCGATGTCGCCGATCTCCGAGTGGTCCGCGGAGGAGAGGGAGAGGAGGCCGACCTCCTCGAAGCCCGTCGCCTTGAGACCCTTCTCGACCATCTCGCCGATGCCGGTGATGCTTCGCTCCCGCACGGGGCGCGTGATCATGCCGGCCTGGCAGAAACGGCAGCCGCGGGTGCAGCCGCGGAAAATCTCGACGGACATGCGCTCGTGGACGGTCTCCGCGAGCGGGACGAGGGGCTGCTTGGGGTAGGGCCACTCGTCGAGGTCCATGACGGTGTGCTTGGAGACGCGCCACGGCACACCGGACCTGTTGGGCACGACACGGCCGATGCGGCCGTCCGGCAGGTACTCCACGTCGTAGAACCGCGGGATGTAGACGCTGCCGGTCCTCGCGAGGCGGAAGAGGACCTCCTCGCGGCCGCCGGGCCGGCCCTCGGCCTTCCAGGCGCGGATGATCTCGGTCATGTCGAGGACGGCCTGCTCGCCGTCGCCGATGATCGCCGCGTCGATGAAGTCCGCGATCGGCTCGGGGTTGAAGGCGGCGTGGCCTCCGGCGAGCACGATGGGGTGGTCGACGGTGCGGTCCTTCGACTCCAGCGGGATGCCCGCCAGGTCGAGGGCCGTGAGCATGTTGGTGTAGCCCAGCTCGGTGGAGAAGGACAGGCCGAAGACGTCGAAGGCGCCGACCGGGCGGTGGCTGTCGACCGTGAACTGCGGGACCTTGTGCTCGCGCATCAGCTCTTCGAGGTCCGGCCACACGCTGTAGGTGCGCTCGGCGAGGACGCCCTCGCGCTCGTTCAGCACCTCGTAGAGGATCATGACGCCCTGGTTGGGCAGACCGACCTCGTACGCGTCTGGGTACATCAGCGCCCAGCGGACGTCGGCGGACTCCCACGGCTTGACCGTGGAGTTCAGCTCTCCACCGACGTACTGAATCGGCTTCTGCACGTGCGGGAGCAGAGCTTCGAGCTGCGGGAAGACAGACTCGGCAGCAGACATCTCGAACCTTCGTGAGCTGGCAGGGGGGCGACTCTCCAGCGTACCCCGTCGCTCAGCGGCCCAGTGCCGCCCGGAGTCCGGGGGCGACGGCCCGCTTCCACACCCCCGGCAGCCTCCGCTCCTGGGCCTCGGCGGCGGCCTCCTGGCGGGCGTGGAGAACGCCCCAGGTGAAGGAGGGTTCGCCGGCGGATTCGGCCTGGTGGGCGAGATCGTCCAGGGCGGCGCGGGCGACGACCGTGTCCTGGTGGTCGCCGAGGAGGCTCTGGACGGCCTTCACCCGTTTGGCGAACCGTTTCGCGGGCTTGCCGAGGGAGGGTACGGCGGCGTCGGCGGCGTAGCGGGCCCGTTTGGCGGCCTTGCGGGCCTCGTGGAGGGCGAGGTCGCGTGCGTGGCCGGGGGCGAGGGCGAGCGCGGTGCCCATCCGGCCGGCGAGGCGGCGGTGGTCGCGGCGGATCGCCTTCGGCAGGACCCTGGCGGCCTTCTTCCGGGCGGCGGGGCGCAGCGGCGGGTCGGCGAGCAGTGCGTCGAGGGCGTCGAGGAGCGCGAGGTGGCGGGGCGAGTCGAGGGCGTCGAGGGCGCGGTGCCGGGCGGCTCGGGAGCGGGCGTTGCCCCAGGTGCGGAGCCGGCCGCGGACGGGGCCGTGGCGCAGCTCGCGGGGCAGCGCGTCGAGCGCTTCGCCCAGCCGGGCGTCCAGGACCTCCTGGTCGCGGGCGTGGCCGAGCTCGCCGGCGAGCCACTTCAGCTCGTCGCCGATCGGATCGGTGACGTCCCGGTCGAGGACCTTGCGGTAGGTCTTGAAGGCGCTGCGGAGGCGGCGGCAGGCGACCCGCATCTGGTGGACGGAGTCGGGGAGCTCCCGGCGGACGGCGGGGTCGAGCCGGACGACGGCCTCGGCCTGTTCCCGTACGTACGCGAGGACGGCGGCGCCCGCCGTGGAGTCGCCGGCCGTCTCCGCGGGGTCGCGGGGCTCGGGGGCGAGGCCGGTCTCGTCGAGGGCGCGGGCCAGTTTGGAGGGGGCGTCGGAGGGGTGGATGCCGGCTTTCCCGAGCCGTTTCTCGACGGCGTCGAGGACCTCCGGGTCGGTGTCGCCGGCGAGCTCGACCTCGATCTCGGTCCAGGCGGCCGAGCCCCCGTCGCCGAGGAGCCGGTCGGCGCGGACGGTGTCCACGGAGAGCTCGGCGAGGATCGTGCCGTCGGCGTCCCTCAGGTGCCGCACGTCGCGGGAGGAGCGGAGCCGGACGACGGGGACGACCTCGGCGTGGCGGAGCCGGGAGCGCAGGAGCTCCGCCAGGGAGGGCGGGAGGGTCTCCGAGAGCGGGGCCCTGATCTCGTCGCGGACACCGGCGGCGACCGGGAACTTCACGTGCCAGCCGGCGTCCTTCCCCCCGGTGCGGCGCCGAAGGGTGAGGGAGTCGGCCGCGAGTCTCAGGTCGGCCGTGTCGTAGTAGACGGCGTCGAGCTCCATGACGCCCTCGCCGGTGACCGCCGCGACGCCGGCGGCGCGGGTGAGGTCCGGCAGCCGGGTGTCCGCGGTGGCTTCGTACTTCCGCTCGATCTCGCGTGTGGTCTCCGCCATAGGTCGAATCTAACCGCCGGGGCGGCCCTCCATGCGTCCTCGCGCCGGATCGGGCCGCCGGGGCGGTGGCGGATCAGGCGGTCATCGGGCGTTGCACCCGGATCGACTGGAGGAGTCCGATGGCGACCCAGACGGCGAACATGGAGGAGCCGCCGTAGGAGACGAAGGGGAGCGGCAGGCCGGCGACGGGCATGATGCCGAGGTTCATGCCGATGTTCTCGAAGGCCTGGAAGGCGAACCAGGCGACGATGCCGGCGGCGACGATCGTGCCGTACAGCTCGGTGGTCTCGCGGGCGATCCGGCAGGCCCGCCAGAGGACGATGCCGAGCAGCAGCAGGATGAAGCCGGAGCCGACGAAGCCCAGCTCCTCGCCGGCGACGGTGAAGACGAAGTCGGTCTGCTGTTCGGGGACGAACTGGCCGCTGGTCTGGTGGCCGTTGAAGAGGCCCGCGCCGTAGAGGCCGCCGGAGCCGATGGCGATGCGGGCCTGGTTGGTGTTGTAGCCGACGCCGGAGGGGTCGAGGTCGGGGTTGGCGAAGGCGGCGAAGCGGTTGATCTGGTACTCGTCGAGCATGCCGAGGGCGGTGACGAGGACCGCGCCGCCGATGCCGGAGAAGATCAGGCCGAGGACCCAGCGGTTGGAGGCGCCGGAGGCGAGCAGGACGCCGAGCACGATCACGATCATCACCATGACCGAGCCGAGGTCGGGCATGAGCATGATGATGCCCATGGGGAGGGCGGCGAGCACCAGGCACTTGGCGACGGTGCCGTGGTCCGGGTGGAGCTGGTCGCCCGCGTCCACCTTCGAGGCCAGCAGCATCGCCATCACCAGGATGATGGTGATCTTGACGAACTCGCTGGGCTGGAGCGAGAAGCCGCCGCCGACCACGATCCACGCGTGGGCGCCGTTGATGGTGGCGCCGAGCGGGGTGAGGACGGCGAGGATCAGCACGATCGACAGGCCGTAGAGGACCGGGACGGCGCCGCGCAGGGTGCGGTGGCCGAGCCAGACCGTGCCGATCATCAGCGCCACGCCGATGCCGGTGTTGAGCAGGTGCCGGAAGAGGAAGTAGTACGGGTCGCCGTTGTTCAGCTCGGTACGGCCCCGGGTCGCCGACCACACCAGCAGCGAGCCGATGAGGGAGAGCGCCAGGGCCGAGAGCAGGATCGGCCAGTCGAGCCGGCGCAGCACCGAGTCGCGGGCGGTCAGCCGGGCGACGGTGCCGCGTTCGGGGGCGTAGCGGGAGACGGAGAAGCTCGTCCGCGTCGGCATCGGGTCAGTCCCTCCTGTTGGGGGGCGTGCCCGCGAGCGGCGGCGGCGCGGCGCCGTTCTGCTCGTTCGGGTCGACCAGCTGGGACTTGGGGTCGTACGCCTTGATCGTCGGCGCGTCGATGGTGCCGTCGGCGTCGACCTTCGGCAGCGTCTTCTGCGGCCCGGGGAGAAGGGCGCGCTTGAGGTCCTGGTTGCCGGCGTCGTCGAGGCCGTAGAGGGCGTCGTAGATGTTGCGGACGGCGGGGCCGGAGGCGCCGGAGCCGGTGCCTCCCTGGGAGATGGTCATGACGATGGTGAAGTCGTCGGTGTAGGTCGCGAGCCAGGAGGTGGTCTGCTTGCCGTAGACCTGGGCGGTGCCGGTCTTGGCGCGCATGGGGATCTTGTCCTGGGGCCAGCCGCCGAAGCGCCAGGCGGCGGTGCCGCCGGGTTCGACGACGGAGCGCAGGCCCTTGTCGAGGTCGCGGACGGTCTCGGCGTCGACCGGGAGCTTGCCGTGGGCCTTGGGCCTGATCTCGCGGACCTGCTTGCCGTCGGGGCTGATGATCGCCTTGCCGACGGAGGGGTCGTAGAGGGTGCCGCCGTTGCTGATGGCCGCGTAGATGGTGGCCATCTGGATGGGGGTGACGAGGACGTCACCCTGGCCGATGGCGAAGTTGATGCTGTCGTACGCCTTCAGCTGGTTGCCCTCGAGGCAGTTCTCGTACGCGATCTGCTCGACGTAGCTGCCGCCCTTCTTGCCCTGCTTGCACCAGGCGTCCTTGTTGGCCTCCCAGAACGCCTGCTTCCACTGGCGGTCCGGAATCCGGCCCTTGACCTCGTTGGGCAGGTCGACGCCGGTCTCCGAGCCGAGGCCGAAGTCGCGGGCGGTCACGTAGAACCAGTCCTTGGAGTCCTTGTTCGCCGTGATGCCGCCGTCCTTCTGCCACTCCTTGTGGCCGAGGGCGTAGAAGACGGTGTTGCAGGAGTACTTGAGGGCGTCGCCGAGGGTGATGGGGCCGTGTCCCTGGGACTCGAAGTTGGCGAAGCTGCGGCTGCCGAGGCTGTAGGAGGCGCTGCAGTTGTACTTGTCGTTGAAGTCGTAGCCCGCGCGGACGGCGGCGCTCGCCGAGATCACCTTGAAGATGGAGCCGGCCGGGGCCTGGCCCTGGATGCCGCGGTTGAGCAGCGGGTAGTTGGAGTTCTTGCTGGTCAGGGCGGCGTAGTCCTTGGCGGAGATCCCGCCGATCCAGACGTTGGGGTCGTAGTCGGGCTGGGAGGCCATGGCGACGACCCGCCCGGTCCTGGTCTCCATGACGACGACGGCGCCGGAGTCGGCCTCGTACTTGCGGCCGGTGATCTTGTCGGTCTCGCCGCGGACCGTCTTCATGGCCTGCGCGAGCTCGTACTCGGCGACGGACTGGACGCGGGCGTCGATGCTGGTGACCAGGGTGGAGCCGGCCACGCCCGGGTCGGACTTGGTCTGGCCCATGACGCGCCCGAGGTTGTCGACCTCGTAGCGGGTGACGCCGGCCTTGCCGCGCAGCTCCTTGTCGTAGGTGCGCTCGATGCCGGAGCGGCCGACCTGGTCGGAGCGGAGGAAGGGCGAGTCGGTGTCCTTGGCCTTGGTGATCTCGTCGTCGGTGACCGGCGAGAGGTAGCCGAGGACCTGGGCGGTGCGGGCCTTGCCGGGGGCCGGGTAGCGGCGGACGGCGGTGAGCTCGGCGGTGATGCCGGGGAAGTCCTCGGTGCTCTCGCGGATGGTGAGCGCCTGCTGGACGGTGGCCTCGTCGGTGACCGGGATCGGCTGGTAGGGGGAACCGTTCCAGCAGGGCTTGGGCGTCTTGGAGTCGCAGAGCCGGATCTTGTTGACGACGTCCTCGGGCTTCATGTTCAGGACGCCGGCGAGCCGGGTGAGGACTTCCTTGCCGTCGTCCTTCATCTTCATCAGCTCGGTGCGCGAGGCGGAGACCACGAGCCGGGTCTCGTTGTCGGCGAGCGGGACGCCGCGGGCGTCGAGGATGGAGCCGCGGACGGCCGGCGTGACGACCTGCTGGATGTTGTTGCTCTTGGCCTCGTCGGCGTACTCCTTGCCGTTGCGGATCTGGAGGTACCAGAGCCGGCCGCCCAGGGTGAGCAGCAGCGAGAAGACGAGGACCTGGATGACGATGAGCCGGGTCTGGACCCGTGGGGTCCGTCCGGTCTCGGGGATGTTGCTCATGCTGCCGGTGCCCCCTCGGTCACAGTCGCTTGACTCCCTTGATGCGTCCGGCGCGTCCGGCGCGGGTGCGTGCGGTCTTGACGCGGAGGCCGCCGCGCTGGGTGCCGATCCTCAGGCCGGTGCCGGAGGAGAGCCAGCCGGAGGCGACGTCTCCCGCGCCGGCTCCGGTGGCGTCCGCGACCGGGTCGTTCTCGGCGCGGCGGGCCAGCGCCATGATGAGCGGCACCGTGAAGGGGGCCAGCAGCAGGTCGTAGACGACGGCGGTGAAGAGCAGGGAGGCGAGCCCGACGTGGCGGGCGGCGGTGTCGCCGACGAGGGCGCCGACGCCCGCGTAGAGCAGGGTCGAGCCGACGGCGGCGCCGACGACCGCGGCCATCGGGCCGATCGCTGAGGTGAAGCGGCCGTTCTCGGGCCGGGCGAGGCCGACGAGGTAGCCGACGACGCAGAGGACGAGGGCGTAGCGGCCGGCGGCGTGGTCGGCGGGCGGGGCGAGGTCGGCGAGGAGGCCGGCGGAGAAGCCGACGAGCGAGCCGGTGACGGGGCCGTGGACGAGCGCGAGGGCGACGACGGTGAGGAGGACGAGGTCGGGTACGGCGCCGGGGAGCTGGAGCCGGGCGAGGACGGAGACCTGGACGACGAGGGCGACCACGATCAGGGTCGCGGAGAGGAGGATGCGGTTGAACTTCACGGTGTCGCGTCCTCCTGGTCGTTCGGGTTCGCCGCCTGGCCGTCGGGCTTTCCGGCCTGGTCCTGCGGGGCCTGGTCCTGTTCCCGGGCCGGGTCCTGGATCGGCTGTTCGGCCTGGCCCTGGGGCTGCGCGTTCGCCTGCTCGCCGTCGGCGGGCGGCTTCGCGGTGACCGTGACGGTGACGGTCGGCGCGGGCTTCGGTTTCTGCGGGAGCACCGTGTCGCGCGGGTCGGAGCGGGGGGCCTGGACGACGACGCCGACGATGTCGAGCTTGCTGAAGCCGACGTACGGGCGGACGTAGACGTTGCGGGTGAGGCCGCCGCCGAGGGGGTCGACGCGGACGATCTCGCCGACGGGCACGCCGGGTACGAAGGGCCGGTCGCCGGCCGAGCCGAAGGTGACGAGGCGGTCGCCCGCCTTCACCTTGGCCTTGCCGTTGAGGAGCTGGACGAGGAGCGGGCGGTCGCCCTGGCCGGTGGCGAAGCCGAGTTCGTCGGACTTCTCCATCCGGGTGCCGACGGTGAAGTCGGGGTCGTTGGCGAGGAGGACCGTGGAGGTGGACGGCCCGACCGTGGTGACCCGGCCGACGAGTCCGGCGCCGTTGAGGACGGTCATGTCGCGCTGGATGCCGTCGCGGGCGCCGGCGTCGATGGTGACGGTCCAGGAGAAGCCCTGGGCCGCTCCTATGGCGATGACCTGCGCGCCCTTGATGCCGTACTGGCCGGCGCCGGCGGTCTTGAGGAGGGCGTCGAGCTCGCGCACCCGGTTGCGGTTGCGGTCGTCGCTGCCGAGCTCGGCCTTGAGCGCGGCGTTCTCCTTCTCCAGGGCGGCGATGCGGTTGTGGCGCTCTCCGGAGTCGCGGACGGCGCCTATGGCGTTGCCGATCGGGTCGACCGCGGCGGCGACGCCGTTCTCGACCGGGCCGAAGACGGCGGCGGCGGCCTGCCGGGCGCCGTCGACCGGCGACTCCTGGCCGCCGCGGATGTCGACCGTGATCAGCGCGAACGCGACGGCGACCAGCAGCACCAGGAGCAGCCGGCTCTCTCGTGTGTCCCTCACGTGCGGCGGCCGTGCCCTTCCTCGTGGTTCGTTGTGCAGATGTCCGTACCGTACGGGCTCGCGCCCGGCCGACGGGTCAGCGGCGCGGCTGGGCGTCCAGGACCTGCTGGAGGGCCTCGAACTCCTCGACGCACTTGCCCGATCCGAGGGCGACCGAGTCCAGCGGGTCCTCGGCGATGTGGATCGGCATGCCGGTCTCCCGGCGGAGCCGCTCGTCCAGGCCGCGCAGCAGGGCGCCGCCACCTGTGAGAACGATGCCGCGGTCCATCACGTCACCGGAGAGCTCCGGCGGACACTTGTCGAGGGTGGTCTTCACGGCGTCGACGATCGCGTTGACCGGCTCCTCGATCGCCTTGCGGACCTCGGCCGCCGAGATGACGACGGTCTTGGGGAGGCCGGAGACGAGGTCGCGGCCGCGGATCTCGGTGTGCTCGTCCTGCTCCAGGTCGTAGGCCGAACCGATGGTGATCTTGATCTGTTCGGCGGTGCGCTCACCGAGGAGGAGCGAGTACTCCTTCTTGATGTGCTGGATGATCGCGTTGTCCAGCTCGTCGCCGGCCACCCGGATCGACTGTGCCGTGACGATTCCTCCGAGGGAGATGACCGCGACCTCGGTGGTGCCGCCGCCGATGTCGACGACCATGTTGCCGGTGGCCTCGTGGACGGGGAGGCCGGAGCCGATGGCGGCGGCCATGGGCTCCTCGATGATGTGCACCTGGCGGGCGCCCGCCTGGGTGGACGCCTCGATGACGGCGCGGCGCTCGACTCCGGTGATGCCGGAGGGCACGCAGACGACGACCCGGGGGCGGGCGAGGTAGCGCCGCTTGTGGATCTTGAGGATGAAGTAGCGGAGCATCCGCTCGGTGATCTCGAAGTCGGCGATGACGCCGTCCTTCAGAGGGCGCACGGCGACGATGTTGCCGGGGGTCCTGCCGATCATCTTCTTCGCCTCGGCACCCACCGCGAGGATTCCGCCGGTGTTGGTGTTGATCGCGACGACGGACGGCTCGTTGAGGACGATGCCTCGACCCCTGACGTACACCAGCGTGTTGGCGGTCCCGAGGTCGACAGCCATGTCACGGCCGATGAACGACATGAAGTTCCCCTTGTTTCCCATGGCTGAGGGTGGTGCGGCGAAGAGTTTTCATCGTAGTGCCGCTCACGCGGATGGCGCGCGCTGGTCCACCTCTGTACTAGGTGACGGTAGGACGCGGCGATCCGTTCCCGGGATTGGCGTTCATATGCCTGGGGGCGGCCGAATTCCTTCGGTCGCCCCACAACTGGCTGCTGTTCGGCCGACGGTGGCTCAGCCGGAGGCCGCACGGCCGAACGGGTCAGGCGCGACCCGTGCGCGGCGGACGGGTCAGGCGAGACCCGGGAAGAAGATCTTCAGCTCGCGCGCGGCGGACTCCTCGGAGTCCGAGGCGTGGATGAGGTTCTCGCGGACGATGGTGCCGAAGTCGCCGCGGATGGAGCCCGGGGCGGCGGCGATCGGGTCGGTCGGGCCGGCCAGCTGCCGGACGCCCTCGATGACCCGCTCGCCCTCGACGACGAGCGCGACGACCGGACCGGAGGACATGAAGCCCATCAGCGGCTCGTAGAAGGGCTTGCCCTTGTGCTCGCCGTAGTGCTGCTCCAGCGTCTCCTGGTCCAGCTCGCGCAGCTCCAGGGCCGCGAGGGTCCAGCCGGCCTTGCGCTCGATGCGGCCGATGATCTCGCCGATCAGGCCGCGGCGGACCGCGTCGGGCTTGAGCAGGACGAGCGTGCGCTGGCTCACGGGGGGAACTCCTTCGGGAGGGGTGTGCGGGCCTATGAATCTACAGGGCCCGCACCGCCCTCCGTCACGCAGCGTCAGGCCCTGCGGAGCCCTGGGCCGCGGTGTTCGAGGCGGCCCAGCGGGCCTTGATCTCGTCCACCTTGCGCCCGTAGTGCACCGAGCACCACCACAGCACGGCGAAGACGGCCCCGAGGAAGAACATCACGGGGACGAAGAAGCCGCTGAGGATCAGGCCGATCTGGAGGGCCCAGCCGAGCTGCACCCCACCGGGGCGGGTGATCATCCCGCAGAGCAGCACGGAGAGGACCATGGCGACGCCACACACCCACCAGACGGTGGAGGTGGTGAGCGAGTCGTCCTTCATGGCGACGAGACCGGCGAAGCCGATCACGAAGAACTCGCCGATGAGGGTGGAGGAGCAGAGCGTACGCATTCCGGGTCAGCCCCTCTTGAGCAGCAGCCGGGCGTCGCCGACCGTGAAGATCGAACCGGTCACCAGCACGCCGGCACCGCCGTACTCGGCCTCCTCCTCGGCGAGCGTGATCGCCGCCTCCAGGGCGTCGGGCAGCCGGGGCTCCACGACGACCCGGTCCTCGCCGAAGACCTCGACGGCGACCGCGGCGAGCGCGTCGGCGTCGGTGGCGCGGGAGGTGGAGTTCTGGGTGACGACGATCTCGGCGAAGATCGGCTCGAAGGCTTCCAGCAGCCCGCGGGCGTCCTTGTCGCCGCTGGTGGAGACGACGCCGATGAGCCGGGAGAAGCCGAACGCCTCGGAGACGGCCTCGGCGGTGGCGCGGGCGCCGTGCGGGTTGTGCGCCGCGTCGAGGATGACCGTCGGGGAGGAGCGGACCACTTCGAGGCGGCCGGGCGACGTCGTCGCGGCGAAGGCGCGCCGGATCGTGTCGATGTCGAGGGTGCGGGCCCGCTCGGCGCCAATGCCGAAGAACGCCTCGACGGCGGCGAGCGCCACGGCCGCGTTGTGCGCCTGGTGGGCGCCGTGCAGCGGGAGGAAGACCTCCTCGTACTCGCCGCCGAGGCCGCGCAGGGTCAGCAGCTGGCCGCCGACGGCCACCTCGCGGGAGACGACGCCGAACTCCATGCCCTCGCGGGCCACGGTCGCGTCGACGTCGACGGCCTTCTTGAGGAGCACCTGGGCGGCGTCGACCGGCTGCTGGGCCAGGATGACGGTGGCGCCCTCCTTGATGATCCCGGACTTCTCGCCGGCGATCTCGCCGGTGGTCTCGCCGAGCCGGTCGGTGTGGTCCAGGTCGATCGGGGTGACGACGGCGACGGAGCCGTCGATCACGTTGGTCGCGTCCCAGGTGCCGCCCATGCCGACCTCGACGACGGCCACGTCGACCGGGGCGTCCGCGAAGGCCGCGTAGGCCATTCCGGTGAGGACCTCGAAGAAGGAGAGGCGGTACTCCTCCCGGGCGTCGACCAGCTCCACGTACGGCTTCACGTCCTGGTACGTCTCGATGAACCGCTCGGCGGAGATCGGGGCGCCGTCCAGGCTGATGCGCTCGGTGATGGTCTGCACGTGCGGCGAGGTGTAGCGGCCGGTGCGCAGCTCGAAGGCGCCGAGCAGGGACTCGATCATGCGGGCCGTCGACGTCTTGCCGTTGGTGCCCGTGATGTGGATCGAGGGGTACGCGCGCTGCGGCTCGCCCAGCACGTCCATGAGCGCCGCGATCCGGGTGACCGAGGGCTCCAGCTTGGTCTCGCCCCAGCGGGTCGAGAGCTCCGTCTCGACCTCGCGCAGCGCCTTGTCCAGCTCCGGGTCCTCGGGGCGGGTCGGCACGGGGTCGCCCTGCGGCGGTCCGGCCTGGGTGCGCAGGGTGCGGCTGCCGGCCTCGATCACCGCCAGGTCGGGGTCTCGGCTCGTCGCTTCGTCGACGAGCTCGTCGAAGTCGTCGGCGGTCTCGTCGGCGTGGTCGCGCGGGTCGCTCGGGTCACTCACGGACCCAAGTCTACGGAGACCCGCCGACAGGACCGTGGACCCACCCCTTTCGCGGCCTCCGGCCCGCCGTCCGGCGGGGCGGACCGGCGGACCCGGCGGGCATGGAGGCGGGCAGGAACCCGCGGGAAGCGTGGGGCGGCCGTGAGGCTCAGCGGCGGAGGCCGGACGGGAGGGTGGCGCGGACCGTGTAGGTGCCGTCGCGGGCGCCCGCCGTGAGGGCGCCGCCCATGCTGGCGACCCGTTCGTCCATCGAGACGAGACCGGTGCCGGTGGAGACGGGGGCACGGTCCGGCGGGGTCTTCGGCAGCGGGTTGCGGACCTCGATCCACAGGTCGGGACCCTCGACGCCGATCGCGATCCGCACCGGCAGCCCCGGCGCGTGCTTCGCCGCGTTCGTCAGGCACTCCTGGACCACCCGGTGGACGGCGGTCTGCCGCAGCGGCGACAGCGCCTTGACCTCCTCGGCCACCTCCAGATCCACCGGGCTGCCCATCCGCTCGCTCTCGGCGGCCAGGTCGGCGAGGCCCTCCAGGCCGGGCGTGGCGCCCTCCCGGTCGGCGCGCCGCACGATCGTCTCGTTCAGCATGAGGTGGGCGCGCCGGGCGGTGTCGGCCAGCTCCTCGAAGTCCTTCCGGTGGGCCTCCCCGCGGGCCCGTACCGCCAGCACCTCGGCCCGTACCGCCAGCACCGTCAGCTCCCGCCCGACCAGGTCGTGCACGTCCCGCCCGACCTGGATGCGCTCTTCCTGGACGGCCTGCCGGGCGGCTGCCTCGCACCCCTGGACCTCCAGGGCGCGGACGAGGTCGTGGCGGTGGGCGGCGATGCCGACGCCGGCCGCGAGCACCCCGATGGGGATGACGAGGCTGAGGAAGTCGCTCAGCGTGGCGCCGTGCCGGACGGGCCAGCCGGGCGTCAGGAAGTACCCGTACGCCACCCCGATGTAGAGCAGGGTGGCGGCCACGGCGGCCCGGCGGCCCCGGAAGCGGCCGATCGAGTACAGCGCGAACTGGATCAGGGTCACCTCGTGCAGCCAGCCCATCAGGCCGAGCGCCACGAGGTACGGCACCCAGGGGGCCCGCCGGCGCAGGACCAGGGTGGCCGCGCCGGCGGCGAGGACGAGGGTGGCGGTGACGCCGGTGAGCGAGTTGTCGGCGCGGGCGAGCCCGGGCACGTCCAGGAGCATCAGCGCGAAGGCGCTGAGCGCGGCGACGACGTCCAGGGCGCGCGGCGAGGCGGCCCACCGGTCCGCGCGGCGGCGCAGCGCGGGGACGGTGGGGAGGCGGACCATGCCTCCATCATCCAGGGTCCTTGGTCCCGACGCCGTGGACCTGAAGTCCCGTCTGTTGTGAGATCGGGCACTTCGTCCTGATTCCTGTTTGACTCGGAGACGTGCCCGATTCCCACCCCGCCCCGGAGCCCTCGGTCGCGGACCTCCTCGACGCCCTGCCCCAGGCAGCGGCCGTCGTCGGGGACGGCCCCCGGGTCCTGGGGGCGAACCGGCGCTTCCGCGCCCTGCTTCGGCTGCCGGACGGTCTGGACCCGACCGGGCGGGACGGAGGCGAGCTGCTCCTCGCCCACGTCGCCGGGCTCCTCGCCCGTCCGGAGGAACGCGCCCGCTTCCTCGCCGATGCCCGCGCCCACGGCCCCGTCACCCGGACCGCCGACTACCACCTGGCGGACGGGCGGATCCTGCGCCGCCGCCGCTCCCCCGCCGGCGCCGGCGCCCATCTGCTCCTGATCGAGGACGTGACCCGCGCGTACGAGGCCCGGGACGAGCTCGACCGGCGGGTACGCCGGCTGGCGGAGCTCACCGACGAGCGCACCGCCTTCGCCGGCCGCGCCCTGCACGAGCTGCGCACCCCGCTCGCCACGGTCGTCAGCTTCACCGAGCTGCTGCTCGACCCGGCGAGCGGTCCGCTCGGCCCCGAGCGGACCGCCTATCTGGAGGCGATCCTGCGCAACGCCCGCCGGATGACCTCGATCACCGAGAACCTCCCCCGGGCCGCGGGCGAGGACCCCGCAGACCCCCGGCACGCCGCGCCCCGCCGCGACCGGGTCCTCGTCCCCGAGCTGGTCCAGCGGGTGGCCCTGGAAGCGCTCCAGCGGACCGGCGGGGCGGGGCCCTACCTCAGCGTCGACGTGCCCGCCGGGGGTCCGCCGCTGACCGCCGACGGCTGGCTGCTGACCGGGGCGCTGGAGGAGCTGGTCGCCAACGCGCTGCGGTTCACCCCGGCCGACGGGCGGGTGGAGATCGGCGCGCGGGCGGAGGACGGGCACTGGACCGTCCAGGTGAGGGACACCGGGATCGGCGTCCCGCTGGAGTACCAGGAGGAGGTCTTCACGCCGTACGTCCGCGCCCCCAACGCCCGGCGCGGCGGCCACCCCGGCACCGGCCTCGGCCTGGCGAGCGCCCTGGAGGCGGTCCGGCTGCACGGCGGCACCCTCACCGTCCGGGACCGGCGCGACGGACCGGGCGCGGTCTTCACCGTACGGCTGCCGCTGACGGGGCCGGACGAAGCCCCGGGACGTACGGAGGACCCCGGCCACGGACGCACGGCGGACGGCGGCTCCGACCATGGGCCCGCGACCGACGGCACTTCCGGCCACGGACCCGTGGCGGGCGGGGGCTTCGACCACGGACCCACGACCAGAGCCGACTCCGACCACGGGCCCACGGCCGAAGGCGGCTCCCGCCCGTGACCCGGCTGCTCGTCGTCGAGGACGACCCCGACCTCGCGCTCGCCCTGCGGGTGCTCCTGACCCGCAGCGGGTACGACGTCTCCCTCGCCGCCGACGGGCGCGAAGGGCTGCGGCTGCTCTTCGCCGAGCGGCCCGCGCTGATGGTGCTCGACCTCCGCCTGCCCGAGCTCGACGGCTGGGAGGTGCTGGACCGCACCCGGGACATGAGCGACCTGCCGGTCCTCGTCCTCTCCGGGCTCGGCGAGCTCGACGACCGGGTCCGGGGACTGCGGTCCGGCGCCGACGACTACCTGGTGAAGCCGTTCGCCCAGGCCGAGCTGCTGGCCCGGATCGAGGCCCTGCTCCGCCGTACCGGGCCGGGCTCCTGGGCCGGCGAGGCGGTCGAGGAGGACCTGCGGCTGGTCCCGGAGCGCCGCTCCGCGCTCTGGCTCGGCTCCGAGATCCGGCTCAGCGACATCGAGTACCGCCTCCTCCAGCTCCTGGTCCGCAACCGGGGCCGGGTGGTCACCACCGAGCAGCTCCTGGACCAGGTGTGGGACGACGCCTCGGCCATCGGCCGCGACCGGGTCAAGTTCGGCGTGCTGCGGCTGCGCCGGAAGCTGCGGTACGCGGGCGGGCCGCACTCCCGCGACCCGATCGAGTCCGTCCGGGGCCTCGGCTACCGGTACGAGCCGGGCTGACGGAGGGCAGCTGATGCGAGGGACCAAGGTCCCGGGCCCACCGTCACAAGAACGGGCGAATCGCCCAAGACAACCGTCCGGCAACCATGTGCCACCGGAGCGCGCCACCGGCCGGCGCCACCGTCGGCTCCATGCACACCCTTCCTGCCCGCAGTGTCGCCGTCGTCCTCGGTACCCGCCCCGAGCTGGTCAAACTCGCCGAGCTCGTCCGGGTGCTCGGTCCCGCCGCCCGGGTCGTCCACACCGGCCAGCACTACGACGAGGAGCTGTCGGGCGGCTTCCTGGCCGAGCTGGGCCTGCCCGAACCGGAGTACCTCACCGGCGTCGGCGGCCGCCCCCGCGCCGTCCAGGTCGCCGCCGCGCTCGCCGCCCTCGACGAGCTCTTCGCCGCCGAACCGCCGCTCGCGGTGATCGTCCAGGGCGACACCAACGCCGCCCTCGCCGGCGCGCTCGCCGCCAACGCCCGCGACCTGCCCCTGGTCCACGTCGAGGCCGGGCTGCGCAGCCACGACCGGGCGATGCCCGAGGAGCACAACCGCGTCCTCATCGACCGCCTCGCCGACCTGCTCTGCGCCGCCACCCCCGACAACCGCGCGCTGCTGCTCGCCGAGGGCCTGCCGGAGGAGCGGATCGCCGTCACCGGCAACCCGGTCGTCGAGGCCGTACGCGACCACCTGCCGCCCGCCGGTGTCCGGGCCGCGCTGCTCGCCGCGCACGGCCTCGCGCCCGACACCTACCTGCTGGCCACCGTGCACCGGCCCGAGAACACCGACGACCCGGCCGCGCTGCGCGCCGTCCTCACCGAGCTCGCCGGCCTCACCTCCGAGCTCCCCGTCGTCCTCCCCCTGCACCCGCGCACCCGGGCCCGGATCGACGCCGCCGGACTGACCGGGCTCCTCGACGGCGTCACCGTGCTGCCGCCCGCTGGCTACGGCACCTTCCTCGCGCTCGCCCGGCACGCGGCCGTCCTCGTCTCCGACTCCGGCGGCGTCCAGGAGGAGACGACGGTCCTCGGCCGCCCGCTGGTGGTGGTCCGCCGCTCCACCGAACGCCCCGAGGCCATGGCCGACTTCGCCGAGCTCGTCACCCCCGGCCCGCGGATCGGCGCCGCCGTCCGCCGCCGCCTCGCCGAGGGCGCGCCCGGCCTCGCCCGGCTGGCCGCGCTGCCCAGTCCGTACGGCGACGGCACCGCCTCCCGCCGGATCGCCACCCTCACCGCCCGCCTGGCCGTCGCCCGCGCCGTCCCCGACCGGGTCCCCGCGATGGCCGCCTGAGCTGCCGGTCCGCACCCTCCTGCCCTCCACCCCAGCGGAGTCCGTTCCCCATGACCCTCCCACTCGTCCTGTACGTCTTCCCGTTCGCCCTCCTCGCCGGCTTCCTCGTGTACTGGGCCGGTGCCCGGCACGCGTACGCCCGGCGCCGGCCCACCCGGCCCGGTGAACCGGCCGCGTACGACTGGCACTTCTTCGTGCCCTGCCGTGACGAGGAGGCCGTGATCGCCACCACCGTCGCCCGGCTGAGGGCCGGCTTCCCGCTCGGGCACGTCTGGGTCATCGACGACGCCAGCGACGACCTGACCGCCCCGATCGTCACCTCGCTCGGCGCCCGCGACCCGCGCGTCCACCTCGTCCGGCGCCACCGCCCGGACGCCCGGATCGGCAAGGGCGCGGCCCTCAACGCCGCCTACGACGCGCTCGGCGAGCACCTGCCGGCCGGCACCGACCGCGCCCGGGTGGTCGTCTGCGTCGTCGACGCCGACGGACAGCTCTCCCCCGACGCCCTGGACCTGGTCAGCGGCCCCGAGGCGTTCGGCGACCCGGACATGGGCGGCGTGCAGATCGGCGTCCGGATGCGGAACGTCGACGACGAGCGCCCGCTGCCCGACCGGGGCCGGGCCGCCAACGCGTACGCCCGGCTCCTGATCCGCATGCAGGACGCGGAGTTCGCCGTCTCCAACACCGCGATGCAGCTGCTGCGCCGCCGCACCGGCTCCGTCGGCCTGGGCGGCAACGGGCAGTTCACCCGTCTCACCGCGCTGGACCGGATCGCCGCCGCCGAACGCCGCCCGTGGCAGCGGGACGCGCTCCTGGAGGACTACGAACTCGGCCTGCACATGCGGCTCGCCGGCTACCGCGTCACCCACGTCCACGACACCTGGGTCAGCCAGGAGGCGCTGCCGTACACCCGCCGCTTCCTCACCCAGCGCACCCGCTGGGCGCAGGGCAACATCGCCTGCGTCCGCTACGCCGGCCGGATCGTCTCCTCCCGCCACTACAGGGCCCGCGGCGTGCTGGAGTCGCTCTACACCTTCTTCCAGCCGGTCGCGCACCTCGCGACGCTGCTGCTGACCGCCGTCATGTTCGTCGCGCTCCTCGCCGGGGGCAGCGCCGCCGCCGTCGTCCTCGCCGCCTGGCCGCTCGCCCTGGGCCTCGCCCTGGTCTCGATCGTCCCCTTCGTCCTCTGGGGCCCGGTCTACCGCCGCGAGTTCGCCTCCGACCGCTCCCGGCTGAAGGGCGTCCTGTGGGGCCTCGCGCTCTGGCTCTACGCGTACCACCTCTTCGTCGTCTCGGCCCGCGGCTTCGTCCGCCTCTTGCGCGGCCGCACCGGCTGGGCCAAGACCCGCCGCAACGCGGAGAGCGCGGGCGTCGGGCCGGTGGCCACGGAGTCCTGACGGAGCGGGGCGGGGAGACGCGGAAGGGCCCGGAACCGTGACGGTTCCGGGCCCTTCCCTCGTACGCGCTACGCCTGCGGCAGCTTCTCCAGCTGGGACTGGATGCGGGCGATGTCCTCGTCCGCCTTGGCCAGCCGGCCCTTGATCTTGTCCACGACGTTGTCGGGCGCCTTCGCCAGGAACGCCTCGTTCCCGAGCTTGGCCTCGGCCTGCGCCTTCTCCTTCTCGGCGGCGGCCAGGTCCTTGGCGAGCCGCTTCCGCTCGGCGGCCACGTCGATCGTGCCCGACAGGTCGAGCGCGACCTCGGCCCCGGCGACCGGCAGCGACGCGGTCGCCGCGAACGTCTCGCCCTCCGGCTGGAGCCGCAGGATCTGGCGGATGGCGGCCTCGTGCGCGACGAGCGGGGTGCCCGTCAGGGTGAGCCGGGCGGGCACCTTCTGGGCGTCCTGGAGGCCCTGCTCCTTGCGGAAGCGGCGGACCTCGGTGACGACCCGCTGGACCAGCTCGATCTCCCGCTCGGCGGCCTCGTCGCGGAAGCCCGAGTCCTTCGGCCAGTCCGCGATCACCAGCGACTCGCCACCGGTGAGCGTGGTCCACAGGGTGTCCGTGACGAACGGGACGATCGGGTGCAGCAGCCGCAGCATGACGTCCAGGACCTCGCCGAGGACCCGGCCGGAGACCTTGGCGCCCTCGCCGCCCGCGAAGAACGTCGTCTTCGACAGCTCGACGTACCAGGCGAAGACCTCGTCCCACGCGAAGTGGTAGAGCGACTCGCTCAGCTTCGCGAACTGGAAGTCGTCGTAGTACGCGTCGACCTGCGCGACCGTCTCGTTGAGACGGGACAGGATCCACCGGTCGGTCGCCGACATCTCGGAGGCGTCCGGCAGCGGGCCCTCGATGGTGGCGCCGTTCATCATCGCGAAGCGGGTCGCGTTCCAGATCTTGTTGGCGAAGTTCCGGGACGCCTGGACCCAGTCCTCGCCGATCGGGACGTCGACGCCCGGGTTGGCGCCCTTGGCCAGGGTGAAGCGCAGGGCGTCAGAGCCGTACTTGTCCATCCAGTCGAGCGGGTTCACGGTGTTGCCGAACGACTTCGACATCTTCTTGCCGAACTCGTCGCGGACCATGCCGTGGAACGCGATCGTGCGGAACGGCGGCTGGCCGTCCATCGCGTACAGGCCGAACATCATCATCCGGGCGACCCAGAAGAACATGAGGTCGTAGCCGGTGACCAGGACGGAGTTCGGGTAGAACTTCTCCAGGTCCGGCGTCCGCTCCGGCCAGCCCATCGTCGAGAACGGCCACAGACCGGACGAGAACCAGGTGTCGAGGACGTCGGTGTCCTGCGTCCAGCCCTCGCCCGTGGGGGGCTGCTCGTCGGGGCCGACACAGACCAGCTCGCCGTTCGGCCCGTGCCAGACGGGGATGCGGTGGCCCCACCACAGCTGGCGCGAGATGCACCAGTCGTTGAGGTTGTCGACCCAGTCGAAGTAGCGCTGCGACATGTCGGCCGGGTGGATGCCGACCCGGCCGTCGCGGACCGCGTCACCGGCGGCCTTGGCGAGAGTCTCGACCTTGACCCACCACTGCATCGACAGACGCGGCTCCAGCGTCGTCTTGCAGCGCGAGCAGTGGCCCACGGAGTGGACGTACGGGCGCTTCTCGGCGACGATCCGGCCCTCGGCGCGCAGAGCGGCGACGATCGCCGAGCGGGCCTCGAAGCGGTCCAGGCCCTGGAAGGGGCCGTGGGTGGTGATCACTCCGCGCTCGTCGAGGACCTCGATGGACTCGAGGTCGTGGCGCTGGCCGATCGCGAAGTCGTTCGGGTCGTGCGCCGGGGTCACCTTGACGGCACCGGTGCCGAACTCCGGGTCGACGTGCGTGTCCGCGACGACCGGGATCGTGCGGTCGGTCAGCGGCAGCTTGATCCGCTTGCCGATCAGGTGCGCGTAGCGCTCGTCGTCGGGGTGGACGGCGACGGCGGTGTCGCCGAGCATCGTCTCGGCGCGGGTCGTGGCGACGACGATGGTCTCGTCCCCGTCGCCGTACTTCATGGAGACGAGCTCGCCGTCGTCCTCCTGGTAGTCCACCTCGATGTCCGAGATGGCGGTCAGGCAGCGCGGACACCAGTTGATGATGCGCTCGGCGCGGTAGATCAGGTCGTCGTCGAACATCTTCTTGAAGATGGTCTGGACGGCGCGGGACAGGCCCTCGTCCATGGTGAAGCGGTCCCGGCTCCAGGCCAGGCCCTCGCCGAGGCGGCGCATCTGGCCGGCGATCTGGCCGCCGGACTCGGCCTTCCACTCCCAGACGCGCTCGACGAAGGCCTCGCGGCCCAGGTCGTGGCGGGACTTGCCCTCCTTGGCGAGCTCGCGCTCGACGACGTTCTGGGTGGCGATGCCGGCGTGGTCCATGCCGGGCTGCCACAGCGCCTCGAAGCCCTGCATGCGCTTGCGGCGGGTGAGGGCGTCGATCAGCGTGTGCTCGAAGGCGTGGCCCAGGTGGAGCTGGCCGGTGACGTTCGGCGGCGGGATGACGATGGTGTACGCCGGCTTCTCGCTCTTCGGGTCCGCCTCGAAGTACCCGCGCTCTACCCAGCGCTCGTACAGCGGCCCCTCTACCTCGGCCGGCGCGTACTGGGTCGGCAGTTCGGTCGTGGGCGCTGTCTGCTGCTGAGTGTTCTCGGTCACGGGCCCAGTTTAGGGGGGTCTCGGCCTTGTCCCGAAACGCGATTGTTCCGTAACGGTGTGACCCCCACCGCTCCACCGGCCCTCGGCTTCCGACAGGATGTTCGCTACGCATAAACGTCCTGTGAGGGGAAGCAGTAGATGAGCTACAACCAGCCGGGTCCGTACGGGGGCCAGCAGCCTCAGCAGCCCGGGCCCTACGGCCAGCAGCCCGGCCCGTACGGCCAGCCGCAGGGGCAGCCCGGTTACGGCTACCCCCAGCAGGCCCCCCAGGGCGTGCCGCCGCAGCCCGGCTACGGCTACCCGCAGCAGCCCGGCCCCTACGGCCAGCAGCCCCAGTACGGCGCCCCCCAGGGCCCCGGCGGCTACGTGCCCCACCCCCCGGCCCCGAAGAAGTCCAAGACCCCGCTGATGATCGGCGCGGTCGCCGTCGTCGCGGCGATCGCGGTCGGCGCGTACTTCCTGATCGGCGGCGGTGGCGGCGGCAACGGCGACGTGGCCGCCGACACGAAGGGCTACAAGCTGACGCCTCCGGCGGCGGTGGACGACTACAAGAAGTCCAAGGACGGCGACAGCTCGCCGATGGACGACAAGGACAAGAAGGAAGCCGAGACCTACCTCGGCATGAAGAACCCGCAGGAGGCGAGCGCCTCCTACAAGAGCGGGTCGGAGTCCGAGCCCCTCAAGGGCAAGATGCTGAGCCTGAGCGGCCTCTGGGGCGAGGTCACGGACCCCGAGAAGGCGATCGACGGCTTCTTCCAGAAGATGAAGGAAGGCGCCAAGGAAGAGGAAGAGGAGTTCACCGTCGAGCTGGTCGGTGACCCGACTTCGGTGACGCCGAACGACTTCAAGGGCGCACTGATGAAGTGCCAGAACGCCAAGTTCAAGCCTGCGGCGACCGGTGACACGGCGGCCCTGATGGCCAAGGAGTTCGAGGTCCCGATGTGCGTCTGGGCCGACTACAGCACCGTCGGCGCGGTGAACGTGATCGACATGCAGCAGATCATGGGCGCGGGCCAGCCGCTCGCGCAGGCAGATGTCGCCGCCCTCACCGCGAAGCTCTACAACACCTCACGCACGAAGGTCTGAGCGCTCGCCAAACGATGCTCCGCTGGGGGGCGATGAATCCCCCAGCGGAACCTGGGGGATTCATCGCCGAGTCTGCCGGTCAAGCCAAGTTGCACGCCACCGACGCGTGCTCCTGCCGTACGCCGAGCACCATCAGGCCTCTGACACAGAAGCCCCACTCCCACCAATCGCCATAGTTGCAGGCGTTTGTGACTCCGGAGCCGACGATGTAGCCCTGGTTCCGCAGGTAGGTCTGACACTGAGTGATCGTAGCCTGCGCAGGAGCCGCGGTCGCAACAGGCAAGACACCCGCAGCGGCGATCACAGTTGTGACGACCAGCGTCTTCCTCAATCTTGAACTCAACAATGCAAAGCCCCTCATCTCGGTAACCGAACCCGCGCATTAATCATTTGATTCACGCGGGCGGGGGGTCAACAAGAGGACGCAGAACGGCTTGATCACCTTCACTGTTGGCCAAACACGCCCGAAGGGGCGCCCCACCGGTCCGGTGGGGCGCCCCTTCGGCGTTCGTGCCTGCCGCTACGCGGACTTCTCGTGGCGGCCGTCGTTCTTGACGATCCTGGGGACCAGGGTCGGGTTCACGTTGTTGCGGACGACGTCCGCCGTGATGACGACGCGGGCCACGTCCTTGCGGGAGGGGACCTCGTACATCACCGACTGGAGGACCTCCTCCATGATGGCGCGCAGGCCGCGCGCGCCGGTGCCGCGGAGGATGGCCTGGTCGGCGATGGCCTCCAGGGCGGGGCGGTCGAAGTCCAGCTCCACGCCGTCGAGTTCGAAGAGGCGCTGGTACTGCTTCACCAGGGCGTTGCGCGGCTCGACGAGGATCTTGAGGAGGGCCTCGCGGTCCAGGTTGTGGACCGAGGTGATGACGGGGAGACGGCCGATGAACTCGGGGATCATCCCGAACTTCACCAGGTCCTCCGGCATGACCTCCTGGAACTGGTCGCTCGCCTCGATCTCGCGCTTGGAGCGGATGGTCGCCCCGAAGCCGATGCCCTTGGCGCCCGCGCGCGACTCGATGATCTTCTCCAGGCCGGCGAAGGCGCCGCCCACGATGAAGAGCACGTTCGTCGTGTCGATCTGGATGAACTCCTGGTGCGGGTGCTTCCGGCCGCCCTGCGGCGGGACGGAGGCCGTGGTGCCCTCCAGGATCTTCAGGAGGGCCTGCTGCACGCCCTCGCCGCTCACGTCGCGCGTGATCGACGGGTTTTCGCTCTTACGGGCGACCTTGTCGATCTCGTCGATGTAGATGATCCCGGTCTCGGCCTTCTTGACGTCGTAGTCGGCCGCCTGGATCAGCTTGAGCAGGATGTTCTCGACGTCCTCGCCGACATAGCCGGCCTCCGTCAGCGCGGTCGCGTCGGCGATGGCGAACGGGACGTTGAGCATCCGGGCCAGCGTCTGCGCGAGGAGCGTCTTGCCGGAGCCCGTGGGGCCCAGCAGCAGGATGTTGGACTTCGCCAGCTCGATGGCGTCGTCACGGCCCGCCCCGCCGCCGTTCTCGCCGGCCTGGACGCGCTTGTAGTGGTTGTACACCGCGACGGAGAGGGCCTTCTTCGCCGGCTCCTGGCCGACGACGTACCCCTCCAGGAACTCGTAGATCTCGCGGGGCTTGGGGAGTTCCTCCCAGCGCACCTCGCTCGTCTCCGCGAGTTCCTCTTCGATGATCTCGTTGCAGAGGTCGATGCACTCGTCGCAGATGTACACACCGGGTCCCGCGATGAGCTTCTTCACCTGCTTCTGGCTCTTTCCGCAGAACGAGCACTTGAGCAGATCGCCGCCATCACCGATGCGTGCCACGAGGTGCTTCCCCTTCGCCTGGGAGCGCCTGGTTCAGCGACTCCTGGTGCCTCATATTCGACGGTACCTTGCCGGGCCCCCCGTTCGGGCCCCCCTTGGCACGGTTCACATGGTCGCGATTCGGCCACGCGAGCCTGTGGAGACCGTGCCAGGGGAAGGTCGGGCGTCAGTGTGCCGCGGCGGCCGTGCTCTTGCGGGTCGAGACGATCTGGTCGACCAGGCCGTACGCGAGGGCGTCCTCGGCCGTGAGGATCTTGTCGCGCTCGATGTCCTCGCGGATCTTCTCGATCGGCGTGGTGGAGTGCTTGGCCAGCATGGTCTCCAGCTGGTCGCGCATCCGCAGGATCTCCCTGGCCGCGATCTCCAGGTCGGAGAGCTGCTCACGGCCGGTGCCGCCGGAGGGCTGGTGGATCAGCACACGGGCGTTCGGCAGGGCCATCCGCTTGCCGGGGGTGCCGGCGGCGAGGAGCACGGCCGCGGCGGAGGCCGCCTGGCCCATGCAGACCGTCTGGATGTCCGGCTTCACGAACTGCATCGTGTCGTAGATCGCCGTCAGCGCGGTGAAGGAGCCACCGGGGCTGTTGATGTAGATCGAGATGTCGCGGTCCGGGTCCATCGACTCCAGGCACAGCAGCTGCGCCATGACGTCGTTGGCGGAGGCGTCGTCGATCTGCACGCCGAGGAAGATGACGCGCTCCTCGAAGAGCTTCGCGTACGGGTCGTACTCGCGGATGCCCTGCGAGGTGCGCTCGACGAAGCGCGGGACGACGTAGCGGTTGTCCATCGGCGCGCCGGTGTACAGGCCGCTCGGGGAGAGGTTGTTCTGCATGTGGGTGTTCACCGTCCTGGTGGCGTTCGGCGGGGGGCTGGGGCTCTGGGGCTGGCTGCCGGCGCTCAGGCGCCCGTGCCGCCGCCGCCCGGAACACCCGCGGCGTGCGTGATGATGTCGTCGATGAGGCCGTAGTCCTTGGCCTCCTCCGCGGTGAACCAGCGGTCGCGGTCGCCGTCGCGGATGATCGCGTCGACGGTCTGGCCGGAGTGGTGCGCGGTGATCTCGGCCATGCGCTTCTTCGTGCGAAGGAGGTACTCGGCCTGGATCTTGATGTCGGAGGCGGTGCCGCCGATGCCGGCGGAGCCCTGGTGCATCAGGATGTCGGTGTTCGGCAGCGCGAAACGCTTGCCGGGGGTGCCGCCGGTGAGCAGGAACTGGCCCATCGACGCCGCCATGCCCATACCGATGGTGACGACGTCGTTCGGGATGTACTGCATGGTGTCGTAGACGGCCATGCCGGCCGTCACGGAGCCACCGGGGCTGTTGATGTACAGGTAGATGTCCTTCTCCGGGTCGGCGGCCAGGAGGAGCATCTGGGCGGTGATCTTGTTGGCGATCTCGTCGTCGACCTGCTGGCCGAGGAAGATGATGCGCTCGCCGAGCAGCCGGTTGTAGACATGGTCGCCGAGGCCACCACCGATGGACGGCTCACCCGCGGCGTAAGGCTTCAGATTCGTCACGTATCCACCTGCTCGTCTCCGACGGCCCCCAGGCCGTCTCAGCGTCTCGTTCAGAGGGCAGTGCCCCCGTATTCATGGACCCTAACGCGCAGGTGGGACAACGCCATCCCGGTTCCCGAACTGTTCGCTGGGAGCGCAAGGTAGTTGGGGGCGCATAAAAGGTCCGCGTACGTCCACGGGCCCGGCCGCACAGCAGTGCGGCCGGGCCCGTGGCGCGATACGGAGCGCGCGGGGCGGGGCCCCGGCGGTCGGCCTGGTGGGGCCTACTTCTCCTCGGCGACCTCGGCCTCGCCGGTGACGGCCTCGACCGTCTCGGCGGCGGCCTCGACCTCGTCCTCGTCGTCGGAGAGGTCCACGACCTCGCCGTTGGTGTCGACGACCTTGGCGGCCTCGACGACGACCGCGAGGGCCTTGCCGCGGGCGACCTCGCCGACCAGCATCGGCACCTGGCCGCCCTGGACGACGGCCTGGGCGAACTGGTCGGGGGACATGCCGGAGGAGGCGGCACGGCGGAACAGGTGCTCGGTGAGCTCGTCCTGCTCGACGTTCAGCTCCTCCTTGGAGACGAGCTCGTCGAGGAGGAACTGGGTCTTGATGCCCTTGACCGCCTGCTCCTTGGTCTCGGCCTCGAACTCCTCGACCGTCTTGCCCTGGAGCTCCAGGTACTTCTCCAGGCTCAGGCCCATCTGGCCGAGCTGGTGGTGCTCCAGGTTGTGCTTGCGGGTGTTGACCTCGTCCTCGAGGAGCTTCTCGGGGACGGGGATCTCCGCCAGCTCCAGGAACTTCTCCAGGACGCGCTCCTGGGCCTGGGTCGCCTGGTCGAACTGCTTCATGTTCTCGAGGCGCTTGCGGCTGTCGGCCTTGAGCTCGTCGAGGGTGTCGAACTCCGACGCCATCTGCGCGAACTCGTCGTCCAGCTCGGGGAGCTCACGGGCGGCGACGGCGGTGACCTTGACGGTGACCTCGGCGTCCTTGCCCGCGGCGGAGCCGCCCTTCAGCTGCGAGGTGAAGGTGGCCTCGCCGCCGGCCTCCAGGCCGGTGACGGCGGCGTCGATGCCGTCGAGCAGCTCGCCGGAGCCGATGGTGTACGAGACGCCGTCGGCGATACCGTCGGGCAGGACCTCGCCGTCGACCTGGGCGGTCAGGTCGAGGGTGACGACGTCGCCCTCGGCGGCGGCGCGCTCGACCGGGTTGGTGGAGGCGAAGCGCTCGCGGAGCTGCTCCACCGACTTCTCGATGTCCTCGTCGGTGACCTCGATGGCGTCGACCTCGACCTCGATGCCGGAGTAGTCCGGGATCTCGATGGCCGGGCGGATGTCGACCTCGGCGGTGAAGGACAGCAGCTCGCCGTCCTTCAGCTCCTTGATGTCGACCTCGGGCTGACCCAGCGGGTTGACCTCGGCCTCGTTCACGGCCTCGGTGTAGAACTTCGGAAGCGCGTCGTTGACGGCCTCCTCCAGCACGGCGCCACGGCCGAAGCGCTGGTCGATGACGCGCGCGGGGATCTTGCCCTTGCGGAAGCCCTTGACCGTGACCTGCTGGTTGATCTTCTTGTACGCCGCGTCGAGGCTGTCCTTGAGCTCCTCGAAGGGCACCTCGACAGTGAGCCGAACCCGGGTCGGGTTCAGGGTCTCCACGGCGCTCTTCACGGTTCGGTCTCCTTGTGGCTGATTCCTGGATTCCGGCGGAGCCGCGCGGGGCGGTTCCGGCCGATGGGCCCGGTCAGAAAGACACACGGGCACGCAGCTTGCATAGTAACCGCACGTGGGATCAGGCCCACAACGTGATCAAGAACCGTCGAGGTCGGGGACCGCGGCGGATCGTGAGGATCATGCTGGTCGGGGTGGCGGGATTTGAACCCACGGCCTTCCGCTCCCAAAGCGGACGCGCTACCAAGCTGCGCCACACCCCGTCGGTGCGACACGTAGGGTACATGCACGGAGACGCTGCGACGCCCCCTCTTTTCGCGGGTGTGCACGGACGGCTCCGGACCGGCTACGATGCTGTCCGTGCCGCGGCCTTCAGGCCTGTGGCGCGTCCTGTGCGGGCGTAGCTCAATGGTAGAGCCCTAGTCTTCCAAACTAGCTACGCGGGTTCGATTCCCGTCGCCCGCTCTGTGTACGGCTCCGGCCCGGTCCCTCGTCGAGGGACCGGGCCGGAGCCGTTCTGCGTCGGATCTCCGTCAGAACTTGATGGAGCCGACGGTCTGGGTTATCGAGTCCAGGAAGCGCTGGATGTCGTCGGCCATGCCCGTGGAGGCGAGGAAGAAGCCGAAGAGGACGGCGACCACGGCCGGCCCGCCCTTCAGGCTTCCGCCGCGGATCAGCACCACGAGGACTATCGCCAACAGCAACACCACAGACAGCGAAATGGCCACAACTGATCACACCCTCGGTCGGTCCCTGCCCAGCCCGGGGTATGCATCCGGACACCCCCGCGCCCCCATCGTGCCACCAACCCCTCTGCCCTCGGCGGGGGGTGACGAATCGTGGGACGCGCCACAGGGTCCGAAAGGTTCAGGCGGGGCGGGAGATGAGGAGGAGCGCGCGGTCGTCGTTGACGTCCTTGGCCACCGCCTCGATGAGGTGCCAGGCGACGCCCTCGAAGCCGCCGGAGACGCAGCGGTCGGCCTCTCCGGTGAGGCGGTCGATGCCTTCGGCGAGGTCGCGGTCGGCGGCTTCGACGAGGCCGTCGGTGAAGAGCATGAGGACGTCGCCGGGGTGCAGGGTGCCCTTGACCGGGTGGAACTCCGCGCCGTCGTAGACGCCGAGGAGGGGGCCCTCGCCGTCCTTCTCCTCCCAGCGGCCGGTGCCGGAGTGGAGCTGGAGCGCGGGCAGGTGGCCGGCGGAGAAGAGCTCGTAGTCGCCGGAGTCCAGGTCGAGGACGAGGTGGATGGAGGTGGCGAAGCCCTCGTCCCAGTTCTGCCGGAGCAGGTAGCCGTTGGCGGCGGGCAGGAAGCCGTGCGGCGGGAGCGAGCCGAGCAGGCCGCCGAAGGCGCCGGAGAGCAGCAGGGAGCGGGAGGCGGCGTCCATGCCCTTGCCGGAGACGTCGGTGAGGACGACCTCCAGGGTGCGGCCGCCGTGGGTGCGGGCGGCGACGACGAAGTCGCCCGAGAAGGACTGGCCGCCGGCCGGGCGGAGCGCCATCTCGCGGTGCCAGCCGCGGGGCAGCCGGGGCAGCGCGCTCTGCACGCGGAGCCGTTCGCGCAGGTCGAAGAGCATGGTGCCGCCGCGCCGCCAGGGCACTCCGACCCGGGCCCGGAACTGGGCGATGAGCAGGCCGAAGAGCCCGCAGGCGGCGACCACCAGGACGATTCCGGGGGTGACGCGGGCGGGTCCCTCGCCGTACGGGCCGAGGATCGCGGACTCGACGATCAGGCCGCCGGCGGCCGCCGCGTACAGGCCGAGAAGGCTGGCGGGCCGCAGCAGCAGGCCACCGGCCACGATCGGCAGGACGAGGGCGGCGGGCGAGCACCAGACCGGGTCGACGACGGTGCCGCAGACGATGGCGGGGACGGTGAGGAGGAGACCGGCGAGGGCGAGCCGGTCGGAGGCGCCGCCGCGGAAGTAGTCGACGCCGGTCCGGCGCAGCGCGACGCGGGCCCGGTGGGCGCGTCTGCGCAACCGGGCCGCGAACGTGTTCACTCCGTGGTGGGCCATTGGCCTGGACCCTATCCACCCAGGCTGTGTCCGTGCAGGGGTACCCCGGTGACAAGGTGCCTGAAATCGGGTCGCCTCGGGCGCGGGGCGCTGATATCGATGGCATATGACGACTGAACTGCGGGTTCTCGACCCGTCGGAGTGGGATGGCTGGTTCGCGGCGCTGGAGCTCGCTTTCGGTGGCGTGCCGGAGGAGCCGGAGGAGCGGGCGCTGTGGCGGGACCTGACCGAGTGCGGGCGGTCGCTGGCGGTCTGGGACGGCGGGCGGGCGGTGGCGACGGCGGGGGCGTTCTCGTTCCGGCTGACCGTTCCGGGCGGGTCCTCGGTGCCGGCCGCCGGCGTCACGATGGTGAGCGTGGCCGGAACGCATCGCCGGCGGGGCATCCTGACGTCGATGATGCGACGGCAGCTCGACGACGTGCGGGCGCTGGGTGAGCCGCTGGCGGTGCTGACCGCCTCGGAGCCGGTGATCTACGGGCGGTTCGGCTACGGGGCGGCGAGCTGGTCGCAGCGGGCGGTGATCGACACGGCGCGGGTGCGTCTCGACGTGCCGGCGGGGGCCGACGCGGTGGCGCTGCGGGCGGTGCCGGCGGCGGATTCCTCGGCGGCGACGGAGGCGGTGTACGCGCGGATGGTGCCGCGCCGGCCCGGGATGGTGGCGCGGGCGCCCGGCTGGGAGCGGCTGCCGCTGCTGGACCCGCCGGGCGCCCGCAACGGCGCCTCGCCGAAGCAGTGCGTGCTGGCCGAGCGGGACGGGGAGGTCGTCGGGTACGCCTACTACACGATCAAGCCGGAGTGGAGCTGGGCCGGTGCGGACGGCTCGGTGAACGCGCAGGAGGTGATGGCGCTCGACGGTGCCGCGGAGGCGGCGCTGTGGCGGTTCCTCTGCTCGGTGGACCTGACGGCGAAGGTGCGGGTGGACAGTTCGCCGGTGGACGCGGCCTGGCAGCATCTGGTCTCGGACGTGCGGCGGTGCGAACCGGTGGTGCGGGAGGCGCTGTTCGTCCGGCCGGTGGAGGTGGGGGCGGCTCTGGAGGCGCGGACGTACCGGGCGCCGGTGGACGTGGTGTTCGAGGTCGAGGACGTGTTCTGTCCGTGGAACGCGGGGCGGTGGCGGCTCTCCGGGGACGCGAAGGGCGCGGTGTGCTCACGGACGTCCGAGGCGGCCGATCTGGCCTTGTCCGTACGGGAGTTGGGTGCGGCGTACCTGGGCGGCACGTCCCTCGCGGCGCTGGCCGGGGCGGGGCGGGTCACGGAGCTGCGGGAGGGCGCGCTGGCGGAGGCGTCGCTCGCGTTCGGGTCCGAGGTCGCGCCCTGGCTGCCGCACGGGTTCTGACGGACGCGGTCCCGCCCCCTCCCTACGGCGCGACCGCCTTGCGGAGGGTGCGCAGGCAGAGCGTCAGGGCCTGGTGGTGGGTGGCGCCTTCGCGGGCCCGCTGCCAGGCGACGTAGAGGAGGGACCAGAGGACCTGGACGATCCACGGCGCGTCCTGGTCCCGGTCGAAGGCGCCCTCGGCCTGGCCGCGTTCGACGAGTCGGGTCATGGCGCGGTCGGCCTCGGTGTCCTCCTCCCAGCCCTCCCAGTTCCAGGTGGCCGCCAGCGATTCGTCGAAGACGAGGGTGAGGGATTCGCCGAGTCCGAAGAGTTCCTGGCACAGCCGCTCCAGGGCGGCCGGCGCGGGGCCGTCGTCCGGCCGGGCGCGTTCCGTGGCGGCGGCGACCTTGTCGAGGACGTCCGCGCCGAGGGCGCGCAGCAGGTCGGAGCGTTCGGGGAAGTAGCGGTGCACCGTCGTGCGGCCGACCTCCGCCGCCGCGGCGACGTCGGAGAGGGAGGCCGCCGGGTTCTTGGACAGCACGGTGGCGGCGGCGTCGAGGATGGCGCGCCTGGTGCGGCCGCGCGCGCCGCTCTCCCGCTTGGCGTCGGTGCTCACGGCGGTGTCCATGGCCATACCGTAGCGCGGCTCCGGAGGGAAACGAGATTGACCACAATGGAACAGTGGTGTTCCATTGATGAGCATGAACGCTCCGGAGAGTCTGCGTGTCCTCTGGTCCTACGCCCGGCCCCACAGGAGGTCGCTCGCGGGCGGGCTGGCGCTGGCGCTGGCCGCCTCCGCGCTGGGCCTCGCCACACCCATGGTGACCAAGTGGGTGCTGGACGCGCTCGGCGAGGGCGCCTCGCTGCGCGGGCCGGTGCTGGCGCTGCTGGGGCTCCTGGTCCTGGGCGCGGTCCTCTACTGCGTCCAGTGGATCCTCCTCGGCACGCTCGGTGAGCGCGTGGTGCTGGAGGCGCGGGACCGGATGGTGCGGCGGCTGTTCCACGCCACGGTCCCGGCGGTCACCAGGCGTCCGCCGGGCGAGCTGGTCTCACGGGCCGTCTCCGACACGGTGCTGCTGCGGGAGGCGGCGTCGTCCAGCGTCATCGGGCTGATCAACGGCGTCGTGATGCTCGTCGGCACCCTGGTCCTGATGAGCGTGCTGGATCTGGTGCTGTTCGGCACCACGGTCGCCGCGGTGCTGGTCGTGGTCGTGCTGTTCGCCGCCCTGATGCCGAAGATCGCCAAGGCGCAGGAGCGGGCCCAGGAGCACGTCGGGCGGGTCGGCGGCACGCTGGAGGGCGCGCTGCGCGCGATCCGCACGGTCAAGGCCGGCGGCGCCGAGGACCGGCAGGCCGAGCGGATCGCCGTCGACGCGCGGACCTCCGCCCGGTACGGCATCCGGTCGGTGCGGCTGGAGGCCGCGGTGTGGACGATCGCCTGGACCGGGATCCAGCTCGCGGTGATCCTCGTCCTCGGCGTCGGGGCGTGGCGGATCGGCGAGGGCCACCTGGAGGTCTCCAGCCTGATCGCCTTCCTGCTGTACGCGTTCGGGCTGATGGAGCCGATCACCGAGCTGTCGCAGAACCTCACCGCGCTCCAGTCCGGCATCGCCGCGGCCGAGCGGATCAGGGCGGTGGAGGAACTGCCGCTGGAGGAGGACGCGCCGGGCCGGGCCGGGGGAGACGCCCGGAGCGGACCGGGGCGGTCGGCGTACGGTCCGCACGGGCCGCGCGCGGACCGCGACGCGCCGGTGCTGGAGCTGCGCGGTGTCACGGCGGCGTACGGACCCGGTCAGGAGCCGGCCGTACGGGACCTGAGCCTGGCGGTGCCGCGGCGCGGTCACGTGGCGATCGTCGGACCGTCCGGAGCGGGCAAGACGACGGTGCTCTCGCTGCTGCTGCGGTTCCTGGAGCCCCAGCGGGGCGAACTGCTGCTGGACGGCGTGCCGTTCGCCGAGCACGGGCACGCGGCGGTACGGAGCCGGCTGGCGTACGTGGAGCAGGACACGCCCGTGGTGCCCGGCACCGTCCGGGACAACCTGCTCTTCTCGCGGCCCGACGCCGGCGAGGACGAGCTGGCCCGGGTCCTGGCCGACGTGCGGCTCACGGAGAAGGTGGCCTCGATGGACGAGGGGCTGGACACCGAGCTGTCCACGGCCGCCGTCTCCGGCGGTGAGCGCCAGCGGATCGCCCTCGCGCGGGCGCTGCTGCGCCGGCCGGACGTGCTGTTGCTGGACGAGGCGACGGCGCAGCTCGACGCGCTCACCGAGGCGGCGGTGCACGACTGCGTCCGGCGCCGGGCGGCCGAGGGCGCGGTGGTCACGATCGCCCACCGGCTCTCCACGGTGGTCGACGCGGACGTGATCGTGGTGATGGAGAACGGCCGGATCCGGGCGCGCGGGACCCACGCGGAGCTCCTGGCGGACGACGGGCTGTACCGCGATCTGGTGGAGGCGCTGCGGATGGCGGACGTGACGGTGGGCTGAGCGGTGCCGCCCGGCGCGGGCGGGCGGGGCGCGGGCGCGTCAGCGCCGCTGACAGGTGGGGCACCAGAAGAGGTTCCTGGCGGCCAGGTCGGCGGTGCGGATCTCGGTGCCGCAGAGGTGGCAGGGCAGGTGCGCGCGGCGGTAGACGTAGACCTCGCCGCCGTGGTCGTCGACGCGGGGCGGGCGGTTCATCGCCTCGGGGGTGTGCTCGGGGCGGACCGTGTCGATGCGGTTGAGCCGGACGCCTTCCCGCATGAGGGCCCTCAGGTCGTCCCAGATCGCGGTCCACTCCCCCGCCGTGAGGTCCCTGCCGGCGCGGTACGGGTCGATGCCGTGGCGGAAGAGGACCTCGGCCCGGTAGACGTTGCCGACGCCGGAGATGACCTTCTGGTCCATCAGCAGGGCGGCGATCGTCGTGCGGGACTTCGAGACGCGGCGCCAGGCGGCCTCGGGGCCGTCGGCGGCGCGGAGGGGGTCCGGGCCGAGGCGGGCGTGTATCGCCCGCTTCTCCGCGTCGGTGAGGAGCGCGCAGGTGGTGGGGCCCCGGAGGTCGACGTACGACTCGGGGTTCGTGAGGCGCAGCCTGACCGTGTCGGTCGGCGGGGGCGCGGGGGCGTCGCCGAAGGCGACCTTGCCGAAGAGGCCCAGGTGGATGTGGATCCACTCGTCGCGGGGGAAGCCGAGGAAGAGGTGCTTGCCGTGCGCCTCGGTGGTCTCCAGGGTGGCGCCGTCGAGGAGGGCGGCGGAGTCGGAGAACTTGCCCTGGGGGCTGGAGACGCGCACGGGCCGGCCGCCGAACCGCTCGCGGTGGTCGGCGGCCAGCCGGTGGATGGTGTGCCCTTCGGGCATCAGGCGGTGGGCTCCTGCGGGTGGTGGGCCGGGATCGGGGGGAGCTCGCCGGTGGTCTCGTACGCGCTCAGCATCTCGATGCGGCGGGTGTGGCGCTCGTCGCCGGAGTACGGGGTGGCGAGGAAGATCTCGACGAACTTGGTCGCCTCCTCCTCGCTGTGCATGCGGGCGCCGACGGCGACGACGTTGGCGTTGTTGTGCTCGCGGCCGAGGGCGGCGGTCTGCTCGCTCCAGGCGAGGGCGGCACGGACGCCCTCGACCTTGTTGGCGGCGATCTGCTCGCCGTTGCCGGAACCGCCGATGACGATGCCGAGGCTGCCCGCGTCGGCGGCCGTCCGCTCGGCGGCGCGGAGGCAGAACGGCGGGTAGTCGTCGAGGGCGTCGTAGATGTGGGGGCCGCAGTCGACGGGCTCGTGGCCGTGGGCGGTGAGCCACTCCACGAGGTGGTTCTTGAGTTCGTAGCCGGCGTGGTCGGAACCGAGGTAGACGCGCATGGCTTTGAGTGTGGCACGGCCGGGACGGGGCAGGCGTCAGCGGGGTCGGGACCTTGGTCCCGACGGGTCATGGACCTCCGCCCCTGGCTGGTCCGGACCTTTTCACCTGTACGTGGCTCGAATCACGATCCGGAATTAGCTCTTCCGTACCGGCCCGTCGCCAGGTTTCATATCTCAGGCTCGTGACCCGAGCCACCCCCGGATTCGAAGGAAGCGTTCATGAACACGCAGCCGACCCTCGTCAAGGAAGGCAGCGGCACCGGTGACCCCGGTCGGACTCCGCCCTCCGACGGCCTCAAGGCGGGGCTCAAGAACCGCCATCTGTCGATGATCGCGATCGGCGGCGTCATCGGCGCCGGCCTCTTCGTCGGTTCCGGCGGCGGCATCGCCAAGGCGGGCCCCGCGATCCTGATCTCGTACGCCCTCGTCGGCGCGATGGTCGTCTTCGTGATGCGGATGCTCGGCGAGATGGCCGCGGCCCGCCCGAACTCCGGCTCCTTCTCCGCCTACGCCGACCAGGCGCTCGGCCGCTGGGCCGGTTTCTCCATCGGCTGGCTCTACTGGTTCTTCTGGGTCGTCGTGCTGGCCGTGGAGGCCACCGCCGGCGCGGTGATCCTGGAGAACTGGATGCCGGCCGTCCCGCAGTGGGCCTGGGCGCTGATCGTGACGGCGCTCCTCACGGTCACCAACCTGGGCTCGGTCGCCTCCTACGGCGAGTTCGAGTTCTGGTTCGCCGGCATCAAGGTGGTGGCGATCGGCGCCTTCGTCGTGATCGGCCTGCTGGCCGTCTTCGGCGTGCTGCCGGGCTCCGACAACCCGGGGGCGGGCTTCGCGCACCTGACCGACACCGGGGGCTTCTTCCCCAACGGCTACGGCGCGGTGCTGACCGGTGTGCTGATGGTCGTCTTCTCCTTCATGGGCAGCGAGATCGTCACGCTGGCGGCCGGCGAGTCCGAGGACCCGCGCCGCGCGGTGACCAAGGCGACCAACTCCGTGATCTGGCGGATCGGCGTCTTCTACCTGGGCTCCATCTTCGTGGTGCTGACCCTGCTGCCGTGGAACGACAAGTCGATCACCGAGAAGGGCTCGTACGTCGCCGCCCTGGACTCGATCGGCATCGCGAACGCGGGCACGATCATGGAGGTCATCGTCCTGACCGCCGTGCTGTCCTGCCTGAACTCGGGCCTGTACACCGCGTCCCGGATGGCCTTCTCGCTCGGTGAGCGCGGGGACGCCCCGAAGTCCTTCGCCAAGGTCAACGCCAAGGGCGTGCCGGCCGTCGCGATCCTGAGCTCGGTGGTCTTCGGCTTCGTCGCCGTCTACTTCAACTACGCGTTCAAGGACACGGTCTTCAACTTCCTGCTGAACTCCTCGGGCGCGATCGCGCTCTTCGTGTGGCTGGTGATCTGCTTCACCCAGCTGCGGATGCGCGGGATCCTGCTCCGCGAGTCGCCGGAGAAGCTGACCGTCAAGATGTGGCTGTTCCCGTACCTGACCTGGGCCACCGCCGGCCTGATCATGTTCGTGATCGGCTACATGTTCTTCGACGACGCCAACCGCGAGATCGTGCTCCTGTCCACCCTGGTCGCGGCGCTCGTGGTCGCGGTGGGCCTGGTCAAGGAGCGGATGAAGCGCCGGAAGCCGACCGCCTCGGTCTAGCTCCCGCCGGGCACCGCCCGCACGCCGTACGCCGGAGCCCGGCCCGCCCCTCTCGGGCGGGCCGGGCTCCGGCGTGTGCGGCGGACGGTCAGCCCTTGCGGCCGGCGAGCTTCCAGGCGGCCGGGAGGGCGCCCATGGCGAGCGCGGCCTTGAGCGCGTCGCCGATGAGGAAGGGGGTCAGGCCGGCGGCGACCGCCTGGCCGAGGCTCATGCCGGTGGCGAGGGCCAGGTAGGGCACGCCGACCGCGTAGATGATCGCGGAGCCGAGGACCATGGTGCCGGCGGTGCGCAGGACCGAGCGGTCGGCGCCGCGGCGGGCGAGGGCGCCGACGACGGTGGCGGCGAGCAGCATGCCGAGGATGTAGCCGAAGGACGGCATGGTGTAGCCCGAGGAGCCCTGGGCGAACCACGGGACGCCCGCCATGCCCACGACGGCGTAGAGGGCCAGGGAGAGGAAGCCGCGGCGGGCGCCGAGGGCGGTGCCGACGAGCAGGGCGGCGAAGGTCTGGCCGGAGACCGGGACCGGGGAGCCGGGGACCGGGAGGGAGATCTGCGCGGCCAGGCCGGTCAGGGCGGCGCCGCCGACGACGAGCGCGACGTCGCGGACGCGGCTCGACGGCAGGAGGTCGGCGAGGACGGTGCCCGCACGGAGGGTGCTGACGGGGGCGGCGGCGGTGCTACTCATCGGTACTCCGCGAGGGTGAGGAGGTCGGGACAGCTTGACGGTATGCCAGGAGTGAACGCCCGATCACCGTCAGCCGCCGACAAAGCCGATGGCCGGGGTTTCATGCGGTTCCGACAAAGGAGGGTGGCGGCGCCGGGCGCCACGTGACGCTTGTCACTGGGGAGTCGGCACGTGTCGCCCCTTTTGCGTCCTGGGCCGCTCAGCGGAGAGACTGTGGGGTCTCCATAAAGTGTCTGTGTACGTGCCCCTCCTTCCAGAGCGCGAGTCCCCCACCATGCGCGACGACGCACCGCCCACCTCCCTCGCCGAACCCGAGCCCCTCTCCCACGGCCTGAAGCAGCGTCATCTGACGATGCTCGGGCTCGGCGGGGTCATCGGCGCCGGCCTCTTCGTCGGTTCGGGCGCGGGCATCGCCGTCGCCGGGCCCGGCATCGTGCTCTCGTACCTGATCGCGGGCACGCTCGCGATGCTGGTGATGCGGATGCTGGGCGAGATGTCGGCGGCCATGCCGGCCTCCGGCGCCTTCTCGGTGCACGCGGAGCGGGCGCTGGGCCGCTGGGCCGGGTTCTCGGTGGGCTGGCTGTACTGGTTCCTGCTGGTCGTCGTCCTCGCGGTGGAGGCGACGGGCGCGGCGCGGATCGCGCACGGCTGGGTGCCGGGGGTCCCGCAGTGGGGCTGGGTGCTGCTCTTCATGGTGGTCTTCACCCTCGCCAACCTGGCGGCGGTGAAGAACTTCGGCGAGTTCGAGTTCTGGTTCGCCGCGCTGAAGGTCGGTGCGATCGTCCTCTTCCTGGTCCTCGGCACGCTGGCGATCGCCGGCTGGCTGCCGGACACCGATCCGGTGGGCCTCGCGAACCTGACCGGGCAGGGCGGCTTCCTGCCCAACGGCTGGTCCGGGGTGGTCTCCGGGGTGCTCGCGGTGGTCTTCGCCTTCGGCGGTCTGGAGGTCGTCACCATCGCGGCGGCCGAGTCGGAGGACCCGGCGCGGAACGTGGCACGGGCGGTGCGCAGCGCCGTGTGGCGGATCCTGCTCTTCTACGTGGGCTCGATGCTGGTGATCGTCACCCTGCTGCCGTGGACGTCGATGGTGCCGGGCGAGTCGCCGTACGTGGCGGTGCTCGACGCGATCGGGGTGCCGGGCGCGGGCCAGATCATGAACGTGGTGGTCTTCGTGGCGCTGCTGTCGGCGCTCAACGCCAATCTGTACGGCTCCTCGCGGATGGTCTTCTCGCTGGCGGAGCGGGGCGAGGCGCCGCGGGGCCTGCTGAAGGTGTCGGGCGGAGGGGTGCCGCGACGGGCGGTGCTCGCCTCGGTGGCCTTCGGGTTCGTCTCGGTGCTGCTCAATCTGAAGTGGCCGGACTCCGTCTTCCTCTACATGCTCAACGCGGTCGGCGCGGTGCTGCTCTTCGTGTGGGCGCTGATCGCGGTGTCGCAGCTGCGGCTGCGGCCGCGGATCGAGCGGGAGGCCCCGGAGACCCTGACGCTGCGGATGTGGGGGTTCCCGTGGCTGACGTGGACGGCGCTGGCGGCGATGGGCGCGGTGCTGGTGCTCATGCTCACCGACGACGGGGCACGGCCGCAGGTGCTGTGGTCGGCGGGTGCGACGGCGGCCGTCCTGGGGGTGGCGTGGCTGCGGGAGCTGCGCGCGTCACGGGGGGCCTCGCGGGCGGCGTCCGGGGAAGACCGCACGTCCACGACGAAACGGAATTGAATCTTCACCTTGTGTGAAGGTGGTGACCGTATAGCGGACACCCGTTCCCTCTGAGCGGTGCGGGCGCCCAGACTGTGGGCTTCCCTCCCCCGTCTCAGCCTATGAACAGGGTTGCCCATGTCTCGGACCACCGCGCCCGCGCAGGCCGACCGCCAGGACGGCGGCGCCGCGCCCGCCGAGGGCCTCTCCCACGGCCTCAAGCAGCGCCACCTGTCGATGATCGCCCTCGGCGGCGTCATCGGCGCCGGCCTCTTCGTCGGCTCCGGTGCCGGCATCGCCGCCGCCGGCCCCTCGATCGTCGTCGCCTACGCGATCTCCGGCGTGCTCGTCATGCTGGTGATGCGGATGCTCGGCGAGATGTCGGCGGCGAACCCGGCCTCCGGCTCCTTCTCCGTCCACGCCGAGCGCGCCTTCGGCCCCTGGGCCGGCTTCACCGCCGGCTGGGCCTTCTGGTTCCTGCTCTGCGTGGCCGTCGGCCTGGAGGGCATCGGCGCCGCCAACATCATGACCGGCTGGTTCCCGGGCACCCCCGAGTGGGCCTGGGTGGCGCTCTTCATGCTGGTCTTCTGCGGCACCAACCTCGCCGCGGTGAAGAACTTCGGCGAGTTCGAGTTCTGGTTCGCCGCGCTGAAGGTCGGCGCGATCGTCCTCTTCCTCGGCATCGGCGTGCTCGCCATCACCGGCCTGCTGCCCGGCTCGGACGCCCCCGGCGCCGCCAACCTGACCGGTGACGGCGGCTTCTTCCCGCACGGCTCCGAGGGCCTGATCGTCGGCCTCCTCGCCTCCGTCTTCGCGTACGGCGGTCTGGAGACGGTCACCATCGCGGCGGCCGAGTCCGAGCACCCGGTGCAGGGCGTCGCCAAGGCGGTCCGCACGGCGATGTGGCGCATCGCGCTCTTCTACATCGGCTCGATGGCGGTCATCGTCACCCTCGTCCCCTGGGACGACAAGGCGGTCGTCGAGAAGGGCCCGTACGTCGCCACCCTCGACCACCTGGGCATCCCGGCGGCCGGCCAGATCATGAACGTGGTCGTCCTGGTCGCCCTGCTCTCGGCGATGAACGCCAACATCTACGGCGCCTCCCGCATGGCCCGCTCGCTGGTCGCCCGCGGCCAGGGCCCCAAGGCGCTCGGCCGCACCTCCGGCGGGGTGCCGCGCGCGGCGGTGCTGGCCTCGTCGGTCGTCGGCTTCGGCTGCGTCCTGCTCAGCTACTGGTCGCCGGACAAGGCGTTCATCTGGCTGCTCAACACGATCGGCGCGATCATCCTCGTCGTCTGGTTCTTCATCGCCGCCTCGCAGCTGGTGCTGCGCCGCCGCACCGAGCGCGAGGCGCCCGAGAAGCTGGTCGTGCGCATGTGGGCGTTCCCGGTGCTGACCTGGGTGGCGCTGGCCGGCATGGCGGCCATCTTCTTCCTGATGGCCCGCGAGGAGGGCACCCGGGTGCAGCTGTACGCGACGGGCACGCTGACGCTGGTCCTCGCGGCGGTCGGTCTCGGCCTCCAGAAGGCGCGCGGGGCGGCGGCCGAGAAGGTCTGACCCGCCCCCGCACCCCCGTCACGACGCCCCGCCGGGCCCCGCCCGGCGGGGCGTCCGCGTGTCCGGGGTCAGATCCCGCAGTAGGGGGCCGTGCGGACGTGTCCGCCCAGGTTCTCGTCGTCGGTGCCGAGCAGCGCGTCGCCGCCGGGCAGGCACTCGACGGCCTCGACCTTGCGGCCGGGGAAGGTGCCGAGCGGGACCGGGCGGGCGACGAGGGACACCCGTACCCGGCCGGCGGCGGTCAGCACGACCTGCCCGGCGTCGGTCACGGCGGAGTCGAAGGGGCCGTCGTCGCCCGCGTCCGAGGCCGAGCTCACCAGGATCCGGCCGGAGTCGGTGACGGTGATGTCGGAGATGTGGCGGGCTCCCGCGTCCGCGGGGTGCGGGGCGGTGAAGGCGCGCCGGGTGACGGCGCCGAACCGCGGCTCGCCCCACGCGGCGAGGGTCAGCGGGGCGGAGTAGAGGGTGGCGGGCCGGTCCGGGCCCGCGCCGCGGTCGGCCCAGAGGGCGGCGAGCCGCCCGTCGCGGGCGACGAGCGCGAAGCCCTCGAAGTCGTCGCCGTCGCCGATCGAGGGCAGCGGGGTGTACTCGACGACGGTGGCGGTGGCGCCCTCGGCCTTCAGGCGGTAGACGATGCCGCGCGCGGCGAGCGCGAGGTACTCCCCCGGCCTGCCGGGGATCGCCTCGATCGCCTCCAGGTCGACGGGCTCGGCCCCCTCCCAGTCCAGCGGGGTGACGGTGACGGGGTCCGTGCCGTACGCGAGCCGGGAGAGCCGCGGCTGTCCGGGGCGCTTGTCGTCGTGGACGACGAGGGCGGTGCCGGCGTCCTCGTGGGCGAGGCCGCTGACGCCGCCGCGGGCGCCGGAGCCGGCCTCCCGCCAGGGGGCGGCGGCCTGCGCGGAGCCGGCGAGCAGGGCGGCGAGGACGGCGGCGGAGGCGAGTCTCAGGGGGAGCTTCATGCCCCGCACGCTATGGATCTTGAACGGGCCGTGGACAGGACCCGATACGCCGATCGGCGGAGCGCGCGGAAGCAGACAGGGGGGCCGACGGGCCTAGGTCGAAGGGCTGATCAACAACATGTGCACGTGCTGTTAGCCTGCACTTGCATATAGGTTGCAATAACCAGTCAGTCGAAGGGCTCGGCACACATGGCGATCTACACACTTCCGGAGCTGCCGTACGACTACGCGGCGCTGGAGCCGGTGATCAACCCGCAGATCATCGAGCTGCACCACGACAAGCACCACGCCGCTTACGTCAAGGGCGCGAACGACACCCTGGAGCAGCTGGAGGAGGCCCGCGACAAGGAGCAGTGGGGCTCCATCAACGGCCTGGAGAAGAACCTGGCCTTCCACCTCTCCGGCCACATCCTCCACTCCATCTACTGGAACAACATGGCCAGCCCGAAGGCCGGCGACGGCGGCGGCGAGCCGCTCGCGGCCGACGGCGTGGGCGAGCTGGCGGACGCGATCACCGAGTCCTTCGGATCCTTCGCCAAGTTCAAGTCCCAGCTGACCAAGGCCTCGGCGACCACGCAGGGCTCCGGCTGGGGCGTCCTCGCCTACGAGCCGATCAGCGGCCGCCTCATCGTCGAGCAGGTCTACGACCACCAGGGCAACGTCGGTCAGGGCTCCATCCCGGTCCTCGTCTTCGACGCCTGGGAGCACGCCTTCTACCTGCAGTACAAGAACCAGAAGGTCGACTTCATCGACGCCATGTGGCAGGTCGTCAACTGGCAGGACGTGAACAAGCGCTACCAGGCCGCCAAGGCCAGCGTGCCGCTCATCTCGTTCTGACCGTCCGGCCGCCCCGTCCGGCGGCCCCCCGCTCGTCCTGCTCGTGATCGTCTTCTCAACCTTCACTCGCAGGCGGATGAAAGAAGAACCCCCGCGATGACGTGAATCGCGGGGGTTCTTCCATGTTCCGGGGACTACTCGAAGCTGGGCGCCGCCGTCCGGGTGCGCTTGATCTCGTAGAAGCCCGGGGTGGCGGCGACGAGGAGCGTGCCGTCCCACAGCCGGGCCGCGGCGTCGCCGCGCGGGGTGGGGGTGACGACCGGGCCGAAGAAGGCGACCTCGTCGCCGTCCGGGCCGGGGACCGCGATCACCGGGGTGCCGACGTCCTGGCCGACCTTGTCGATGCCCTCCGCGTGGGAGGCGCGCAGCTCGGCGTCGTAGGTGTCCTTGCCGGCGTAGTCCGCCAGGTCCTCCGGGAGGCCGACGTCCCGCAGGGCGCCGGTGATGGCCTCGCGGGTGGGGCCCTCGCCGTCGTTGTGGAAGCGGGTGCCGAGCGCCGTGTAGAGCTTGCCGACGACCTCGTCGCCGTGCAGCTGCTGGGCCGCTATGACGACGCGGACCGGGCCCCACGCCTTGGTCTCCAGCATCTCGCGGTACTCGGCGGGGAGCTCGTCCAGCCGGTTCTCGTTGAGGACGGCGAGGCTCATCACCTTCCAGCGCACGTCCACGGGGCGGACCTTCTCCACCTCCAGCATCCATCGGGAGGTCATCCAGGCCCAGGGGCACAGCGGGTCGAAGAAGAACTCGGCGGTGGTCCTGCTCTCGGACATGTCACTCCTCGGATGCGGACGTGCGGTACGGATGTGCCGACCTGTCGCAACACCACGCGTCCGTGTCGGCATTCCCGTGCGCCCGGTGAAAGGAGCGCATGGGAGGATCGGTGCTGTTTCGAACACGCCACGAAGGAGTGACCGTGCCCGGTGAGAACCTGTCCCGCGACGAGGCCCACGAGCGGGCGGCCCTGCTGTCCGTCGACGGCTACGAGGTCGCCCTCGACCTGCGCTCCGCGGTCGGCGAGTCCACGGAGGCGGTACGCACCTTCCGCTCGGTGACGACGATCCGCTTCCGCCGCACCGGCGAGGGAGACGCGACCTTCGCGGATCTCGTCGCGCCGTCGGTGACCTCCGTCACCCTCAACGGGCGGGCGCTCGACCCCGCGGTCGTCTTCGACGGCACCCGGATCGCCCTGGACGGGCTGGCCGACGAGAACGTGCTGGTCGTCGACGCGCGGTGCGCGTACAGCCGCACCGGCGAGGGCATGCACCGCTTCGTCGACCCCGAGGACGGCGAGGTGTACCTGTACACCCAGTACGAGCCGGCCGACGCCCGCCGGGTCTACGCCAACTTCGAGCAGCCCGACCTCAAGGCCCCGTACCGCTTCGAGGTCACCGCGCCCGACGGCTGGAACGTGTGGAGCAACGGCGCGGGCGAGCGCGACGCCGAGGGGGTGTGGCGGTTCGCCGAGACGGCGCCGATCTCCACGTACATCACCTGCGTGGTGGCCGGGCCGTACCACTACGTCACCGACACCTACCGGCGCGGCGACATCGAGATCCCGCTCGGCGCGATGTGCCGCAAGGGGCTCGCGAAGCACTTCGACGCGGACGACGTCTTCCTCGTCACCAAGCAGGGCTTCGACTTCTTCCACGACACCTTCGACTACCCGTACCCCTTCGGCAAGTACGACCAGGCCTTCGTGCCCGAGTACAACCTCGGCGCCATGGAGAACCCCGGCATGGTCACCTTCATGGAGGAGTACATCTACCGGGGCAAGGTCACGCGGGCGGCGTACGAGCGGCGCTCGAACACGATCCTGCACGAGATGGCCCACATGTGGTTCGGCGACCTCGTCACCATGGTCTGGTGGGACGACCTGTGGCTCAAGGAGTCCTTCGCCGACTTCATGGGCTCCTTCTCGCTCGCCGAGGCCACCCGCTTCACCGACAGCTGGGTCACCTTCGCCAACAACCGCAAGGCCTGGGCCTACCGCGCCGACCAGCTGCCGTCCACCCACCCGGTCACGGCCGACATCCGTGACCTGGAGGCCGCCAAGCTCAACTTCGACGGCATCACCTACGCCAAGGGCGCCTCGGTCCTCAAGCAGCTCGTCGCCTACGTGGGCCGGGACGCCTTCCTGGAGGGCGCCCGCCGCTACTTCAAGCGCCACGCGTTCGGCAACACCCGCCTCGCCGACCTGCTCGCCGTCCTGGAGGAGACCTCCGGCCGGGACATGAGGAACTGGTCGAAGTCCTGGCTGCAGACCTCCGGCGTCAATGTGCTCGCCCCCGAGCTCACCTACGACGCCGAGGGCCGGATCACCGAGCTCGCCGTCCTCCAGGAGGGCGACGAGCTGCGCCCGCACCGCGTCGCGGTCGGCCTCTACCGGCTGACCGACGGCGAACTCGTCCGGTACGCGCGCGTGGAGGCCGATGTCGCCGGGGTCCGGACCGTCGTCGGGGAACTGGCCGGAAGCGAGCGGCCGGCGCTCGTGCTCGTCAACGACGACGACCTCACCTACTGCAAGGTCCGTTTCGACGAGGGCTCGCTGGACACCCTCCGCGAGCACCTCGGCGACATCACCGATCCGCTGGCGCGCGCCCTGTGCTGGTCGGCGCTGTGGAACCTGACCCGGGACGGGCTGATGCCGGCCCGCGACTTCGTCGCCGCCGTGCTCGCCTTCGCGGGCCGCGAGACCGACATCGGCGTCCTCCAGATGGTGCACACCTGGGCGCGGACCGCCGTCACCCACTACACCTCCCCGGCGTGGCGCGCCGAGGGCGGCCGGCTGCTCGCCGAGGGCGGGCTGCGTGAGCTGCGGCTCGCCGAGCCGGGCAGCGAGCACCAGCTGACCTGGGCCCGCTTCTTCGCCGCGACCGCCTCCTCGGACGCCGACCTCCAGCTCCTGGAGGGGCTGCTCGCCGGCACGGCCCGGATCGACGGCCTGGACGTCGACCAGGAGCTGCGCTGGGCGCTGCTCTCGGCGCTCGCCGAGCAGGGGCGGGCCGACGAGAAGCGGATCGGCGAGGAGCTCGCCCGGGACGACACCGCGAGCGGCAAGCGCCACCAGGTGCGCCTCCTCGCCGCGCGCCCGTCGGCCGCGGTCAAGGCGCAGGCGTGGGCGCAGGTCGTCGAGTCGGACACGCTGTCGAACGCGCTGGCCGGCGCGGTGATCGCCGGGTTCGCGCAGCCTTCGCAGCGCGAGCTGACCGCCCCGTACGCGGAGAAGTACTTCGCGGCGATCGAGCGGATCTGGGCCGAGCGGTCGATCCAGATCGGCATGGACGTGGTGCGGGGTCTCTATCCGGCGCTCCAGGACCGTCCGGAGACGCTGGCGGCGACCGACGCCTGGCTGGCGGAGCACGCGGAGGCGGCTCCGGCGCTGCGCCGGCTCGTCCTGGAGGCCCGCGACGACCTGGCCCGCGCGCTGCGGGCCCAGGAGTGCGACGCGCTGGAGGACTGACCGGCGGTCGGGAGGGGCCCGCGGGCGCGGGCCCCTCCCGACGTCCGGGGCCGGCGGGTGACGCGTGGGGGACCCGCCCGGCCGCGGTCGGCGGGCTGGTCCGCGCGGTCCTTCTCGGCAGTCGAACGTGCGTACTTTAGCCCCGTCTTGTGCTGGTTCGGCCACTGCCTTGTAACAGGCCGTTAGGACCGGACCGGGGAGCGGAAGACCCCCGGCATGAACCAGAACACCCCCATCACCCCCCGCCCCCGCCCCCTCTCCTCCCCCGCGGGTCTCACGCAACGCCTCGCGTCCACCGGCCAGTTGCGCGCCATGGGCGTCCCCGCCGCGGAGGTCGCCGGGCGGGCCGCGGCGGGCGGCGACTGGCAGCAGCTGCTGCCGGGCGTCTTCCTGCTCCACCCCGGGGCGCCGACCAGCGACGACCGGCTGCGGGCCGCGCTGCTGTACGCCCGCAGGGACGGCGAGGCGCCGCTGGACGGGCCGGGCGCGATGGTCACCGGACTCGCCGCGCTCGCCCTGCACGGCTTCTCCTCCGCTCCCCCGCTGACCGCCCTGGACCGGATCGAGGTGCTGGTGGGGCGGACCCGGCGGCTGCGCTCGACCGGTTTCGTGCGGGTGGTGCGGGCGCCGGAGTCCCCGGAGCCGGTGGAGCTGACCGGGCTGCCGGTGGCGCCGGTCGCGCGGGCGGTCACCGACGCCGTGTCGGGGCTCCAGGACGCCGAGACGGTCCGCCGGCTGCTCACCGAGGCGGTGCGTGGCGGCCACTGCGAGCCGGCTCTGCTGGTACGCGAGTTGAGCCGGGCGCGGCTGCTGACCCGGCCGCACGTGGTGGACGCGGTGGATTCGCTGCTGGTGGAGGGGCGGGCGCTGTCGGAGGAGCGGCTGTACGAGATGGTGCGGGACTTCGCGCTGCCGGACCCGGTGTGGAACGTGGACCTGCGGCTGCCGGGCGGCCCGCACCTGGGCGGGGTGGACGCCTACTGGCCGGACCAGGCGGTGGCGGTGGAGCTGGACACCCGGGCGCCCCGGCAGGACGAGGACGCCCTGTGGTCCGAGTACACCCGCAAGCGGGAGCACCTGGAGCGGCTGGGGATCACGGTGGTCCACCTGACCCCCCGCAAGCTGCGGGAGGCCATGGACCAGCAGGCCACCGTGGTCCGTACGGCGCTGATGGCCGCGTCGGAGCGGCAGCCCGCCGCGTACGTCGTCGTCCTGCCCCGGTGAGGGCTACTTCTTCGGCGGGAGCGTGCCGCAGAACTCGGCCTCGATGACGGCCTGGGTGTCTCCGGTCCAGTCGGCGTTGATGTTGGCGGCGAGGGTGTGTCGGCCGTCGCGGGTGGTGTACGCCTCCGAGAGCGAGCCGTGGATGCCGCCGCCGTGGCCCCAGATCTCGGTGCCGCAGCTCAGCTTCTGCGAGGAGATGCCGAGGCCGTAGCGGAAGTCGGGGTGCTGGGGGGAGACCGGCACGGTGGTGGTCAGTTCGCGCAGCTCGGCCCCGGGGAGGAGCCGGCCCTTGAGGAGGGCGCGGTAGAAGGTCTGGAGGTCGGCGGAGTCGGAGATCATCTCGCCGGCGGCATGGGCGAGGGAGGGGTTGAGCGCGGTGACGTCGTGGACGGGGGCGGACGCGTCGGGGACGAGGGTGGAGTAGGCGCGGCTGCTGGGCCGGGGGATGTTCACCCTGGTGCCGGGGACGCTGGTGGCGCGGAGCTTGAGGGGCTTGATGATCCGGTTCTCGACGGCCTTGCCGTAGGGGCGGCCGGTGACCTTCTCGATGACCAGGCCGGCCAGGACGAAGTTGGTGTTGGAGTAGCTCCAGGAGGTGCCGGGGGCGAAGGCGGGGGCGTGCTCCATGGCGATGCCGACGAGATCGCGCGGGTTCCAGGTGTCGTAGCGGTGCTTCAGGAAGCCGGGGCCGAAGACCTTCTCCTGGAAGGCGGGGTCCTCGGTGTAGCTGTAGACGCCGCTGGTGTGGTTGAGGAGCTGGCGGACGGTGATCTTCCGTCCGTCGTGGCCGTTGCCCCGGACCAGCTTCGGGAGCCACTTCTCGACCGGGTCGTCCAGGTCGATCCGGCCCTCGGCCTGGAGCTGGAGGAGGACGGTGGCGGTGAAGGTCTTGGTGATGGAGCCGACGCGGTAGCGGTCGTCGCCGCGGCGCTCGCCGGCGGTGCCGGTCCAGGAGCGGCCGTCCACCCGGGCCTGGGCGACGGCGCCGGGGACGCCGGCGGCGACGTTGGCGTCGAGCGCCGCCTGGGTGGCCGCGTGGCCCTTCTTCGCGGGGGCGGCGGGGGCGGCGGGGGCGGGGGCCGCCGGGCTCGCGGCGAGGGCGGGCGCGGCGAGCGCCGTGACGGTGAGGCCGGCGGCGAGGGCCGCGGCGACGACGGTGCGGGTGGTGCGGGTGGTGCGGGTGGCGGTCATGTGGGTCCCCTGTGTCCCTGGTGCTCCGGTACTGCGGTCGGCCGGGAGGACCGGGGGCGGGGCGGGAGGGTTGAGCGGTCGCGTACCGGTTGAGCCGTTTTCAGCCGTTCGGCGGGGGCGGCGGAAGGAGGGGCGCCGGACGGGCCCGCGGGGTGCGGCGGGGGTTCAGTTGCGGCCGGGGTCGGCGAGGCCGGAGTGGCCGAGCGGGGGGCGGGCACGCCAGAGGTCGAGGCCGACGTCGACGAGGTGGACCCGGGGGAGGCCGGGGACGGTGTCGAGGGGGTGCCAGGCGGCCAGGTCGGTGGAGCCACCGGTCTCGGGGCGGAGCGCGCCGCCGGTGATCCGGGCCTCGTAGAGGAGGCGGAGTCCCTGCCAGGAGCCCGGGGCTCCGACGCGCGGCAGCCACTCGCGTACGACCGAGTCGACGCCGAGGAGGGCGACGGGCTCGGAGACGTACCCCGTCTCCTCCTCGACCTCGCGGACGACGGTGGCGAGGGGTTCCTCGCCGTGGTCCATGCCGCCGCCGGGCAGGGTCCAGCGTCTCGTCCCGTCCTTGGCCACCCAGCGGGCGAGGAGGACCTCGCCGTCACGGACGCACACGGCGTAGGCCGCCACCCTCAACTCCTGTCTCATGCGCCGAGGTTAGGCGATGGGGGGTGAGGGACGGCCGGTCAGAACCAGTAGGCGGGGTAGCGGCGGCGGCCGGCGCGGGCGGCGAGCAGGCCGACCGCGACGAGGAGGAGGCAGGAGGTGAGCAGGAGGCCGGTGAAGGTCCAGAACGGCGGGGCCTCCAGGGCGACGATCACGGCGGTGGCGGCGGCCGGGGAATGCGGGGCGCGGGCGAGCATCATCACTCCGAGGGCGAGTCCGCCGGCGACGGCGGCGCTCCACAGGCCGGGGCCCGCGACCGCGAGGACGGCGAAGCCGGCGAGAGCGGCGAGGAGCTGGCCGCCGATCAGCGAGCGGGGCTGGGAGAGCGGCAGGTCCGGGGAGGCGGCGACGAGGGCCATGCTCGCGGCGAGCGGCGGGATCAGCAGCGGGTGGTGCAGCACGGTGCCGAGCGCGACCAGGAGGAGCAGGGCGGCGGTGCTGGCGCCGGTGGCGGCGAGGACCGCGAGCGGGCGGGGGCGGGGCGGCGGGCCCGGACGGACGGGAGCGGGGGCGGGGGCGGAGGTCGGGATGGCGGTGGCGGTGGCGGTGGGCGCGGACGGCGCGGGCACGGTGGCCTCGGGAGCCGGGGTGGTGGTCACGGGTTCCTCGGGATCGTGGATCGGGAGTCCGCGTGCGGGCGGCAGGTGCGGTGGAGCGGGTGGAGCGGGTTCAGGGGGTGGTCGGACGGGCCGGGGAGCGCTCGGGCGCGGACCGGCGCGGGGGCCGGCGGCCGGGGTCTCGACGACGCTGTCGACCCGGAAGCGGACGAACCGCCCCCTAAACGGTATACCATTTGCATCCGACCGCCGAGCCGGAGGGTCGCGCCGTCCTCCCGGCCCAGGAAGCGGAGACCGGCCCCGCCGCCGGTCTCCGGGTCGCCGAGCGTGAGGAACATCGCGCCGCCCCGACAGTCGCGCCGTTCCGGCGCGCGGCGTTCCGGCGCGCGGCGTTCCGGCGCGCGCCGGTCCTCGGCACGGACGAAGCCGCGCCCGGGCGAAGGAGCGGTGATCCACAACCGGCGGTCGAATCGCCCTCGTTGGGGGCGATTCGTCGTCCGTGGCGGAGGACGCGCGGTGGCGGATGTACGCCACGGGGACAACCCGCCCTCCGCGAACTCTCCACAAAGGCTGGTCATTTACGAAAGGCTGAGCGGTCATCCGGTACCGGATTCCGGACCCTCTTCTTTCACAAACAGGGATGTAAATGACCACCCCCGAAACGCAGAGCTCCATACCCGGGCGCTCGACCGGGACCAGACGAGCGGCCCGGATCGCCGCCGCCGCCGGCCTGGTGACCGCGCTCGTCGCGGCCGGTGCCGCCCCGGTCCTCGCCGCCGACGACCCGGTGACGACTCCCCCGGTGAAGACCGCGGAGCCCGCCGACAAGCTCGGCGCCACCGACGCGCAGCGCCTCGCCGAGGCCGAGGCCGCCGGCGAGGCTCACGTCACCATCCTGGTCGCGACCGCGCCCGGCGCGACCGAGCAGGTCGCCGGCCAGCTCGACGCCGTCCCCGGCGGCTCGGTCGGCAACCGCAACGACGAGCTCGGCTACGTCCGCGCCACCCTGCCGACCGGCAAGGCCGAGGCCGCGATCAAGGCCGCCACCAAGCTCTCCGCCGTCCAGTCGGTCGACCTCCAGGCCGAGATCCAGCTGGACGACCCGCGTCCCGACGCCGGTGTCGCCGGCGCCGTCGAGGGCACCACGGTGGACCGGACCTACCCGGCGCCGTCGAACCGCACCCCGGCGAAGAACCCGTACAACCCGTCCCACGAGACGGGCGCCGTCGAGTTCGTCGAGGACCACTCCCGCGCCGACGGCCGCGGCGTGACCATCGGCATCCTCGACTCGGGCGTCGACCTGGGCCACCCGGCCCTCCAGAAGACCACCACCGGCGAGCGCAAGATCGTCGACTGGGTGACGGCCACCGACCCGATCACCGAGGGCGACCTCACCTGGCGCGTCCAGAACGCCCCGGTCACGGGTCCTGTCTTCACCGCCGGCACCCAGTCCTGGAAGGCCCCCGCGGGCGCCTACCAGTGGAGCCGCTTCAGCGAGTCCGTCACGGCGGGCGGTGACCCGGCCGGTGACATCAACCGCGACGGCGACACCACCGACGTCTTCGGCATGCTGTACGACCCCGCCGCCGGCACCGTCCGCGTCGACACCGACCAGAACAACGACTTCACGGACAACGCGCCGCTGAAGCCGTACAAGGACGGCTACGGCATCGGCCACTTCGGCACCGACAACCCCGCCACCGAGGTCGTCGAGCGCACCCCGTTCGTCGTGGAGATCCGCAAGGACGTCCCGATGGACCCGTACGGCGGCACCTGGGTCGGCCAGAAGCGCGACTTCGTCAACATCGGCATCGTCGAGTCCTCGCACGGCACCCACGTCGCCGGCATCACCGCCGCCAAGGGCCTCTTCGGCGGCAAGATGAACGGCGCCGCGCCCGGCGCGAAGCTCGTCTCCTCCCGCGCCTGCACCTGGGACGGCGGCTGCACCAACGTCGCCCTCACCGAGGGCATGGTCGACCTCGTCGTCAACCGCGGCGTCGACATCGTCAACATGTCGATCGGCGGCCTGCCCGCGCTGAACGACGGCGACAACGTCCGCGCCCGCCTCTACACCCGTCTCATCGACGAGTACGGCGTGCAGCTGGTGATCTCGGCCGGCAACTCCGGCCCCGGCACCAACACCATCGGCGACCCCAGCCTGGCCGAGAAGGTCGTCTCGGTCGGCGCGGCCGTCTCCCAGTCGACCTGGGCCGCCAACTACGGCTCTGCCGTCGACAAGAAGTACGCCATGTTCCCCTTCTCCTCGCGCGGTCCGCGTGAGGACGGCGGCGCCACCCCGACCATCACCGGCCCGGGTTCGGCCGTGAACACCATCCCGACCTGGCAGGCCGGCTCCGGCGTCGCCGAGGCGGGCTACAGCCTCCCGGCCGGCTACGGCATGCTGAACGGCACCTCGATGTCGTCCCCGCAGGTCGCCGGCGCGAGCGCGCTGCTGCTCTCCGCCGCCAAGCAGCGCGGCATCGAGCTCTCCCCGCTGACCCTCCGTACCGCCCTCACCTCGACCGCGCAGCGGATCCCGGGTGTCGGGGCCCACGAGCAGGGCGCCGGTCTCATCGACATCAACGAGGCCTGGGAGTCGATCAAGGACGGGGCCACCGCCCACTCCTACAAGGTCGAGGCCCCGGTCGACACCGTGATCTTCCCGGCCCCGCACACCGGCTCCGGCGTGTACGACCGCGAGGGCGGCCTCAAGGTCGGCCAGAAGAAGGTCTACGACGTCACCGTCACCCGCACCAGCGGCCCGGACCGGACCCTCCTGCACGAGCTGGACCTCAAGCACGACGACGGCACCTTCCGGATCTCCGGAAGCCACTGGATCGCGCTGCCGCTGAACAAGCCGGTCACCGTCAAGCTGGAGGCCCGCCCGCGCACCGCCGGTGTGCACAGCGTCCTCCTGGAGGTCGACGACTGGCGCACCGAGGGCGTCGACAAGCAGATCATGTCGACCGTCGTCGCCGCGAGCGACCTGACCGCCCCCGGCTACTCCTTCTCCGCCTCGGGCTCGGTCCAGCGCAACAGCACGAAGTCGTACTTCGTGACCGTGCCGCAGGGCGCCACCTCCCTGGAGGTCGCCATCGGCGGCCTGAAGGAGAAGAGCCAGACCCGGTTCATCGCCATCCACCCGTACGGCGTCCCGGTCGACCCGACCGCGACCACGGGCTGCTACCCGCACTACAACCCGGCGAACACCTGCCGCCCGGACCTCCGCTCCTACGCCAACCCGCAGGCCGGTGTCTGGGAGATCGAGGTCGAGGCGCGCCGCACCTCGCCGGACCTGAACAACCCGTACAAGCTCGGCGTCTCCGTGCTCGGCGCCTCCTTCGACCCGGCCGTCCAGACGGTCGCCGAGGCGAAGGTCGGCACCCCGTCCGCCGTCGAGTGGACCGTCACCAACAAGTTCGCCGGCATCGACGGCAAGCTGAAGGGCGGCCCGCTGGGCTCGGCCAAGGTCGAGACCCCGACCATCCAGCACCACGAGCAGCAGACGAAGACCGTCACCATCGGTGAGGGCGTCGAGCGGCTCGACATCGGGATCGGCAACACCTCCGACAAGGCCGCCGACCTCGACCTGAGCGTGCTCCTGGACGGCGTCCGCGTCGCCCAGTCGGCCGACGGCGACTCCGAGGAGAGCGTCTCGCTCGTCAAGCCGAAGGCCGGCACGTACACCGTCGTCATCGACGGCTACGCGGTCCACGCCGAGGGCGGCACGACCTACGACTACAAGGACGTCTACTACTCCGCGGCGCTCGGCTCCGTGAAGGTGGACGAGGCCAAGACCTACCCGCTCGCCAACGGCGCGAGCACCAAGGTCCCGGCCGAGGTCGTCGTCGGCGGTCCGGCCCCCGAGGGACGCCAGTTCTTCGGCCAGGTCCAGCTGCTCAACGCGCGCGGCACCGTCGCGGGCACCGGCAGCGTCCTGATCGGCAGCGTCACCCCGTAACACCCGGGGCGGTACGAGGGGCGGGCATCCACCGGGGTGCCCGCCCCTTCCGCGTCCGGCCCCGCCCACGGCCCGCGTCCGGCCCCGCGTCCGCGCCGCGTCCGCCCCTCGGACAATCGATTGGACAAGGCGGGCCGGGACATACGCATCATGGACAGCAGCAGCAGCCTGCACAAACGTACGGAGGAGTCCCCGTGAAGGTCGGAATCGTCGGAGCCACCGGTCAGGTCGGCACAGTCATGCGCAAGATCCTGGCCGAGCGCAGCTTCCCCGTGGACGAGCTGCGGCTCTTCGCCTCCGCCCGGTCCGCCGGCACGGTCGTGGACGGCGTGACCGTCGAGGACGCCTCGACCGCCGACTACACCGGCCTGGACATCGTGCTCTTCTCCGCCGGCGGCGCCACCTCCAAGGCCCTCGCCGAGAAGGTCGCCTCCCAGGGCGCCGTCGTGATCGACAACTCCTCCGCCTGGCGCCGCGACCCCGAGGTCCCCCTCGTCGTCTCCGAGGTCAACCCGCACGCGATCAAGGACCGCCCCAAGGGGATCATCGCCAACCCGAACTGCACCACGATGGCCGCCATGCCGGTCCTCAAGCCGCTCCACCAGGAGGCCGGCCTCACCGCGCTGATCGCCACCACCTACCAGGCCGTCTCCGGCTCGGGCGTGGCCGGCGTCGCCGAGCTGCGCACCCAGGCGTGCGCGGTGGCCGAGCAGGCCGACCAGCTGGCCTTCGACGGCGAGGCCGTCGAGTTCCCCGAGCCCGCCGTCTACAAGCGCCCGATCGCGTTCAACGTGGTCCCGCTGGCCGGCTCGATCGTGGACGACGGCTCCTTCGAGACCGACGAGGAGCAGAAGCTCCGCAACGAGTCCCGCAAGATCCTGGAGATCCCGGAGCTGAAGGTCTCCGGCACCTGCGTCCGCGTCCCGGTCTTCTCCGGCCACTCCCTCCAGGTGAACGTCCGCTTCGACCGCCCGATCAGCGTCGAGCGCGCCTACGAGCTGCTGAAGGACGCCGAGGGCGTCGTGCTGTCCGAGATCCCGACGCCGCTCCAGGCGGCCGGCAAGGACGCCTCGTACGTGGGCCGCATCCGCGTCGACGAGACCGTGGAGAACGGCCTCGCGCTCTTCCTCTCCAACGACAACCTCCGCAAGGGCGCCGCGCTGAACGCGGTGCAGATCGCGGAGCTGGTGGCGGCCGAGCTCCAGGGCTGAGCCGGATCTTCCCGGTGAGGGGGCGGCCGTCCGCGGGACGGCCGCCCCCTCGTCGTGTTCGCCCTGGGAAATGTTCGATGCGCGGGCCGAGCGCCCCGTGGAAGGATGGCCCAAACGTCACGAAACCGAGGAGTTGACCGGGTGCCTGGTACGAACCTGACCCGTGAAGAGGCCCAGCAGCGGGCGGCGCTGCTGACCGTGGACGCGTACGAGGTCGAACTGGACCTCACCGGTGCGCAGGAGGGCGGCACCTACCGGTCCGTCACCACCGTCCGCTTCGATTCCGCCGAGGGAGGCGCCGAGAGCTTCATCGACCTCGTCGCCGACGCCGTCCACGAGGTCGACCTGAACGGGCGCTCGCTGGACGTGGCCGCCGTCTTCCGCGACGCGCGGATCGCGCTGCCCCACCTGAAGCAGGGCGCGAACGAGCTGCGGGTGGTCGCGGACTGCGCGTACACCAACACCGGTGAGGGTCTGCACCGCTTCGTCGACCCGGTCGACGGCCAGGCGTACCTCTACACCCAGTTCGAGGTGCCGGACGCGCGCCGGGTCTTCGCCTCCTTCGAGCAGCCGGACCTGAAGGCGACCTTCCAGTTCACGGTGAAGGCCCCGGAGGGCTGGAGCGTCATCTCCAACTCGCCGACGCCGGAGCCGAAGGACGGGGTGTGGGCCTTCGAGCCGACCCCGCGGATCTCCACGTACATCACCGCCCTGATCGTCGGCCCGTACCACTCGGTGCACTCGGCGTACGAGGGCCCGGACGGGCAGGTCGTGCCGCTGGGCATCTACTGCCGTCCGTCGCTGGCCGAGTTCCTGGACGCGGACCACATCTTCGACGTGACCCGGCAGGGCTTCGGCTGGTTCCAGGAGAAGTTCGCGTACGCCTACCCGTTCGCCAAGTACGACCAGCTGTTCGTGCCGGAGTTCAACGCGGGCGCGATGGAGAACGCGGGCGCGGTCACCATCCGCGACCAGTACGTCTTCCGCTCGAAGGTGACGGACGCGGCCTACGAGCGGCGTGCCGAGACCATCCTGCACGAGCTGGCCCACATGTGGTTCGGCGACCTCGTGACCATGGAGTGGTGGAACGACCTCTGGCTGAACGAGTCGTTCGCCACCTACACCTCCGTCGCCTGCCAGGCGGCCGTCGAGGGCACCCGCTGGCCGCACGCCTGGACGACCTTCGCCAACGCGGAGAAGACCTGGGCCTACCGCCAGGACCAGCTGCCGTCGACGCACCCGATCATGGCCGAGATCAACGACCTGGAGGACGTGCTCGTCAACTTCGACGGCATCACGTACGCCAAGGGCGCCTCGGTCCTCAAGCAGCTCGTCGCCTACGTCGGCCAGGACGAGTTCTTCAAGGGCGTGCAGGCGTACTTCCAGCGCCACGCCTTCGGCAACACCCGTCTGAGCGACCTGCTGGGCGCGCTGGAGGAGACCTCCGGGCGCGACCTGAAGACCTGGTCGAAGGCGTGGCTGGAGACGGCCGGCATCAACATCCTGCGCCCGGAGATCGAGACCGACGAGAACGGCTCGATCACCGCCTTCGCGGTGAAGCAGGAGGCCCCGGCGCTGCCCGCCGGCGCCAAGGGCGAGGCCGTGCTCCGCCCGCACCGCATCGCGATCGGCTTCTACGACCTCGACGCGGCCGGCAAGCTGGTCCGCACCGAGCGCCTGGAGCTGGACATCGACGCGGCCGGGCTGACCCCGGTGCCGGCGCTCGTGGGCAAGTCCCGCCCGGCGGTCGTCCTGCTGAACGACGACGACCTGTCGTACGCCAAGGTCCGCCTCGACGACGTGTCGCTGCACAACGTCACCGCGCACCTCGGCGACTTCACCGAGTCGCTGCCGCGCGCCCTGTGCTGGTCCGCCGCCTGGGACATGACCCGGGACGGCGAGCTGGCCACCCGCGACTACCTGGAGCTGGTGCTGTCCGGCATCGCCAAGGAGTCGGACATCGGCGTGGTGCAGTCGCTCCAGGGCCAGGTCAAGGCGGCCCTGGAGCTGTACGCGGCGCCGGAGTGGCGGGACGCGGGCCTGACCCGCTGGACCGAGGCGGCGCTCACCCACCTCAAGGCCGCGGAGCCGGCGAGCGACCACCAGCTGGCGTGGGCGCGGGCCTTCGCCGCGACCGCCAGGACGCCGCAGCAGCTCGACCTGCTCGCCGCGCTCCTGGAGGGCCGGGAGACGATCGAGGGCCTGGCCGTCGACACCGAGCTGCGCTGGTCGTTCGTGCAGCGGCTCGCCGCGACCGGTGTCTTCGACGAGCCGGAGATCGCCGCCGAGCTGGAGCGGGACCGCACCGCGGCCGGTGAGCGGCACGCGGCGACGGCCCGTGCGGCGCGTCCGACCGAGGCGGCGAAGGCCGAGGCGTGGGCGGCGGTCGTCGAGGACGACAAGCTGGCCAACGCGGTGCAGGAGGCGGTGATCGGCGGCTTCGTCCAGGCCGACCAGCGCGAGCTGCTGGCCCCGTACACGGAGAAGTACTTCGCGTCGATCAAGCGCGTGTCGGAGACCCGCAGCCACGAGATGATCCAGCAGATCGTGGTCGGTCTCTACCCGACGCTCCAGGTCTCGCAGGAGACGCTGGACGCGACGGACGCGTGGATCGCGGCCACCGACCCGGTCCCGGCGCTGCGGCGCCTGGTGACGGAGTCGCGGGCGGGCGTCGAGCGGGCCCTGAAGGCCCGCGCGGCGGACGCGGCGGCGGCCGGGCGCTGACCGGCGCTCCCCACCGGTGGGCACCCGCGGTGTCCACCGGTGGGGAGCGGCCATGTCCGTACGACGAAGGGGCGCCTCCCCCACAGAGGCGCCCCTTCGCCGGTTCCTGGTGCCGGACAGGCCCTACCGGCTCGCGCGGTCGAAGCGGGCGCGCAGGTCGGCGGCGCCCTCCTCGGTCAGCGAGCCGTGCAGGCGCATGCGGGCGACGCCGCCGTCGGGGAAGGCGTCGAGGCGCACGTGGGTGACGACCGCGTGGGCGGGGAGCTTGAAGCGGTGCAGGGTGTCGGGCTGGAGGCGCGTGCGCGGGATGATCTCGAACCACTCGCCGGCCTCGCCGTTGCGGCCCTGGAGAGCGATCCAGCCGGCGGAGTTGCCCTTGAGGTAGGCGGTGTCGATCTCGACGGCGCGGACGGCGCCCTGGGCGGGGAGGCGGAAGCGGACCCAGTCGTTGGTGCCGCGGACGCGGCGCCGGCGGTTCTCCCAGCCGTCGTCCATCTTGCGGGAGCTGCCCGGCAGGATGATCTGGGTCGGCGAGGAGTAGAACTTGTCGGAGGCGTCCTCGTACGACCCGCCGTTGAGGACGGAGAGCAGGTCGACGGTGCCGAGGAGGTCGAGCCACTCGGGGTCGGGCAGCACCTCGCCGTGGACGCGGAGGCGGGCGATGCCGCCGTCCGGGTGCTGGCAGAGGCGTACGTGGGTCCAGCGGCGGTCGCTGTCGATCGTGAAGCCGTTGGCGGCGTGGCCGCGGACGGGGGTGGGCGGGACCAGCTCCTCCCACTTGGCGTCGAGGAGTTCGGCGGGGCCGGGGCTGCCCTCGACGGCGGTGGCCTGGACGCTGACCTTCTGCGGGTAGTTGCCGCGGAAGTGGGCGGTGTCGACGATCAGGCCCTTGATGACGCCGGGGGCGCCGAGGCGGACGATCGCCCAGTCGTGGTCCTCGGGGGCGGGGAAGACGTTGTGGGCGTCGGCGCCGCGGCGGCGGCGGGTCTCCCAGCCGTCCATGATCTTGCCCTTGTGCCCGAAGTGCTCCGGGTCGAAGACGGCCCGCTCGCGGACGAGGAGGTTCTCGCGCTCGGCGAAGAACTCGTCGTTGGCGGCGACGACGCCGGCGCCGAGGCGGCGGTCGGCGAGGTCGACCAGCTCGGTGAAGGGGAAGTCACCGGTGCGGTAGTCGGCGTAGGGGTCGCCTCCGCCGTAGGGGGCGGCGTCGTTGGCGTGCGGGTCCTGGGCGTCTTCGAGAGCGGTCATGCTTCGACTCTCCTCCGGGGGGAGCCCGGGGTCCATCGAATGTTTTCGATGGTGTCGTTCAGTTCTGCTGAAAGGTCGCGCGGTCGGCGGCGGCCTGCCGGAGGGCGGCGAGCACCCGGGCCACCGCGGGCCCGTCCTCGGCCCCGCGCCGGACGGCGGCGACGACGTGGCGGCGCGGCTGGTCGGCGGAGAGGACCCGCATGACGACCCCGGTGCCGCCGCGCCGCTCCGCGGAGGCCATCCGGGGGACGAGGGCGATCCCGAGCCCCGCCTCGACCATGGCGAGGATGGCGGTCCAGCCGGAGGCGCTGTGGGCCTGCTCGGGGACGAAGCCGGCGGCCTCGCAGGCGGCGGTGGTGATCTCGGACCAGGGGCCCGAGCCGCCGAAGATCCAGGGTTCGGCGGCGAGGTCGGCGAGGCGGAGGCCGGGCGCGTCGGCGAGGGGGTGGCCGGCGGGCAGGGCGACGTCGAGGGGGTCGGCGAGCAGCGGCATCCGGCTGAACTTGGGGTCGCGCGCGGTGGGCGCGTGGGCGGCGAGCGAGAGGGCCAGGTCGACCTCGCCGGCGGTGAGGAGTTCGTACGCCTCCCCCGCCTCGGCCTCGCGGACGCGGACGTCGAGACCGGGGTGGGCGGTGCGGAGCCGGCGTACGGCCGGGACGAGGAGCGCGGGGACGGAGGTGGAGAAGGCGGCGACCCGCACCTGGCCCGCCTCGCCCCGGAGGTAGCCGTCGAGTTCGGCGTCGGCGCGCTCCAGCTGGGCGAAGACGGCCTCGGCGTGGCGGAGCACGAGGTGGGCGGCGTCGGTGAGGCGGACGCGCCGGCCGTGGGCCTCCAGGAGCGGCACGCCGAGCTGCCTGGCGAGGTTGGTGAGTTGCTGGGAGACGGCCGAGGGGGTCATGAGCAGGGTCTCCGCGGTGGCGGTGACAGTGCCCCGGTCGCGCAGGGTGCGCAGGATGTGCAGCTTCTTGATGTCCCACTCGGTCATGGGCGCAACCTACCTGGGGGTCCGCCCCCGCCCGGTCGGGGCCGGGCGCCCGGAGGCGGAGCTGAGCGCCACTCCCCCGAGGATCAGCGCCATGCAGGCGCCGCCGGCCGGGCCGAGCCGCTCGCCGAGGAGGGCGTACGAGAGCAGGGCGACGCAGACGGGCTGGAGGTAGTACACGACTCCGGCGCGGGCGGCGCCGATCAGGGAGATCGCCTTGTTCCAGGCGAAGAAGGCGACGGCGGAGGAGAACACCCCGATGTAGAGCAGCGGGCCGACGGTGCCGGGGACGACGGGGAAGCCGCCCTGGACGGTGAGGGAGACGGCGTAGGCGGGGGCGAGCATGAGGGCACCGAGCACGAAGGTGGTGAGGAGGAAGGCGAGTCCGTCGAGCTCCGGGGGCCTGCGCCTGAGGAGCGCGCTGTACGAGGCGAAGGAGAGGGCCGCCGCGAACATCCAGAGGTCGCCGGCGGCGAGGTCGACGGTGAGGGAGCCCTTGCCGACGAGCAGCAGCACGCCGAGGACGGCGACGGCCGTGCCCAGGATCCTGCGGGCGCCGAGGCGTTCGCCGCCGAGCCGGGCGTAGAGGGCCATGATCACCGGGGAGGCGGCCATGATCATGCCCATGTTGGTGGCGGAGGTGGTGAGGCCGGCCTGGTGGACGAGGGTGTTGTAGAGCGCGACCCCGAACAGCGAGGCGAGGGCGGTGAATCCGAGGTGGCGGCGGATGACCGCCCGCTGCCGCCAGAGCCGGCGGGCGGCGAAGGGGGCGACCGCGAGGAGGGCGATGATCCAGCGCCAGAACACCGCCTGGACGGGTGGCACGGAGTCGGCCATGTCGCGGGTGGCGACGAAGCTGCCGGACCAGACGACGGTGGCGAGGAGGGCGAGGAGCAGACCGAGACCGGCACCCTTGGCGGGTGCCGGTCTCGGGGATTCGCCGGGGGCGGCGGTCGTGGGCGGGAGGTCGTCGGGGGCGGTGGTCGTGGGCGGGTGGCGGGGTGTCGTGAGGGTCATGCCGCCTACCGTCGCACCCCCGAAATCTCCAGGTCCATCGAAACTTCCTGACCGTTCTTTTCAGCAGAACTGAACGATACGGGGGCGGGCGCCGACTTCACGGGGGCCATCTGGCCCACCAGCGTGGCGCCGAAGGCGATCACCATGCCCACCACCTGCACGGGCCCGAGCGCCTGGCCGAGCGCGGCCCAGCCGATGACGGCGGCGGTGATCGGGGAGAGCGGGCCGAGGAGGGTGGCGGAGGAGGCGCCCAGCCGCTCGATGCCGCGGAACCAGAGGAAGTACGAGACCGCGGTGTTGCCGATGGCGAGGTAGGCGTAGCCGGCGAGGTGGGTGCCGGTGAGGACGGGCGGGGCGCCCTCGACCAGGAAGGCGACGGGCAGGATGACCAGGCCGCCCGCGGTGAGCTGCCAGCCGGTGAGCGCGAGGGAGCCGACGCCCTCGGGGCGGCCCCAGCGCTTGGTGAGGACGACGCCGGCGGACATCGAGAGGGAGGAGAGCAGTCCGGCGCCCACGCCGATCAGGTCGAAGGCGGCCCCGGCCTTGAGGACCACGAGGCTGACGCCGAAGGCGGCGGCGACGGCGGTAAGCAGGGTCCGCGTGGTGGGCTTCTCGGCGAGGAGGAGGGCGGCGAGGCCGACGACGAAGAGCGGGCCGACGGAGCCGACGACGGCGGCGACGCCGCCGGGCAGCCGGTAGGCGGCGAGGAAGAGCAGCGGGAAGAAGGCGCCGATGTTGAGCGCGCCGAGGACCGCCGACTTCCACCACCAGGCGCCCCGCGGGAGCTTGCGGGTGAGCGCCAGGAGCAGGAGGCCGGCCGGCAGGGCCCGCATGAGGCCGGTGAAGAGGGGCCGGTCGGCCGGCAGGAACTCGGTGGTCACGAAGTAGGTCGAGCCCCAGGAGATCGGGGCGAGGGCGGTGAGCGCGACGGTGGCCGCCTTACGGGACATGACAGGACTCCCCCTGAGCGATGCGGTTCCGGTGGACCCGGAGCACTTCTTGCTTGGCGGTAATTAACTTAGCACTAAGCTACTTACTTGCAAGTGGCTTTCTTGCCATCGACCGGAAGGAGGCGGAACACTGAGGTCATGAACACGCAGCCGCCCGCGCCCGACCCCGTCGACGCCATCGCCGCCCAGTGGGCGGTCGTCCGCCCGGACCTGGACACGCTCCCCATGGAGGTCTTCGGGCGGATCTACCGGCTGGCCGCCGCGATGCGGGGCCGGGTGGACAAGGCGTACGCGCCCTACGGGATGGGGCTCGGGGAGTTCGACGTCCTGGCGACGCTGCGCCGCTCGGGGGCGCCGTACACGCTCTCACCGCGCGAGCTGACCGCCACGCTGATGATCACCACCGGCGGGATGACCGGCCGGCTGGACAAGCTGGAGAAGGCCGGGCTGCTCACCCGCAGCCCCGACCCGCACGACCGGCGCGGGCTGCGCGTCACGCTCACCGAGCGCGGCCGGGAGCTGGTGGACCAGGCGGTAGGCGCCGGCCTGGAGCGGCAGCGGGAGGCGCTGGAGGGGGCGCTGACCGAGGAGGAGGCGGAGCAGCTGACCGGACTGCTGCGGAAGCTGCTCGCGACGACCGCGTGAGCGGGCCCGGAACGTGCGAGGGCGCCGCACGGCCGGTGTCGGCCGTGCGGCGCCCTCGGAGACGGACGGGGGAGGCGGTTATGCCTTCTTGCGGGACTTGTCGAGGACCATCACCAGACCGACGATGACCAGGAACAGCACCACCGGGGCCACCACGAAGAGGCCGAGGGTCTCGACGACCTCCAGCTTGGGGGCCGGGTCGTCACCGTCGTCGCGGGTCAGCGCGAGCGCGGGGGACGACATGAGCAGCATCATCAGCGTCGTACCGGCCGCGACGGCGCCGGCGCGCAGGGCGTTCTTCTTGTCCACGGTGCAAAAGTAGCGAACACCTAAACGGCCCGCGCGCCCGGGGGTGCCGTACGGGCTCCCACCCCCTCCGCGACGGTCCGCAGCAGCGCGTGCGCGCGGGGCGAGGCGGCGATCCGTTCCAGGGTCAGCGGCTGCCCGTCCGGGCCCGCGACCGGCAGCCGCCAGTTGGGGTACTCGTCCCAGGTGCCCGGCAGGTTCTGCGGCCGGCGGTCCCCCACCAGGTCCGGCAGCCACACGCCGACCATCCGGGCCGGGGTGCGGGCCAGGAAGCGGTGGACGGCCCGGATCTCGGCCTCCTCGTCCCCCGGCCCCTCCGGGAGCAGCCCGAGCCGCTGGAGGACCCCGCGCCACTCGGCGGTCTCCGCCGCGTCGGAGGCGCGCTCGCGGGTCAGGTCGCCGCCGAGCAGCCCGAGCCGGTGGCGCAGCAGCACGTGGTCGCCGGAGAGCCGGGCCGCGGTGGACGGCAGGTCGTGGGTGGTGGCGGTGGCCACGCAGCCGGACCGCCACGCCTCGGGCGGCAGCGGGGCGCCGCCGCCGCCCCAGTCCCGCTCGAACCAGAGCACGGAGGTGCCGAACACCCCGCGCGCGGCCAGCGCCTCGCGGACCCCCGGCTCGACCGTGCCCAGGTCCTCGCCGATGACGAGGGCGCCGGCCCGGTGCGCCTCCAGGACGAGGACGGCGAGCATCGCCTCGGCGTCGTAGCGGACGTAGGTGCCCTCGGTGGGCTCCCGGCCCTCCGGCACCCACCAGAGGCGGAAGAGGCCCATCACGTGGTCGATCCGGAGCGCGCCCGCGTGCCGCAGGAGCTCGCGGAGGAGGCCGCGGTACGGGGCGTAGCCGGCGGCGGCGAGGGCGTCGGGGCGCCACGGCGGCAGACCCCAGTCCTGGCCGCGGGAGTTGAAGGCGTCGGGCGGGGCGCCGACCGACATCCCGGTGGCGAAGTCGTCCTGCCGGGCCCAGACGTCGGAGCCCTCCGGGTGCACGCCGACGGCGAGGTCGTGGACGATCCCGACCGCCATGCCCGCCTCCCGGGCCGCGTCGGCGGCCTCGCCGAGCTGCCGGTCCGTCAGCCAGGCGAGCCGGCAGTGGAAGTCGACCCGGGCGGTGAGCGCGGCGTCCGCGCGGACGGCCGCCCCGGCGCCGTCCGGGGTGCGCAGCTCCTCGGGCCAGGTGCGCCAGTGGGGGCCGTGGCGCTCGGCGAGGGCCTGGTAGGTGGCGTGGTCCTCCAGGGCGCGGCCGCGCTCGGCGAGGAAGTCGTGGTAGTCGGCGCGCCGTCCCGGGCCCTGCTCGACGGCGGCGATCAGCTCCAGGGCGCGCAGCTTGAGCGCCCAGACGGCGTCCCGGTCGATGGCGGTGCCCTTGCCGAGGACGCGCTCGCGCAGTTCGGCGGCGGCGGCGAGGATCCGGTCCAGCTCCTCGCGCCGGCCGGGGCCCAGGTGGGCGTACTCGGGGATCTGTTCGATCCGCAGGTGGACGGGGTCGGGGAAGCGCCGGGAGGAGGGGCGGTACGGGGAGGGGTCGGAGGGGGCCCCGGGCACGCCCGCGTGCAGCGGGTTGACCTGGACGAATCCGGCGCCGTGCGCGCGGCCCGCCCAGGAGACGAGGTCGCGCAGGTCGCCGAGGTCGCCCATGCCCCAGGAGCGTTCGGAGAGCAGCGAGTAGAGCTGGACGAGCAGGCCGTACGCGCGCGTGGCGGGGGCCGGGACCCGCGCGGGGGCGACGACGAGGGTGGCGCGGGCGGTGCGGCCGTCGGGCGCCTCGGCGTCCACGGTGTGCACGCCGAGCGGCAGCCGCTCCCAGTCGCCGCCGGTGTGGACGTCGCCGTCCTCGGTGGTGACCCGGAGCAGGGTCCCCTCGGGCAGGCCGGCGGGCGGGGCGGGCGGACCGTCCCCGGTGTGGCGGACGAGTGTGGGCGGGAGCAGCCGCTCCCGGTCGGCCCGCTCCGCCGCGCCGAGGGCGGCGGCGACCGCCTCCGGGGTGGTCGCGTCCACCCCGAGGGCGCCGAGCACGGCGACCACGGTGGCCTCGGGCACGGGCACGGTGACGCCCTCGGACGGGCTGAACGCGGTGGCGACGCCGTGACGGGCGGCGAGGCGGGCCAGGGTCACTTCACACTCCGGTTGACTCCGTGCCGCACCGGTTTCCGGGGGCGGTGGGTTCGCTGGTGAGGGGTGCGGCGCCGGTGAGGGGCGGCTCGCTGGTGAGGGGCGGGGCGCCGGCCAGGGGCGGCTCGCTGGTCAGCGGGGCGACCGCCGCCCACGAGGGCTCGCTGATGAGCGGCGCGGTGTCGGCCGGCGCGGGCGCTGCGTCCGGCGGGGCGCCGCCGGGGGCGGTCTGGCGCGGAATCCGTATCCGTCCGTTCTGGGGGCGGGCGGTCGTGGTCACGGGGGTCTCCCGGTTCGTCTCGACGTGGTGGCCGGCCGTACGGCTGGTGGCCGGGGCCGTGGGTGCGACGAGAGATAGCCCTACCCATCGCGCCTCGCTTTGCCCCTTTTACCGGGGGAAGACGGCGAAAGGGCGACAGCTCGCCGGAGGTTCACCGGGCAAAGCCGACACTTCGCCCCGTCGCATTGACACCCCCGTGCGAAGGGTGGTGGGGTCGTAACCCGCTCGTGACCAACCGGCCGGGCAGGGACAGCGTCTGACGATCCGGCGGGTCCCCGTCCCGGTGAAGGGAGACCCCGTGACCCCCGTGCGTCCGGGCCGCGGTCCTCGTACGGCGACCGCGGTCGCCGCCGCCGTGATCGGCGGGTTCCTCGGCGGTGCCGTGCCCGGCTCGGCGGGCGCCGCCCCGCTCCCCGCCTCGGTGCCCGACCTCGCCGCCGCTCCCGCGGCCCCCTCCGGGCCGGCCGCCGCCCCGGCCGCGCCCGCGCCCCGGACCGGCTCCGCCCGCGCGCGCACGCCCTCCGTGTGGCCCCGGCCGCAGTCGCTGACGGCCGCGGGGCCCGCCGTGCGCCTCGGGGAGCGGGTGACCCTCGTCGCGGACGAGGACGCCGACAAGTACGCCCTGCGGGCGCTGCGGGAGCTGCTCGCCGACGCCGGGGTGCGGACGGTGCACGAGGGGCTGCCCGGCGCGGGCCCGGTGCTCCGCCTCTCGGGGCCCTCCGGGGCGGCGGCGCAGGAGGCACTGGCCTCCTTCGGGGTGGCCGAGCGGGGCGACCTGCCGGACGGCGGCTACCGGCTCGCCACCGGCCGGTTCGGCGGCCGGGACACCGTGGTGCTGGACGGGACCGGCGAGGACGGCCTGTTCCACGCGGTGCAGACGCTCCGCCAGTTGCTCGGCCCGGGGCCGGACGGCGTCGGCGGCGAGGTGCCGGGCGTCGTCGTCCGGGACTGGCCCGGCACCGCCGAGCGGGGGATCACGGAGGGCTTCTACGGCACCCCGTGGACGACGGAGCAGCGCCTGGAGATGATCGACTTCCTGGGCCGCACCAAGCAGAACCGCTATCTCTACGCTCCCGGTGACGACCCGTACCGCGCCGCGCAGTGGCGCGAGCCCTACCCGGAGGCGCAGCGGGCCGGCTTCCGCGCGCTGGCGGAGCGGGCCAGGGCCCGGCACGTGTCGCTGGGCTGGGCGGTGGCCCCGGCCCAGTCGATGTGCCTGTCCTCGGACGCGGACCTGGCGGTGCTGACGCGGAAGCTGGACGCGATGCGGGAGCTCGGTTTCCGCTCCTTCCAGCTCCAGTTCCCGGACGCCGGGTTCGGCGAGTGGACCTGCGACGAGGACGCCGACGCCTTCGGGCGGGACGCGGCGGGCGCGGCCCGGGCGCACGCGCGCGTGGCGAACGCGGTGGCCCGGCACCTCGCCGAGCGGTATCCGGGCCTGGAGCCGCTGACGGTGCTGCCGACGGAGTACTACCAGGAGGGCACCAGCGAGTACCGTTCGGCGCTCGCGCGGGCGCTGGACGGGCGGGTGCGGGTGGCGTGGACGGGCGTCGGCGTGGTGCCGCGCACCATCACCGGCACCGAACTGGCCGGGGTGCGGGCGGCCCTGGGCCAGCGGCCGCTGGTCACCATGGACAACTACCCGGTGAACGACTACGCGCAGGACCGGCTCTTCCTGGGGCCCTCCACGGGCCGGGAGCCGGCCGTGGCGGCCGGTTCCGCCGCCTATCTGGCGCACGCGATGGAGCAGCCCTCGGCCTCCCGGATCCCGCTCTTCACCACCGCCGACTTCGCCTGGAACCCGCGCGGCTACCGGCCCGCGGAATCCTGGCGGGCGGCCGTCGACGAACTGGCGGGCCCCGCGCCGGCGGCGCGGGAGGCGCTCGGCGCGCTGGCCGGGAACGCGGCCTCGTCGCTCCTCGCGCCGGACGCCGAGTCGGCCGGTCTGAAGCCGCTGATGAGCGCCTTCTGGTCGGCCCGGGCGTCGGGCACGGCGGCGGCGCGGGAGCGGGCGGGGCGCGAGCTGCGGGACGCCTTCACCGTGATGCGGGAGGCGCCGGAGCGGCTGGCGGAGACCGCGGGCGGCGCGCTGCGGGCCGAGTCCGGGCCGTGGCTGGAGCAGCTGTCGCGGTACGGGGCGGCGGGCGAGGCCGCGGTCGACATGCTGCTCGCCCAGGGGCGCGGCGACGGTCCCGCGGCCTGGCAGGCGCAGTTGCGCCTGGAGCCGCTGCGGCCGCGGATCGCGGCGAGCGGGGCGACGGTCGGCGACGGGGTCCTGGATCCGTTCCTGGACCGGGCGGTGAAGGAGGCGGCGGCCTGGACGGGCACCGACCGGGACCCGGAGCGCGAGGTGGACCGGGCCGCCGGTTCGTACACGGTGAAGCTGGACCGGGAGCGTCCGGTGGAGGCGGTGACGGTGCTCGCGGGCCCGCCGGCGGACCGGAAGGACGCCGGGAGGCCGGCGGAGGACGGCGAGCCCGGGGCGGACGTCCCGGCGCACGCGCGCGTGGAGGCGTACGTGGCGGGCGAGGGCTGGCGGCCGCTGGGCCCGCTGTCCTCCTCCGGCTGGACGCAGACCGAGCTGAAGGGGCTGCGCGCCGAGGCGCTGCGGATCGTCTGGGACGGCGAGGGCCCGGCGCCCGACGTGCGCTCCCTGGTGCCGTGGTTCGCGGACGGTCCCGAGGCCGGTCTGGAGCTGGCCAGGACGGAGACGGACCTGGAGATCGGCGGCGCGGCGGGCCGGGTGGACGTGGAGCTGACGGGCCGGCGGGCGGCCGGGGTGCGGGGCCCGCTGACGGCGAAGGCGCCGAAGGGGATCACCGTACGGCTGCCGGAGCGGGCCGCGGTGGAGCGCGGCGGCACGAGGACGGTGCCGATGGAGGTGTCGGTGGCGCCGGGCACGGCGTCCGGGGAGTACCGGGTGCCGGTGTCGTTCGCGGGCGAGGAGCGGGTGCTGACGGTGCGGGCGTTCCCGCGCACCGGCGGCCCGGACCTGGCCAGGTCGGCGACGGCCTCCTCCTCCGGCGACGAGACGGCGGACTTCCCTGCCGCGCTGGCGGTGGACGGCGATCCGGAGACCCGCTGGTCCTCGCCGGCGGAGGACGGCGCCTGGTTCCAGCTGGAGCTGGCCGAGCCGGCCCGCATAGGGCAGCTGGTCCTGCACTGGCAGGACGCGCACGCCTCCCGCTACCGGGTGCAGGTCTCCGCCGACGGCCGCAACTGGCGGACCGCGGCGACCGTCACGGACGGGCGGGGCGGCCGGGAGTCGGTCCGGATGGACGCGGCGGACACCCGCTTCCTGCGGGTGCAGGGCGAGAAGCGGGCGACCCCGTACGGCTACTCGCTCTGGTCGGTGGAGACGTACGCGGTGACGCCGGAGCGGACCCCGGACGCCCCCGGGACCCCGAAGACGCCGAAGCCCCCGAAGGGCCCCGGCACTCCGGAGGGCTCCGCGACACCCGCGGAGCCGAACGCGGCCTCCACGGCGCCGACCGGGGCCTCCGCGGCACCGACCGGGACGTCCGGAGCGCCGGAGCGGGACGCGCCGGAGGAGGGCACCGCTCCCTGAGCGGCGCCCTCCTCCGTCCGGCGCGCCCCCGGCAGGCCGGGGAACGCGAGAGGCCCGGATCTCAGCCGGTCGTCAACGCCCCCGCGGGGGTGTCGGCGACGGAGTCGATCCGGGCCATCGCGTCCTCGGCGCCGTACGGCGTGAGGTAGGGCAGCCACCGTGGGTCCCGGTGGCCGGTGCCGATGATCCGCCAGGCCAGGCCGGTCGGCGGCGCGGGTTGGTGGCGCAGCCGCCAGCCGAGCTCGCGCAGGTGCCGGTCCGCCTTGACGTGGTTGCAGCGGCGGCAGGCGGCCACCACGTTCTCCCACGCGTGCGTCCCGCCCCGACTGCGCGGGATGACGTGGTCGACGCTGGTCGCCACTCCCCCGCAGTACATGCAGCGCCCGCCGTCGCGGGCGAAGAGGGCCCGGCGGGTCAAGGGAACGGGCCCCCGGTAGGGGACCCGCACGAAGCGCTTCAGCCGTACCACGCTGGGCGCGGGGACGATCTGATGCTCGCTGTGCAGGAAGGCGCCGGACTCCTCGATGCAGAGGGCCTTGTTCTCGAGCACGAGGACGAGTGCGCGGCGGAGCGGTACGACGCCCAGGGGCTCGTACGACGCGTTGAGGACCAGGACATGCGGCACGGATGCCTCCTATGGCGCCGGCGGCGCGTGGCTCGCGCCGGGACGAACTGCTCTCAGTCTCTCCTCATGCCTGGTCGGAGCGCCACCACGTTCCCGCGATCGCGTGGGGCGGGCCGGACGTGTTCTCGACCACATCGGCATGTCTTCCCGGTATGTGCCCGGGTGAGGTCGGTCTCTCCCTCGAACACGGGCAACGGTTCGGTGTCCTGGGCCCCGTAGGGTGGATGGCCTGCGTACGCGATGCCTGGAGGTTGTCCCGTGTCCTGGTCCGTCCTGGCGGCCGCCAACGACCCCGAGTCCATCCCGGTGACTCTGGACGAGGCGGCGGAGAAGGCCACCAACGCGGCGAGCTGGGTGGAACAGAACTGGTCCACCTGGCTGAACACCGGTCTGCGGATCCTGCTGATCGTGGTGGTCGCCCTGTTGCTGCGGTGGGCCGTCCGCCGCGCCCTGACGAAGCTGATCGAGCGGATGAACCGCTCCGCCCAGGCGGTGGAGGGGACCGCGCTCGGCGGTCTGCTCGTCAACGCGGAGCGCAGGCGGCAGCGGTCCGAGGCGATCGGCTCGGTGCTGCGCTCGGTGGCCTCCTTCCTGATCCTGGGCACGGCCGGGCTGATGATCCTGGGCGCCTTCGCCATCGATCTGGCGCCGCTGCTCGCCTCGGCCGGTGTGGCCGGTGTGGCGATCGGCTTCGGCGCGCGGAACCTGGTGACGGACTTCCTCTCCGGCGTCTTCATGATCCTGGAGGACCAGTACGGCGTCGGTGACTCGGTCGACGCGGGCGTGGCCTCCGGCGAGGTCGTCGAGGTCGGGCTGCGGGTGACCAAGCTGCGCGGCGTCGACGGCGAGGTCTGGTACGTGCGCAACGGCGAGATCAAGCGGATAGGGAACCTCAGCCAGGGCTGGGCGACGGCCTCGGTCGACGTGACGGTCCGGCCGACGGAGGACCTGGACCAGGTGCAGTCCGTGATCACTGCGGCGGGCGAGGCGATGGCCAAGGACGAGCCGTGGAACGAGCGGCTGTGGGGCCCGGTGGAGATCCTCGGCCTGACCGAGGTGCTGCTGGACTCGATGACGGTCCGGGTCTCCGCGAAGACGATGCCCGGCAAGAAGCTGGGCGTCGAGCGCGAGCTGCGGTGGCGGATCAAGCGGGGCCTGGACGAGGCCGGCATCCGGATCGTCGGCGGGCTGCCCGCGCAGGCGGAGGAGGCGACGCCCGATCCGACGGCGGGCATGGCGGCCCCCTCGGCGTTCTCCAGCGCCACCTCGCCGCAGTCGGCGGCGGCCACCCCGCTGCCGAAGACGGACCTCGGCAAGAACTGACCCGGGGACCGACCCCACGACACCCCCACGACGCCCCCGCCGGTAACGCTTCGGTTGCCGTCGGGGGTGTCGTGCGTGTGGGGGTATTGACGCCCCGCCGACGCCCGTCCTACCGTCCTCCCACCGGATAGGAAACTTTCCTAACAGTGTGGTGGAGGAAGCGGCGGCCGTCAGGCCCCACAATGGCCTCCCGGCGTCGAAGGGCAGGTGCGACCGTCATGGCAGGTACCCAGGGAACCCCTGGCACCCCGCGCGTCCTGCGGGCCATGAACGACCGCGCGGCGCTCGACCTCCTCCTGGAGCACGGCACCCTCTCGCGGACCCGGATCGGCAAGCTCACCGGCCTCTCCAAGCCGACCGCGTCCCAGCTCCTCGCCCGCCTCGAAGCCGCGGGGCTGGTCCGCGTCACCGGCACCACCGAGGGCCGCCCCGGCCCCAGCGCCCAGCTGTACGCGCTCGCGCCGGACGCCGGGTACGCCGCCGGGCTCGACGTCAACCAGCACCGCATCCGTGCCGCGGTCGCCGACATCACCGGCGCCGTCACCGGCGAGTACGAGCTCCGCACCGGCGGGCGCACCGGTGACGGCGTGGTCCGCCAGGTCACCGACGCCCTCGACGGGGCCGTCAAGGCCGCCGGGCTCACCCGCTCCGACGTGCGCCGCCTGGTCATCGGCACCCCCGGTGCCTTCGACCCGGCCACCGGACGGCTCCGGTACGCCTCCCACCTGCCCGGCTGGCACTCCCCCACCCTGCTGGAGGAGCTGGCCGCGGTCCTGCCCATGCCCTTCGAGTACGAGAACGACGTCAATCTGGTGGCCGTGGCCGAGCGGGCCCTCGGCGCAGCCCGCGGGCACGAGGACTTCGTCCTGCTGTGGAACGAGGAGGGCATCGGCGCCGCCCTCGTCCTCGGCGGCCGGCTGCACCGCGGCTTCACCGGCGGCGCCGGCGAGGTCGGCTTCCTCCCGGTCCCCGGCACCCCGCTGGTCCGGCAGGTCACCAAGGCCAACTCCGGCGGCTTCCAGGAGCTCGCCGGCGTCCAGTCGGTGCCCCGGATCGCCCGGGCGGCCGGCCTCGACACCCCCGACCACCCCTACGTACCGGTGGCGTCCGGACTGCTGGCCCGCGCCGCCGAGACCCCCGACGAGGGGCCGTACGCGGAGCTGCTCGACCGGTACGCCGAGCGGGTCGCCACCGGTCTCGCCTCGCTCACCGCCGTCCTCGACCCCGAGCTGATCGTCCTCTCCGGCGACGTCCTCGTCGCGGGCGGCGAACCGCTGCGCGCCCGCGTCCAGGCCGAGCTCGCCGACCTCGCGGCCTCCCGGCCCCGGCTCGTGCTCGCCGCCGTCCCCCGTGAACCCGTGCTGCGCGGGGCGCTGGAGAGCGCCCTCGCCACCACCCGCGACGAGGTATTCGACACCTCGCGCTGACCCGCCCGACCGCGCCTTCCCGACCCCTCGTACGCCTTCCCCGATCCCGTACGACCGTCCCGACCCCCGTACGACCGTCCCGGCCGCCCCCGCGCGCCCGGGGCCGGCCCGCCACGCCCTCCACCCCTCCAGGGAGACACCGCCATGCCCGTACGCACCCGCAGAACGGCCGCCGCGCTCGCCGCCACCGCCTCGCTCGCCCTCTTCGCCACCGCCTGTACCGGCTCCGCCGGGAACGCCGCGAGCGACGACCCGAAGGCGGAGACCACCCTCACCTTCTGGCACGGCTGGTCGGCCCCCTCCGAGGTCAAGGCGATCGAGGAGAACGTCGCCCGCTTCACGAAGGCCCACCCGAACATCAAGGTGAAGGTCGTCGGCAACATCAACGACGACAAGCTCGGCCAGGCGCTCCGCGCGGGCGGCTCCAACGGCCCGGACGTGGTCGCCTCCTTCACCACGGCCAACGTCGGCAAGTTCTGCCACACGGGCGCGCTCGCCGACCTCCAGCCCTTCGTCGAGAAGGACAAGCTGGACCTGGACAAGATCTTCCCGAAGGTCCTCCAGGAGTACACCCAGTTCGAGGGGAAGCGCTGCACGCTGCCGCTGCTCTCCGACGCGTACGGGCTCTTCTACAACAAGGACGCCTTCAAGGCCGCCGGCCTCGACCCGGAGGCGCCGCCGAAGACCTGGAGCGAGTTCACCGAGGTCGCCAAGAAGCTGACGAAGGCCAAGGGCGACTCGTACGAGCGGCTCGGCTTCATGCCGAACTACCTCGGCTACGAGACGGTCGTCTCGCACTACATGTCGCAGTGGAGCCACGACGGGTACTTCGGCGCGGACGGCAGGTCGACCGTGGCCACCGACCCCGGCTTCGCCGAGATGATGACGTACCAGAAGTCGCTGGTGGACGCGCTCGGCGGCTTCCAGAAGCTCGACAAGTACCGCACCACCTTCGGTGACGAGTGGGGCGCCAAGCACCCCTTCCAGACCGGCCAGGTCGCCATGCAGCTGGACGGCGAGTGGCGGCTGAACTTCGTCAAGGAGGCCAAGGTGCCGTTCGAGGTCGGCGTGGCGCCGCTGCCGGTCGCCGACGACGAGGTCGCCGAGTACGGCAAGGGCTACCTCTCCGGCACGATCATGGGCATCGCGCCGCAGAGCAAGAAGCAGAACGCCGCCTGGGAGCTGGTCAAGTACATGACCACGGACACCGAGGCCGTGGTGAGCTTCGCCAACTCCATCGGGAACGTCCCCTCCACCCTGGAGGCCCTGAAGTCCCCGAAGCTGGCCTTCGACCCGCGCTTCAAGACCTTCCTGGACATCGCCCAGCACCCGAAGTCCACCACCTCGGACGGCGCGGTGAACGGCTCCGCGTACCAGGACACCCTCCAGAAGTTCGCCCAGCAGTACGAGAAGGGCCAGGTCACCGACCTGAAGAAGGGCCTCGCGGACACCGCCGCCCAGATCGACCGCGACATCGCCGCGGCGAAGTGACGGCCGGACCCCACCCATGAGCACGGACACCCTGCCCGCGACGGAGGCGGCCGCGCCGGCCGCCTCCGCCCCCGGGGGACGGAACACGCTCCGGTCGAAGCGCCGGCGGAACGCGCTCCGCACCCTGGCCTTCATGTCGCCCTGGCTGATCGGCTTCGGCTTCTTCTTCGTCTACCCCCTCGTCTCGACCGTCTACTTCTCGCTGATGAAGTACGACGGCCTCAACCCGCCGGAGTGGCGGGGCCTGGCCAACTGGGAGTACGTCTTCACGTCCTTCCCGCAGTTCTGGCCGGCCCTCCAGAACACCCTCTGGCTCTGCGTCGTCATGGTGAGCTGCCGGGTCGTCTTCGGCCTCGGCATCGGCCTGCTCATCACGAAGATCAAGACGGGCGCGGGGGTCTTCCGGACCTTCTTCTACCTGCCCTACCTGGCCCCGCCGGTGGCGGCGACGCTCGCCTTCGTCTTCCTGCTCAACCCCGGCACCGGACCCGTCAACTCGCTCCTGGAAGCGGTCGGCCTGCCCGCCCCCGCCTGGTTCAACGACGCGGCCTGGGCCAAGCCCGCGCTCACCGTCCTCGCCGTCTGGGGCATCGGCGACCTCATGGTCATCTTCATGGCCGCCCTGCTCGACGTGCCGAAGGAGCAGTACGAGGCCGCCGAACTGGACGGCGCGGGCCCCTGGCAGCGGTTCCGCCACATCACCCTGCCGAACATCTCGCCGATCATCCTCTTCGCGCTGGTCACCGGCATCATCGGCGCGATGCAGTACTACACGCAGCCGATCGTGGCCTCCAAGGTCGCCTCGGGCGTGATGGGCGGCTCCGGCGTCACCTTCGTCCCCGGCTACCCGGACGACTCCACGCTCACCCTGCCGCAGCTCGTCTACAGCCTCGGCTTCAGCCAGTTCAACTACGGCGCCGCCTGCGTGGTGGCGCTCGTGCTCTTCGCCTTCTCCATGGCCTTCACCGCCCTGCTCATGCGCCGGCGCGGCGGCCTGATCGGCTCGGGTGACTGAACCATGACCCTCACCGCCCCCTCCCCGACCTCACCGACCGCCCCGGCCCCCGCGACCCCCGCGGCGCGGCAGGCCCGCCGCAAGGCGCTGCTGCACTGGATCGCCGTGCACTCGCTCGGGATCGCCGCGGCGCTCTTCTTCGTCCTGCCGTTCGTCTTCGTCGTCCTCACCTCGCTGATGAGCGACCAGCAGGCGCTGACCCGCGACCTCACCCCGAACTCCTGGCACTTCGAGAACTACGTCAAGGTCTTCGAGACCCCCGGCTTCCTCACCTGGTGGAAGAACTCGCTGCTGTACGCGGGGCTCGGCACCGTCCTCGTCGTCGTCTCGTCGATCCCCGTCGCCTACGCGCTCGCCAAGTTCCGCTTCCGCGGCCGGCACCTGTCGATGCTGCTCGTCATCTCGATGATGATGCTGCCGCCGCAGGTCGTGATCATCCCGATGTACCTGTTCTGGGCCAAGCAGGCGGACCTGTCCGGCTCGCTCTGGCCGTTGATCATCCCGCTGGCCTTCGGCGACGCCTTCGCCATCTTCCTGCTGCGCCAGTTCCTCCTCACCATCCCCGACGAGTACGTCGAGGCGGCCCGGATCGACGGCTGCGGCGAACTGCGCACGCTGCTGCGGATCGTGCTGCCGATGGCGAAGCCCGGCATCGCCGCCGTCGCCCTCTTCCAGTTCTTCTACTGCTGGAACGACTACTTCGGGCCGCAGATCTACGCCTCCGAGAACCCGGCCGCCTGGACGCTCAGTTACGGCCTGGAGTCCTTCAAGGGCGCGCACCACACCGACTGGAACCTGACCATGGCCGCGACCGTCCTGGTCATGGCCCCCGTGATCCTCGTGTTCTTCTTCGCGCAGAAGGCGTTCGTCGAGGGAGTCACCCTGACCGGAGTGAAGGGCTGAGACAAGAATGAAGCTCGCTGTCGTGGGGGGCGGATCGACCTACACCCCCGAACTGATCGACGGATTCGCGCGCTTGCGCGACACCCTGCCCATCACCGAACTCGTCCTCGTCGACCCGGCCGCCGACCGGCTCGACCTCGTCGGCGGCCTGGCCCGGCGGATCTTCGCCAAGCAGGACCACGACGGGCGGATCACCACCACCACCGACCTCGACGCCGCCGTCGAGGGCGCCGACGCCGTCCTCCTCCAGCTCCGCGTCGGCGGCCAGGCCGCCCGGAACCAGGACGAGACCTGGCCGCTGGAGTGCGGCTGCGTCGGCCAGGAGACCACCGGCGCCGGCGGCCTCGCCAAGGCGCTGCGCACCGTCCCGGTCGTCCTCGACATCGCCGAGCGGGTCCGGCGCGCCAACCCGGACGCCTGGATCATCGACTTCACCAACCCCGTCGGCATCGTCACCCGCGCCCTGCTGCGGGCCGGGCACAAGGCCGTCGGCCTGTGCAACGTGGCCATCGGCTTCCAGCGCAAGTTCGCCCGCCTCCTCGACGTGGCCCCCTCCGAGATCCACCTCGACCACATCGGCCTCAACCACCTCACCTGGGAGACGGGCGTCCGGCTCGGCGGCCCGGACGGCGAGGACGTGCTGCCCCGGCTGCTCGCCGAGCACGGCGACACGATCGCCGGCGACCTCCACCTGCCGCGCCTGGTGATGGACCGCTTCGGTGTCGTCCCCTCGTACTACCTGCGCTACTACTACGCGCACGACGAGGTCGTGGAGGAGCTGCGCACCAAGCCGTCGCGGGCCGCGGAGGTCGCGGCGATGGAGAAGGAGCTCCTGGAGATGTACGGCGACCCGGCGCTCGACGAGAAGCCGGCGCTGCTCGGGAAGCGCGGCGGCGCCTTCTACTCGGAGGCGGCCGTGGACCTCGCGGCCTCGCTGCTGGGCGGCTCGGGCTCGCCGTACCAGGTGGTGAACACCCGCAACGACGGCACGCTGCCGTTCCTGCCGGACGACGCCGTCATCGAGACGCAGGCGGCGGTCGGCCCCGGCGGGGCGGTGCCGCTGCCGGTCGCGCCGGTGGACCCGCTGTACGCCGGTCTGATCGCGAACGTGACGGCGTACGAGGACCTGGCGCTCGACGCGGCCCTGCGCGGCGGCCGGGAGCGGGTCTTCAAGGCGCTGCTCGCCCACCCGCTGGTCGGCCAGTACGCGTACGCCGAGCAGCTCACCGACCGGCTGATCGCCCACAACCGGGAGCACCTCGCGTGGGCGTGAACGGGATACTGCTCGCGGTCGACGCGGGCAACAGCAAGACCGACGCGGCGGTCCTCGCGCCGGACGGCACGGTGCTGGGAACCGCGCGCGGCGGAGGCTTCCAGCCGCCGCTGGTGGGGGTGGCGGCGGCGGTCGACGGGCTGGAGGAGATCGTGGGACGGGCGGCCGCGGACGCGGGCGTCCCCCTCGACTTCGCCCATGTCACCGCCTGCCTCGCCAACGCCGACCTGCCGGTCGAGGAGGCCGCGCTGGAGCAGGAACTCCTCGAACGGGGGTGGAGCCGTTCGGTACGGGTCCACAACGACACCTTCGCGATCCTGCGGGCCGGGCTCGACGAGCCGCGCGGGGTGGCGGTGGTCTGCGGCGCCGGCGTGAACTGCGTGGGCATGACCCCGGACGGGCGGACCGCCCGCTTCCCGGCGATCGGGAAGATCTCCGGGGACTGGGGCGGGGGCGGGGGCCTCTCCGACGAGGCCATGTGGTTCGCGGCCCGCGCCGAGGACGGCCGGGGCGAGCCGACCGAGCTGGCCGTGGCGCTGCCCGCGCACTTCGGCCGGAAGACCATGTACGCGCTGATCGAGGCGCTGCACCTGGGCCTGATCCCGCAGGCGCGGCGGCACGAGCTGGTGCCGGTGCTGTTCCGGGTGGCGACGGAGGGCGACGCGGTGGCGCTCTCCCTGGTGCACCGGATGGCCGAGGAGGTCGTGGCGCTGTCGACGGTGGCGCTGCGGCGGCTCGGGCTGCTCGACGAGGAGGCGCCCGTGGTCCTGGGCGGCAGCGTGCTGGCCGCCCGGCACCCGCAGTTGGAGGACCGGCTGCGTGAACTCCTCGCGGAGCGGGCCCCGAAGGCGGTCGTCCGCTTCGTGACGGCGCCGCCGGTGCTGGGCGCGGGGCTGCTCGCCCTGGACGAGTCGGGGGCGGACGCCGGGGCGGCGGAGCGGCTGCGGGGGCATTACGCGGTCTGACGTGGGTCCGCTTCCGTCGCGGTGGGGCGCCCTTCCTTCCGGGGGGGCGCCCCACCGGCATGTTCACCTGTTCGAGCGACGCCCGGGGCGGAACCGGTCGGGGTCGGCCGACGTATACAGAGGGAAGGGTGTTCGAGGAGGGTTCGAGGAGGATTCGAGAAGAGCCCGGGGAGGGTGCGCGGAGGTCCGGGGAGGCGGCGGGAGGGGGCTCGCCCGCGGAACTCCCTTGGGAGTGGGGCACGATAGGCACAAGATCGTGTCATTCCCGGTGTGCGGGCGGGCCGCCTGCGGCCATACTGCTCGCCGGGGTCGATCGACGTCGAGACCGAGGGGGAGGTCACGTGACACAGCCGCCGAGCGCGCCCGCCGCGGCGCAGGGCCCGGCATCCGCGCCCGCCCGGCCGACGGTGCCGGGGCAGGTCTCGCGCGCCGCCGCGGTCGGCGCCGCCCCGCCGCCCGCGAAGGGCGCGTGGGCGACCGGGCGCGAGGTGCTGCGCGAGGCCGCGACGACCGAGCCGGGCCGGCTGCGGATCCTGGGCGCCGTGCTGGCGCTGCTGGTCCTCGCGCTGGGCACGGTCGCCGGGCTTGAGGCCGCCGACCGGGCCGGCTCCGCCGAGGACGTCGTCGGGCGCAGCCAGCCGCTGAGCGCCGACGCCGCCGCGATCTACCGCTCCCTGGCCGACGCCGACTCGACGGCCGCGGCCGGCTTCCTCGCCGGGATACTCGAACCGGCCGAGTCCCGGGCCCGCTACGACCGGGACATCGCGACGGCCTCCCGTCTCCTGGTGAAGGCGGCGGCGAACACGGACGGTTCGGGCGAGGCGGCCCGCGAGATCGCCACCCTGAACGAACTGCTGCCGCGCTACACCGGGCTGATCGAGCGGGCCAGGGCCGCCAACCGGCAGGGCCTGCCGCTGGGCGGCGCGTATCTCCGCTACGCCAACCAGGAGATGACGACCCGGCTGCTCCCGGCGGCGGAGAGGCTCTACGGGGCGGAGACCGCCCGGCTCCACCAGGACGACGAGGCCGCCCGCGCCTGGCCGTACCTGGCGCTCGGCGCCGGGGTGCTCGCTCTCGGCGTCCTGGTGTGGGCGCAGCGGCGGGAGTACCGGCGCACCAACCGGGTGTTCAGCCGGGGGCTGCTCGCCGCCGCCGCGGCCGCCGTACTGGTGCTGCTGTGGGTGGCCGGGGCGCACACCGTGGCCCGGGCGGGACTGGGCGCCGCGCAGTCCGAGGGCCAGCAGTCGCTCCAGCTGCTCAACGAGGCGCGGATCAGCTCCCTCAAGGCCCGTGCCAACGAGAACCTGACCCAGGTGGCCCGGGGCGCGGTGCTCACCGAGGACGGGCAGAACGACAAGTACGAGGCCGAGTACGCGACCGGCATGTCCGCGCTCACCGACGCGCTCGCCCGGGCGACGCGGCTCGCCGACGACGAGGCGGGCCAGGCGCCCCTGCGGGAGGCGGCCGCCGGGGCCGGCGAGTGGCAGAAGCGGCACGCGGCGGCGCGGGAGCTCGGCGAGAGCGGCGAGTACCGGGACGCCCTCGACCTGATCATCGGCCCCAAGGGCGAGGCGGAGCCCAAGGAGTCGGCGGGCTGGTGCTTCGACAAGGTCGACGCGGCCCTGGAGCGTGCCCTCGCGCACGAGCAGGCCGAGTTCACCCGTTCCGCGGGCGGGGCGGTGGACGCGCTGACCGGGCTTCCGCTGGGGGCGGCGGCGCTCGGCGCGCTGGGCGCCCTGGGCGCGGTGCTCGGCATCAACCGAAGACTGTCGGAGTACCGGTGAGAGGGGGCGGAGGACCGGTGAGAGGGGGCGGAGGACCGGTGAGAGGGGGCGGGATGGCACACGACGGCGCGTCGGTGGCACGGCGGGCGGCACGGCGGCTGCGGGGCTGGGGCGGCGTGGCCGCGATGGGCGTGGCCTGCGCGCTGACCGCCTCGCTCACCCTGCTGCCGCTGACCCGGGACACGGGCGGCACCGCCCCCGTCGGCCCCTTCGGGCCGGGTCCCGGCGTGGGCACCGGCGTCCAGGTGAAGGCCGACACCTGCGAGGACCCGCAGGCGTCGCTGCGGCCCTCCGCGGTGGACGGGCCCTCGGTCGCCGCGATCAGGAAGCGGGGGAAGCTGATCGTCGGCGTCGACCAGTCCAGCTACCGCTGGGGGTTCCGGAACCCGGAGACCGGCACCCTGGAGGGGTTCGACATCACCCTGGCGCGGGCGATCGCCAAGGACCTGCTGGGCGACGAGGAGGCGATCGTCCTGCGCGCGGTGCCCACGAACCAGCGGATCGCGGCCCTGGACAGCGGCCAGGTGGACCTGGTGGTCCGCACGATGACGATCAACTGCAAGCGGATCAAGCAGGTGGCGTTCTCCACCGCCTACTTCCGTGCCGGGCAGCAGGTGCTGGCCCCGAAGGACTCCCCGGTCACCGGCTACGACACCACGCTGAAGGACCGGCGGGTCTGCACCGCCGAGGGCTCCACGGCCTACGAGGCGCTGGAGGAGAAGTCCTTCGGCGCGGTCTTCCGTGACGAGGGCGACGGCACCCCCGCCGACCGGAACCTGCTGACCGTCCCCAACCAGCTCGACTGCCTGGCCCGGCTCCAGATGGGCGAGGTCGACGCGGTCGTCACCGACAACGCGCTCGCGGCCGGGCAGGCCGCGCAGGACCCGGCGGTGGAGCTGAAGGGGGAGCCGTTCACCGAGGAGTACTACGGGGTGGCGGCGAGGCTCGGCAACGACGACCTGGTCCGCCGGGTCAACAAGGTGCTGGAGGACTACCGGAAGGGCCCCTGGCAGGACGCGTACAGGACCTGGCTGGAGGCCGGGCTCGGCAAGGCCGAGCCGCCCCTCCCGCTGTACAAGTAGAAGGAGTTGAGGAGAGCGATGGGCGTCACGGGACCCCCTGGGCCGGTGATGGACCGGGACGAGGTGGACCGTGCGCTGGCGCGCCTCGGCGCGGAGCACAAGGCGGTCGAGGACTCGCTCCTCGCCCTCCAGGACCACGCCGGGAGGCGGCTCCTCGAAGGCGCCGGTCTGACCGGCACCACGCGGGAGCGGTGGGAGTCGACCGAGCGGACCATCACCGCGCTCTGGAACTGCTTCGACGCGTACACGGCGGCGCTGCGGGAGGCCCGCGAGGTCCGGTCGCGGCACCGGTGGCCGAACCGGGAGGAGCTGGCGGAGCTGACCGAGCGGCTGCGCGGCGACTCGGTGCACGTACCGGGCGGCGCGGGCGAACAGGCGCTGCTGGCCGAGCGGTTCACCCTCGACGGTCTGGTGCGGCGGATGAACGAGCTGTACGCGGACTCGCTCGACGTGGTGGTCACGGCGGACGCCGTGTGGTCGGCGCTGCCCGCGCGGATAGACCTGCTCGCGGCCGAGCTGGGCCGGACCCGTTCGCTGGCGCACTCCGTCGGGGTGCGGCCCGGGGAACACCCGGCCGGTGACGAGCTGGAGTCGATCACGGCCGAGCTGACCGAGCTGCGGTCCCGGGTGGTGACCGATCCGCTGGCCTTCTGGCGCCCGGCGGAGGGCAGTTCGGCACCGGGCGGCGGCCGGCCGGACACCGTGCGGTACGACCGGGCGGCGCTCGCCCTGGAGGACGTGCGGCGGGAGATCGAGGCGGTCCTCGCGGTGCGGCAGGACTCCGAGGAGCGGCTGCTGCGGCTGCGGGACGTGCTGTCCCGGGCGGACCGCACGCTCGCGGAGGCGCGGGTGGCGCGCGGCGAGGTGCTGGCGAAGATCGCCGCCTCCGAGGTGCCGGCCGTGAGCGGGCCGCCGACCGCGCTCCAGGAGCGGCTCCAGGCCGCCGCCGAGCACCGCAGGCACGCCCGGTGGCACCGGCTCTCGCCGCTGCTCGACGCGCTGGAGCGGGAGGCGGAGGAGGAGTTGCTGCGGGCCCGCGACTCGCTGACGGCGGTGACGGCCCCGCTCGCGGTGCGGGCGGAGCTGCGCGGCCGGCTGGACGCGTACCGGGCGAAGGCGGCCCGGCTCGGCGGGGCGGACGACCCCTTCCTGACCGAGCGGTACGACACGGCGCGCCGGATGCTGTGGAGCGCGCCCTGCGATCTGCGGGCGGCGGAGCAGGCCGTGCTCCGCTTCCAGCGGGCGGTGGCGGATCTGCTGTCCGGTCCGTCGGAGACGGGAGGACGACAGTGGTGAGCGGTCTCAGAGCGCCGGGGAGCTGCCAGCGGCCCGGCTGCGAGGGCGCGTACGAGGACGTGGGCGGCGGCGAGCTGTACTGCGACACGTGCGGGCTCGCGCCGGTGGTGGCGCCCAGCGGGCACCTCCAGGCCAATCCGACCGGGGTCGCGGTGCCGGGGAAGCACGGCGGCGACCGGGGCTCCGGGACGGGCGCGGGCTTCGGCACGCCGTCCGAGGCGGCGGCCTGGGGGCCCGACTCGGCGTCCGCGCGCAGCGGTTCGCGGGCGTCGTCGCGGGCCTCGTCGCGCTCCGCGTCCTCGCGCCGCTCGGTCTCCGGGCGTCTGTCGAGGTCGCTGTCCGGGCAGGCCACGGGCCGTTCGGTGTCGGTGCGCAGCTCCGGTGCGTCCGCCGAGCGGTCGGCCAGGAAGCGGCTGGGCGTCGGGCTCGTCGCGATCCCGGAGGTGCCGCGCCCGGATCCGCGCGCGGCGGTGATGGCGAACCCCGAGGTCCCGGAGCGGAAGCGCTTCTGCTCGCGCTCCGACTGCGGTGCGCCGGTGGGGCGTGCGCGCGGTGACCGGCCGGGCCGCACCGAGGGGTTCTGCACCTCGTGCGGGCACCCGTACTCCTTCGTGCCGAAGCTGCGCGCCGGTGACGTCGTGCACGGCCAGTACGAGGTGGCGGGATGCCTCGCACACGGCGGACTCGGCTGGATCTACCTGGCCGTGGACCGGGCGGTGGCGAACCGGTGGGTGGTCCTGAAGGGCCTGCTCGACACCGGCGACCAGGACGCCATGGAGGCGGCGATCTCGGAGCGCCGCTTCCTCGCCGAGATCGAGCACTCCAACATCGTCCGGATCTACAACTTCGTCGAGCACCTCGACCCGCGCACCGGCTCCCTGGACGGCTACATCGTCATGGAGTACGTGGGCGGCAAGTCGCTCAAGGAGATCGCCAACGACCGGCGGACCCCGGAGGGCCGGCGCGACCCGCTGCCGGTCGAGCAGGCGTGCGCGTACGGCATCGAGGCGCTGGAGGCCCTGGGCCACCTGCACAGCCGCAACCTGCTGTACTGCGACTTCAAGGTGGACAACGCCCTCCAGACCGAGGACCAGCTGAAGCTCATCGACATGGGCGCCGTCCGGCGGATGGACGACGACGAGTCGGCGATCTACGGCACGGTCGGCTACCAGGCTCCGGAGGTGGCGGAGGTCGGCCCCTCGGTCGCCAGCGACCTCTACACGGTGGCCCGCACGCTCGCCGTGCTCACCTTCGACTTCCAGGGCTACACCAACGTCTTCGCGAGCTCGCTGCCGGAGCCGCAGCACATCGAGGTCTTCCAGCGGTACGAGTCCTTCTACCGGTTCCTGGTGCGGGCGACCGACCCGGACCCGGCGCGCCGCTTCTCCTCCGCGGAGGAGATGGCTGAGCAGCTGACGGGGGTGCTGCGGGAGGTCGTGGCCCTCCAGTCGGGGCGGCCCCGGCCGGCGCTGTCCACGCTCTTCGGCGCGGAGACGCGGGTCACCGACACCGTGCTCTTCGGCGAGCTGACCGAGGACGTGTCGGTGCTGGGGGCGCGCCGGACCGGCCGGGCCCGGCGCGCCGCCCCGCCGGCCGCCGCGGGCGTCCCCGCCGGGCAGGGGCTCGGTGCGCTGCTCGCGCCGCTCGACGTGGCGGCCACCGCGCTGGCGCTGCCGGTGCCGCGGGTGGACCCGGCGGACGCCAACGCCGGTTTCCTCGCCGGTCTGCTGGCCGCGGCCCCCGCCGAGCTGCTCGGGGCGCTGCGGGCCGCGCCCGCGGACACCCCGGAGCTGCGGCTGCGGGCCCTGCGGGCCCAGCTCGACCTGCGGGACCTGGTCGCGGCCGGGCAGACGCTCGGCGCGCTGGAGCAGTGGGACGCGGACGACTGGCGGGTGGTGTGGCACCGCGGCGTGGCCTCGCTGGTGGGCGGCGACCTGACACACGCGGCGCTCGCCTTCGACGCGGTCTACGACGCCTTCCCCGGCGAGCCCGCGCCCAAGCTGGCGCTCGGCGTCTGCGCGGAGGTCCTGGGCCAGCTCGACAACGCGGCCGAGTACTACCACCTGGTGTGGACGACCGACCCCGGTTTCGTCAGCGCCGCGTTCGGACTGGCCCGGGTGCGGCTCGCCGCCGGGGACCGTACGGGCGCGGTCGCCGCGCTGGAATCCGTACCGGAGTCGTCCATCCACTACACGGCGGCCCGGGTCGCGGCCGTCCGGGCCCGGCTGCGGCGCCGTCCGCCGCGGGAGCCGCTCGGCGCCGACCTGACGGCGGCCGCCGGGCAGGTCTCGGCGCTGGGCGGCTTCGGCCTCGACCCGGTGCGGCGGGAGCGGCTCGCGACGGAGGTGCTCGGTACGGCGCTCGACTGGGTACTCTCCGGTAGTCCCGGTGCCGCGCCGGGCGGCGGGGAGCCGCTGCTCGGGAGCGCTCTGGACGAGAGCGGACTCCGCTTCGGCCTGGAGCGTGCCTACCGGGTGCTGGCCCGGCTCGCCCAGCGGGGCGAGGAGAGGATCGAACTGGTGGAGCGGGCCAACCGCTACCGCCCCAGGACGTGGGTGTGAGGATGTCCCAGAAGCCCCAGCCGCCGTCGCACGGCCTCGCCGTCTGCCCGGCCCCGGAGTGCGGCGAGCCCGTGGATCCGCGGGACCGCTTCTGCGGTGCCTGCGGCCATGACCTGTCGGCCGTCGTGGAGCTGCCCGCCGGGCAGGACCGGCCGACCATGCCGATCGCCGCGCCCGTCTGGCCCGAGGCGCCGCCCCGGGACCCCGGCTCGCTGTCGACGATGACCCAGCACCCCGGCGAGCTGCCCGGCACCGACTCGGGCGGCCGGGACCTGACGACCGCACCGCCGATGCCACCGGTCGCACCACCGGTCGCACCTCCGTCCGCGCCACCGGCCGCGCCACCCGTCGCACCTCCGTCCGCGCCGCCGGCCGTACCTCCGGCGGGGTCCGGCGGTGGGGCCGTACGGGCCGACGGGGACGTCCGGACCGACGGGCCCGTGCCGCCGCGCGGGGAGACCGTGCGCGGCGGGGGCGATTTCGAGCTGGCCGCGCCCGATCCGCGGACCGCCGTGCAGGCGGAGCCCGTGGCAGCGGCCGAGGCCGCGGGGGACGTGCCCGACGGGGTCTGCGTGGCCTGCCGGGCCGGGCGGGTCGACGGGGACGGCTACTGCGAGAACTGCGGGCACGCCCAGCCCCGCGAGCGGGACCACATGGAGCGGGAGCTCGGCACGGTCGCCGCGGTCAGCGACCGCGGACTGCGCCACCACCGCAACGAGGACTCGTTCGCGATCACCGAGACCGCGCTGCCCGACGGGCGGCCGGCCACCGTCGCGATCGTCTGCGACGGCGTCTCCTCCGCCCACCGGCCCGACGAGGCGTCCGCCGCCGCGGCCCGCGCCGCCGGCCGCGTGCTCGGCGAGGCCCTGCCCCGCGGCACCCACCCGCAGCAGGCCCTGCACGAGGCGATCGTCGCCGCCGCCGAGGCCGTCACCGCCCTGGCCCGTGAGAACGGCCCGGAGGGCGCCGGCCCCGACTCCTCGCACGGCGGCAACTCCCCCGCCTGCACCATCGTCGGCTCCGTCGTCGCCGACGGGCTGCTCGTCGTCGGCTGGGTCGGCGACAGCCGCGCCTACTGGGTGCCCGACGACCGCTCCGCGCCCGCCGCCCGGCTCACCGAGGACGACTCGTGGGCCGCGCAGATGGTCAAGGCGGGCCTGATGAACGAGGAGCAGGCGTACGCGGACGAGCGCGCCCACGCCATCACCGGCTGGCTCGGCGCCGACGCGTACGAACTGGAGCCGCACACCGCCGCGTTCAAGCCGGACCGGCCCGGCGTGGTGGTCGTCTGCACCGACGGCCTGTGGAACTACGCGGAGGCCGCCGACGCGATGGCCCGGGCCGTCCCGGCCGACGCGGCGACCCGGCCGCTGCACGCGGCGCGGGTCCTCGTCGGGCACGCGCTCGACGGCGGCGGACACGACAACATCACGGTCGCCCTGACGCCGTTCGCCCCGCCGGCCCCGGGGGCAGGCTCTTCCTGACCCCCCGTCACCACCCGCGTCCGCACCCTCGCCGAGGAGCCGAAACCAGATGGCGAACTTCGCCAAGCCGTCCCTGCCGCAGTTCTCGGTGGACGTCTACCAGAACGAGTACCTGCCGGCCGGCGGGCGGGACGTCGACGCGATCGTCACCGTCACCGCGACCGGCGGGGGCACCAGCGGCGCCGGGGGCGTCACGGCGGGCGGACCGGCCGGCGTGGTGATCATGGTCGACTGCTCGGGCTCGATGGACTACCCGCCGACCAAGATGGAGGGCGCCCGCGCCGCCACCGCCGCCGCGATCGACACCCTCCGCGACGGCACCTCCTTCGCCGTCGTCGCCGGCAACCACGTCGCCACCCCCGTCTACCCGGAGCGGGGGCGGCTCGCCGTCGCCGGCGCCGGGACCCGTGCCGACGCCAAGGCGTCCCTGGCCCGGCTCACCGCCGACGGCGGCACCGCGATCGGCACCTGGCTGCGGCTCGCCGACACCCTCCTCGGGGACGAGGACCTGGTCATCCGGCACGCCGTGCTGCTCACCGACGGACGCAACGAGCACGAGTCCCCCGAGGCGCTGCGGAGCGCGCTCGACGCCTGCGCGGGCCGCTTCACCTGCGACGCGCGGGGGGTCGGCACCGACTGGGAGGTCAAGGAGGTCACGGGGATCGCCTCGGCGCTGCTCGGCTCCGCCGACATCGTCGCCGATCCGGCCGGTCTCACCGCCGACTTCACGGCCATGATGGAGAACGTCATGGGCAAGGGCGTCGCCGACGTGGCGCTGCGGCTGTGGACGCCGGTCGGCGCGGAGCTCGTCTTCGTCAAGCAGGTCGCCCCCTCGGTCGCCGACCTGACCACCCGCCGGGCCGACACCGGGCCGCGCGCCGGGGAGTACCCGACCGGCTCCTGGGGCGACGAGTCCCGCGACTACCACGTGCGCGTACGGGTCCCGGCGAACGCGGTCGGGCAGGAGATGCTCGCCGCGCGGGTCTCGCTGATCGTGCCCGACCCGGCGGGCGGGGACGCCCGGCCGGTGTCCCAAGGGCTGATACGAGCGGTGTGGTCGCACGACGTGGCGATGACCACCGCGATCAACCCCCAGGTCGCCCACTACACGGGCCAGGCGGAGCTCGCGGACGCCATTCAGGAGGGCCTGGACGCCCGCAAATCGGGCGATCAGGACGGAGCGACCGCGAAACTGGGCCGCGCGGTGCAGCTCGCGGCGGCCTCCGGCAACGCCGATACGGCGAAACTCCTTTCGAAGGTGGTGGACGTGGTCGATGCGGCGGCGGGTACTGTGCGTTTGAAGGCGAAGGTCGCGGAGGCGGACGAGATGACACTCGAGACCCGCTCCACCAAGACCGTTCGCGTCAAGAGGTAGCCCGGCCCACCGGGCCGGACGACGAGAGGGGGAAGCACCGACATGCCGACCTGCCCGAACGGACACCAGTCGGTCTCCGACGACTGGTGCGAGGTCTGCGGCCATCGCATGGCCGGGGCGGGCGCGCCTGCGGGTGCCGTACCGCCCCCTCCCCCCGGCCCTCCCGGCCCCCCTCCCCCACCGCCGGCCTACGGCTACCCCCACCCGAACCCCCCGGGCGGCGCGGGTGGCCCCGGCGGGCCTGGCGGTCCTGACTTCTCCGGCGGCCCCGGCGGTCCCGGCTTCCCCGGTGCTCCCGGAGGCCCGGGAGCTCCCGGCGGTCCTGACTTCTCCGGCGGCCCGGGTCGCCCGGGCGGCGCGGGTGGCCCCGGCGGCCCTGGCGGGCCCGGCTTCCCCGGTGCTCCCGGAGGCCCGGGAGCTCCCGGCGGTCCTGACTTCTCCGGCGGCCCGGGCGGCGCGGGTGGCCCCGGCTTCCCCGGTGCTCCGGGTGCGCCCGGTGGCCCTGACTTCCCCGGCGCGCCTGGTGGTTCCGGCGGCCCTGGCGGCCCCGGCTTCCCCGGTGGTCCGGGTGCGTCCGGTGGCCCTGGCGGCCCCGGCTTCCCCGGTGGTCCGGGCGCCCCTGATGGTCCCCGCGGTCCCGGCTTTTTCGACGGCCCTGGTGCGCCCGGCGGTGCCGGCGGTCCTGGCTTCCCCGGCGGCCCGGGGTCTCCCGAGGGGCCCCGCAGCCCCGGCGGTCCCGGTGCTCCCGGAGGTCCGGGGGCGCCCGACGGCCCCGGCTTCTCCGGTGGTCCGGGTGCGCCCGGCGGTCCCGGTGGACCCGGCGGACCCGGTTTCCCTGGTGGACCGAGTGCTCCTGACGGTCCCCGTGGTCCCGGCTTCCCGGGTGCTCCCGGTGGTGCGGGCGGTCCCGGTGGTCCGGGCGGTCCCAGTGGCCCCGGCTTCCCCGGCGGCCCGGGTGCGGGCGGTCCCGGTGGTCCCGGCTTCGCCGGCGGTCCGGGTGCGCCCGACGGTCCCCGTGGCTCCGGCTTCCCCGGGAGCCCGGGTGCGCCCGGTGGTCCCGGCGCCGACGGCCCCGGCTTCCCTGGTGGTCCGGGTGCCCCGGCGGGCGGTGGCCGGCCCGGCTCACCCGACGGTCCCGGCTTTCCCGGTGGTCCGGGGGGCCCGGCCGACGCCGGTCGTTCCGGTTTCCCGGGCGGTCCCGGTTCTCCGGCGGGCGCCGGAGGTCCCGGCTTCCCGCCCCCGCCGGGCGGACCCGGTGCACCCGGCTTCCCGCCCGGCGCTCCCGGCGCTCCGGCCGGTGCCGGCGGTCCTGGTTTCCCCGGTGCGCCCGGTGGCCCGGCGGCTTCCGGCGGTCCCGGATTCCCGGGCGGTCCGGCCGGCGGCCCCGGCTTCCCCGACGGTCCGGGTGCCCTCGGCGGCCCCTCGTTCCCCGGTGCTCCCGGCGGACCGGGCGCTCCGGCCGGTGCCGGCGGGCCCGGTTTCCCCGGTGCGCCCGGCGGCCCGGCGGGTCCCGGATTCCCGGGTGGTCCCGGCTTCCCTGACGGTCCGGGTGGTCCCGGTGCGCCCGGCGGTCCCGGTGCGCCCGGTTTCCCGGGTGGTCCCGGCGCCCCCGCCGGACCGGGTGGCCCCGGTGCGTCCTCGTTCTCCGGTGGGCCCGGTGGGCCCGGTGGCCCTCCGGCCGCCTTCCGGGGCGGGGCCGGCGGGGATCCGAACGCCACCGCGCAGGCGGAGCTGTGCCCGCAGTGCCGTACGCCGCGCGAGCACATGGCGCCGTACTGCGAGGAGTGCCGCTGGAACTTCCTGACCGGTACCGCGACCTCGTACACGCCGATCGCGCCCGCCAACCGGCCCGCCGGGCCGCCGCCGGCCGCTCCCGTCGCGCCCAGCGCTCCCGGCGCTCCCGGCGCGCCGCGGGATCCGTTCGGGTACCACGACTCGCGGCCGTCGCAGGTGAACCGGCCGGCCGAGCCGCTGGGGGCCGAGCCGACCCACCAGCAGGCGCCGCCCCCGTACGTCCAGGCACAGGCTCAGGCCCCGGCCCCGCCGGCCCCGCCGCAGCCGCGCGCCGACGACGACTGGGTGCTCTCCCCGCCGTCCCAGGCACAGCCGCCGGAGCCGCAGCAGCCGCAGCGCCCGCAGGGGTGGACCGCCCACATCGGGCCGGACCGCGACTACTTCCTGGCGATGATGCGCCGCAGCGGCCCGGAGGCGTCAGGCCTCAACCTGCCCGCGTACGCGCCGCCGAAGCAGCTGCCGCTCCAGGGCAACCAGGTCTCGATCGGGCGCCGCCGGCACTCCACCGGCGAGTCCCCCGACATCGACCTGGCCGTGCCGCCGGAGGACCCGGGCGTCTCGCACCAGCACGCCGTGCTGGTGCAGCAGCCCGACGGTTCGTGGGCGGTGGTGGACCAGAACTCCACCAACGGCACCACGGTCAACGGCGGCGAGGAGCCGATCCAGCCGTACGTACCCGTCCAGCTCCAGGACGGCGACCGGGTCCACGTCGGCGCCTGGACGACGATCACCGTCCGGCGCGGCTGACCTCCGAGGACCGGTGGAGCGGAGGAGCGGAGGTCCTAGACCTCCGGTCCTCCGCCGCCCCGTCTGAGACGATGGAACGGTGAACGAGATTCCCGGGGACGGCACGGTGCAGGAGCAGACCTTCTACGAGCAGGTCGGCGGCGAGGAGACGTTCCGCCGTCTCGTCCGGCGCTTCTACGAGGGCGTCGCCGAGGACCCGCTGCTCCGCCCGATGTACCCGGAGGAGGACCTCGGCCCCGCCGAGGAGCGGTTCGCGCTCTTCCTGATGCAGTACTGGGGCGGCCCCGGCACGTACAGCGAGCGCCGCGGCCACCCCCGCCTGCGCATGCGGCACGCCCCCTTCGCCGTCGACCGGGCCGCGCACGACGCCTGGCTCCGGCACATGCGGGACGCGATCGACAGCCTGGAGCTCGCGCCGGAGCACGAGGCCCAGCTGTGGCGGTACATGACGTACGCGGCGGCCTCGATGGTGAACACCGCCGGCTGAGACCGCGGGGCGGATTCCTCCCCCACCGACAGGTTCAGACCACTCCACGCCACCGGATGAACACATTCCGGGGAACGCCGACCGAATAACGGTCACGATCCCATCAAGGTCGGTGCGCAAGCGGTTTCCAGCGGCCCGTGGCCGATGAAAGCATTCCCCGAACGTTTCGAGACGTTTCGAGACTCCGACAGGCGTTCGGTGACATGCCGGGGCGCGTGGAGCGGCCAGGGGGATGGGTGACGGGGTTCGTACTTCTGCGCGTCAGGGCACACCGGCTGCTGCTCGGCGCGGCACTGCTCGCCGTCGTCCTGACCACCACGGTCCTCGCGACCCTCGCGGGGTTCTCCGGCTCCATCGGGAACGCCGCGCTCCAGGCCGTCCTGCGTGACCGCTCCGCGGCCGCCGCCACCCTGCTCGTCTCCGGGCAGGTGCCCGCCGAGCGGCGGGCCGCCACCGACCGGGCCGTCACCGACGGCGCCCGGCGCGCCTTCGACGGACTGCCCGTCACCGTCCGGCGCCTGGAGAGCTCCGGGCCGTACGCGCTGCCCCGCTCGCTCCAGTCGCCCGCGGCCCGCCAGGGCGAGCCCGACCTGACCCACTTCGCGGCGCTCGACCGCACCCGCCTCACCCTCGTCCGCGGCGCCTGGCCGAAGACCGCCGGCGACGGCGTGGTGGAGGCGGCGCTGCCCCAGGAGGCGGCGAAGCGGCTCGGCACCGGCCCGGGCTCCGTCCTCGAGATCACCGACCGGCTCACCGAGCAGCGCCTCCGGGTACGGATCACCGGCGTCTACGCGCCGGCCGACGCGACCGACCCGTACTGGCTGCTCGACCCGGCCGGCGGCCGCGGCGTGCGGACCGTCTCCTTCACCACGTACGGGCCGCTGCTCGCCGACCCGTCGGTGCTGACCTCCGGCTCCGTCAGCGTCGGCGGGACGTCCTGGCTCGGCACCGCCGACTTCTCCCGCCTCGACACCGGCGGGATCGGAGCGCTGCGCGAGGCGGCGACCCGGGAGCCGGAGGCGATGACCGCCGACGGCGAATCCTTCGGCACCACGATCAACGCGACCACCGGCCTGCCGACCCTGCTCGCGCAGACCGAACGCGCCCTCACCGTCTCCCGCTCCACCCTCCTCGTCGTCGCCGTGCAGCTGGTGCTGCTCGCCGCGTACGCGCTGCTGCTCGTCGCCCGGCTGCTGAGCGCCGAACGCTCCGGCGAGACCGCGCTGCTCCGCGCTCGCGGCGGCTCCCGGCGCCGGGTCGCGGGACTCGCCGCCGCCGAGGCGCTGCTCCTCGCACTGCCCGCCGCCCTCCTCGCCCCCCTGCTCGCCGGCCCGCTGACCCGCCTCTTCGCCGAGCGGTCGGCGCTCACCTCGCTCGGCGTCCGGCTCGACACCTCGCCCTCCGCGACCGTCTGGCTGGTCGCCGCCGGGGTCGCCCTCGCCTGCGCGGCGGCGGTCGTCGCCCCCGCGCTCGCCGCCCGGGACGGCGACGCCGTCTCGCTCCGCGGGGCACGGGGCGGCGGCCTCCCCCGGTCGGTGCGGGCGGGCGCGGACCTCGCGCTGCTGCTCGTCGCCGGCATCGCGCTCTGGCAGCTCCAGCGCAATCCGGAGGGAGCCGCCGACGGCTCCTCGGTCGACCCGGTGCTCGTCGCCGCGCCCGCCCTCGCGCTGCTCGCCGGCACCGTCCTGACGCTGCGTCTGCTGCCGCCCGCCGCCAGGCTCGCCGAGCGGCGCGCGGCCGGCGGCCGCGGCCTGTCCGCCGCGCTCGCCGGCTGGCAGTTCAGCCGCCGGCCGCTGCGCGGCGCGGGCCCGGTCCTGCTCCTCGTCCTCGCCGTGGCGATGGGCATGCTGGCGATCGGCCAGAGCAACTCCTGGGAGCGTTCGCAGCACGACCAGGCCGACTTCCGGTCCGGCGCGCCCGTGCGGGTCCTGGGCGTCGGCTCCGGCGATCCGACCAGGACCTCCCGGCTCGCCGCCGTTCCCGGGGTGCGCGAGGTCGCGCCGGTCCACCGGGCCTCCATGGACGTGGCCGGCCGCACCGCCACCGTGCTCGCCGCCCACACCGACCGGCTCGCCGGCGGCCTGCTGCTGCGCGAGGACCTGGCGGGCGTCCCCGCGGACGGACTGCTCGCCCCGCTCAAGCCGAAGGGCACCGGACGGCAGGGGTTCGCCCTGCCGGAGGACAGCCGCTCGCTCTCCGTCGACCTGCGCGGCGAGGCGCCGCCCGGCACCGGCGCCGGCCGGATCGTCCTCACCCTGGAGGACGCGTACGGCGTCCCGTACCGGCAGTCCGCGGGCACCCTGCCCGCCGACGGCCGCACCCACCGCCTCACGCTCGACCTCTCCCCGCTGACCTCCGGGAGTACCCGCCCCGGCGGCCGGCTCAGCCTCACCGGCGTCGAGCTCGCCGCCGACTTCACCGAGGGCGCCCACCGCGCCCAGACCCTCCGCGTCGACCGGATCGCCACGACCGGGGCGGACGGGAAGCCGCGCACCGTCGATCCGGCGCGCACGCTCGCCCGCTGGACCGCCGTCGCCCGGCAGACCGTCAACGGCGAGCCCGACGACCCGAAGACGCTGTCCGGCGCGGCCGGACGCGCCGCGGCCGGCGGCACGACCCCGTACACCGTCCCGTACACGCTCAGCGGTCTGTTCGACGACCTCGACGGGCCCCTGGCGGAGGACTACACGGTGCGGCTGACCGCGCCCATGGCCGCGCAGCCGAAGCACCTGCCCGCGATCGCCACCGAGGCGTTCATGACCGCGTCCAGGGCGCAGCAGGGCGACGTCGTCCAGCTCGCCCTCGGCGGCCGCCGGATCGACGTGGTCGTCACCCGGGTCGTGGAGGGCCTGCCGACCACCGGGACCGCGGGCCGGACCACCGGCGCGGGGGCCGCGGGACAGGCCGAGCAGGACGGCGGCGGCGTGCTGGTCGACCTGACGGCCGTCAACCGGGTCCTGGCCACCGGCGACCCCGCCGTGCCCCTGGCGCCCACCGAGTGGTGGCTGACCCCCGAACCGGGCCGGGCGGACGCCGTCGCCCAGGCGCTGCGCGCCGCCGCCGACGACGAGCCCGGCGAGATCGTCGTCCGTGACGCGATCGCCGAGGGCCTGCTCGGCGACCCGCTCGGCGCGGGCCCCCACACCGCCCTGATGGCGGTGGCCGCCGCCGCGGTGGCGCTGGCCGCGGTCGGCTTCGCCGTCGGCGCGGCCGGCTCCGTACGGGAACGGGCCGCCGAGTTCGCGGTCCTGCGGGCCCTCGGCGCGCCCCGCCGCCGGCTCGCCCGGCTCCTCGCCGCCGAACAGGGCCTCCTGATCGGCGTGGGGCTCCTGGTGGGCGTCGCCCTCGGCACCCTGCTGGCCCGGGTCGTCGTCCCGCTGGTGGTGCTCACCGGCAGCGCCACCCGGCCCGTGCCGCCCGTCCTGGTCGAACTGCCCCTCGGCGAGGTCGCCCTGCTCCTCGCCGGAGTCGCCGCCCTGCCGCTCGCGGTCGTCGCGGCCATCGCCCTGCGCCGCAACGACCCGGCGGTGTCCCTGCGCCACCAGGGAGACAACTGATGTCCGACGTCCCGCGCGAGGAGTCCCGCCCGATGCAGCCCGCAGGCGAGTCCGAGAAGGCCGAGGCCCGGGTGGCGGCCGGGTCCGGGAAGGCCCGCGTCCGGGCGGTCGCGCCCTGGGTGCGGACCCGGCTGCGGGCCGCGCCGGGCGCCGCCGCCGGCCTGGCGCTGCTGGTGTTCGTCACCGCCCTGCTCGCCGCCGCGCTGCCGCGGGTGGTCGACGCGTACGAGACGGAGGGGCTGCGGCACGGCGTCCGCACCGCCCCCGCCCATCTCTCCCAGGTCGAGGTCACCGTCCCGCTGGAGCAGGGGGCCACGATCTCGCCGGAGACGCTGCGGGAGCTCCAGGAGGGGCTGCGGGGCCTGATACCGCCGCCGCTGCTCACCGACCCGGGGCAGACCGCGCACGGCATCCGGACGATGGTCCTGATCCCGGGGCTCGACCCGTGGCTGCCCCGGCCGAGCAACGTGGCACCGGAGTTCGTCCTCGCCTCGCCCTCGGACCTCTCCGACCACTCGACGCTGCTCCAGGGCCGGATGCCCGCCGGCAGCCCCACCCGGCCGGAGGCCGCGGTGACGGCGCGGACCGCCGAGATCCTCAAGATCAAGCCCGGGTCGGTCGTGCACGTGCCCGGCATCACCCCCGAGCCGGTGGCCGTCACCGTCACCGGCATCGTGGAGCCGCGCGAACCCGAGCGCCCCTACTGGGCCGTCGAGCCGCTGCTGCGGACCCCGGTGCTGGCCACGAAGCCGGATCCGACGCAGATCATCTACTTCTGGCAGGCGGCCCTCCTCGTCTCCCCGCAGGCGGGCTCCGCCCTGGCCTCGACCACGGGCAGCCCGGAGGCGTACTGGCGCTTCCCGCCGGTCTCCGGGCATCTCACCGCCGCGGACGCCGGACCGCTCGCCGCCTCCGTCGACTCGCTGTCCGGCGGCCCGGCCCTGGCGAAGATCCATGAGCTCACCGGTCCCACCGTCCGGGTCGCCACGGACCTCGGCACGGTCCTCGGCACCCACGACGCCACCGGCGCCGCGATCGCCCCGGTGGTGGCCGTCGCCGTCTTCGGCGTCGGCGCGGTGGGGGCCGTGGTCGTCGCCATGACCGGCGGGCTCCTGCTCTTCCGCCGCGACAGCGAACTGACACTGCTGCGCGCCCGCGGCGCCTCCCTGCCCGGGATCGGGCTCCGGCTGCTCGGCGAGACCTCCGCGGTCGCCGTCCCGGCCGCCGCACTCGGCCTGGTGGCCGCGGTCGCCCTGGTCCGCGGCCCCGGCACCCCCGGCGCCCCGGCTCTCACGGGCTCCGCGCCGCTCCTCCCGTCCGTCCTCGGTGCCGCCCTGGTCGCCCTGGTCACCGCGCTGGTGCTGCCCGTCCGGGCCGTGCTGCGGCACCGGGCGCCGAGGGTCCACGGGGCCCGCGAGGATCTGGTCGACGCCCGGCCGTCCCGCCGCCGCACCGTCGTCGAGCTCACCCTGCTCGTCCTCGCGGCGGGCGCGATCGCCTCGCTGCGGCTGCGCGGGACCGCCGACGCGGGCGACCACCTGGTCAGCGCCGCCCCGGTGTTCGTCGGTGTGATCGCCGCCCTGGTCCTCGTACGGTTCCAGCCGCTGCCGCTGCGTCTGCTGGCCCGCCAGGCCCGCCGGATGCGCGGCGTCGTCGGACCCCTGGCGATCGCCCGCGCCGGGCGTTCCCCGGCCGGCGGCGTGCTGCCGCTGCTCGCGCTCGTCCTGTCGCTGACCACGGCCGCGTTCGGCGGCTCGGTCCTCGCCGGGGTCACCGAGGCCCGCGACCGGGCGTCCCTGCTCGTCACCGGTGCCGACGCCCGGGTCGAGGCCGCCGCCGAGAGCGGCATCCCGGCCGGGCTGACGGAGGCGGTGCGCGGCGCGAAGGGCGTCCGCGAGGCGCAGTCCGTGCAGATCGAGTACGGGGTGGCCCTGCCGTCCCCGGTCACCACCGCCCCGCCGATGAACGCCCCGCTCGTCGCCGTCGACCCGGCCGCCTACGCGGGGCTCGCCCGGCGGACCGACAACGGCGCCTTCCCCGCGGGGCTGCTGGCCTCGACCGGGAAGGGCGGCCGGGAGGCGGCCCTCGACACCGCCCGGGTGCTGCCGGCGATCGCCTCCCCCGCGGTCGCGGCGCGCCTCGGCGACCAGCCGCAGCGGATCGACTCCGACGCCGGCGGCTTCCGCGTGCGGGTGGTCGCGGTCCGCGACTCCACGCCCGGGGTCCGCGGCGAGAACTTCCTCGTCGTCAACGCCGCCGACATCACCCTCCAGCGGCCGACCGCCGTGCTGGTCAGCGGGGACGTCGACGGCCCCGCGCTGCGGAAGGCCGTCGCCTCGAAGTCCCGGGACGCCGAGGTGACGCTCAGCGCGGAGGCCCGCGCCGCGTACGTGGACTCGCCGCTCCAGTCCGGCGCCGAGGGGCTCTACGCGGCGGCGATCGGAGCGGGCGCCGCCTACGCGGTGGCCGCCGTGCTGCTGTCGCTGATGCAGAGCGGCCCGGAGCGGGCGACGCTGCTGTCCCGGCTGCGGACGATGGGCCTGACCCGGCGGCAGGGACGCCGGCTGCTCGGCCTGGAGGCGCTGCCGCCGGCGGTCTTCGCCGCGCTCGGCGGGGCGCTCGCCGGCTGGGCGACGGTGCCGCTGCTCGCGCCGGGCGTGGACCTGCGCCGGCTGGCGCTGGCCACGGCGGAGGGCGGGGCGGCGCTGACCGGTACGCCGCTGCGGACCGATCCGTGGTCGCTGGTGCTGCCGGCCGTGGCCGTGGTCCTCCTGACGGGGGTGGCGGCCGGCGTCCAGGCGTGGTGGACGGGGCGGAGGAGCTCGGTGAAGGAACTCAGGGCAGGAGACGCACGATGACGACGACCGCGAACGCGACCCTGGAGGAGCTGGAGCGGCGGGCCAACGCGCACCGCGACCGGCCCTCGTACGGCCACGACGCACTGATCGCCTGCGACCGCCTGGTGCGGATCTTCACCACCGACGGGGTGGAGGTGCAGGCGCTCCAGGGGCTCGACCTCCTGGTGAAGGAAGGCGAGTTGATGGCCCTGGTCGGGGCGTCCGGCTCGGGCAAGTCGACGCTGATGAACATCCTCGCCGGTCTCGACGTGCCGACCGCCGGCGCGGCCCGGCTCGCGGGCTGCGACCTGCTCGCGATGACCGGCAAGGACCGGCTGCGCTACCGGCGCGAGGTGGTCGGCTTCGTCTGGCAGCAGACCGCCCGCAATCTCCTCCCCTACCTGACGGCAGCTCAGAATGTCTCCCTGCCCATGCAGTTGGCGGGGAGCAAGGCGAAGAAGGCGGAGCGGGCCGAGGAACTGCTCGCGATGATGGACATCGCGCACTGCCGGGACCGGCGCCCGCACCAGCTCTCCGGCGGACAGCAGCAGCGGGTCGCCATCGCCGTCGCCCTCGCCAACGACCCGAAGGTGCTGCTCGCCGACGAGCCGACCGGCGAGCTGGACTCGGCCACCGGCGAGCAGGTCTTCGCCGCCTTCCGCCGGGCCAACGAGGAACTGGGCACGACGATCGTGATCGTCACCCACGACCAGGCGGTCGCCACCGAGGTGCGCCGCACGGTCGCCATCCGCGACGGCCGCACCTCCTCCGAGGTGCTGCGCCGCACCGAGGTCGACGAGGCGGGCCGGGAGTCCCTGGTGGCACGGGAGTACGCGATGCTCGACCGCGCCGGGCGGCTCCAGCTGCCCGCGGACTACACCGAGGCACTGGGCATGGAGCACCGCGTGGCGCTGGAGCTGGAGCAGGACCACATCGGGGTGTGGCCGGACGACGCCGAGGGCTGAGGAACCGCGGCGCGGGCCGGCGCGTCCACGTCCCGGGGGTGGTCGGGATGGAGAAGGGCGGGGCCCTGTCGTACGCGGGCGCGGTGGCCGTGCCGCTCGGCGCGGGCGTGCTGCTGCACCTGTGGACGGGCTGGGCGGCGCGGAGCCCGCTCGGCCTGCCGAACGCTCTCGTGGACGGGGGCGGGCTGGTCGTCGCCGCACTGGCGGTGGTGGCGCTCAACGGGCTCTTCCGGGCCGGCGGCAGCATCCTGGCCCTCGTGGTGCTGCTGGCCGGGCTCGGCGCGGTGTGGGTCGAGGCCCGGGACTCCCGGGTGCGCGGGGCGACGGCGGAGTGCGTGGTGGTGGGGAAGGTGCGGGTCACCGACCATCCCACCTTCGGCGAGGGCGCCCCGGAGGCGAAGCGGCTGTACCACCACACCCTGGACTGCCCGGGCGGCTACCCGGAGGAGTTCTCCTGGGAGCGGCAGCTGGGCGAGCCGGGGAAGCCGGTCCGGATCGCGTACGACCCGGCGCGGCGGATGGACCCGGTCCCGGCCGAGGAGAACATCGCGCGGGGCGCCCCCTTCGTCCCCGCGGCCCTGCTGCTGCTCGCGGCGGCCCTCACGGCCGCCTCGCTCCGGCACGAGCTCACGGGGAGGGGAAAGCGGATCTGGTGAGCCGCGGCCGGGGCGTCTCCGCCTGTATTGCGGCCAGGCCGGGGGCGTCTTCGCTCGGATCAGGCCGTCCGGCGCGCCTTCGCCCGGATCAGGCCGGGGTGAAGGTGAGCGCGGTGGGCGCCGTACGCAGGGCGACGGAGCCGTAGGGGGTACGCAACCGCAGCCACGGTCCGGCGGCCATCAGGGCGACCGGCGCGTCGAGCGGGGGCAGGAAGCCCAGCGACTGGGCGGCGTGCACGGCCCGCAGGGGCAGGCCGGTGGCGCCGAGGGTACGGGACCAGATCTCGCGGCCGATGCGGTCGCGCTCGGCACGGGTGCGCCGCTCCTCGGGCAGTTCCTCGTCGCGGCGGCGGAACTCGGCGACGGCGGCGGCGACCGCCCCGCGCAGCTCCGCCGCGCCGGGCAGACCCTCGACGGGCCGCCAGCCGGAGCGCGGGGGAAGGACGCCGGCCCAGGGCGGGCCGGTGACGGCGCCGGGGACGACGGCCTTGCCGGCCGACTCCTCCACGCCGTCGAGGAGCTCTCCGGCGGAGACGGTGACGTCGAGGTCGACGTCGTCCACCAGACGGGCCGTACGGATCGCCAGCACCTCGAAGGACGGCGGGCGTCCGAACACGGCGAGCGCGCCGCCCCCGGCCTGGAGGCGGACGGCGGCGGCGCGGTCGTAGTGCACGAGCCGGGTCAGGAAGGCGGCGAGGGCCGCCGCCTCCCTGGGGTCGGCGAAGTGCAGCGGGGCGAGCACGGTCATGCGGCGGACGTCATCCCGTCGTCGACGTACTCCTGGAGGAAACGGCGCTCCTCCTCGGAGATGCGCCGCGGTCGCTGCGCCTCCAGGTCGAAGGGCACGACGACCGTGGACGCCCGGACGTAGGTCACGTCGGGGTCCTTGATCTCGTACGCGATCGTCAGGGAGGCCGCACCGATCTTGGTCACCCAGGACTCGATGGTCACCGGCGCGTGCCGGTGGACGAGCGGCCGCAGGTAGTCGATCTCGTGGCGGGCCACGACGGACCCGCCGGAGAAGGACGGGCTGCCGTCCCCCGGCGCCAGCCGGAACATGAAGTCGATCCGCGCCTCTTCCAGGTACCTCAGGAAGACGACGTTGTTGACGTGCCCGAAGGCGTCCATGTCCGACCAGCGCAGAGGGCAGCTGTAGAGGTGTCTCGCCACGGCCCGCTCAGCCCCGGGTGAGCTTCTTGTGCGTGGCGCGGTGCGGACGGGTGGCGTCCGGGCCGAGCCGCTCGACCTTGTTCTTCTCGTACGACTCGAAGTTGCCCTCGAACCAGAACCACTTGGATTCGCCCTCGTACGCCAGGATGTGCGTGGCGACCCGGTCGAGGAACCAGCGGTCGTGGGAGACGACCACGGCGCAGCCGGGGAAGTCGAGGAGCGCGTTCTCCAGCGAGGACAGGGTCTCGACGTCGAGGTCGTTGGTGGGCTCGTCGAGGAGCAGCAGGTTGCCGCCCTGCTTGAGGGTGAGCGCCAGGTTGAGGCGGTTGCGCTCACCGCCGGAGAGCACACCGGCCGGCTTCTGCTGGTCCGGGCCCTTGAAGCCGAACGCGGAGACGTAGGCGCGGGACGGCATCTCGACCTGGCCGACGTTGATGTAGTCCAGCTCGTCCGAGACGACGGCCCAGAGGGTCTTCTTCGGGTCGATGTTGGCGCGGCCCTGGTCGACGTAGGAGATCTTGACCGTCTCGCCGATCTTGATCTCGCCGGAGTCCGGAGTCTCCAGGCCCTGGATCATCTTGAAGAGCGTGGTCTTGCCGGCGCCGTTCGGACCGATGATGCCGACGATGCCGTTACGGGGCAGCGTGAAGGAGAGGTCGTCGATGAGGACCTTGTCGCCGAAGGCCTTGTTGAGGTTGTTGACCTCGACGACGACGGAGCCCAGGCGCGGGCCCGGCGGGATCTGGATCTCCTCGAAGTCCAGCTTCCGCATCTTGTCGGCCTCGGCGGCCATCTCCTCGTAGCGCGCGAGACGCGCCTTGGACTTGGCCTGACGCCCCTTGGCGTTCGACCGCACCCACTCGAGCTCTTCCTTGAGGCGCTTGGCGCGCTTCTCGTCCTTCTTGCCCTCGACCTTGAGGCGCTCGGCCTTCTTCTGGAGGTAGGTCGAGTAGTTGCCCTCGTACGGGATGGCGCGGCCGCGGTCGAGCTCCAGGATCCACTCGGCCACGTTGTCGAGGAAGTACCGGTCGTGGGTGATGGCCACGACGGTGCCCTTGTACTTGGCGAGGTGCTGCTCCAGCCAGTTCACCGACTCGGCGTCGAGGTGGTTGGTGGGCTCGTCGAGGAGCAGCAGGTCGGGGGCCTCCAGGAGAAGCTTGCAGAGCGCCACGCGGCGCTTCTCGCCACCGGAGAGGTTCTCGACGGGCCAGTCGCCGGGCGGGCAGCCCAGGGCGTCCATGGCCTGCTCCAGCTGGGTGTCGAGGTCCCATGCCTCGGCGTGGTCCAGGTCCTCCTGGAGCTTGCCCATCTCCTCCATGAGCGCGTCCGTGTAGTTCGTGGCCATCTCCTCGGCGATGGCGTTGAACCGGTCGAGCTTGCCCTTGATCTCCGCGACGCCGTCCTCGACGTTCTGCAGGACGGTCTTGGACTCGTCGAGCTTCGGCTCCTGCATGAGGATGCCGACCGAGTAGCCGGGGCTCAGGAACGCGTCGCCGTTGGACGGCTGCTCCAGACCGGCCATGATCTTGAGAACGGTGGACTTACCGGCACCGTTCGGGCCGACCACACCGATCTTCGCACCGGGCAGGAAGCTCAGCGTCACGTCATCGAGGATGACCTTGTCGCCGTGCGCCTTGCGCGTCTTGCGCATCGTGTAGATGTACTCAGCCAAAGGAAACCGTCCGGCAAAGAGTGAGTGGGCAGATACACCCATCTTGCCGCACCGCCGCCCCCAGGCGGAAACCAGTACCGTCCGGCCGCTGCCCGGGGCGACCGTCGGCATGTCCCCGGCCCGCGACGCCGGTGTGTCCCGGCGTATCTCCGGGCGTCTTCCGGCGTGTCCCTGGGCGCATCCCGGCGCCCCTGGCGTGTCCCTGACGTGTCCTGGCGTCTCCCCGGCGTCTCCCGGCGCGTCCCTGGGGCGCCTCGGCCCCAGCTCGTCGTCCGGTCCGGGCCGGGCGGGCCGGCGTCGGTCGCGGGCACTGCGGACGTGCGACGGCCCCCGGACGTGCGACGACCCCGGACGCGGGAGCGTCCGGGGCCGTCCGTCACGGGGTGCGTTCACCCCGTGACGTCATGCCGTGCCGTGCTTACTGACCGGCGGCCTTGCGCTTGCGGAGGAAGAAGACCGCGCCGCCGCCGGCCACGACGAGCGCGACGGCGATGCCGGCGATCATCGGGGTGGCGTTGGAGCTGCCGGTCTCGGCCAGGTCACCGCCGGTGGTACCGGTGGAGGCGTCCGTGGTGGTGCTGGGCGCCGGGGTGGACGGGCTCGCCGAAGCGGTCTCGGACGGGGTGCCGGTGGACGGCGTCTCCGAGGGGGTCTCCGACGGGGTCTCGGACGGCTCCTCCGACGGGGTGCCGGTGGACGGCTCCGGGCTCGGGGCGGTCTTGCAGTCCAGGACGCCCTGGAACGACTTCGAGAAGCCGTTCGGGCCGGTGATGGTGAAGTCGTACGCCTCGTCCTCGCCGACCGGGACGGTCACGGTCTTGGACTCACCGGCGGCGATGGTGAAGGAGGTGCCCTTCACCTCGAAGGTCCAGTCCTCGTCGCCCTCGTTGGAGGCGGTGATGTCGAGGCCGCCCTTGGCGCAGTTCTCGGCGACGGTGACGGCCGGGACCGCACCCTTCTTCGCCCAGGCCGCGGTGACCTCGGCGCCGACGGAGGACTTGCTGCTGCCGGCCAGGATCAGGGTCTGCTCGTGGCCCTCGACGCTGCCGAAGACGCGGCCGATGGAGACCTCGGTCTCGGCCTGGAGGCTGATCTTGGTCGAACCGTCGGGGGTACCGGCCGGGACGTCCAGGAAGAGCTCGGAGTTGTTGCTCGCGGCGGTGACGGCCTGGCCGTCCTTGTCCACGACCTTGACGTTCGCCGGGGCGTCGGCGGGCAGCGAGACCTTGACGGTGCCGTCGGCGGCCGTCGTCGTCACCTTGACCGGGCCGAGCTTGTCGCCGGCCTTGCCCGCGACGGAGGCCGGGGCGGCGGCCAGGGAGACCTTGGGCTCCTCCTGGTTCGGGGCCTTGGCGCCCTCGGCGACCAGGTAGTCGGCGAGCGCCTTGGCCTCCGGGTCCTCCGGGGTGGCCGTGACGTTGTCGGAGTACTTCCAGATCGCGGCCTGGGTCGCCGTGGCGGCCTCGTCACCCGTCAGGGCGCCCACGCCGGCCTTGCCGGCGAGCGCGTTGAGGTCGTTCACCTCGGGGTACGAGTTCTGCAGGATCCAGCGGATCTTGCCCGCGTTCGGGTTGTTGCTCAGGGTCGACTTGTCCCAGTCGGTCTCGCGGTACTTCGTGCCCGCGTCGGTCGACGTCCACAGGTCGATGCAGTAGGCCGTGAGGGCACCGCCGCCGTCGACGGTCAGCTCGAAGAGACCACCGCGCTGCGTCGAGTTGCCCCGGTCGCTCTCGATCTTGATCTTGCCGGACTCGGTGAGTCCACCCAGCGTGGCGGCGGCGCCGGCGCCGTCCTCGGCCATCGCCGGAGCCGCGAGCGCTATCGCGCTGGACGCGACCAGGCCCGAGACCAGAGTCGCTGCGGCCAAACGGGCAGCACCGCGCCCGCGAACTGAAATCATTGCATTCCCCTCCGGGCGAGTCGCTCCGCGAACGTGATCGGTTCGCGTGGGGGGAGCGCCCGCCAGCAGACTCACTGACTCGATGGGCTCATGTGCCTCATGAGTATTCAGGGATCCTAGGGAGGCGGAAGACCTCCGTCCCCGGTCATACGACGAGATAACCATTCCGTCTCGGAATCGTTATACCCCCGGCGAGTTGGTCGACAAATCCCCACAACACAAGGTCAAGGGGCGGTTACCAGCTGGTGTGCGGCGGTCGTCCAGGGGTCCTTCCCGTCCGCCGGGACGAGTTCGGGAGCCCCCTCGCGATCCGTCAGGTCGCCCTCGCCCGCCCCCGGCGGAGCCTGCGCCCCGGGCCTCCCCTCGGTCCGCGTGGTGCGCCGGAAGGCCGAGGTGCCGCGGGTCAGGTCGTGGCCGACGGCAAGGGCGTCGATGTCGACGAAGGTCTTGCGCTGCCCGTCGCGCTCGTCCTCACGGACCTTCAGCCGCCCGTGCACCACCAGCGGTTCCCCCACGGAGACCGAGGCGGCCAGGTTGGCGCCGAGCGACCGCCAGGCCGAGACCGTGTAGAAGCTGGTGGGACCGTCGGCCCAGACCGCCCGCTCGCGGTCCCACCGCCGCGCGGACACCGCGAACCGGAAGCGGGCCACCGCCCCGGCGACCGTGTCCCGGTACTCCACCGCCGTCGCCACGTTCCCCACCAGCGTCACCGTCGTGTCGTTCATGTGCGTGCTCCTTCCGCCGCCGTCCTCCTGGTCGGAACCATGCTGACGGGGCAGCGGAAAGCCCGCCGGCGCCTGTGGACGACCGACGGGCTGTGGACAACTCGCTCACCCTCAAGGGCGAATTGCGACGGTTCGGCGCGCTATGCCGAGGAAGCGGGCCCTGCCAAGGGCAAGCGGAGCAAGGGCCCGCCCGATCCGCCGTGTCGGCGGAGCCGGGCGCCGTCCGCGTACGCCGGCTGGCCGTTGCCCGGCGTACGAGGACGGCTCCGTCGAGGCCCTCGCCGACGAGCCGGGCCCCGTCCGGTCCGCCGTACCGACCAAGCCGACCCCACCCTGTCCGCCGTACCGACGCAGCCGGCCCCCGTCCGGTCCGCCGCGCAAGCCGAGCCGGGCGCCGGTCCGCGTACGCCGTGCCGACGGAGCCGGGCGCCCGTTCCGCGCACTCCGTGCCGACGCACCCGCGCCCGGTCCCCGTCCCCCGCACTAGCGGAGCCGGGCTCCCGTCCGGGTCGCCCCCAGTCGGGGGACGGTGCCGCGCGGGCCCGTCCCGACGATCCGCGGCGAGGGCCGGGGCCCGGCCACCTTCGCGTACTGCTCGCGCACCTCGCGGTACCGCAGCAGCTCGGCCGAGACGGGGTCGAGGACCCGGGCCCGGCCGCAGGCGCCCGCGGCCTCCGCGAGCTTGCGTTCGGCCTCCTGCCCGTACCTCCGGGCCGGTCCCTTCACGGCGCTCTCGCAAGCCCACTCGACCAGCGGCCCGCCGACGATCCCGCCCACCATGACCAGGACCGGCGGCAGCAGCCCCGGCTCCACCACGCCCACGATCTGGGCGACCAGCCACAGCGCGCCGCACAGCTGAAGGAGCGTCATCAGGGCCTGGACGAGGACGGCGGCCGGCCACCAGGCGGGGCGGGGCGGCCGGGCGGCCGGGTCGCCGAGGGTCACCGTCAGCTCGTCCAGCGCTTCGGGCAGCCCCTCGGCACCGCGCGCCGCGGCCTCCCGCACGGCATGGGCCCAGGGCGCGGGGAGCCCCCGCGAGGCCTCGTCGGACACGATCCGCACCGCCTGCTCGACGCGCTGCCGGGCGGTCAGTTCGTCCTCGACGGGGGTCTCCGGGTGCGGGTCGGCGGAGCCGTGCGCGCGCTTGCGCTCGTACCAGCGGTGCATCCGCAGCCACGGCGAGCCGCAGGCGCGGATGGCGCCGCGCCGCCAGACCCGCTCGGCGGCCTCGCCCGCCGCCTGCGCGCCGACCGCGACGGCGAGCCGGCCCGCGAACTCCTCGCGGCTCCGCTCCCCGAGCCCCGACCTCCCGTCGGCGAGGTACGCGGGCCGCAGCCTGGCCGCCGCGGCGTCGATGTCGGCGGCGAGGCGCCGCTCGGGGGCGGTACGTTCCTGGACGAACCGGGCGAGGAGTTCGCGGAGTTCGGGCACGCCCTCGCCGGTGAGGGCGGAGACGGGCAGCACGGTGGCGCCGGGCTCACCGTGCTCGCCGAGGGCCATGCCGTCCTCGTCGAGGAGGCGGCGCAGGTCGTCGAGGACGAGTTCGGCGGCCTCGGCGCCGAGCCGGTCCACCTGGTTGAGCACGACGAAGGTGACCTCGGCGTGGCCGGCGAGCGGCCGCAGATACCGCTCGTGGAGGGCGGCGTCGGCGTACTTCTCCGGGTCCACGACCCAGATGACGGCGTCGACCAGGCCGAGCGCCCGGTCGACCTGGTCGCGGTGGGCGGTGACGGCCGAGTCGTGGTCGGGGAGGTCGATGAGGACGAGGGACTGGAGACCGGCGTCGGCGGCCCCGCCCGCGAGGGGGCGCCGCCGCAGCCGGCCGGGCACGCCCAGCCGGTCGAGGAGCCCGGCGGCCCCCTCCGACCAGGTGAGGGCGAGCGGCGCTGAAGTGGTCGGCCGGCGCAGTCCGGTCTCGGAGACGGCGACCCCGGCCAGGGCGTTGAAGAGGGTGGACTTGCCGCTGCCGGTGGCCCCGGCGAGGGCGACGACGGTGTGCCGGGAGGAGAGCCGCTGCCGCGCGGCGGCCTCGTCGAGCACCCGTCCGGCCTCGGCGAGGGCGGCGCTCTCGACCCGCGCGCGGGAGAGGCCGACGAGCTCGTGCAGGGCGTCGAGCCGGGCCCGCAGCCCGCCGCCGTAACTCCCCCCGAACCCCCGCAGGTCCTCCGCCTCGGCGTCCGCCGTGGCGTCCGCCGCGGCGGGCTCCTCGGGGGCGGCCCGCTCGGCGGCCCGCCGGGCGATCAGCCCGTCGTCCCACCGCGCGCGTCCGCTCGCTTCCGTCGGCTTCTCGGCCACGTCACTTCTCCTTCTGCAGTACGGAGAGCGCGGCGATCAGCTCCGCCTGCGGCTCGGGGGTGACGCCGAGGGCGTCGAGCGGCGCGAGGCGGCGGTCGCGCTCGGCGTGCAGGACGCGGTCGACGTGGGTGAGGACGAGGTCGCCGCCCTTGTCGCGCAGGCGCAGGGCGGCCTGGGCGCCGAGGAGTTCGGCGAGCCGTTCGCCGGCGGGCCGGGCGCGCCGGCCGCCGAGCAGGGAGGCGGCAAGCAGGGCGGCGACGGTCTCGGCGTCGGGGACGGCGGCGCGGGCGGCGCCGCGCCCGGCGGGCTTCTCCACGACCCGCACCTCGTCCTCGGCGAGTTCCTCCAGGACCCGCCGCCAGCGCCGTACCTCCAGGCCGATCCGCTCGGCCACCTCGCGGTCGGTGCCGGCCGGGACGCCGCGGAGGGCGCCCGCCGCGGGTTCGCGCCGGTGGACCTCTCGGATCGCCTCCTCCGCGGCGGAGACGGCGCAGTGGAGGAGGGCGGCGAGGGATTCGGTGAGGGCGTCGAGGAGTTCGTCGGCGGTGCTGTCGCGGGGGTAGGCGCGCCAGCGGGCCCGCGCGTCCCCGGCGAGGACGGCCCCCCTGCCGAGCTCCTTGCGGACCCGGGCGCCCTGCCGGCCGTAGGCGCTCTCGACGGCGCCGCCGAGGCGTACGGCGGCGGCGTACTGCGCGGCGACGGCGCCGGCCAGTTCGGGCAGGCGGGTGTCGAGGGAGTCGATGACGCCGGCGGCGGTCCGGGAGACGGCCTGCTGGCGCGCGGCGGGATCCTCGGCCCGGTGCGCGAGCCACCCCCGGAGCGCGGCGACGGCGCTCTCGGGCAGCAGCCCGCTCCCCCCGCCGGTGGACTCGGGCAGCTCGGGGATGGTGAAGCGGGGCACGTCCCCGAGCCCGGCCTTGTCGAGCAGCGCCTCGAACTGCCGGGAGACCTCGCCGATCACCTGGTGCGGCACCCGGTCGAGGACGGTGACGAGGGTGGCGTCGTACTCCTTGGCCGTACGGAGCAGGTGCCAGGGCACGGCGTCGGCGTACCGGGACGCGGTGGTGACCATCACCCAGATGTCGGCGGCGCACATCAACTCGGCGGCGAGCAGCCGGTTCTCGACGATGAGGGAGTCGATGTCCGGCGCGTCGAGGAGGGCAAGCCCGCGGGGCACGGTGCCGGAGGTCTCGACCCGGAGGGCGTTGTCCTCGGCGTCGCCGGCCTCGGCCGTACGGTCCTCGTCGGCCTGCGGGAGCCAGACGCGGGTGAGCTGCGGCAGCACCCGGAGCCCCGCGAACCAGTGCTGGTCCTCGGGGTGGCAGACCAGCACCGGCGTCCGCGTCGTCGGCCGCAGCACCCCCGCCTCGCTCACCCGCCGCCCGACGAGCGAGTTCACCAGCGTGGACTTCCCGGCCCCCGTCGACCCGCCGACGACGGCGAGCAGCGGCGCGTCGGGATCCTTCAGCCGCGGCACCAGATAGTCGTCGAGCTGCGCGAGCAGCTCGGCCCGGGTCTGCCGGGCGCGCGGCACGTCGGGAAGGGGGAGGGGAAGACGCACGGCCGCGACCCGGTCGCGCAGTGCGGAGAGTGCGTCGATCAGCTGAGGCCGTTCGTCCAAGGTCACCACATGCGAAGAATGCCCAATTTATGAGCGTTTTTGAAGCGTATTGCGGCCCTACGCGCCGAAGAAAGGAAGGGCGACCCACAGCCCGGGCATAACGAGTGCACAACACCCGCCCCCAGTGGCGTGAAAAGCGCTGCGCGAATCGCACCTGCCTGCGATTATCGGTTCGCTTCACCGAACCTCCACATCGTGCCACGCAGGTGAAGCACCAGGGCCGAGCCGCCAGGACCCCTATCCTTGTCCCGGCAGCCCCACCCCACCCACCAGGGCCACCAGGCCCGAGGCCACGACCGGCCCCCGTAGCTCAGCGGATAGAGCAGGTGCCTTCTAAGCACTTGGCCGCAGGTTCGAGTCCTGCCGGGGGCGCATGACGAAAGACCCTCCTTCGGGAGGGTCTTTTTGCTGGTCAGGGGTGGTTTTCGGTCAGCGGAGGAGGTGTCGGCCAGGGCACCTCCGATGGCTGGATCTGTACGGCTGGATCCGGTCAGAGACGGCCCTTGGCGGCTGGATTTCCCGAAAACTTCCCGAAGTTTCGGGGCCGCCCGCTGACCTGCCTCACTCCGGTCCGCGTGCTTTTCGTTGCCGTTGGGACCCCGGGTGGATGACGGTGAGCTGCCCTTCGACTCCGGCGGGCAGGCTTGAGCGCTGCACAGGGTGTGGCGAGGCGAGCGAGGAGGCGAAGACCGCGACCAGGTCATGCGGCGTACTGCCGCTGAAGGCCGCACACCACAGGTAGGCATCACCGACGCGGGGTTCGGCCCACGCCTGCCAGCCGAGTCTCCCGGGCCGCGGGTCGGCATCACGAACGAGCGAAGGCACTTCCTCCAGGGAGATTCCGGCCGTGAGTCCGGGGGCAAGAGCGGCGGTGCGCGGACGGTCGATGTCGCGGGCCCAGCCCTGGGCGCAGACCGCCGCCAGCACAGCCTCTGGGCTGTCGAAGCAGAAGGCCGGCTCCGTGTGGGCGTCGAGAGCGAGAAGGAAGTCGATCAGGGTCTCGTGGGGGACGCCGGCGGTGAAGTACGCGTTCCATTCCGGCAGGGTGCTGCCGGGATGCGACCGGGCGGAGATCTGCCAGGCAACCGGAAGGTCTCCCAGTTCGAACGAACAGGCGGCGCGCGTCCACTCGGCGCCGCACAGCCCGGTGGGGCTCGTGTAGAGGAGGGTGTCACGGGCGGTCGGCCACATCCGCCAGTCTGCGGCGGCGAGGGCCGCGCCGACCTGGTCAGCCAGGGCCTCGTCATCGCCCGCCAAGTGGCGAGGAGTGACCCAGTACGGAGGTTCGGGAGGACGGGAATCGCTGGAGTGTTGGGGGTACAGGGGCGCCTCCACGTGGTCGAGGGCTCGGGCGGTCGTCCACGTTGACATAGCCCCCGGGCCGTGACCAGTCCTTTCGCACTCTTCCCCGTCTGCCTCGGGCGAACTGGGCTCTTCTCCGGACCGCTGAAGAGGAGAGGGACTCACCAGGAGATCAGACGGCCCGCCGGTGTGTGCGTGAGCGTCACGCAGCCGATCCAGTCACCGCTTTCCGGGTACTCCCAGCTGTCCGCGTCGGTCAGGGCGTTCAGCAGTTCCTCGCGGGCGAGGGGCGGGCCGGGCTGGAAGCCGCTGCCTCCGCTCGGGGGCGTCCAGGGGATGACGCGGCACACGTCGATCCACCCCTTGTCGATCAGGGGAAGGAGTATGGGAACCAGCTCTCCAGGCGGCGCCGATGCGAGGGGTTCGTCCAGATCGCCGCGGACGCCCGGCAGGATGTCGATCTCAAAGGCGTTCAGCATGAATGCGCGCTCGGCGGCGGAGAGATCTTCTGGAGCGTTCACCCCGGGATCGTCACACGGCTAATGCCGGTGGCCACAGAGCCGTCCATTGACGGAAGCATTCGGCGCGGTCAGGGTCGGTGCATGGATTCCACCTCCGTGTCGCCCGCACATGCGGCAGCCTGGTCGAAGCTGCTGGAGACGTACTGTCCTCGGCCTGTAGACGAGCGGCAGGGGCCGCCGTCCCTGGGACGCCTGATCGAGGCAGCCGGCCGTGACACCATGCTCGGCGCGATGTACCCCTGGGTCTCGATGCAGCAGCTGAGTGTGTCTGGGGAGAACAGCTGGGAGGAGTGGGGACATGCGCCGCTTCCGGCGATGTTCGCCCGCCCCGACGGGTACGAGGTCGTGGGCCGCGACAGGCGGGGAGACATCGTCCGGCTGGCGACGCCCGACCCGGCGGAGGCCGTCGTGTTCGCGGCGGGCCTGGTGCACACCGATGGCGCCGTGAGGCCGGTGGAGCCGCACGCCTGGTCGTCCGAGGTGGAGCGGGTCCTGCGGGAAGCGGGCTGGTACCCCGGACGGGCCGTCGATACGGCGGGGTGGAAACAGCTACTGGAGCAGGACGGCTTCCGCTCCCATGACGCTGCCGAGGACTTCCTGCGCGAGTTCGGCGGGTTGGCGGTCGGGCACGGCGGTGCCGGCATCACCCGCGCCAGGGAGCCTTTCGACCTGGACCCGCTCTTGGCGCTGGGCGAGGCCGACCGGTTCGGCGGATGGGGCGAGGAGATCGGCCACCACCTCTTCCCGGTCGGAGAACTCGCCGGCGGCCACGCGTTCCTCGGGCTGGACGAGGACGGTGAACTGTACGTCGTCAACGACTGGCCGGCCCGATTCGGCCGTATGCCCGAGGCCATGGAGAACCTCGTTCTCGGCGTCATGCCCGTTCACATGCCGGAACCCAAGTCGACCGGGGTGCCCGAGTAGGCCGGGGCGCAGGGGAACGTCCCGCGCCGCCGGCACGACGCTCGTGGTCGTTCGTTCAGGACGCCGCGGCGTTCCTGAACGTGGCGAGGAGCGCCCGGGCGCGGCCCCGGAAGGCTTCGTCCTGGCGGATGATGCGGTTCTCGACTCCCGAGCGGACGACCCGGGGGTCGCCGTCTGCGAGGACTTCGAGCCGGCGCAGGTGGTCGTCGTTCAGGGCGGCGCGTCCGAGGGCTTCCAGGGCGTCGCAGGCCCCTGCCGGATCGGCGTCCCACTCGGCCGAGGCCAGGGCGGCGGAGGCGAGCGCGGCGTGGTCCAGGGCGGCAGGGTCCGCCACGGCTACGAGGGCCAGGACGACGGCCGGCGCCTGCACCGGATCGTCGAGGGCCGCTTCCAGCCTGGCGGTGAGCGGACGGCCGGCAGGGCCCAGGAGCGCGGCCGCCCGGGCGGCTCTCACCACCGCCCAGCGGGCCCACTGGCTCTGCGCGGCGCGGTCGAAGACCGACGCGAGGACGGCGACGACGGGTTCCGGGTCTCCTGTGACGCGCCACAGAGCTTCGGCAAGGGCCGTATCCGTGTCCAGCGCGGGCGTGGTGTCCTTGCCCGGGTCGCTGAGCGCCCCATGCAGGAGTGGAGCCAGAGCCGCTCCGCGGGAACCGAGTACGGCAGCGGTCCTGGCTGCGTCGCGCGGATCGCGGCCACCCCGGCCGAGTTCCTGTTCGAGGCATCGCAGTAGCGGCGCGGGTTCGCTCGTGAGGTCGTACAGGGCCTTCGCCGCCGGGAGGATGTCCCGTTGGGCTGCCGCACGCAGCGCGGCGACAGCCATGTCGCGATCCGCTGGAGCGCAATCTGCCGCGACGGAGACAAGGGCACGTGTGGCCTGGCCGGGAATATGGGGAACCGCTGCGCACAGCTCGGGCAGCGCAGCCGCCGCCTCGGCGCCCCACCCGGCCAAGAGACTGGTCAGCTGCCACGGTTCGTTGCCGCTGAGCGCCGCAGGCTGGGAGAGGCGGGAGCGAACGGCATCGCGGAGTTCCCTGTCGAACGGGAAAGCCGCGCTCTCCTCGTCCCACATTCCGGTCGCCGCGTCGAGGGCACGCGGGCGGCGCCCGAGGCCGGCGGCGAGGAACGGGGCAGCCTGCTCGGGTGCGACGAGCACGAATGCGGCCAGAGCACGGTCGGCGTGATCGTCCCCCCGGTCCAGGTTCCGTCCCGCGAGAGGGGCGAGCACGTCCGCAGCGGGTTCGGCGGCGCGGCCCAGCCGCGCCAGGAGAGACGCCATGTCCACCACTGCCTTGTCGTCGACAGCCGCCGCACACAGGCTCTCCGCCAATTGCTCCGGGGCACTGCGCGAGAGCATGCAGGCGCGGTCGGCCGCCCAGACGCCTTCGGCCCGAACCTCGGCCCGGCTGTCGCGCAGGGCCGCATCGACCAGGGCGAACGCCGCCTCCCGCGCCGGTCCGTGAGCCCGCCCCAGGAGGGCCTCGACGACGGCGGCCAGCGGCTCGCCGCGTTCGAGGTCGAAGTCGGAACGCAAGGAGTCGGCCGGCAAGAGCGACAGCATCGTCGCGTGCAGGGAATCAGACCACGGAGCGCCTGCGTCGAGGCAGGCGAAGAGGGCGGCCAGCCGCACCACGGCAGGCTGGGACGGGTCCAGGACGTAAACCGCCTCAGCCGCTCCACGCTCCGGGTCGAGCCGAGCGGTCGCGGCCAGGACCTCGGCCCGGACTGCGGGCTCGGTCTCCTCCGCCCAGCGGATCTCCAGGGCGGGCAGGACGGTTCTGCCGTCGCGAGTGTGCGAAACCGCCCAGGCGGCGGTCCGCCGGACGTCCGACTCGGCATCGGCCAGCAACGGCAGAAGCAACTCCAACTGCGCGGCCACGGCCGCCCGGACACCACCCGGCGCCACCCCGTACTCGTCCTCGCTCTCGGCCATGCCACCGAGCAGCCCGAGGACGTCAACCGTACGGTGGCCCGCCGCCGCGATCCTGGCGAGGAACGGCACCGCTTCCATGCTGGCCGCGTAGACCGTCCCCTGATGCAGCACGCTCCCGTACAGCTCCGACAGCGCTTCGGACGCCGCAGCGGCGTCCGTACCTGTAAGAGCCCGGAGCAGGTCGGGAACGTCTTCCGCGCTGCCGTACGCGTGGGAGGAAGATGCCCAGGGCACAGCGTCCAGGCCGTCGAGCGGGTGTGCGAGATTCATGCGGGGCATGGTGCCATCCGCCCCTGACAGAGCCTCCCGCAGCCAGCTGCAAGGCTTCTCGGGCACCTTTCCCGCTGGTCGCAGTAACCGGCCGCGTCACGCGACGGCATATCGGACCCAACGGCCTTCAAGGCGCAGCTCGGTCGGCAACGCACGATAAGCATCGCGCCGAAGCGTCACCGTGCGCGAGCATCTCTCGCCGAAGAGACTGCGGCACGAACAGGGCCGGCGCGCGAAGGCAACCGCGGACCGGGCAGGGACTGGGGCCCTTCGATGCGCTGCTGGAGTTCGGCGATCTGGCCGGTGATGCAGCGGGCGTAGGTGGAGAGCAAGACCGGGACGCTGTTGCCGGCCCAGTCGGCGACCTGGGCGGGCGGGATGCCGTTGTTGAGCCAGGTGGTCAGGCAGGTGTGGCGGAGGTCGTACACGCGCTTGCCGACGGGCGAGTCGTACTCGTGCTCGGGCAGGACGGCCTCACGGGCCTTGGCCCAGATGCGCCGGTAGACCGAGCCGGCCAGGAGGCCGCCCTTCTCTCCGGGGAAGAGCAGGTCACCAGGCTTGAGCTGCTCGCGTGCGATCAGGTCCCGAAGGCTCGCGACCAGGTCGGGGTGGACGGGGACGGTGCGGGTGTCTCCGGATGCGCGGCCCTTGAGGTTACGGGTCTCGTGGACCTCGCCGTCGTCGGTCCAGTGGCTGCCGACCTCGGGCTCGGCCGTGTGGACACGGAGCTCGCCCCAGCCGGCCGCGGGCAGAACGGCGTCCTCGACTCGCAGGGCGACCGCTTCCTCGGGGCGGAGGCCGGCGTAGTAGAGGGCCGCGAAGAACACGGTGAGCCGGTGGCCGGTGCGGGGGCGGCCGGCGATCCAAATGAGCAGCGCGGCCACCTGGTGGGGGTTGAGGAGGGAGCGCTTGTCGACGGCGCCGGAGGACTTCGGGGCAGCGTTGTCCTCCTTCCCCTTGGGCATGGGGTTGGCCCGGAGGACGTTCCGGCGGACGGCGTGGCGCAGGGCCACGTTCAGGATGCGGCGGTAGCGCTTGGCTGAGCTGGCGGCGGCCGGCGTGCCGTCGAGGACGGTGTCGAGGGCGTGGAGGACGGCGTCGACGTGTTTGGTGTCCTCCCAGGCGCTCATCGGGAGCGAGTTGCGGCGGATCCAGGCCAGGATCGCCCGGTACTCGGGCGGGGCCTCGTCCCGGCGGTTCTTGTTGAAGGCGTACTCGCGCAGCGCCTTGCGGACGTCGACGCCCTCGTACTGGACAGGTTCGGCCCGGAGGAGGGCGAGCGTGGCCTTGGTCAGGGCTTTGGCGGTGCTGATGCGGTTGTTCGCCGAGATGCGGGACCACTTCATGTCGACGTACTGGAGGGCGAACTCGTACCAGGTGATCTCGGTGGAGGGCGCGGCGTGTGAGGCCGGGCGGCCGGTGTCCAGGTCGAAGGGCTCGCCGTTGTTGGCGGCGACGAGCAGGGTGGCGCGGAAGGACTCGGCGAGCGCGCTCTTCTTGAACGTCTCGCCGTGTCGCCGGCCGTCGACCGACCAGCGGACGGTGTGGGTGGTGCCGCGCTTCCCCTTGTAGACCTCCGTCTTGTAGAAGCGGACCTTGTAGCACCGGTTGGTCACGCGGCGGCCTCACAGTCGGTGAGCCAGTTCTCCAGGTCGCTGCGGCGGACGCGCAGGCTGCCGTTCGGGAGTTTCACGCACTGGGGCGCGCGTCCCTTCTGGCGCCAGTCGTAGAAGGTAGACCGGGAAATCCGCAACTCTTCGCAGAGCTCGTCGACGGTGAGCTTTTCCTCGGAGCGGCGGGTGGCGGTTATCGGGGATCGACGCAAGGTGTCTCTTTCGGGAAATTGACATGGCTCTGGCGGGGACCGGACCTACGGGCGTTCCGGGATCCACAATGATCCGGAGAATCCCCGGTTAGGGAAACCGGGGATCGTCGGCTATATTTCGCCCACCCCGGCCGCCCCTGAGTGCGTAAGGGCGCCGGCGAGAAGGGTCTGCGGGGCGATTCCGAGGGCTGTGGCGATGGCTACGAGGTCGTCGATGTCGCAGCGGCGGACGGTGCGTTCGATGCGGGAGAGCGCGGTGAAGGTCATGGGCCGGCCCAGTGCGGTGACCCGGGCTGCGAGCTGGCGCTGGGAGTAGCCGCGGGCGGTGCGGGTGCGTTCGATGGCGTGGGCGGCGGCGTGTCCGGCGGGTCCGATGGCGAGGGGTCGTGGCGGCATGGGTGGTGTTGTAGCTTGCGCGCCGACCAGTCCGGAAGGGCATTCCTGTCTGCCGTGAGCGATGCCGATCGCGCGGTGATTTTCGGCGGTGATTTCGTCGACCGGGAATTCGCCTCTACAGTGGCCGGACCCGTCGGCACGACATGCCGGGGAGTTGCTCAGAATTCCTAGAAAAGTCTGGACTTCTGCGCACCAGGTGTGGCTGTGTTGGCCATGCACCCCGGCGACGCCGGATTCCCCTGCCCCCCTGAAAGGCGGTCGATCGCCATCGCCCGTATCCGCACCATCAAGCCCGAGGCGTTCTCGTCCGAGTCCCTCGCGGCGGTGTCCCTGTCCGCCGAGCGGACCTTCTTCGGACTGCTCACCCAGGCCGACGACCAGGGCCGGTTCCGCGACCAGGCAGCGGTCATCGCCGGCCAGCTGTGGTCGCTACGCCGCGAGCACGGGCCGGAGGCGGTCGAGGACGACCTCATCCAGCTCGACGACGCCGGGCTGATCTGCCGTTACGAGGGCGAGGACGGCAAGCGGTACCTGCACATCGTCACCTTCGCCAAGCACCAGAAGATCAACCGGCCCAGCGGCATCCGTACTCCCCCGTGCCCGCACCATGATCTCGGGGTGCCGCGTGAGCCCTCACCGCAGATGCGGGGAGCCCTCGCGGAGACTTCCGCGAGTCGTCCGGGAGGACTCACCGAGCCTTCCGTGACAGGACCGGAAGGGCTCACGGACCCCTCCGGGAACGGCGAATCCGCAGTTCAGAGCCGATTCCGTGAGCACTCACCGCAGCCTCACGGAGGACTCCCCGAACCCTCCCTGAGCCCTCACCGTCCGGATCTAGGACCTAGGAACAGGAATCTAGGATCTACCCCGTTGGGGGGCACAAGCGCCCCCGCGCCCGGCTCGGTCTCGGCGAAGGACCTGATCGGCGAGTACGCCGCCGCGTGCCCCCATCGCCCGCCGCAGGACGTGCTCAGTCACCTCGGCCGCGAGGTGAAGAAGCTCCTCGCCGAGGGCATCTCCCCGAACCACATCCGCGCCGGCCTCGACCGCCACCGCGCCAAGGGTCTGCACCCGAGCACCCTGCCCAGCCTCGTGCACGAGGCCATGAACGCCACCCCCGCCGCCGCTGCCCACCAGCCGTGGACCAACCCCGCCGACACCGCCGCTGCCTACGGAGGCGACCTCTGACCGCCACCGCCCTCACCCGCACTCCCCAGCAGCCCGCCCGGATCACCAGCCGACTCGGCGACATCCTGGCCCGGCGCGGCATCGCCCCCGACGCCGAGGCCCAGGAGCCGGCACCTGAGCCGGTCACCGCACTGGTACTGGCCGAAGGCCGTATCCCCGCCCGCTACCGCCACGCCCTCGCCGACCACCCCCAGGTCACCGCCTGGGTGGACGAAATCGCCCGCGCCGGGCGCACCGGCCCTGCCGGCGCACCGGGCATCGCGGAGGGACCCTCGCTGCGGATCGTCGGCCCGACCGGCACCGGCAAGACCCACCAGGCGTACGGCGCCATCCGCGCCCTGCTCGCCGCGGGGGTCCGCCTGCGCTGGGAAGCCGTCACCGCCGCCGACCTGTATGCCCGGCTGCGCCCACGCCCCGGGTTCGACAGCGAGCGCGACCTGCAGAGCCTGATGCGCTGCCCGCTGCTGCTCCTGGACGACCTCGGCGCGGCGAAGACCAGCGAGTGGACCGAGGAGCTCACCTACCGACTGATCAACCACCGGTACGAGCATCTGCGCCCCACCCTGATCACCACCAACCTCATCACCGAAGCCTTGCGCTCGGCCCTCGGCGACCGCGTCTCCTCCCGCCTCGCCCAGATGACCGAACGGGTCATCCTCGACGGCCCCGACCGCCGCCGCACAAAGCCCGTCGCCTGACCCCCGACGGCCCCCATCCGCTCCCCCGCACCGCCCTCGGAGAGTCCTGCCCGTGCCTGCCCCTGCCCCGATACGCCCCGCCATCGAGCAGCGAGGACGTCCCCTCCTCATGGGGATCACCCTGATCGCCGTCGTCGGCTTCGTCCTCTCCTACGACGCCCTGCGGCAGATGGCCGTCGCCGCCCACATCAGTGGACCGCTGACCTACCTCTTCCCTCTCATCATCGACGGCTTCATCGCCCTCGGCGTCACCGCCCTGCTCATCCTGCGCACCGCCCCGCTCCGCTCCCGGCTGTACGTGTGGACCCTCGTCACCCTGGCGACCGGCGCCAGCATCTGGGCCAACGCCCTGCACGCCATCCGCCTCAACGAACAGGCCCGCCTCCACCTCAACAACGCCACGGTCGGCGCCCTGTCCGCCATCGCCCCGCTCGCCCTCGCCGGCGCCGTCCACCTGTACCTCGTCATCAACCGCCACCTCACCGCCAACAAGGTGACGGCGGCGGAACCGCCAACCGCCAAGGCGCCCAGTGGCGGACCACAGCCGCCAGGCGCCACGTCCTCCGCCATTGCCACCGACCGCCACGCACCACCGGCCGCCAAGCCCGCACCGAAACCACCCATTCCGCCGGCTGCTTCACCTGCGGCCCCCGTCGCATCCGCCAAGGCGCCGGTCCCCACCACCGCGCCGTCGCCGAGGGCGACGCCAAAGCCCGGCGAGCGCAAGACAAAGGCCACCGACGCCTACCTCCTGCGGCTCGCCCGCCAGATCCACAGCGAGACGGGCCACGTCTCCCGAACCCCCGTCGAAAACGCTGCTCGCGCCCAAGGCTTCACCGTCGACAGGGCCCGCGCCAAAAGGGCTGTCGACGCCGTCATGGAGGAAGCGGCCACCATCAAGAACCTCGCCGTCACGCCCTGAAGCCCTCTCGTCCCGCACCTGCGCAGCACTGACTCCAAGGAACCCCCGATGTACGACGACCACACCGAAGCACCCACCCACCTGCAGATGACCGCCGGCCCTGCCCCGGGCGGAGCAAGTTGGAGGTTCGGACACTCCCCCGTCGGGGGTGCGTCCGAACCCGTGCCCGCCCCGGGGGTGACGGGCACCCTCCCGCTCCAGGGGGCGCGGGAGGGAGGCGCTGCGGCCGAGGGCGGACCGCAGCCGGTGCGGCGTCGCCGGGGCAAGTCCCGCGTACGCGCTCGTACGCAGCGCCGCGCGCACAGCGTCCGCCTCAGCGATGCCGAGCACGCGACCGTTGCCGCCGGCGCCGAAGCGGTCGGCATGAGCGTCGCCGGCTTCCTCGCCCACAGCGGACTCGCCGCCGCCCGCGACCTCGACCGCACCGCAGCCGCCATCGCCACCCGCCAGGACGCTCTGACAGCCCTCTTCGCGCTCCGGCGCCAGCTCGGGTACGCGAACAACAACCTCAACCAGGCCGCCCACGCGCTCAACAGCGGCGCCTACCCCGGCGGTCTGGAGGACACCATTGCCGCCGTCCGCCATGCCGTCGACGAGGTCCGCCACGTCACCGCCCGCCTCACCGACCCGAACTCCGAAGGCACCGCCGCTTGATACCCCGCATCCACAAGCAGGGCCGCAACACCGTCCGTCTGCTCGCCTACCTCTACGGCCCCGGCCGCCGCGAGGAACACACCGACCCCCACCTCGTCGCCTCCTTCGACGGCCTCGCCCCCGACCCCGGCCGCGACCCCAGCGTCACTCTCGCCGACCTCGCCCAGCTCCTGGACGAGCCCCTGCACCTCCTCGACGAAGATGCCCGCCCCACCACCCACGTATGGCACACCTCCGTCCGCGCCGCCCCTGGCGACCGCACTCTCACCGACGCCGAATGGGCGGATGTCGCCCGCCGCGTCATCGCCGCCACCGGGATCGACCCCGGCGACGGCGCGGGCTGCCGCTGGGCAGCCGTCCGCCATGCCGACGACCACATCCACCTCATCGCCACGCTCGTCCGTGAAGACGGCCGCCGCCCCGACCACCACCGCTCCGCCAAGCGTGCCCAGACCGAATGCCGCCAGATCGAAGTCGACTACGGCCTCCACCGCGTGGCGGCGGGGGACGGTACCGCCGCCACGCGGCCCACCAGCGCCGAACGCCACAAAGCCGCCCACCTCGGCCGACAGCGCACCCCACGCGAGAAGCTGCGCGAGGAAGTCCGCCGCTCGGTGGCCGGCGCAGCCAGTGAGGAGGAGTTCTTCGACCGCCTCGCCTCGGCCGGTCTACTCGTCCGGCGGCGCATCGCACCCTCGGGCGACACCCTCGGCTACACCGTCGCCCTCCCTGATGACCGCAACGGCAAGGGCGAGCCGGTCTTCTACTCCGGTTCCAAGCTCGCCCCAGACCTCTCGCTGCCCCGGATCCGTGAACGCTGGACCACATCCGCGGAAGCCCTCTCCTCGGAGCCCTCCCAGCCGTGGGTGACCGGGCCCGCGTCCGCACGCCGACGTGCCACCACGGCCGCCTGGCAGGCCCTGCTCGTCATCGACCACGGCGACGACGGTGTCATCGCCGCGCAGATCGCCGCCGCAGGGGAGGTCCTGGACGCCCTCGCCAAAACCTCTGCCGTCCACACCCGCCACGAACTCCAAGCCGCAGCAGCCGCCTTCGAACGCGCCTCCCGCTCCCACGTCCGCGCCGCACGCGGCCACGATCACGCCTTGCGCCAAGCCGCCCGCGACCTCGTGCACAGCGGCCCGACCCTCGGCCGGGGCGAGGACGGCGCCACCACCGCAATGGTCATCGACATGCTGCTCTTCCTGACCACCCCCGCCGCCCACTGGCACGCCAGGAAGCAGCACTTCCAGCAGGCCGAAGCCGCCCAGCGGACCGCCGCGCACCTCCGCGCCGCCTATCCCGCCGCTGCCGACCTCCCCATGGCCTTCCTCCACCAGCGGGGCAGCCGTCTGACCCCTGCCTGGCAACGCCATCACGCCGCCACCCTGCGCCAAGCCCTGCCCGAGTTGGCCGACCAGGTCCTCGCCGAACGCGGATGGCCCGCCCTCGCAGCCACCCTCGACGAAGCCCGGACCACCGGCCACAACCCCACCGCTCTGCTGGTGCAGGCAGCCGCTCGGAGGGAGCTGGACACGGCGGAGCGCATGAGTGACGTGCTCGTGTGGCGGCTACGACGGATGGCCGACCTCCCCGCCGATCCCCAGAACTCCCGCAGCACGCATGGACGAGGCAGCGCTGCCGCCTCCTCGCAGCAACGTGCGGCACACCTCGACGCCAGGACCTCGAACAACACCCGAAGGCAGCGCTGACCCGCGAAACGAGGCGGAAAGATAGCCCAGAATCGCCGGTTAGCCTAACCGGCGATTCTCCCAACAATTGACCTTCCGACCAACCCCCGGAAGGAATCCCGCATGCCCCCGTCCGAAGCACGCCCCGAGATCGTCGCCCTGCTCTGCGACGCGAACTTCCAGCACTTCCGCGAAACCGGCCCCTGGTCCCATCGAAACGGCCGCCCCTTCACCCAGGAGGAACGAGAAGCGGTCTTCAAGGCCACCCGTGCCGACCTCGAAGAGCTGAAGTCCCAGCACTCGCGCTACCTGGAGTACCTCCGGACGCACGAGGAAGCACCCGAAGCCATCCAGCGTTTCCTCGCCCCGTTCATGGAACAGCTCGACGAGAAGAACCTCGGCAACGCCCACGCCCTCATGACGGAGGACGAACGAGCCGAGTTCGACCGCCTGCTCAAGCTCATGATCGAACCCGCTCTCCCCTTCACCCCGTACACCTTCTGACCAGTCACAAGGAAACCTCCATGCCCACCCCTTCCCCCGCACCCCGCCCCCACGTCATGGCCCTGCTATTCGACACGGACTTCGACCGACCGTGGGGCACCCGCACCTTCCATCATCTCGACGGCCGCCCCTTCACCGACGAAGAGCAGGCAATCGCCGATGACGCGACTCTCGAAGAATTCCAGGCCGCCGGCGTTCGTATCCACGACCCCGAAGCAGGAACCGAAGCCAAAGCAGCCCTCACCGAACTCGCCAAGCTGATCTATTCCTACGCCCTGGACCATCACATGGCCCTCGTCCAGTTCATGACCCACGAGGACATGCTCGAATACGACCGCCTGTGCGGCATCGTTGCCGCAGGCGCCGATTCATGACCCAAGAGAAATAGCAGGAACGGGCCAGATCCTCCATGCAAACAACCAGCCGGTGGCGGGGGTCTTCCCTGCCACCGGCTGCACACTGTCCGCCGCCGTGCCGAAGTCCAGACCACGCGCCCCTGCGCACTTGCGTGCGCCGCTCCCCCCTTCCGTACGGTCCAGCTGATGGCGAACCGCCCTCGCACACCGTGAAGGAGAGCTGTTGAAGCCGACCGAGGAAGTACTCCAGGACCTGGCCCAGCCGTCGAACATCTCCATTCACTCCGACGACGCACTCATCGGCAAGGTGGAAGCTGCCATCACGGCGGACAACAAGAAGCGGAAGGAGAACGAGGACAAGCCGCTTCGCCGAAAGCCCGCCCTCGTCCCGATCCCGTCGACGGAGCTGCCCCGGCAGTTCGAAGTGACCCTTTGGGACGTCCTCCACACCCTCGCCCGGGCCACCGCCCTCTCGTGGCGTGGCGCGGGACGGGGACTGGCGGAGCACTGGGGCGCGCTGAAATACACCCAGGCCCTGGCCGGCGGCAGGGACTCCTTCCTCGGTCTCACCGACGAGGGCCACCGCATCGCGGACCACTACAAGTCGCTGCAGTCCGGCGAGCTCGGCATCGGCTTCGCGCTGACCCTCGCGGAGCACGTGCTGCGCAGCCGCTTCCCCGACCATTCGGTGACGATCGTCCCCGCCGACACGGTGTTACGCGCGGGCTGGGCCCTCACAAGCAGGGACAAGGGCGAGAAGGTGAAGTACCGCTACCGCCCGCAGTACTTCGCCGAGGTCTGGCGTCCTGGCGAGCCGTCTCTCGTCATCCCCCTCGCCTGCAAGGGCAACCACGGCGACGCCGCCACCTCCGCCGACCAGCTGGCCTCCGCCTCGGCCCACGCCGAGGCGGTCCACATCGGCGCGTGGAACGAGACCCCCGGCCTGCTGTTCAGCACGCAGCTCCCGACGGACGGCGGCACGATGACCGTCCACGCCCTCCAGGCACCCGGCAGCGGCGGACGGCTGTCCCCCGCGGAAGGTCGTGAGCCGAACCTGAACGCACCGCCGTTCCAGGCGAACGTGATGCCGGACATCCACCCGCCCACCGAGGGCCTGGTAACGCCGGAGCCTGTACGGGGCTGTCATGTCCAGCCGAAGGACTACGCCTGGTTCCAGGAGTCCCTGGCCCACACCACCGCGGCGGGCCTCATGGCGTTCACCGGCTCCGGCCACGCCACCGCCCGCCACCTCACCGACCGGCAGGGCCGCAAACGCTTCACCGGTCTCGAACACGCGGCCGCCATGAGCATCCAGGACGCCGCCCACACTCTCTTCGGCACCGCGTACGTCGGCACCGACCACGTCTTCCGCCTCAATGGCCCCCGCATCGAGGCGTTCTCCGGTGTGGACGAGGAGGTCTTCCGACTCCTCGCCAGGGGCGACGTCGAGGAGTACCGGGCCCTCGTCCACGCCGGCTGCCACGCCCGCCCCCACCTCAGCTACGACAAGGATTGGGGTGGCCCGGTCTCCGTCCATGCCGACGGATCGGTCCTCGCTCTGCGGCTGCTGCCGGGACAGGAGGAGGAGCCGCGTCCGGGCTCCTCCCACTGACGGAGACCCGCCCGATCCTCTCCGTCCGACGACAGGAGCGCGGGTCTCGATCCGGATCACCGTCCGAAGAGACCTGCGCCCCTGCCGTCCAGGAGCTCTAGCGCCTCCTCCCACCGGAAGCGGTCCGCTCCCCCGCCCGCCTTCGGCCGGTGCGGCTCGTACGACCCGACCAGCACGCCCATCTCCCGCAGCTGGTTCAGGCTCCGGTCGTACGCCGGGTGTGCGGCCATGGCTGCGTTCACGTACGGCAGGACGACCGTCGGGATGCCCATCCCGTACGCCTCGCACAGGATGCCCAGCGCGAGGGTGTCGGCGATGCCGGCGGCCCACTTGTTGATCGTGTTGAAGGTGGCCGGCGCGACGGCGATGGCGTCGGCGGGCGGGAGGGGGCGCGGGTCGCCGGGGCTGCGCCAGGCCGAGCGGATCGGGTAGCCGGTCTGGGCCTCGATCGCCTTGGTGTCGAGGAAGCCGAGGCCCTGGGGTGTGGCTACGACGCCGACGCCCCAGCCCTGCTCCTGCGCGGCGGTGATCAGCCAGTGCGCGTCGCCCGCGATGCCGGCGGCGCAGACGACGACGTAAAGGAACGGCTGTGCGCTCACGCGGGGACTCCCAGTCGGCGGCTGAAGTGGTGGAGCTCGGGCAGCGTACGTCTCCGATCGCGGGCAGCCATGTCGGCGACCAGGTCGCGGACGGCGGGACGGCGTACGTCCTGGGCGGCGCAGGTCTCGGCGATGCGGAGGGCCTGGTAGCCCTCGGCGAGGCGGCCCTGCTGGTTGTAGGCACGGGCGGCCTCGACCCACAGGGCCGCCCGGCGTTCGGGGACGGGGATGTGACGGCGCATGAGGGGCGCGGCGGTGTTCAGGGCGATGCCGGCGTCACCGAAGGCGACCGAGGCGCTTACCGCATGGAGGGCAACGTTCGTGGGGCTGAAGTTGGCCCAGGCATCGGGTCGGTCGAGTGCGACGTAGCGGGCGATGTCCCGGGCCTCGTCGAGGAATTCGCGGGTGGCGGCACGATCGCCGGCCGTGCTGGAGGCCGTCACGCCTCGCAGGAGGAGGAGTCCTACGGCCGCGAGGTAGCGCGGGGAGCGCTGGTCGTATGAGCCAGCGAGCTGGCCCGCGGTGTGCCGGACCAGGGTGACGGCCTGGGCGGTGTGCTTCTCGCGGGTCAGGACGTGGGCGTGGACGCGGACGCTGGAGGCGAGAACGACCGGGTCGCCACAGCGTTCTGCTTCGGCCGTGGCACGGCCCACGGCGAGCCAGGCGTTGCCGTGGTCTCCCTGCTTGAGCAGCAAGCTCGTGGAGGTCTGATAGGCCGTGGCCAGGAGCCCGGCCATCACAGCATCGCCCTGGTGATCGCCGGCAGCTTCGCGCAGGTCGGCAATGAGGCTGGGAAGAGTCGCCTCCAGCGCTGCGTAGTCGCAGGTGTGGAAGAGGCGCCGGGCCTCGGCGACCCGTGACTCCAGGGGCTCCTGATCCATGCCGTCCATTCGGGCGGAAGCCGTGCGTGGGCTCGGGAGAAGAGCCCGGACGAGGTCGTCGTGGGCAACCGTGGCAGGTGCGGTGGGAGCTGCGAGGGACGCGATGCTCGCGGCGAGGAAGGTGCGGCGGCGCATGTCTTCTGTCTCAGGGTCGTCGGTCGGTTCTACGGACGGGTCGGATTCACTCAGGCCGAGGAGGCGGAGAGGAATGCCGAGTTCGGCCGCGACAGCGCGTAAAACCCGGGTGTCCTCCGTGCCCCGCCCGCTCTCCAGGCGGCTGAGCTTCGACTGGTGATAACCCATTGCGGTGGCGACGTCCGCCTGCGAGCGGCCGGTGCGCTGCCGGGCCCGTTTGATCGTCTCGCCGATCCTCTCGGCCTCGGTCCTCACGTCTGCCATCCATGCCCTTCCGTCCGCGTCGAGCATGCCCTCCGGACGCAGCGTAGGCGAGCGGTACGGGGGCGTCATGCAGCTTCTGCATAGACGATGCGGTGCAGGCACAAAGCATCGCGAACGACGAGTCTTGCGCGGTTCCTTGGGGTGGTCGATCCGAATCCCGGAGGCCGCTCGTGGAAGCGCACCAGCTCACCTTCACTCTCCTGCCGACACCGGTCGCCGTGCCCACGGCACGACGCCAAGTGCGGCAGGCCATAGCCACCTGGCCGGCCATGCCCGCGGCGCAGGAAGCCGTCCACACGGCCGAGCTGGTCGTCAGCGAGCTCGTCACCAACGCAGTCCGTTACGCAGGCCATCAGCCGATCAGCGTCGTGGCCCACTTCTCCGACGCGGTTCTGCGGGTGGAGGTCAGCGACGGGAGCCGCACTCCGCCGAAACCCGCGCTGCCGGACGAGGACAGCGAGGGCGGACGCGGTCTCTTCCTCATCGGCGTGCTCGCTGACCGCTTCGGCACAGCGCTGACGGAGTCCGGCAAATGCTGCTGGGCCGAGATCGACATGGCTGCCCCACCTCAGGCCGAGGTCGCTGCCGCCTTGTCCCTTCCTACACAGAGGAGTGGTACGTGAGTACCCGAGTACCCGCCGTCACGTCCCAGGTGATCGCGATCCGACCCGGCCGGCCCCTTACCGGTGCGGTGGCAGTCGACGGTTCGAAGAACGCCGCGCTCCCGCTCGTCGCGGCTGCGGCGGCGCTCCTTCGCCCCGTCCGCCTCGACAATGTGCCCGCCAGCTCCGACGTCCGGACGCTGCTCGACCTGCTGCGGCGGGCGGGCTGGAACACCGCCCATCCGGTCGGTGACAGCCACACTGTCCTCGTCCTTCCCGGCGAGGCGGCCCCTGCGCCCGACGGCCTGCGTGAGGCCGCCTCCAGCATCCGCGCCTCGTACTACCTCGTCCCCGCTCTGATCGCCCTGTGCGCCCGGGCCCGGCTTCCCTGGCCGGGCGGATGCCGGATCGGCGACCGCGGGATGGAGCAGCACTTCAAGGTGTACGAAGCCTTCGGCGACCGCGTCCGCGTGGACGATCGCGGGTACGTGGTCGAAGCCGGCAGGGCGGTCCGTGGCACGGTGTCGCTGGTCCTGCCGTTTCGCTCGCGCGGGGCGACGATCGCTGCGGTGCTGCGGGCCGTGGTCGCAGGTGTGCCGCTGCGGCTCGGGCAGCCGAACCTCTCCCCGGAGGTCCTCTGCGTGCTGAGCGCGCTGGCGGCTGTCGGGTACGAGTATCGTGCCGGCGAACGCGTCCTCACTCTCGCCCCTCCGTCTTCTGCTTCAGAGGACGCGCCCGTCTGGAAGGTACCGGGCGACAAGATCGAGGCCGGGACCCTGGCCTGTGCCGTGGCAGCCACCGGCGGCACCGCGCGGATCGAAGGTGTCCACGGATCCGACGTCGCACCGCTGATCGCAGCGCTGAACCGGATGGGCATCCCCACGTCCGAGGAGCCCGAGGCACTGATCGTCCAGGGTCGGGCCACCCAGCCGACCGGCCGCCCCCTCCGGGCCATGGCCACCCTCGCCCCCAACGGCCTCGACGCCGACTTCGAACCGCCGCTGCTCGGGCTCGCTCTGAGCTTCCCCGGTACTCACCTGTTCTCGGACCCGATCAACCCTGGGCGCCACAGCAACCTCATCCCCCAACTCGTCCGCATGGGCGGGGAGATCACCGAACTGTCCTCGACCGAATGCCGCTTCACCGGGCCCCAGAGACTGACGGGGGCCGGAGTGGAGGCGACCGACATCCGCACGGGGTCGGCGCTGATGGTCGCAGGGCTCACCGCCCGTGGCGTCACGACGCTCGGCGGGGTCGACCAGATCCGCCGCGGCCACGCCGACCTGCCTGGCAAGCTCCTCGCCCTCGGTGCCGACATCTGCGAGGTCACCCCATGACCACCGCCAGACATCTCCAGCGGATCATCGCCACCACAGACTTCCACTCGGCCTTCGACAACGCCGTACCGATGCTCGCGTACCTGCACGCCAGGAGGCACGACAGCTTCGTCGTCGACTGCGGGGACTTCTTCGAGGGCACCGGCTACTACCGTCTCGGTCAGGGCCGCATCGAGCGAGACGTCCTGGTCGGTCTCTACGACGCCGTCGCCCCGGGCAACCACGGATGGGCCCATTACTTCGAACCCGACCTCCACGACATCACGGTGTGCGCCAACGCCGTCGACGCCAAGGCCGGCGACCCGCTCTTCCGTCCGACTCGCCTCGTACGCGTCGGCACCCGCCGCGTCGCCGTCACGGGTGTCATCGGGCCCCAGGCGTTCAACGCCATCCCTGCCGAACAGCGCGCCGGACACCGGGTCACCGAACCCGTCCAGGCCCTGCGCGAGCTGATGCTGACCCATCACCACCGGGCCGACTCCTGGGTGGTGCTCAGCCACTCCGGGTTCGACGAGGATCTCAAGTTGGCTGCTGCCTGCCCGTTCCTGAACGTTGTCTTCGCCGGGCACTGTCACAGTGATCGGCCAGAACCCGTGCCCGTGGGAGACACGCTCGTCCTCAAGGGGGGTGAACTCGCGGCAGGGTACGCGCTGGCCGAGCCCGTGGGCACGGGCTGGTCCGCCCAGGTGGGATCGTTCCCGCCGGCAGCTGGCCTCCCCCGCGAGCTATCCCCCGTACGGGAGGCCGTCGACGCCCTCCACGGGGGACTACGCACCCCGATCGGTCCGCTCCGGACCCCGTACGCGAGGGGCCTGCTTGACCGTCACGCACTGCTCACTGACGTCGCAGGCTGCCTCCACAGCGGTCTGGGCGTCGAAGCCGTCCTGCTGAACGAGACCGCACTTCGATCTCCCCGGTTGGAGACCGTACTCACGCAGGGCGACCTCCTGGCCATCGAGCCCTTCGACAACCAGCTCGTCCACGCCCACGTGCCGGAGCGCTTCCTCACAGACCCGGCGGCCCTGCTCGCCCACCTCACCACACAGACGGGCCTGGTCGTGTCCGCGCCCTGTCCCCTGCCCGACCGCCTGCCGACCGTACTGACCACCGGCTATCTCGCCGACGCGTACCTCGGAGGCCGTACCCGGCAGGCCGGCATCCGCCTCAGCCAGGCCGTGCAGCACACGCTCACTGATGGAGACTCCCGATGATCCTCACCGGCCCCGAGATCACCCAGGCCGCGGCCGACGGCCGCATCCGCATCTCCCCGTTCGAGCCGACGCAGGTGAACCCGAACAGCTACAACGTCCGTCTCGGCGGGACCCTGCTCACGTACACCGGACACGCCCTGGACGCCCACCGGCCGAACGCCACCGAGTCGATCGAGATCGCTCCGGACGGCTTCGAGCTCCAGCCCGGCCAGCTCTACCTCGGCCACACCACCGAGGAGGTCGGCTCGGACACCTTCGTACCTCTGCTCTTCGGCCGCTCCTCGGTCGGCCGCCTCGGCCTGTTCGTCGAGATCACCGCTCCCATCGGGGACATCGGCTTCCACGGCCAGTGGACGCTCATGCTCTCCCCGATCCGGCCGCTGCGCGTGTACCCGGGCATGCGGATCGGCCAGATCATGTTCTTCGTGTCGGTCGGCCCGGTGGCGCTCTACGCGGGCAAGTACCAGTCGTCCGCCGGCCCGCAGCCCTCCGCGTACTGGCGGGACCTCGCCGCTCTCGGGGCGGTGGCCTCATGATCCTCACCGGCCCCGCCATCGCCGCCGCCAGGGCCGCCGGTGAGATCGCCATCGAGCCGTACGAGCCGCGGAGGATCTCCCCCAACGCCTACGACTGGCGTCTCGGCGCCACCCTCCGCTTCCACGACGGCTCCTTGGACGCGGCGAGGCCGACCGAGTTCCAGGAAGTGCCGATCCCCGAGTCCGGGTACGTGCTACGGCCGGAGGTCCTCTACCTGGGGACGACGTATGAGCGGACCGGCTCCGAGGCGTACGCGCAGTTCCTCAACGGCGACCGAACAATCGGCGCGCTCGGCATCTGGGTCCACGTGTCCGCTCCCCTCGGGCACCAGGGCCACGCCATCCGATGGACTCTGGAGATCCGGGCGAGCCGACCGGTCCGGGTCTACCCGCGCATGACGTTCGGCAAGTTGGTCTTCCTCCAGGCCCTCGGCGCCACGGCCAGCTACCAGAACCACGGCCTCAAATACAGGGCCAGCCAAGGCATCGAAACGTCCCGCCTCTACGAGGAGAACCCGGGAGACCCCGCGTGAACCCCACCGTCGTCACCGCCCTCGACCTGCCGTTCCCGAGCCCCGGCGGAAGCGTCGAGCTCTTCCTGGACCTCTACACCGGCCGCGTTCCCCTCCTGCCCGCCCGGGCCTTCATGCTCACGCCCGAGCGCAGGGGCCCGCGGCCGCCCATACCGGCGGGGCTGGAGCTGGTGCAGGCGCCGGGAAAGTGCCTGACGGGGTACGCCTTCCGCCGCTACGTCGCCACCCTCCAGCGAGTCCTAGCCGAGGCGGTGGATCCGGGCGACGCCGGAGTCCTGCATCTGCAGCACCTGGCCTTCGGTGCCACACCGGCTCTGCTCAGAGCCTTCCCGAAGCTCCCACGGATCGCCCTGGTCCACGGGACAGACCTTCTCTTCGCCGAAACGCACCCCGAACAGTTGGCCACCCTGCGCGAGGCAGCCTGGGCCGCCGACACGATCGTGGTGCCGACAGGAGCGATGGCGGACCGACTGATCCTCCTCGCCCCCGACACCCGGCGCCGCAAGATCGAGAAGATCCCCTGGGGCATCCCCGACCACCTCATCGCCGCCCCTCCCCCGAGGCGCCGGAACCGGCCCTCCAGCCACCTGCGGATCCTGTACGCCGGCCGCCTCACCCCCGAGAAGGGCTTCGACACCCTCCTCTCAGCCCTCCCGCTCACCCAGTCCGCCGAGCTGTCCATCGCCGCGCCCCGCGCCGAATTCCACGCCCTTCGCCCCCGTCTCCACCAGCGCGGAGTACACGTCCACTACCTCGGATGGCTACGCAGGCCACAGCTCTGGAGGACCTTCGCCGACCACGACGTGCTGGTGATGCCCTCCACGACGCTGGAGGCCATGGGTCTCGTGGCGCTCGAGGCCCAGGCATGCGGCCTCCCCGTCCTCTACCAACCCGTTCCCGGTCTCACCGAGGCACTGGGCGGCACCGGTCTCGCCACCGACTTCGCCGACCCGCACGCCGTCGCCCGCGAACTCGACCGCCTCCGCACCAACCCCGGCCTCCTGTCGGCGCTCCGCACGGCCGGCACCACCAACGCGGCCCGCTTCCCCCTGAGCGCCACCGCCGAAGCCCTCGCCGAGCTCGGCAGGCGACTCACCTGATCACCCGTGGCGCACCCCCACCATGACCGGCCGTCTCACTACGATCGGAACACCATGACGCTCGACATCCCGCGCATTGAGCAGCTCCTCCAGGACGGCGTCCGCGACCGGGTCTACCCGGGAGCCGTCTGGGCCGTCGGCAACGCCTCCGGTACGACGGCAAGCGGGGCGGTCGGCCTCCTCGACCCGACCCGCCCCGACGAGCCGATGCGGCTCGACACCGTCTTCGACATCGCCAGCCTCACCAAGATCGTCGCTGTGTGGGCCGTCATCGGCACCCTCGTCGAAGAGGGCAAGCTCCAGCTCCACACCCCGCTCGGCATCTTCTGGCCCGAGGCCACTGGCCACCCGCTTGCCCAGGTCACCACCCACGAGCTCCTGACCCACACGGCTGGCCTGCCTCTACGTGCCAACCTCAAGAACCTGTACGGCACCGACCCCCAAGACATCCGCGACGGCGTCCTCCATGAGGCCCTCCATCGCGCCCCCAGCGAGGCCGTCGAGTACACCGACCGAGCCGCCCTGATCCTCGGCTACCTCGCCGAATACCTCGCCGGTCAGCCCCTCGACGTCCTGGCGGCCAGCCGCATCTGGGAACCCCTCGGCATGACCGAGACCCGCTTCGGCCCCCTGCATCCGGATTCGGTCGCCCGCTGCGCCCCCACCGAACTCGACGAGGAAACCGGCACCCATCTCAAAGGCACCGCCCACGACTTCTCCGCCCGCCTCCTCGGCGGCACCTGCGGCATCGCCGGCACCTTCTCCACCCTCGCCGACCTCGGCCCCTTCCTCCGCCACATGCTCGCGCCGGCGCAGCTCGCCTTCGGCCCAGGCTGGATCGCCGAGTCCCTCCGCATCCGCACCGGCGAACTCACGCCGCCCCGTGGCCTCTTCTGGCACCCGGCCTCTGGCACGGATCTCGGGGAGGACGTCTGGGTCCACTACGGCTTCACCGGCACCGGCATGTGGATCAGCCCGAAGCAGCAACGCTGGGCAGCCCTCCTCACCAACAAGCTCTACTTCACCCGCGACCGGGAACCGCTGACGGGTATCCGAAACAGCTTCCGATGCACCACGTTCCCCTGACCTCTCAAGTAGCGACGCGGGTAGTCAAGCGCTGGTACGTAGAAGCCGACCACGCTTCTGCCCGACCGGGCTGAGCAGCAGAAAAGCGTAGCCGCGGGGCTCCAGCCGAACCCCAGAGGTGGCGGGCGGAGGACATCCCAGCCACGGTCGCAGTCGGTGTCTGTCAGATCTTGTCGGCTCCAGCCGCCAGCGCTTTCCTCGCCCGCGAGGTCATGGCGGCTTCCTGGCCAGGGAAGCCGCCATGACCGCCACGATTGTCAGCCCCGTGATGCATGCTGGGTCAGTCACCAACGGGGGAGGAATCGTGCTTGACGTCCCTGCCACATTCCTGTCGAGGGGTCCACGCTCTGATCGGAAGAGCCGGCTGGCTCCAGAAGACCGTGGGCGCTTCTGCACCGACTGCGTACTGTGCGGCCAGCCGCTAGTGCCTGGTCGGCAGAGGTTCTTCACTGTCGGCGCAGAGAATGGCTGGCCACTGGCCTGGCACACTCCGACCGAAAGCACGACGTGCGTCCCCGGAGTCATTCCCACGCCGGTCACTCTGGCCGCACTCATGCCGGGCAACCACATCATGGGACCCGGCGGCACACCCATGCTCGTCCATGAGTGCACTCGGATCCGCAAGCCGAATCAGCCGCCGTACTACCGACTCCGTACCGGCAGTTCCGCACCCGTGTACCTGCACCGCGCGCATTTCTTCCTCGTCCCCGACGCAGACGATCTGGCTCACCTGAAGGAGCAAGCAGGTATAAATCGGGTAAACATGTCGCCGGACAACGGATTCCTCTTTCCCACGCGCGATTCGCTGAGCATCAGCCTGGAGAAGATCGACCGCCTCACGCCAAGCCAGTTTGAGCAGTTCGTGTCCGGCCTTCTCGAGCGATCGGAATGCTCGATCACTCGGCGCGGTGGCCGCGCCAACGACATGGCAGCCGACGTTCTCGCCACCAACCACGACGGGGTCTACATCGCGGTCCAGTGCAAGCACACCCGAACTGGACGAAACGTGGGCGCTGCGACCATGTACGAGGTGAACGGCACAGCCACCCCTGAGCACGGGGCAAAGGTTGCGCTCGTAGTAACCAATGGCGGATTCACGAAGTCAGCACTGGCCTTCGCCCAGAGGCACGAGATTCGAACCGTAGGTAGAGACGAGCTGGCGAAGTGGGCCGACGGATCCCTCACCCTGGCCGACATCCTTGGCGAGGCATATGTCGACTACTGACAGTGATGAGGAAGCCCCCACTGCGCCATATAAGCGGCCGGCCTGGGATTGAAAGCGCCTGCGGAGTGGAGATCCCTGCCCCTCCTGCGAGCAGGAGGGGCAGGGATCTCCATCACCTCTTCGCCTCAGGGGACACACTCGACCGATGGGGAAGAACTACGATGAGCGGGGCCTCTGGGAGTGGGGGCGCCCTGGGAGCGCGCTTGTCGGAGGCCCTCGCTAGGTTTGAAGGACTAGTCACCGAGGGAGGCGTGGACGATGACTGCCAGCGCCGACCATCTAAAAGCGCTGCTCAGCGCCCATGCCGAAGGTGACGATGACCGCTTTTACAGCATCGCCCTCCAGGTTGTCGCGAAGTCTGCACGTCAGGGGCATACCCGGCTCGCGACTGAGCTTCGGGAGTTGATCGACGCATCCCGCGCCCAGAAGATCATCCGCCATCCGGCGCCCACTCCGGTGGTGCAGCCGCGCGGCGAACTCGCGAACCTGCTGACCGCGGACTACCCAGACATCCGTCTGTCAGACATGACACTTGCGGACGACGCTCAGGCATTGCTGGAGAAGGTCCTGCACGAACAGCGGCAGCGAAGCAGGCTGGAGCGATTCGGCTTCACCCCAGTGCACCGCCTCCTACTGTCCGGCCCCCCAGGAACCGGGAAAAGTATGACTGCGGCTGCACTGGCAAAGGAGCTCGGGCTGCCGCTGTTCACGATCCGCCTGGATGGCTTGATCAGCCGTTTCATGGGCGAGACGGCCTCCAAACTCCGGTTGATCTTCGACGCTGCGGCAGAGAACCGCGCCGTCTACCTCTTCGACGAGTTCGACGCCCTGGGAGCGGACCGCGCAGCAGGTAACGACGTTGGCGAAGCCCGCCGAATTCTCAACTCCTTCCTTCTCTTCCTTGACCAGGCCCCCGCCGAATCACTCGTCGTGGCCGCCACTAACCACCGCCATCTGCTCGACGGAGCGCTGTTCCGCCGTTTCGACCTTGCGATCCTGTATGCCCCGCCCTCCCCTGACCAAGCGATCGAGGTTCTTAGGCGAAGGCTCGCCGCGATGGACACCTCCGCTGTAGCGTGGCCTGACCTAGCCGCTCTCACTGAACGGCTGAGTCATGCAGAACTGGTCAAGGCGTCCGAGTCGGCCGCCAAACGGGCGATTCTGGGGGACAGCGACGTGATCAACGCCCGGCACCTCAGGGAAGCTCTAGAAGAAAGGCATTCCCTGCGCCATGCCTGAGGGCCCTGCACCACGCGCATCCCACCTGCTTGTCCCCTGGCCCGCGCGGACCCTCACCCCCAAACCTCCAAGAGCAGGGGGCGGCGCTAAGACCATCGTCGATCGTTCCGGCAGTCGGGCTGATCATGCTCGAAAGCTCGCAGGGGACCTCACTGCGGCTCAGACAGCCGCTCACATCGAACAGCACGCGACACCGTCGGCCCTCCGCGCCGACGGGTTCGCAGTTCGCATCGAGGCAGCGCCGAACGCGGAACTCAAGCTCGACTCCCTGGACAGCTCCGGCCTGTCACTGATGAGCGTGCGTCCTGCTACCGAGACTCACTCGCAGGATGCCGTGGTGTGGATTCCAGACGGCGCCGCCCCGGGCTTTCTGAAGAAGATCCGCCAGTTCACCGAAGACACCCGCCGCGGGAAGCCCAAGAACAACGCGCTGGTTGCCAACATCGAAGAGATCGAGCAGGCCACCATCCAGAGCCTGTGGCAGGAAGAGGAACCGCTTCCAGGGCTGGATACAAGGGCATGGTGGGAGCTGTGGTTTGACCCCAAGCTCACCGACGCCGACCAAGTTGAGACCCTCCGCGCCTTGGCCGAGGCCCACGGCTGGCCGATGCTGCGCCGCAGCATCGGCATCGGCCAGTTCCGCGTGGCACAGGTCAGCACTACCACGCGCGAACTCGCCAGGGTGCTGACCACCAACGCCTGCCCCTCCGAGATCCGCAAGCCCACCTTCGCCGAAGAACTCCACAGCCGAGAGCTGAGAGATCTTCACCATGGCTTCGTCCTCGATCTCGCCGATCGGCTGCGTCCCGCAGGCCCAGGAGCGCCGGCGGTGACCTTGCTAGACACCGGCATCGACCAGGAACACACACTGCTGCGTGCCTGTATCGCCGGAGCTCACAGCGTTATCGAGGGAGAAGGACCTGACGATAATGCTGGCCACGGGACCCAGATGGGCGGCATTGCCCTGTTCGGCGACGCTCTCGAAGGGGCACTCAACTCACTCGGGCCTGTTCCACTGGAACATCACCTCGAGTCCGTAAAGATCTTGCCGCGCTGGGGTAAAGGCCAGCCTCGCCCATTCGGCGAGGTCACCGCAGTCGCCGTGGCTACAGCGGAAACAGCCCAGCCCGAGCTTCCTCGCAGTCGCGTCTATTCCATGGCTGTGACCGTGGAATCCGGGGATGGCATGGGCGGTACCGACGGCACCGCCACCTTGTGGTCCGCGTCCCTGGATGCCCTGGCAGCCGGCACGGACGTCGTCGTCACCGACGACCGGCTTGACTTGATCGGAGCACCGGAGCCCGAACTGGCACGACTGATCGTCGTCTCGGCTGGCAACATCCGAGATCACCGCGCAGCCGACCTCGTGAACTCCGACGGAAGCATCGATCACCTCACTCTGTGCGATACATCCCGCATTGAGGACCCGGCACAAGCGTGGAACATCCTGACCGTGGGCGCTTACACGGAACGCAATGACGTTCCTACAGACCCGAGTTTCGAGGGGTTCCGTCCGGTAGCCGCCCCCGGCGAGCTCTCTCCGCACAGCCGAACCTCCGTGCAGTTCCCCGAGGCAACCCCCATTAAGCCGGACATCGTCATGGAGGGCGGCAACCTTCTCATCGACGCCGGCCTCACCCAAGTCACTGGCCACGACGTTGTGCAGCTGACCACCACGGACCGCAGCAGCCTCGGTCGACACCTGACCACTGTTCATGCGACCAGTCCAGCCACTGCCCAAGCCGCCCGCCTCGCGGCCCTCGCGTACGCCCGATATCCCGACCTACGACCGGAAGCCGTCCGGGGCCTACTCGCCCATGAAGCTGAGTGGACCCCGGCCATGGTGGAGGGCGTCTACAACCGCAACGGACGCCGCAAAGGAAGTGCAGGCAAGCTAGCCCGCACACTGCTGCGCCGCTACGGCTGGGGCGTCCCCACAGAAGAACGGGTCCTGGCGAGCACCACGAACGCAGTCACCCTGATCGTCCAGAACTCCCTGATACCGTTCCGTCGCGCCAGCACGTCGATCCAGCTCGGTGAGCTCAAGCTCCACGAGCTGCCGTGGCCCCGCGAGCAACTGCTCGAACTCGATGCAACAGATGTCAAGCTGCGCGTGACGCTCTCCTACTTCGTCGAGCCCAACCCTGGCCGCCGAGGCATGCTAGGTCAGCACACCTACGCCTCGCACCGTCTGCGGTTTGCCCTCAAGGGACCTACCGAGACCGTGAAGGCGTTCGAACAGCGCATTGCGCAGCACGCCCAGGCCGAGGATGACGCCCGTACCAGGATCCAGCCCTTCGACACCGATAACGACTGGCTGATCGGCCGGACCAACCGTGACCGCGGCTCCCTGCACGCGGACATCTGGCGGGGGACCGCCCGAGACCTAGCCGACTGCGGCGTCCTCGCGGTCTTCCCCGCTGGCGGCTGGTGGAAGTACCACAACAGCAGCGATCGCATAGGCCGCTCAGTACCCTACGCGCTCCTCGTTTCCCTGAGCACGCCTGAGGTTAGCGCCGACCTCTATACCCCGACCGCGGTCCAGCTCGGTGTCCCCGTCCCTGTTGAGATCAGCAACGCGGTGGAGACTGAGGCGCCCGTCGACATGCGTCTGTTCTGATCGCTCAGACATGGCATCGCACCCGCTGCTTCCCCGCATTACAAGGCAGTCTGGGCCATACCACTGGGCATCCGTCGCAGGAACGGGTGCCCATGACGTCGCAGCACCAGGCATCGCAGGCCATGCTGGTGCGCTTCCATGCTGCGCCAACTGCACTCGTAACCGGTCGGCTTGGGCCTCAACCCTACGAAGCCGGCTCTCCAAGGTCACACGGGATGACCGTGGGTCTGTTTAGTGAACCGTACAGACCCCTCTAGGCCGGAACTTTCGCGTGTGCGCGGCGGCGAAGCACCCCGCCCCGCCACCCATCACGTGACCTCGGACAGCATTGATGAGGATCTCTGAAATCGGCCAGGGGCGCTCTTCCCTCCACTTCGGTGCGGTTTGAAGTGAGTGGGGAATCTGGGGAGCGAAGAGCGCGTGTGAGGGCCCGGCGACCGAAGGTCGCCGGGCCTTGTGCTGACCCCTCCGATATGTTCTTCCGGGCTCGCGCCGGCGGGTCCCACGCGTATTCGAGGGGAAACGTGCCTGGTGAGCGGCTTGACGCGGAGTGGGTCCGGTCCTGGCGGGAACAGACCGACGTGGCGCTGACGAAGCTGATGCAGTCCTTCCTCCCGACGCACGGCTTCCCGCCCGGCCACAACACCGTGATGCTCGCAACCGACGACAGCCACCAGGCGACGGACGCGCTCGTGGACCTGACGCCGATCCCCTCTGACCTGACCACTCTCTACTGGGTGATCAGCGAGGCTTCCCTGCCCGACGTCGACAACGGGTACTTCATCCACTCACCAGCAACGGTGGCGGCACACTTCCGCGAGTGCGGCCCCGCTCCGATCGTCGGCGAATCGATCGCGTTGGTCTTCGCCAGCGACGGCGGAGGCCATCTGTTCGCGATCGGAGACAGCGGACAAGTTTGGAAGTCCACCGCGGCCTCCTGGTCTGACGACTTCGAGGTCGCCGCGTCCAGCTTGCAGGAGTTCCTCGAACAGCTCGGCCGACAGATCGCGAACCAGCCCTGACCATCAGCCGAGGAACAAACCGGCCCCTGCACCACGGAGGTCATGTCACTCCAGACTGGGGAATCGCGCTCAGGTGTGGGATCACCCCTGAGCAGAGGGTGGCCGATTTCAAAGAGCGTCATCAGCATCAGGCCGGCACTCTCGGATGACGCGGACACTCGGTGCCACGGGGCAGGGGGATAGCGGCCAGCGGGTTAGCAGCCGGGCCCTCTTGTAGCCGCCACGCGGTACGGATCGATCCGATCAGGTGCCGCGCGCTGTACGGCGACACCTCCAGCTCCTGACGAGCGCGACCGAGCAGCTCCAAGGCCCCGGCGGGGCCGCGTGCCGCTGCCTCATCCCGACGGCGGGCAAAGTCTCCCCTGCCGAAGATGTCGAGCAGTGTCAGAGAGAACAAGGCATAGGCCGACGCCTCGTCGAGGAGCTCCCGGGCCTCGTCCGAGACCTCTGCAGCCGCCTCCTCGCTCAGGTGCCCGCGGAGGTCGTGGAAGGCCACGTGCTCGAGGGCCCACCGGAGCTCGGTCGAGCCACAGGAACAGGTCGGCCGCAGATGGTCCATCGCGTTCCGGAAGGCAACGAGGATCGTTCCGGTCCGCTCCGTCCACCGCTGCTTGCCCAGGAGTGTACGAAAGCCGGCGAGCGTGTCGCTGAGCTCCTCAAGAATCAGCTGCTCCGCAATGTCGGTGAGCTCGACGAACCGTGTCTTGGCCTCGATCTCGTCCAGACGCAGGCCGTAGCGGATGAGGTCCCTGGGTACGCCGCCTGAGAGGGCGTGCGTGAGTGCCTTGTAGGGCTCGGAGAGACCGGACGCCCGACGCTCCAGGATCTCTTTGGACTCCTCCAACGTGCAGGGCGGAACGTGCACGATGTCGTCCAGCGAGCTGTCGGTGACCCCGCGGTGGGGTAGCCCACGACGCACGAAGGATGCGCCAACGTCCTCGGCAACCGAGATCAGGTAGTGCACATGGGGCACGCCGAGGATGGCCTTGATCTCGCCGAGAAAGGCGAGCGCCGCGGTATCGGAGCCCAGCCGGTCCACCTCATCAATCGCGATCACGACCCGCTGCTCGCGCCGGTGCTGCTCGGCGGCGATCTCCGTCAGCAGCGCACGGAAGTCGGTGACCAGCTCTGGGAAGTTCGGCGGCAGGGTCGACAGCGAGGTCGTCTGCGCAGTGAGCAGTTGCGGCGGCCCGGCCGTCACGGCAGAGGAGGCCGTCTGCACGGTCTGCAGCCGGTACAGCTCGTCGCGGCAGGTGGTGACGAGGGGCGGGATTGGGCTCACCGGGCTCCACGTGACCATTTTGACAAGCATCAGGCCTGTGAGAGCGACGGTGAGGCGAAGCGGATTTTCAGGGTCGGCCACCAGAGCCTGCGTCAGGGGCAAAGTGAAGAGCAGCACAAGCCCTATAAGGAAGAGGACCCATCCAACCCGACGCCGCCAACGCTGGGTGAGGAGGATTCGCCCACGGATCTCCCATGGCTGTTCGATAAGGAGGTTAAAAAGGCCAGCGAGCGAGACAAACAGCAGGAAGAAGCCCTCTCCATCAGCCTTTCCATCAGTCTTTCCGATGGCCTCCCCCACGAGGGTGCGCAAGTCGTCATCGCCCAACAGCGAGAAGAAGGTGGCGACAATCAGCCCTACACCCGCGACGACGAGGACGACCCGGGCACCTTCACGAATGGCACGCCATCGCTTCCACCGCCGCAGACTCCACAACAGGACGCCCGCAGCCACGACGAGGACCGCCGCGCCGATCCGTTCGCCCTTCCAGATGTCGAGCACTACAGCTACTGCCTCATGCCAGAGGTCCACCGCCCGAGCACGCACAGTCGGCCACTGCTGGGCCGTGAAGGAACGCACTGCTGCGGCCAACCCGAGGATGACAAGTGAGCCCGCCGCCAGCCCGAATGCCAGCGCCGTGAGCCCTTTTCGCAAAGCCGGCAACAGTTGGCGTGCCGCTCTACGCAAAGGCGAGAGCCGGAGGAACGCGGGAGGCACGTGACCCATGTGCACGAGATAGCTCTCGCAGGTTCGAACGTAGAGGGACAACAGGAAGTCGTACGGCGAGTAGGTGGCCGGAGCCTGCACGACGACTGCGAACCCAGCCTCACCGGCGCAAGTCTCCAGAAGGGTCGACTTGCCCGCGCCTCGGGAGCCACTGACCGCGATCGTCCCACCGCTCTCAAGCTGGGCAATCTTGCGGGTCAGACTCCGGGCAGCCAGGCTCTCAACCACGTACTGCGGATTGCGCGGCGAGCGCAGGCCGTGGAAGTTGTCTGCAAGGAGCAGTGAGTCGTGGTCCTCGCCGAGCAGTGCCTCGACCACCCGATCGGTCAGCGGGCGGACGCCATTTCCCTGGAGGTCCCGGCTCCAAGCGGCTGCCGCCCACGCGGTCCTTCTGTCCAGCAGGGCGACGCGTGGACGCAGGGCCCACTCCCGCAGGTTGAGCAGGACGTGCATGCGCCATACCTGGTGCCGCCAGATCGCCGCTGCAGTCAGCAGCGGAGCCAACGCGGCAGCGAGGGCTATCGGCCAGGAGGAGAAGGCCACTACTAGTAGGGCAAGTACGGTGATTCCACAGAAGAGCGCAGTCAGCGGATGCATGCGGTCGTGGAGGTAGTCGAGCCGCTGGCGCTGCCGCTCGCTTCGTTTTAGCAACGAACGGAAGCGCTCCTGAGTGGCCTGGCAAGGTGCGACAGCCCGTTCGACGTTGGCCTCGGTGAGCATGGCCGCACGGGCGTTCTCAGCTGTGGCCTGGGGCCGCACACCGAGGCGCCGTGCGACGGCAGGCATGGCCAGGCAGGCATCGACCGCCGCAAGGTACACCTCCGCTTCCCGCTCCAGGGCGAAGAAGTCGGCAACCTGCCAAGCAGGGCGTGGGCGGCGTCGGGACATGAACGAAGTGCCTTTCGGAAGAGGCGGGGTGTGGAGTCCAGGGTGCGATCTGGCCGTGAAGTCGGGAAGTGATGCGGCGCAAGATCACCCGCCCCTGCGGGCTCGAACGAGGTCACTCCGTGTCAGACGCGTCCCGCGCTTGTGCTTGATCCGGAAGTACTTCCCGAGCCCTGGCTCGTCCTTACCGTCGTCGCCATAGGTAACCGCGTGGGCGCCTCCGTCATCGAGCAACCGTCCTACGCACTGGGCGAGCGTGTGGGGACCTGAACCGTTATATCCCCAGGACAGCCCCGGGGCGTCCATGACGGGAGCCGGGTAGAGCACTCCGTCGTCGGTCCGCACCCAGATCGGATCGTCGAGGATGACCTCCTTAAGGACCGTCCCCTCGGGAAGGCGCTTGGGCGCCCGACCTATGTAGGTGATCTCGCTGACACGGCGGAAAATGAACTTCCCCTTCACCGCGACCACCGGGCTGCCGGTTACCGGATCGACGAAGGTACCCACGGTTTGGTAACTCTCGCCCCACACCCGGTGTAGAGCCGTCGGTGGGACCTCACGCAGCCGGTTGATCCACTCGGCCGCCATCCAGGTAACGTCCGTTCGGGTCACCTGGAACGTGCCACCGTAAGGAAGGTCTTCGCTGCTCCAGGCACTGACATGCTCGAGGCACTCCACGGCCAGGTCATCGGTACGCCCGCAGAGTTCGGCAAGTCCGGCACCAACGACAGCGTCCGTCGCGAGTTCTCCGGGGCCGGGGTCGGACATTCTCGGAACGGCCGGATACACCATCGAATCGCCCGGCCCTGCCGTCCAGGAGCGGAGGTTCTCCATCTCCCACGACGCGTGCTCCGCCGCACTAGTCCGGATGCGGTGGCCGATCGTGAAGCAGGCGTGTCGCACCGGGGAACCCTCGGGTTCCTGTCGTGCCAGCTCGTAGAGCGGTTCCCAGGAGGGATAGGTGGCCACGTCGACAGGGACTGGAGCGTCTCCGGGGGTCCATGCGGTGAGGTGGACACGGCGACGCAACGCGCTGGGCCACCATGGGACGGGGCCGCCCACGTGCGCGGCTAGGTCGCTCCACGACGGGTGGTAAACGAGCTCAGGCCTCTCTCGGTCCACCACCTGCAGTTGGGGCCCATCGAAGGCGTAGAAGTGCTCGACGACAACGAGGCTGGCGGTGTCCGTGTGTACTTCGAGAAGGCTCCTCGCGTCGGGCATGCCGTCACGCGGAAAGACGATGGCGATGATTCCCTCTCGGGTGTCCCAACGCCCGGCAAAGTACTCGGCACGGACGTCCGTTCCGTCGTCCGCGTCGCGGTACACGCCCCCCAAATATCGGGGCTCAGCCAAGGGTGCAGGACGAAGCAGAAGAGGCCCCGCGCCTGCCAGTTCAGGATGGGCAGAGGCGAGCCACCGTGCAAACACGTATCCAGACCATCTCTTCGGGCCATCAGCGAAGGCTTCGTCATCGAGAGGCTCGATGACGTCGTCGGCGAGACGCAACCACGCCTCCTCCGACAAACCGAACACCTCCTTGAGCTGTGTAGCAGTCAGCTTCTCCAACTCAGCCTCCCCTCAGTGCCACTTGCGTCACCAATCATGGTGGGCGGGTCTGACAGAGAGCACCCGATTTGGCGGAGCCAAGGGACTCGGCTCTGGACCACGACGCGGTCCCGCTCTTCTCCTCGTACGCCACGTCCGCAACAACACGATCGGGGCAATCTGAGGAATATTCACCTCTGTCACAGGCGAGGAGCAGCCACTGACCGCCCTGCCGTCCCGAAAGCGCCCGAAATTTTCGCGAGAATCCGGCGGCCAAGACCGTTCGCGCAGGTCATAGCCACCCCGCTCCCCCACCCACCCAGTGCCTTCTAAGCACTTGGCCGCAGGTTCGAGTCCTGCCGGGGGCGCACCGCGATCGACCCTCCTTCGGGAGGGTCTTTTTGCTGGGCGGGGGCTGGTTCCGGGCGGGGCTGGTTCCGGGCGGGGGGGGCGGCGCCCGGGGGTGTTGCCGGGTTCCGGCAGGGACGGGGGGTGAGCTCTGCCGACTTCCTCACGGTGTCCTGGGGCGGAATTTTCGCGACCATGGGGGAGAGGCGGAGTTACGCCCGGCTCGCCCCGGGCGTCTCGCGCAGCGGGGGCGGTTCTCCGGGCGGGGCGGACAGGGCGGTGGATTCCGGGCGGGGCGAAGGCCGCGCACCGGCCGTGGGGGGCGTGTCCGACGCCCCGTCATGGGTGTGGCCCGCAGGAGACGGAGGCAGCACGGTGGACGACGACGAGCACGTTCTCGTACGGAGCAGGTGGGGAACCAGCCGGTACGTCTACAACCACCGCAACCCGGTCGGTCTCGCCCTCATCGTGCTCACACCGCTCCTCGCGCTCGGAGGGCTGATCGGCATGCGGGCCGAGTCGACGTGGAGCGAGGGCGAGCTCCGCGACGCCGTCCACGCGGGCATCCAGCGCCTGGACGGGGGACGTCACTACACGGTCCTGGAGGGCGACCACGGTGGTCTGATCACCGAGGCGATCCGGAGGAGCGGCATCGGGCCCGAGTACGGCGTCGAGACCCGTGAGGCAGGTGCCGGCAGGTACACCGTCAGCACCGCTGACACCACGGCCTCGTACTGCGCTCACGTCACCCTGACCCTCGACGAGGAACCGCCCGTCGTCTTCCCCGACACCGCGGACCTCCCGCCTCCCGGCCCGGACAGGCTCGCCTTCTACGTCTCCCACGCGACCGTCGGCGACGGCCCCTGCCCCTAGCGATGCCGCAGGCCGGTCGGGTTAGAGTCGCGGGCATGGGGGCTCAGAGGCGTGTGAGGACGTGCAAGTGGTGCAAGCGGCCGGTCGCGTACCGGTCGTGGTGGCGTTCGCGCCGGTACTGCAACCGGTGGCACCAGACACGGAAGTGGATCTCGCGGATCATCGAGGTGACCGGAGAGGCGGCGGGCGCCTGACGCTCGCCTGGGGCCGTGATTCGAGCGCCGGGGGCTCGGTGCCGGCGGTCAGGCCGGGGTCGTGTGCAGGGTGCGGAAGCGGGTGGGCGCGGCCGGGTCGCGGTCGGCCACCTGGACCGGGGGCCAGGCCCACTGGCGGACCGGGGTACCGGCGGGGCGGGTGAAGCGGATGGTGCCGCGGCTGCCTTCCACGGTGACGCGCGGCCATGACCGGGCGATGGCCTCCCGGTCCGTGCCGTGGGCGCGGAGGGTCTCGGCGAGGACGGTGATCGTGTCGTACCCCTCGAAGGCGACGAAGGAGGGGGCGGCGCCCAGGCGGGCGCGGAGCGCCGTCTCCACGCGGGCGCCCAGGGGCGTCGGGCGCTCGGGGAGGTAGCGGAGGAAGGGGATCGCCGCGCCGTCGCCGCCCAGGAGCGCCGCCCATTCGGCGAACTCCGGCTGGCCGGCCGGCGCGCCGATGAGCAGGCCGGCGAGGCGGGGGTCCCTGCGGACCGCCCGGACGATCGGGACCGCCGGGTCCGGGAAGCCCGACAGGAGGAGCAGGGCCGTCGCGCCGCCGGCGGCCAGTGCGTCGCAGAGCGGTCCGGGGGTCGGGGCGCTCGCGTCGAGCGTCGTGACCGTGCCGCCTCGCGGGGCCAGGTGGTCGCGGAGGATGCGGGTGCCCGCCGCCCAGTAGACGCTCGGTTCGGCGGCGATCGCGACACGGGTGTGGCCGGCGGCGAGCAGGAAGTCGGCGTAGACGCGCCAGCCGTGGGACTGTGCCGGGGCCAGCCGCGCGACCCGGTCCGTCGGCCGCTCGGTCAGCGCGTCCAGCACCGCCGAGGAGCAGAGGAACGGCAGGCCGAGCGCGTCGGCCCGGGCGGCCGCCGCGCGGGCGGCGACGCTGTGGTACTCGCCGGCCAGGGCTGCCACGCCGAGCCCGGCCAGTTCGTCCACGGCCGCCTCGGCCCTGCGAGGATCGGCGGCGGTGTCCCGGACCATGAGGTCGAGCGGCCTGCCGTCGATGCCGCCGGCCGCGTCGGTCTCCGCGACGGCCAGTTCCAGACCGGCCAGCAGATGCCGCCCGGCCTCCGTCCAGCCGGGGCGGGTCAGCGGGGCGAGGGCGCCGATCCGGACGGGGGGTGCGGACGTCGTCGTGCTCATCGGCGGGCGTCTCCCGGGGGCGTTTCGGTACGGTTCACCCCATTGTTCGTACGGGAGGGGGCGTACGACCTCCCGGCGCGCCGCCCGGTTGCTCAACGCGGGCCCCCGCCCGCCTCAGTGCGCCGCGCCGTGCTCCGCCTCCGCGCCGGGGGCGCCGAGGCCGCAGCAGGCGGTGCGGGCGGTGTGGGCGGTGCGGCCGGCGAGCGAACGGCCCAGGACAAGCGGGAACCCGCTGTGGACCGGCCGGCGTTCAGCGCCGAGGCGTGCCGCCCGGCTGCCGGTGTGGCCCGTCCGGTGTGGCCGGGTCGCCGTCCGGCCGACTCCCCGGCAACCGCCCGCTCGTCACCGCACCGGCGCCGCGGCCCCCGGCTCCGGCTCCGGGTCCGTTCCGGCGCGCCGGGCGAGCGGGTTGGCCGCCAGCAGGTCGAGCAGACCGGGGAAGCGGGCTTCCAGGTCCTCCCTGCGCAGCTGGGCCTTGCGGCTGTTGCCGCGGTTGACCTGCTGCACCAGGCCGGACTCGCGCAGGATCCGGAAGTGGTGGCTGAGCGTCGACTTGGAGACCGGGAGGCCGAAGGAGAGGCACGTCCGCTCGGTGCCGTCGGGGAGCGTCAGGAAGCCCTGGATCACCTCGTACCGGAGGGGGTCGGAGAGCGCGTTGAGGACCGTCGGCAGGTCCATCTCGCTCCGGGTCGGGTGGCCTTCCTCGTCGGGCATGCGCTGCGGCTCCTTCGGTCTGCTCGTCCACCGTCCGGCGGAGGCGGCCCTCGTCCGGAGGCCGCCGAGCTTGTCAGGTTTCACTTGCATCGTACCTTCAGCTCTGCCAGCCTAGGTTCGAAAAATTTCGAACCTTTCTCAAGTGCGCCGCTGGAACGGGAGCTTCCTCCAATGACACAGACCGAGTCCGTCGCCACCGGGCCCGAGGCCGACTCACCCGGCACCGCCACAACCCGCACCGGTGCACCCGGCACCGCCGCAACCCGCACCGACTCCCCCGGCGCCGCCGCACCCCGCCGGCAGACCCTGATCCTGACCGCGGTGCTGCTGGCGGTCTTCGTCGTCCCCACCTCGATCTCCGGCACCGGCGTGGCCCTGCCCCACATCGGCGCCGACATCGGCGCGAGCCTGGTCCCGCTCCAGTGGGTGGTCAACGCCTTCAACGTCGCCTTCGCCTGCCTGACCCTCGCCTGGGGCTCGATCGCCGACATCATCGGCCGCATCCGCGCCTTCACGATCGGCGCGGCCCTCTACGCCGCCGCCTCGCTCGTCAGCGTCTTCGCCGCGAACGTCTACGTCCTGGACGCGGCCCGCGCCCTCGCCGGCATCGGCGGCGCGGCGCTCTTCGCCTGCGGTGCGGCCCTGCTCTCCACCGTCTTCGAGGGCCCCGCCCGCGGCCGGGCGTTCGCCCTCTTCGGCACCGTCGCCGGCCTCGGCGTCTCCTTCGGCCCCTCCCTGTCCGGCCTGCTCGTCGAGACCGCCGGCTGGCGCTGGGTGTTCGCCCTGCACGCCGTCGTCCTCGGCCTGGTCCTGCTCGCCGTCCCCGCGATGAGCAAGGGCGTCCGCGAGACGCGCGACCAGGACGCCCGCATCGACGTGGCCGGCACCGCCCTCTTCGTCGTCGCGATGCTGCTCCTCACCACCGGCATCGCCCAGGGCTCGCAGTGGGGCTGGGCCAGTCCGGGCGTCCTCGGCCTCTTCGCCGGCACGATCCTGGCGCTGGCCGCCTTCGCCGCCGTCGAGAAGCGGCACACCCACCCGATGCTCGACCTGGGCGCCGTGGCCGACCGCCGCTTCCTCGCCCTGTGCCTGGTGCCGGTCGCCGGCTCCTTCGCCTTCGTCACCATGCTCACGTACCTGCCGAGCTACCTCACCGCGGCGGGCGGCTACTCCAGCGGCGCGGCCGGCCTGATCATGGTGCTGCTCACCTTCCCGATGCTGGTCCTCCCGCTGCTCGCGGCCAAGCTGGTGGCCAAGGGCGTCCGGGCGATGACCGTCATCTTCGTCAGCCTGGCCTGCCTGGTGGTCGGCGTCGCCGGACTCTCCCTCTTCTCCCCGGACGTCGACCTCGCGCTGGTCGCCCTGCCGATGCTCATCACCGGTGCCGGGTACGCCCTCGCCGCGGGTCTCGTCGACGGCGAGGCCCTGAGCCTGATCCCGCCGGAGCGGGCCGGCATGGCCGCGGGCTTCCTCAACACCCTGCGCCTCGGCAGCGAGGCCGTCGCGGTCGCCGTCTACGGCTCGCTCCTCGCCACCCTCCTCACCGGCCGCAACAGCGACGGAATCGCCGCCTTCCCGGGCGCCGGCGACGCCGCCACCGTCGCCGGCACGGCGGCCGGCGGCAACATCGACGGACCCGCGGAGGCGGTCTCCGCAGCGCAGCGCGAGGGCTTCGTCGACTTCCTCGTCGACGCCTACGACAGCTCCTTCCACACCGTCATCTGGGTGCTCGCCGCGACCTGCCTGGTGCTGCTCGCGGCCATCGCCCTGCTGCTGCGCCGCGGCGGCGGCAAGTCCCCTACTACGCCCGCGAGCTGACCCACCGAAGGCCCACCCGAAGGACCGCCCCGCCCGAGGCACCTCCGAATCGGCACGACCACGATGTCCCCGGACACCCGCACGTCGTCCCGCCGTGAGACGGGGACCGTTGTCGGACCCGCGCGCCACAATCGGAACCATGACCGCGAACCCGCCGCCCCCGCCCGCCCTCACGGCCCGCGCCCTCAACCGGGCGACTCTGAGCCGCCAGTTGCTGCTGGCCAGGGAACAGGTCGGGGTCGAGGAGGCCGTCCGCCGGGTGGTGGCGCTCCAGGCGCAGCAGCCGGGGTCGCCCTACGTGGCGCTGTGGAACCGGGTGGCGGGCTTCGACCCGGCCGGACTCGACGCGGCCGTGGAGTCGTTCCGGCTGGTCCGCTCGACGCTGATGCGGATCACCCTGCACCTCGTCCACACCGACGACTACCGGCCGTTCCGGGAGGCGGTGGAGCCGACGCTGCGCGGGAGCCGGCTGCGCGACCGGAGGTTCACCGACACCGGGATCACGCCGGACGACGCGGACACGCTGCTGCCGGACCTCCTCGCGTACGCGTCCCGGCCGCGCACCGGCGAGGAACTGCGGGCGCGCGCCGAGGAGTCCTGGGGCGGCGGGAGCCTCACCCCGGCGGCCGGTCGGCTGCTGCGGCAGTACGCGCCGCTGTGGCACGTGCCGGGCGGCCCGCCGTGGCAGTACGCGGCCTCCCCCGGTTTCGTCGCGTCGGGACCCGAGCCGGCGCGGACCGGCCCCGAGGCGGCCGCCGCCGGGCTGGAGACGCTGGCGCGCCGCTATCTGGCCGGGTTCGGACCCGCGTCGGCGGCGGATCTGGCCCAGTTCGGCCTGGTGCAGCGCGGCCGGGCCCGCGCGGCGCTCGACGCGCTCGTCCGGGACGGCGCGGCCGAGGTCCTGGCGGGCCCGGACGGCACGGTGCTGTACGACCTGCCGGGGGCGGACCGGCCGGACGGGGACGCGCCGGCGCCGCCGCGCCTGATGGCGATGTGGGACAGCACGCTGCTGGCGTACGCGGACCGGAGCCGGATCGTCCCGGCCGCGTACCGCCGGCAGGTCATACGCGTCAACGGCGACGTGCTGCCCACCCTGCTCGTCGACGGGTACGTGGCCGGGGCCTGGCGGCCGGTCGCGGGCGGGATCGAGGCGGCCGCCTTCCACCCGCTGACGGCCGCCGACTGGGCCGGGCTCGCGGCCGAGGCGGCGGCGCTGGGCGGGCTCCTGGCCGACCGCGATCCGCGGGTGTACGCGCGATACGACCACTGGTGGGCCAAGGGCCTGCCCGCGGCCGAGACCCGGGTGCTGCCGTACTGAGCCGCCGGGCCGGAGCGGGACGCCACGCCGCTCCCCCATTGCCAGCCACCCGGAAGGCACTTATCTTCGAGCCACAACCTACGGACCGGGATGCGAGTCAGTCCCGGGGCGGTCCGCCGTTCACGGGCCGGACGGCGGGGAGCGCACGGCCGCGGGACGCGGGCGCGCTGGACGCCGGGCGTACGGGATACCCGTATCCGCGTACCCGCAGGAGTGAACTGCATGAGCAAGCACGTTCTGGCCCAGAACCAGTACGGCAAGGCCGAGAACCGCATCGTCCGGATCGCCCGCAGGGGCGGCGAGGACGGCGCCTGGCACGAGATCCGCGACCTGAACGTGTCGGTGGCGCTGCGGGGCGAGTACCGCGAGGTGCACCTGACCGGCGACAACGGCAACTGCCTGCCGACCGACACCACCAAGAACACGGTCTACGCCTTCGCCAAGGAGCACGGCATCGCCTCCCCCGAGGCGTTCGCGATCCTCCTCGCGAAGCACTTCGTGACCTCCCAGTCGGTGATCCGCGAGGCGCAGATCCGCGTCGAGGAGTACGCCTGGGAGCGGATCCCGGTGCCGACCCGCAAGGAGCAGCACTCCTTCGTCCGCAAGGGCCAGGAGGTGCGTACCGCGCAGGTCACGTACAGCGAGAGCACCGGTCTCCAGGTGCTGTCCGGGCTGAAGGACCTCACCGTGATGAACTCGACCAACTCCGAGTTCCACGGCTTCATCAAGGACGAGTACACGACGCTCCAGGAGGCGTACGACCGGATCCTGGCCACCAAGGTCACCGCCCGCTGGGCGAACTCGGCCACGGCGGCGGCGGATCCGGAGCACGACTGGGACCGCTCGTACGAGAAGGCCCGCCGGCACATGCTGGAGGCGTTCGCGGAGACGTACAGCTACTCGCTCCAGCAGACCCTGCACGCGATGGCCTGCCGGGTCCTCGACCACGTGCCGTCGGTCAACGAGGTGCGGCTCAACCTGCCGAACAAGCACCACTTCCTGGTGGACCTGGAGCCCTTCGGGCTGAAGAACGAGAACGAGGTGTACTTCGCGGCGGACCGCATGTACGGCCTCATCGAGGGGACCGTCCACCGCGACGGCGTCCAGCCGGTGATCGCCACCTCCGACTGGATCACCGCCTGACCGGTGCCCCTCCGGCTCCCGGTCAGCGGCCGGCCACCGCTCCGAGCCACACGGCTCCGAGCCCGGCGGCCAGGCTGAGCAGGACGTAGAGGACGGCGCGGGCCTTCGCGCCGTCCTCGTACAGCCTCAGCACCTCGTACGAGAACGTCGAGTACGTCGTGAGGGCGCCGCACAGCCCGGTGCCCAGGAGCAGCTGCGCCCGCGCCGAGGCCAGGCCCGCCACCAGGCCGAGGACGAAGGACCCGGCGACGTTCACGGCGAGGGTGCCCCAGGGGAAGCCCGGCCCGAAGCGGGCCCTCGCGGCGAGGTCCGCGTACCAGCGCAGCGGCGCGCCGACGGCCGCTCCCGCGACCACGAGCAGCCAGTTCACACCGCCTCCCGCCGGTCGCGTACGAGGCTCCGCGCGGCGGCGGTCCCGGCCCAGACGGCGGCCAGGGCGGTGACGGGCGTCCCGCCGAGATAGAGCAGCCCGCGCGCGGTGTGCCCGCCGGCCAGCAGGCGCTGGGTGTCGAGGGCGTACGTCGAGAAGGTGGTGAACCCGCCGCAGAGCCCGGTGGTGAGGAAGGGCCTCAGCAGCGGGTTCGGGGCGGGGCGGGCGCGGACCTCGGTGAGCAGCACCATGAGCACGCCCAGCAGGGCGCAGCCCGAGGCGTTCACGAGGAAGACCGTCCACGGGAACCGGCCGTCCGGGGCGGGCCACAGGAGAGCGGCCCCGTACCGCGCGGCAGCGCCGAGCGCCCCGCCGGCGGAGACCACCAGGGCGACCGGGAGCAGACCGCGCGATGTCACGGCCTCAGGGTACGGGGAGGCCGTCGGGGCCGGCGGCTCCGCGGGTACGGGGCCGCCGTCAGCAAGCGGCTCCGCGGGTACGGGCGGGGCCGCCGTCAGCAGACGGCACCGCGGGTACGGGGCCGCCTTCCGGGACGGCTCCGCGGGTACGGGCGGGGCCGCCGTCAGGGCGAGGCGCACGGGCGGGGTCCCCCGGCCTGGGGCATTAACCGGGCACCCGTGTCGCCTCGCTCTGCGATGGTCCGGCGACGGAGCGCGACGGGTCAAAGCACGTCCGGCGAGTCTGTCAGTTCCTCCGGAGGGAGGCCGGAAGTGGTCGTCGCAGTGGCTCCGGGTGGGTGTGGCGGGACCACCGCACCCGGCCGCCGGAGTGTTCCCGCGGCACCTCCTGACGCGATCCAGACACCGCTCGGAGCCAGAGAGGCGCAGGTCAGGGGCGGAACGGTGGTCCGGCCACCATCCGGCGGCCGAATCGGGTGCCGGGTCCACCTCGCCGGACGGGGGGTGCTCGCGCGACGGTGATGGGGCAGCGGAAGCCGGCTGCGCATCCTTCGGGCAGGACGGGCAGGAGTGTCGTGAGTACATCCGTCGCAATCAAGTACGGGACCGCATCCGCGGCCGCTCCGCTGACCGTGCCGCGGCCCCGGGTCCGCGCCGTGCCCCGGGCCGCCGCGCCGCGCCCCGGTGAGGACGTCTTCACCGAGCTGTCCACCGCGCTCTTCTCCGGCTTCGCCCGCCGCGACCAGCGGCTGAAGGCCGAGCAGTACCTGCACGGGCTGCTCACCGCGCAGGGCCGCAAGTCGATCCGGAACATCGCCGCGCAGATCGGCGGTCCGGCGGCCGAGCAGAGCCTGCACCACTTCATCTCCAGCTCCACCTGGGACTGGCAGCCGATGCGGGCCCAGCTCGGGCGGTTCCTGGAGCGCGGCGGGCACCCGCAGGCGTGGGTGGTGCGGCCGATGCCGATCCCGAAGGCCGGCGAGCATTCGGTGGGCGTGGACCGGCGCTTCGACCCGGAGCGCGGGCAGGTCTTCCAGGGCCAGCAGGCGTTCGGCGTGTGGTTCGCCGGCGAGGAGCTCAGCGCGCCGGTCAACTGGCGCCTGTTCCTTCCGGACCCGTGGGTGAAGGACCGCACGCGGCGCGACCGCGCGGAGGTTCCCGACGAGGCCGGCGAGGAGACCCTGGAGGAGTGCGCGGTCGCCGCGGCCCTCGACACCGCCCGCTGGACCGACGTCTCGCGCAAGCCGGTGCTGCTGGACATACGCGGGGGCGCGGGCCGGGCGGCGCTGACCCGTCTGGCCGCCGCCGGGGTGCCGGTGGTGGCGCGGATCGGGGCCGGTTCCCGGCTGGCGATCGCGGACCGCTCGCTGCCCGGCTTCGGCGCCGGCCCGCTGCCGGCGGCGCAGATACTGGAGTCCCTCAAGGGCCTGCGCAGGCCGGTGAGCTGGGTGGACACGGTCGGCGGCGCGCGGACCTCGCGCACCTCGCTGGCCACGGCCGTCCGGGTCGCGCTGCCCTCCCCCGGCGGGGAGCGGATGCGGCCGCTGATGCTGCTCGGCGAGTGGGACGACCCGCGCCGGGGTCCGGCCCGGGTGTGGATCAGCGACCTGACGCAGGCGACGGTCGGTTCGCTGCTGCGGCTGACGAAGCTGGCGCAGCGGGTGGACCGGGACTTCGCGGCGGTGGGCGAGGAGGCGGGGCTGCGGGACTTCGTGGGCCGCTCGTTCAAGGGCTGGCACCGGCACATCACGCTGGCCTCGGCCGCGCACACGGCGACCGTGCTCGGTTCCGCGTGGGAGTCGTCGGGGTACGGCACGGGCTACGGCACGCGCCGCGCGGCCGGCTGACACCACGTCGGAGTCTCCGCCACGGCCGGGTCCCGTCCGGCCGTCCCCCGAGCCCGCCCCAACGGGCCACCGGGGCGGGTGCCCGTCCGCACGCGCGGACGGGCACCCGTGCGTACCGGGTACGGCTCCGGGAGTCCTCGTCGGAATCCCGCGCACGCGCGCGTGGGACGGGTCTCAGTCCGCCGGGCCCGTCGGGGGGCGGGACGGGGCCGTGGCGGCGCGGCGGCGGGCCAGCACCTCGCGGGTGCGCTGGAGCCGCAGGGCCAGCTGGACCTCCAGGACCTGGCCGGGCTTCTGCCATTCGGGGCCGAGGAGTTCGCCGATGCGCTCCAGCCGGCGGGAGACCGTGTTGGGGTGGACGTGCAGGGCCTCGGCCGCGTTGGTGGGGCTGGCGCCGGAGGCGAAGTACGCCTCCAGGGTGCGGGTCAGGTCGGTGAGCCGCTCGGCGTCGTAGTCGAGGACGGGCCCGATGGCGTTCTCCACGAAGCCGTCCACGTCGTGGTCGTCGGAGAGCAGCATGCCGAGGAAGCCAAGGTCGGTGACGGCCGCTGCGGAGCCCGTACCGCCGAGCGCGCTCATCGCGTCCAGGCAGCGGAGCGCCTCCGCGTAGAGCGGGCCGACGGCGTCGGGGCTGCCTCCGGGTCCGGCGGCGGCGACGGAGACGGGGTGGCCGAGGAGCGGGGCGAGCTCCTCGGAGACGGCCGCGGCGGCGGCGGAGGCGTCCACGCCGGGGAGCAGCAGCACGATGCAGCCGCCCTGCACGGTCTTCAGGCCGGAGAGCCGGTACGCGTACGAGGACGCCCAGACCACGGCCCGGCCCTGCTCGCCGCCCTCCGGCCGGGCGACGACGAGGACGTGCGGCTTGCGCAGGTCCACGCCGAGACGGCGGGCGCGCTGGGCGCTCTGCTGCGGGGAGTGCGGCGGGTCGGCGATGAGGTCGTCGAGGAGTTCGTCGCGGACGGGGCCCTCGGCGACGGCGGTGGAGCGCTGCATGAGGAGGAGCAGGGCGACGGACTGGGCGACGAGTTCGAGGAGCCGTTCGTCCTCCTCGGTGAGGCCGCCCTCGGCGCGGACCACGAGGCCGCCGAGGTTCTCGGAGCCGGCGATGACGGGGGCGACCCAGACGGCGTCGGCGGCGAGGACGGGGCGGCGCAGGGCGTGGGCGTCGAGGGACGCCTTGGCGACGGCGTCCTCGTCGAGGTCGGGGAAGTCGCCGCTGGCGGCGAGTCGGAGGCCGCCGGGGTCGCGGACCATCACGGTGGCGTCGAGGGCGTCGCCCGCGGACTTGGCGACGTGCGGGAGGTCGCCGCCGGCGAGGACCAGGTTCATGATCCGGCCGTGGGCCTCGCTGGTGTGCCGCATCCGGGTGAGGCTGGTGCGCACGCGCGCGCTGTCCCTTTCCAGTTCGAGGAGTTCGGCGCGGGTGCGGTCGAGGAGTCCGGCCTTCTCGACGGCGAGGGCGGCCAGGTCGGCGAGGGCGCCGAGCAGGGCGACCTCCTGGGGGGTGTGCTCGCGGACCCGGCGGTCGGCGCCGAAGAGGGCGCCGATGACGGAGTCGCCGCTGCGCAGCGGCACGGCGACGATGGCGCGGAGCCCTTCGGCACGGACGGCCTCGTCGCCCGGGTCGACGACCTCGGCGTCGTCGAGGGCGGCGGCCGGGTCGGGGGCGGCGCCGCTGGTGAACCGCTCGTCGACCGGGTAGTCGGGGGTCCAGACGGGTTCGCCGGTGCGCTGGACGACGCCGCCGAGGCAGTTGCCGGAGCCGATGCGCATCCCCACGCTGAGGCCGGGTCCGCCGGTGCCGCCGGTGTCGCCGCCGGTGCGCGAGCCCTCGGTGATGCGGATGTAGCAGGCGCCCTGGGGGCCGCGCAGGGTCACGTACGCCATGTCGAGGCCGAGGAGGCGGCGGGCGCGGCGGGTGACGATGCGGAGCAGGCCGTCGAGGTCGTAGCTGAGTGTCAGGTCGCGGGCGGTGTCGGTGAGGACGGCGAGGGAGGCGCCGTCGCGGTCGGCGCGGACCCGGTCGGCGGCGCGCTCGGCGTGGAGGGCGCGGGCGAGGGTGACTGCCCGCTCCAGGCGGTCGAGTCCGGCCCGGTCGAGTCCGGCGATGCGGGCCTCGTCGAGGAGGGCCTCGAACTGGCCGGGCAGGGCCTGGCCCGCGAGCAGTTCCAGGACCGCGAGCAGCGTGTCGGCGTCCGCCCCTCCGTCCGCGCCGTGCGTGTCCATGGCCCCCACCCCCGTCGTTTCGCTTAAATCGGGCACCTCGGAGGAAACCCGTCCTCGCGGCCGAAACTAATTCGGCCCCGGGAGTGGGTCAACGGTGACGTGCGGCACTTCGTTCCCCACGGTCCCGGTTCCCTCCGTGAGCGCAACCGACGCTCCGTCAGACGGCGACGGCCACGCCCATGGTGGGGGTGTCGGCGCGGGCGGGCTGGTGCTGGGCGGGGATGCGCGGCAGGGCGGGGCCGTACCAGGTGACGAGCGGTGCCCCGTCGGTGCGCGCGGGGGTCGTCGGGACGGGTGCGTAGCCGTGGCCGAAGGCGGCGTCGGCGGGGTGCGGGGTCGTCCGGCCGGTGCCCACGCGCGTGTGGCGGACGGCGAGGACCGAGTGCTGGAGCCGGCGGAGCCGCGCGGAGGGCTCCATGCCGGTCTCGCGGTGCAGGACCGTGCGCAGCCGTTCGTAGGCGGCGAGGGCCTCCTCGTGGCGGCCGCAGCGGAGCAGGGCGACCATGAGGTGGGCTTGGAGCGGTTCGTCGGTGGCGTAGCGGGCGGCGAGTCCGGGGAGTTCGGAGAGGATCTCCTCGTGCCGGCCGAGGCCGAGCTGGGCCTCGACCCACTGGTCGAGGACGCTGAGGCGGGTGCTCTCCAGGCGTTCGATCTCGCGGCGGAGGCAGGGGCCCGCGGCCACGCCCGCGTAGGGCTCGCCGCGCCAGAGCGCGAGGGCCTCGCCGAGCCGGAGCGAGGCACGGGCCAGGTCGCCGACGTCCATGGCGCGGTAGCCGGCGCCGACCGCGCGCTCGAACTGCCCGATGTCGTGGACGCCGACGCCGGTGTCGAGCCGGTAGCCGCCGGGGAGGGAGACGAGGACCGCGTCGGCGGTGCGCCGCTCGCTCCAGCCGCCGGGCGCGCCGTCGTCCTCGGAGTCGTGCAGGGCGCGCGCGATGAGCGTGCGCAGCTCGGCTATGTGGGTCGCGAGCTCGGTACGGGCTCCGCGGGGGGCGCCGGAGGGCCAGAGCTCCTCGGTGAGGACGGTGACGGGGACGACCTGACCGGCGAAGGCGGTGAGCAGGGCGAGCACCTGGCGTGGCGCGGCCGCGGTCGGGGTGATCGATACCCCGCCCTCGCGGACCGACAGTCCCCCCAGGATGTGGACGTCCACTATGCCCCCTCGGTGTCTGCGCACGCGGATCCTCGGGTTGATTAAAAAAAGACCCCCCTGGTCATGTCAATAAGAAACCGGAAGGTATGGAATCCGGATCCCGGAAATCGGGGTGATTCACCCCCTTTGCCAGGATATAAGGACGGCAAGTTCTCGCCATGGGCCGAAAGCCGATGCATGCCAGCAGCATGTTTCGGACTCGGTAGTTTGGTTTTGAAGGGTCCCTGTGGATGCGGGGAAGGCGATCTTCGACGAGATCGCGCCACCGGGAGGGGCAAGCCGACCCGGCGGTCTGTTTCCCCGCCGGGTCGAGGGGGTTCCGGTCAGCCCACGGCGGCGGCCGTGAGCATGCCGAAGGCGGCCACGATCAGGGCCGTACGGACCCGGTGGTAGGCGTTCCAGCGCGGTTCGAAGGCGGCGCGGGTGGCGGCCGGGTCCTCGTCGGGACCCTCGGCGGCGGCGAGCGCGTTGTTGAGCGGGACGTTGCCGACCACGGTGATCAGGTGGTTGAGGACCGCGCAGACGAAGCCGGCGAGGACCAACCAGCGATCCGTCCCGGTCCGGCCCTCCACCGGCACCAGATAGGCGGCGAGCGGGAGGGCGGCCGCCGCAACGAAGACGACCATGAAGACCGCCCTGGGCACCGCCTCGTTCACCCGGCGCATCGCGGTGACGAACGCGGCGTCGGAGAGGCGGCCCAGGGCGGGCATGATCCCGGTGAGGAAGATGAGGAAGAAGCCGGCGTAGAGGCCGGTGCTTACGACGGCGAGGGCGAGCAGCAGGGTGGCCATGGGGCCATGATGCCGCCCCGGCGGCGGAGCCGCCCGTTCCTCCCGGTGGCCCGGTCACGCGCGCGTGGCGGGCCCCCGGCAGGTCTCACGCGTACGGGTCGGAGGACCTGAACTCACCTTCCTCCGCCGGACGTTCCCCGATCAGCCGGTCCGCCTGCCGTACCGCCTCCGCCAGCTCGCCGACCACCGCCGAACCGGACCGCTCCCGGATGCCGTCGGCGTACGCGGCGAGTTCGCCCAGGCGCGGGGCGCCCGGCAGCGAACCGCCGCGCAGCCGGTCCGCGAAGTACGCGGAGATCGCCGAGAGCTGGAGGCTGTCGCGGCCGGAGTCCCAGAGTCCGGCGCGCAGCGCGGCGGCCTCGACGCCGCCCGAACGCTCCTGCGGGGAACGGGACTCGGGGTCGAGCCAGCGGACGGTGGCGGTGGCGATCCGGCCGCTCGCGCCGGGCCGGGTCTTCACCGCGTACAGGGCGGTGACCGTGTGGCCCGCGCCGACCTCGCCGCCGTCGACCCGGTCGTCGCGGAAGTCATCGTCGGCGACCTCGCGGTTCTCGTAGCCGATCAGCCGGAACCGCTCCACGGTCTCCTGGTCGAAGGCGACCTGCGCCTTGGCATCCCGGGCGCGCAGTTCGACCTGGGCGGGCAGCTGGTCGACGAAGACCTTGCGGGCCTGCTCACGGGTGGAGACGTAGGTGGTCTGCCCGTCCCCCTTGTCGGCGAGCCGTTCCATCAGCTCGTCGCCGTAGTCGCTGCCGACGCCGACCCCGAAGAGGGTGATGCCGTGCTCCCTGCGCTGCTCGTCGATGTGGCCGAGGAGCGCGTCGGCGCCCGTCTCACCGGAGTTGGCGAGGGCGTCGGAGAGCAGGACGACCCGGTTGGTGGCGCCCTCGCGGCGGCCCTCGGACGCCACGTCGTAGCCGGTGCGCAGCCCCGCCTCCAGGTTGGTGGAGGAGCGGACGGCGAGCGCGTCGACGGCCTCGCGGACGCGAGGGCGGGCCTCGCCGAGCCGGGTCATCGGCAGCAGGGTCTCGGCCTCGTCGCTGAAGGCGACCAGGGCGACGGAGTCGTCGTCGCGGAGCTCGTCGGCGGCGAGCCGCAGGGAGTGCTGGACGAGGTCGAGCCGGCCGGGCTCGCTCATCGAGCCGGAGACGTCGACGACGAAGGTGAGGGCGGCGGGCGGGCGTTCGCCGGCCCGGTCCGCGCCCCGGGTGGCGAGACCGACCCGGACCAGCGACCAGCCCTCCGCCCCCGTGGCGGCGCCGTCGACGGTGACGCTGAAGCCGTCGTCGGCGGGGCGCGGATAGTCGGGGCGGAAGCTGTTGACGAACTCCTCGGGCCGGACCGTGGACGGGTCGGGCAGCCGGCCCTCGGCGAGCGAGCGGCGGGCGTAGCCGTAGGAGGCGGTGTCGACGTCGAGGGCGAAGGTGGAGAGGTAGTCGGGGGCGGGGCTAGGGGCCCGCTGCTCCCCCTCGGGCCCACCCGTGGGCCGGTCCTCGGCAGCGGCGGAGGGCGGGGCGCCGGAGGGCCGGGGCGCGGCGCTGCCGCCGCCGTCGGGGACGTACGGGGCCGCCTTGTGGCCGTCGCTCGCCGACTCCTTCCCGGTGCCGGCGCAGCCGCCGAGGAGGAGCCCGGCGACGAGCGCCGCGGCGAGGACCCCGCTTCTCCTGTGAGCACGCTTCATGGACAACTCCCCGTTTCTGTAAGGACCTTGTTCCGAGCACGGGCCACCACCGGGTGCGGCGGGAGCCGCGCCCCGGCTCCTGCGACTGTGACGAACGGGAGGCGTGCGCGGACCCCGCGAAGGAGTTGCGGATGGATCTCGATGTGGCAACGAGAGACAGAACGAGGGGCGATGGCATGGAGACGCCAGGTTTGTCCACAGGGGTTGTCACCGTAAGCAGTCACATGAGTACATAGAGTGGACATCGAGCGGGCGGGGGTGGTCAGCGGTGGCAGAGAGCGCGGGCTCCGTGATGCTCGCCCGTTCGGCGATGAACCGGTCCGCGACCGAGGGACAGCGGCCCGCGGGGCGCCCGGTCCGGGGGGCGCGGCGCATCAGCGCGGCGCTCGCCGGACTGGCCGCCTCGACCCGGCACGAGCTGCTGACCTTCGACGATCCGGTGGCCTCCGCGCAACACGCGATCCCCGGGCCGTTCCTGGAGCTGGCGGGGGCGTGCATGCGCGCCGCGGCGGAGCGGGCCGGTGAGGTGCGGCGGATCGTGCCCCGGCACGCGCTCCCCCGGCTGGCGGACGGCCCGCGGATACCCGGGCGGGCGCGGTTCGCCGACTCGATCCCGTTCAAGCTGATCGTGGTGGACCGGACGGTGGCGGCGATCCCGCTCGACCTGGAGCTGCTGTACAACGGGCTGCTGTTGATCCGGGACCCGGTGGTGGTGCAGGCCCTGGTGCGGGCCCATCACGCCTGCTGGGCGACGGCCGAGGAGCTGGGGCACATCCCTCCGCCGCGGTCCTCGGGCGGGCCGCCCGAGCAGCTGCGGCCGGTCCTGGAGGCTCTGCTCTCGGGGGTGACGGACGAGACGGCGGCGGCCCGGCTCGGGATGTCGGCACGGACCTACAGCCGGCGGGTGGGTGAGCTGATGGCGGCCCTGGGGACGACGAGCCGCTTCCGCGCGGGCGCGGAAGCGGCTCGTCGGGGGTGGTTGTGAGACCCGGTCCCACCGGGTCTCAGGACACGATGTCCTTGCGGGCGAAGCCCCGGAAGGCGAGGGCGAAGAGGACCAGGGCGTAGGTGACGGAGATCGCCGCCCCCTGGGCCATGCCGCCCCACTCCAGCCGGGGCTGGAGCGCGTCGATCCAGGCGAACTGCCAGTGCGCGGGCAGGAAGTCGCGCCAGTCGCCGAGCGCCGTGACCGCGTCCAGGACGTTGCCGACGATGGTCAGCCCGACGGCGCCGCCGACCGCGCCGAGCGGGGCGTCGGTGCGGGTGGAGAGCCAGAAGGCGAGGCCCGCGGTGACCAGTTGGGAGACGAGGACGAAGGAGGTGGCGATGAGCAGCCGGAGGACGGACTCCCCCGCCGGGAGCGAGCCGCCGGTGGGCAGCTGGAGCGGTCCCCAGCCGTACGCGACCGTGCCGGCCGCGAGGGCGATCAGCGGCAGGAGGAAGAGCGCCGCGGTGCTGTAGCCGAGCGCGACCGTCAGCTTGGCGGCGAGCAGCCGATGGCGCGGTACGGGCGCCGCGAGCAGATAGCGGAGCGAGGACCAGCCGGCCTCGGAGGCGACGGTGTCGCCGCAGAAGAGCGCCACGGGGATGACGAGGAGGAAACCGGCGGAGACGAAGAGGCAGGTCGCCGCGAAATTGGCGCCGGAGGCGGTCGCCGTGTCGATGAGGGTGATCCGGCCGCCGCGGTCGTCGGCGTCGGGGCCGCCGATGGCGAAGGCGACGATCAGGACGAAGGGCAGGGCGGCGAGCACCCCGGCCATCACCAGGGTGCGCCGGCGCTTCCACTGGCGCAGGGCCTCGACGCGCAGCGGCAGGGTGCGCCCGGGGCGGTAACCAGGAGCGAGGGCCTCGGGGGCGAGGCTCCCGGGGCCGGGGCCGGTGGCCGTCGCGGTCATGCGGATCCTCCGATCAGGGTCAGGAAGGCGTCCTCCAGGCGTCGGTGCGGACCGACCCCGGTCAGCGGGACGTCCAGGCGGACGAGTTCGCCGATCAGCGCGGTCACGTCGGCGGAGCCGCCGTCGGGGGTGCCGTCTGGGGTGCCCTCGGCGGAGCTGCCGGGTGCGCCCTCGGAGGCCCCTTCGAGGGCGCCTCCTTCGGGGGTGCCGAGACGGACCAGGAGGCCGTCCTCGGCGCGGACCGCGGCACCGACGCCGGGCAGGGCCGCGATCTTCTCGACGAGCGCGTCGCCGACGGGCGCGCCCAGGGTGACGAGGAGGGTGTCTCCGGCGCCGGTGATCTCGGCGACCGGGCCGGCCTGGACGAGCTGCCCGCGGTCCATGACGACGAGGTGGGTGCAGGACTGCTCGACCTCCGAGAGGAGGTGGCTGGAGACGATGACGGTGCGGCCGCCCGCGGCGTACCGGATCATCACCTCCCGCATCTCGCGGATCTGCGGCGGGTCGAGGCCGTTGGTGGGTTCGTCGAGGATGAGGAGGTCGGGCAGGCCGAGCATGGCCTGGGCGATGGCGAGCCGCTGCCGCATGCCCTGGGAGTAGGTGCGGACGGCCCGCTGGAGGGCGCCGCCCAGGTTGGCGATGCGCAGGGCCTCGTCCATGTGGGCGTCCTCGGCCGGGCGGCCGGTGGCCTTCCAGTACAGCTCCAGGTTCTCCCGGCCGGTGAGGTGCGGCAGGAAGCCGGCGCCCTCGACGAAGGAGCCGACCCGGGAGAGGACCGGGGCACCGGGGCGGATGGCCTGGCCGAAAACCCGGATCTCTCCCTCGTCGGGGGTGATCAGGCCCATCAGCATGCGCAGGGTGGTCGTCTTTCCGGCCCCGTTGGGGCCGAGGAGACCGAGGACCTGGCCCTGCTCGACACGGAAGGAGAGGTCGCGGACGGAGTACCGCTCGCCGCCCTTGTACTTCTTCGACAGGCCGGTGATCTGGAGCGGTACGGAGGCGAGCGCGGGGTCCGGCGCCGGGGCGGCCGTGCGCCGGCGGGCGGTCAGCAGGAGGGCCGCGGCGACGGCGAGGCCGGCGAGCGGCAGGCCCCAGACCCACCAGGGCAGGCCGGCGGCCTGGGTGGTGACGGCGGGCGCGGTGGGCACGGTGAGGGGGCCCTCGACGGCGACGGTGTAGCCGGCGGTGGTGACCGGGGAGGCGTAGCCGAGGTCGGTGGCGGCGACGACGAGGCGCAGCCGGTGACCCGCCTCCACCTCGTGGTCGATCGCGGGCAGGGTGAGGGTGACGGACCGGCCCTCGCCGGCGTCCTCGACGCGGATCGGGCTGACGAGCTGGGAGGGCAGCACCTGCTGCCGCCCGTCGGGCCCGACGTCGTACACCTTGGCGAAGAGGACGGCGGAGCCGTCGGCGGCGGTGGAGGTGACCTTGACGCGGACGGTGGGGGTGCCGGTGACGCGCAGCGGCGCGCTCTGCGGGGCCGCGTCGAAGCGCGCGTGCTGGCCGGGGAAGTCGAGGGCGAGGCCGACGCCGAGGGAGGAGGACAGTCCGCCGAGGCCGCCGCCGAGACCGGGCACGGCGGAGACGGCGGGCGGGGCGCCGCCGGCCGGGTTGGTGAAGGTCTGCGGCGGTCCGGCGAGGGCGAGTTCGCGGGTGTCCGCGCGCAGGCCCGGGTAGCGGTCCGCGGTGGCGGCGCGGAGGGTGGCCCGGCCGTCGGTGGAGTCGACCCCGCCGGTGCGGCTGACCCGGAAGGCGGGGCCGGTGTCGACGGAGGTGTCCCGCTTCAGCCAGCGGTCGAACCAGGCGCCGACCCGGTCCTCGACGCGCTCCGTCTCGCGGTCGCCGCCGTCGTGGCCGCCGGCCGCCCAGTCCACGGCGACGGGGGCGCCGTTGGCGGCGAGGGCGCGGGCCATCGCGTCGGACTGGTCGAGGGTGAAGAGGGAGTCGGTCTGGCCCTGGACGATCAGGGTCGGGACCTTGATGCGGTCGCCGACGGCGGAGGGGCTGCGCGACTCCAGGAGCGCGCGGGCGGCGGCGTCGGGCCGGCCCGAGACGGCGACGCGCTCCTTCAGGGCGCAGATCTCGGGGGCGAATCGGCCGCAGGCGCCGCCCGGGGCGCCGGGACCCGCGGCGGCGGCGCCGGGGGCAGCCTCGGAGGGACGGCCCTCCGGCGTGCCCTCGGGGGTGCCGGAGGGGGTGCCTGCGGGGACGCCCTCGGGCACGCCCGCGGAGGTACCCATGGGGGTGCCCATGGAGAAGAGGATCCCGGCCCACAGCTTCTTGTAGACGCCTTCGGGGAGGAGGGCGTCGGCGAGGTTCCAGTAGGTGATCTGCGGGGCGATGGCGTCGACCCGGGGATCGTGGCCCGCCGCGAGGAGGGAGATGGCGCCGCCGTAGGAGGCGCCGGTGACGCCGACCCGCGGGTCGCCGGCCTTGTCGAGGAGGACCTCGGGCCGCGCGGCGAGCCAGTCGACGAGCTTCCCGACGTCCCGGACCTCGTGGTCGGGGTCGTTCAGGCCGATCTGCCCACCGGAGGCGCCGAAGCCGCGCGCGGACCAGGTGAGGACCGCGTAGCCGTCGCGGGCGAGCCGCTCGGCCTGCGGGCGGACGTCGTCCTTGGAGCCGCCGAAGCCGTGCGCGAGCAGGACGGCGGGGCGGCGGCCCGAGCCCTCGCCGGTGAAGTACGAGGTGTCGATCCGCACCCCGTCGAGGTCGAGGGCCCGGTCCTCGCGCTGGACGGGCGGGGGTTCGTCCTGGGCGACGGCGGTCAGGGCGCCGGCGCCCGCGAGGACGGTGAGCGCGGCGGTGACCGCGGCCCACCGGGGAAGTCGGAGTCGCATGCCCCCGAGCCTAGGCGGACCGCCGGTGTGAGCACGGCTGCCCCGGGGCGGAGATGCGCGGCCTCCTGGAGTCGTACGCAGTACGGTCCGCGTACAGCGGTCGCGGTACGCGCGACCGGGCGGCGGCGGTGAGGGAGACGCGCGGTGGCGGACGGGTTCGAGATCCGGCGGGCCGGGACGGTGGAGGAGCTGCTCGCGGCGGAGCACCTGTACGACGGGCCGGCGCGGGCCGCGTGGGCGGAGCGCTTTCTCGCCTCTCCCGGGCACCTGATGCTGATCGGGTACGCGCCGGACGGCACGCCCGCCGGGTTCGTGACCGGGATCGAGATGCTCCACCCGGACAAGGGCGCCGAGCTGTGCCTGTACGAGCTGGGCGTCGACGAGGCGTACCGGCGGCGCGGCCTCGGCCGGGCGCTGACGGAAGCGCTGCTGGCGGCCGCCCGGGAGCGCGGGTGCGCGGGCATGTGGGTGCCGGTGGACACGGACAACGGCCCGGCGCTCGCCACATACCGCTCGGCGGGCGCGGCCCACGACGGGGTGTGCGCGGTCCTCGCCTGGTCCTTCGGCGCGGAGGGTCACGAGGCCTGACACCGGCGGACCGCCCGGCGCCGCCGGCCCCGGCGGAGGCCCTGGCCCTGGCACCGGCCCCGGCCCCGGCGGAGGGGTGGGGCCGCCGCGCGTCCGCGGCGCTCTGCCCGGCCGTGGGAAGCGCTTCGGCCGTTCCCCGGGAGCGCGCCCGGGGAACGGCCGAAGCACGCTCGTGTGCCGCCCTGGCGGTCAGTGGTTGCGCGGGAAGCCCAGGTCCACGCCGGTCGGGGCGTCGGCCGGGTCGGGCCAGCGGGTGGTGACGACCTTGCCGCGGGTGTAGAAGTGCACGCCGTCGTTGCCGTAGATGTGGTGGTCGCCGAAGAGCGAGTCCTTCCAGCCGCCGAAGGAGTGGTAGCCGACCGGCACCGGGATCGGCACGTTGACGCCGACCATGCCGGCCTCGACCTCCAGCTGGAAGCGGCGGGCGGCGCCGCCGTCGCGGGTGAAGATCGCGGTGCCGTTGCCGAACGGGGAGGCGTTGATGAGGGCCAGGCCCTCCTCGTACGTCTCGGCGCGCAGCACGCACAGCACCGGGCCGAAGATCTCGTCCTGGTAGGCCTTGGCGGTGGTGGGCACGTGGTCGAGGAGGGAGAGGCCGATCCAGTGGCCGTTCTCGTGGCCCTCGACGGTGTAGCCGGTGCCGTCGAGGACGACCTGGCAGCCCTCGGCCTCGGCGCCGTGCACGTAGGAGGCGACCTTGTCGCGGTGGACGGCCGTGATGAGCGGGCCCATCTCGGAGGTCGGGTCGGTGCCGGGACCGATCTTGATCTTCTCGGCGCGCTCGCGGATCTTCTCGACCAGCTCGTCGCCGATGGAGCCGACGGCCACGACGGCGGAGATCGCCATGCAGCGCTCGCCGGCGGAGCCGTACGCGGCGGAGACGGCGGCGTCGGCGGCGGCGTCGAGGTCGGCGTCCGGGAGGACCAGCATGTGGTTCTTGGCGCCGCCGAGCGCCTGGACGCGCTTGCCGTTCGCGGAGGCGGTGGTGTGGATGTGGCGGGCGATCGGGGTCGAGCCGACGAAGGAGATCGCGGCGACGTCCGGGTGCTCCAGGAGGCGGTCGACGGCGACCTTGTCTCCGTGCAGGACGTTGAAGACGCCGTCCGGCAGGCCGGCCTCGGCGAGCAGCTCGGCGATCTTGAGGGAGGCGGACGGGTCCTTCTCGCTCGGCTTGAGGATGAAGGTGTTGCCGGTCGCGATGGCGATCGGGAACATCCACATCGGCACCATGGCCGGGAAGTTGAAGGGCGTGATGCCGGCGACGACGCCGACGGGCTGGCGGATCGAGGCCACGTCCACGCGGTTGGAGACCTGGGTGGAGAGCTCGCCCTTGAGCTGGGTGGTGATGCCGCAGGCCAGGTCGACGATCTCCAGGCCGCGGGCGACCTCGCCGAGGGCGTCGGAGTGGACCTTGCCGTGCTCGGCGACGATCAGCTCGGCGATGGCGTCGCGGTTGGCGTCGAGCAGCGCGCGGAACTTGAAGAGGATCGTGGTGCGCTGGGCCAGCGAGGAGGTGCCCCAGGTGGCGAAGGCGTCCTTCGCGGCGCCGACGGCCGCGTCGACCTCCTCCACCGAGGCGAGGGCGACCTGGGTGGTGACCGCGCCGGTGGCCGGGTCGGTGACCGGGCCCCAGTTCCCCGAGGTGCCCTCGACGGTCTTGCCACCGATCCAGTGGTGGACGCTCTTCGTCATGACGAGTTACTCCTTCAGAGCCTTCGGTGCCTTCAGAGACGGCGGCGTCGGGCGGTGACGTGCCGGTCGTACTCCTCGCGGGCCTTGACCGCCGACGGGCGGGTCGAGATCTCGGCCACGGGCACATCCCACCACGCTTGGGCCGGAGGCGGGCCCGACACACTGTCGGGCGTTTCGGTCTCGATGTAGACACATGTGGGATCCGTGGCCGCGCGTGCGTCCGCGAGGGCTTCCCGCAGGTCACGGACGGTACGAGGGCGTAGCACGCGCATCCCGAGGGAGGCCGCGTTGGCACCGAGGTCGACGGGGAGCGGGGGGCCGGTGAAGCCCCCTCCGGGGTCCCGCAGGCGGTAGTCCGTGCCGTACCGCTCGGCGCCGACCGCCTCGGAGAGGCCGCCGATGGAGGCGTACCCGTGGTTCTGGAGGATCACCAGTCTCAGGGGCAGGCGTTCCTGCACGGCGGTGACGATCTCGGTGGGGTTCATCAGGTACGTCCCGTCCCCGACGAGCGCCCAGACGGGCCGGCCGGGGGCGGCGAGGAGGACGCCGACGGCGGCGGGGATCTCGTAGCCCATGCAGGAGTAGCCGTACTCGACGTGGTACTGGTCGCGGGAGCGGGTCCGCCAGAGCTTGTGGAGGTCGCCGGGGAGCGAGCCGGCGGCGTTGATCAGGATGTCGGTGGAGTCGACCAGGGTGTCGAGCACGCCGAGGACCTGGGCCTGGGTGGGGCGGGCGGTCTCGTCGGGGGCCGCGTAGGCGGCGGTGACCCGGGCCTCCCAGGCGGCCTTCGCGGCGGTCCAGGTCAGCGGGCGTGCCGGGTGGTCGCCGAGGGCGTCCGCGAGGGCGGTGAGTCCTTCGCGGGCGTCGGCGACGAGCGGCAGCCGCGTGCCCTGCTTGTGGGCGTCGAAGCCGGTGATGTTGAGGTTGAGGAAGCGGGCGTCCGGGGCGAAGAGGGTGCCGGAGGCGGTGGTGAAGTCGGTGTAGCGGGTGCCGACGCCGACGACCAGGTCGGCGGCGCGGGCCAGGTCGTTCGCCGTTGCGGTGCCGGTGTGGCCGAGGCCGCCGACCTCGCAGGGGTGGTCGTGCGGGAGCGCGCCCTTGCCGGCCTGGGTGGTGGCGACGGGGAGCCCGGCCCGCTCGGCGAGCCGGCTCAGGGCGTCCTCGGCGGCGCTGTGCCGGACCCCGCCGCCGGCGACGAGCAGCGGGCGGTCGGCCTGCCTCAGCGCCCGCGCGGCGGCGTCGAGTTCGGCCCGGTCGGGGCGGGGGCGGCGGACCCGCCAGACCCGGTCGGCGAAGAACTCCTCCGGCCAGTCGTACGCCTCCGCCTGCACGTCCTGCGGGAGGGCGAGGGTGACGGCGCCGGTCGCCGCCGGGTCGGCGAGGGTCCGCATCGCCTCCAGGGCGGCCGGGACCAGGGCCTCGGGGCGGCCGATCCGGTCGAAGAAGCGGGAGACGGGGCGCAGGCAGTCGTTGACGGAGACATCGCCGGCGTGGGGCAGCTGGAGCTGCTGGAGGACCGGGTCGGCGGGGCGGGTCGCGAAGGTGTCGCCGGGGAGCAGCAGCACCGGGAGGTGGTTGATCGTGGCGAGGGCGGCGCCGGTGACGAGGTTGGTGGCGCCGGGGCCGATGGAGGTGGTGACGGCGTGGGCGGAGAGCCGGCCGGTCTGGCGGGCGTGGCCGACGGCGGCGTGGACCATGGCCTGCTCGTTGCGGCCCTGGAGGAAGGGCATGCCGTCGGCGTGCTCGACGAGGGCCTGGCCGAGCCCGGCGACGTTGCCGTGGCCGAAGATGCCCCAGGTGGCGGCGATCAGCCGGTGCCGGGCTCCGTCGCGCTCGGTGTACTGGGCGGCCAGGAAGCGCACCAGCGCCTGGGCCACGGTGAGCCTCACGCGTATCCCTCCGTGTGGTCGGGGTGGAAGCTGACCCGCCACTCCCGCGCGGGGCCGGGGCCGGCCATGACGTTGAGGTAGTACAGGTCGTGGCCGGGCCGGGCGATCGAGGGGCCGTGCCAGCCGTCGGGGACGAGGACGGCGTCGCCGTGCCGGACCTCGGCGAGGAGGTCGGCGCCGCCGGGCCGGGAGGGCGAGATCCGCTGGTAGGCGTAGCCGCGCGGGTCCTCGATCTCGTAGTAGTAGATCTCCTCCAGGACGGATTCGGTCCCGGGGCGGTACTCGTCGTGCTTGTGCGGCGGGTAGGAGGACCAGTGGCCGCCGGGGGTGATCACCTCGACGGCGATCAGCCGGTCGCAGGGGAAGGCGTCGGCCGAGGCGAAGTTCCGCACCCGGCGGGCGCGGTCGCCGCTGCCGCGGTCCTCGACGGGAACCTCCGGCGCGGGGCCGTAGCGGGCGGGGAGTCGTCGCTCGCAGTTCGCTCCTGCCAAAGCGAAGCGGCCTCCCGCGCCGGAGGCGATCTGGGCGTGGGCGTCGCGCGGTACGTAGACGAAGTCGGTCACGGAGGCGAACACGCTTGCGCGCCCCTCGAGTTCGAAAAACTCCCCGTCGACGCGCACGGTACCGCCCCCGGCGAGGGGAAGCACCACCCATTCGGCATCCGCGCTGTCGAAGGTGTGCTCCCCGCCGGGCGGCAGGTCGACGACGCGGAGTGCGGAACGGCTCCATCCGGCCGTCACGGGGTCGATGTCCAGGGCGTACGGCCCTCGGGCGGCGCTCCCGGCGGGGAGGTGGAGGCGGCGGTCGGTCACCAGGGGTCGTCCTCGGTCGGGAGGGTGCCCGAGCCGGTGGCGAGGGCGCGGTCGATCTCGTCGGTGTCCGGCATGGCCGGGGCGCAGGCCAGCCGGCCGGCGACGAGGGCGCCGGCGGCTCCGGCGCGGCGCAGGGTGTCCGCGAGGGGGAGACCGGCGAGGAGGCCGTCGACGAGGGCGCCGCCGAAGGCGTCGCCGGCGCCGAGGCCGTTGACGACGTCGACGGGGAGCGGCGGGACGGCGGCGCGCCGGCCGTCGGCGGCGAGCGCGAGGACGCCCTCGGGGCCGCGTTTGACGACGGCGAGCGGGACGGTGCCGGCGTCGCCGGGGGCGAGGAGGCCGAGGAGGGCGCGGGCGGCGGCCTCCGGGTCGCGTTCGCCGGTGGCGACCTCGCACTCCTCGGCGTTGCCGACGGCGACGGTGGCGTGCCGCAGGGCCTCGGTGTAGTGGGGGCGGGCGGTGGCCGGGTGGGGCCAGAAGGCGGGCCGCCAGTCGAGGTCGAGGACGGTGTGGGCGCGGCCGGACCGGGCCTTCAGGGCGGTGAGGGTGGCGGTCCGGCTGGGCTCCTCGCTGAGGCCGGTGCCGGTGGTCCACAGGACGCGGGCGGAGCGGATCGCGTCGAGGTCCAGCTCGTGCGGGTGGATCTCCAGGTCGGGGGCCTTGGGGCGGCGGTAGAAGGTGAGCGGGAAGTCGTCGGGCGGGAAGAGGGCGCAGAAGGTGACCGGGGTGGGGTGTTCGGGGACCTCGGTGACCCAGCGGGCGTCCACCCCGAACTCCTTGAGTTCGCGCCGGAGGTAGCCGCCGAAGGGGTCGGCGCCGGTGCGGCTGATCAGGGCGGTGCGTCGGCCGAGGCGGGCGGCGGCGACGGCCACGTTGGCCGGGGAGCCGCCGAGGAACCGCCGGAAGGTCTCGACGCGGTCGAGTCCGACGCCGCTCTGGAGGGGGTAGAGGTCGACGCCGAGCCGCCCCATGGTGATCAGGTCGTACGGCTCCGACTCCACCCGTGCCACCTCTCGACTCCGGCGTCCGTTCCCAGGTCTAGCCGTCCGCCGGGAGGCGTGTCAACGATATGTCAGGACATTCGGACGGATGCGCCGCGCGTCCGGCGGGTGTCTTGACGCTGCTCCGGGGCGCGGTCAAGGTGGCTGGCATGACGAAGCCGTCGCCGCCGTCGCCGTCGCCCGCCCGCATCCGCATCGGTTCCGCCCCGGACTCCTGGGGGGTGTGGTTCCCGGACGATCCCCGGCAGGTGCCGTGGCAGCGGTTCCTCGACGAGGTGGCGGGGGCCGGTTACGAGTGGATCGAGCTGGGTCCGTACGGCTATCTGCCCACCGATCCGGCGCTGCTCGCCGAGGAGACCTCCCGGCGCGGGCTTCGGGTGTCGGCCGGCACGGTCTTCACCGGGCTGCACCACGGGCCCGCCGTGTGGGAGCGGACGTGGGCGCACGTCGCGGAGAACGCGGCCCTGGCGCAGGCCATGGGCGCCGGGCATCTGGTGGTGATCCCCTCCTTCTGGCGGGACGACAGGACCGGTGAGGTGCTGGAGGACCGGGTGCTGACGGCGGGGCAGTGGCGGGACCTGACCGCGCTGACCGAGCGGCTGGGCCGGGAGGTGCGGGAGCGGTACGGGCTGCGGATCGTGGTCCATCCGCACGCCGACACGCATCTCGACGACGAGGAGAGCGTGACCCGCTTCCTGGACGCCACCGATCCGGAGGCGGTGGCGCTCTGCCTGGACACCGGGCACTACGCGTACGCGGGCGGGGACAGCGTGAAGCTGATCGAGAGCTACGGGGAGCGCATCGGCTACCTCCATCTGAAGCAGGTGGATCCCGCGGTGCTGGCGTCGGTGCGGGCCGAGGGGCTGCCCTTCGGGCCGGCGGTGGCGCGGGGCGTGATGTGCGAGCCGCCGGCGGGGGTGCCGGCGCTGGAGCCGGTGCTCGCGGCCGCGGCGGCGCTCGACGTGGAGCTCTTCGCGATCGTGGAGCAGGACATGTATCCGTGCGAGCCGGACGCCCCCTATCCGATCGCCCTGCGCACCCGGGGCTATCTCCGCTCCTGCGGGGTGTGACCGGGGGCTCCGCGCACGGAGGCGCGCCGCTGTGACCGTTCGTCACTTCTGTCACGGAGGTCCCGTCCTCGTCACATGTGTCGTGGTTTCGCGGGCTGCGTGTCACAGCCGGTCGACAGCCGCTCCCCGGCTGTCGGAGCGGGTCCTTCCGCGGGCACAGGACGGGTGATTTCACCGACGCCACCGCCCGCAGCGCCCCCGAACGGCACCCCCCGCCACCGCTGCGCGGCACGGGGCGTGAGGGAGGCACAGGCACATGACGGACAGGAACCTCTGGTCGTACAAGGACATCGCCGCGCACATCCGGGTCCAGCCGGACACGGTCCGCTCCTACCGGAAGCACGGGCTGCTTCCGCCGCCCGACCGGGTCGAGTCGGGCAAGCCCTTCTGGTACGCGGACACCGTCCGCGCCTGGGTCGCGAGCCGTCCCGGCAACCGGGCGCGCCGCGACTGATCCCGTCCGTCCGGCCCGTGCGGCGCCGTCCTCCGGTGGAGTCCGTGGGGCGGCGCCGCGGCGCGTCCGGGCCCTCGCGGGAAGGGGCGTCTAGGGCGTGTTTCGAAAGTAGCGCCGTCCGCCCGGAGGGCGGGCCCCGCGGCGTCTGGTGCGTGCGATCGCAAGGCGGAGGGTCGTCCTCGTACTGGGCGTACTCGGACGATCCCGACAACGCGGCGAGCGTGCGTGCCAGGCGTCGCGGGGCAGGCGGGACTTTCGAAACACGCCCTAGCCCCGGGTGGCGACGGGCTCGCGTATCTCCTCCGCCTCGGCGGACGGGGTGGTGGGGGTGGCGGGCGGCTCGGACTCGCTGATGCCGAAGCGGTCGTGGAAGCGGCGGAGCGGTCCGGGGGCCCACCAGGTGAGGCGGCCGGTCAGCTTCATGACCGAGGGGACGAGGAGGCTGCGGACCACCATGGCGTCCATGACGACGGCGAGGGCGACGCCGAGGCCGAGCATCTTGGTGTTGGTGACCCGGGAGGTGCCGATGGCGACCATGACGACGGCGAGGATGACGGCGGCGGCGGTGATGAGTCCGCCGGTGCGGGCCAGTCCGAAGCGGACGGCGCCCTCGTGGTCGCCGGTGGCGTCGTACTCCTCCTTGATCCGGGAGAGCAGGAAGACGCCGTAGTCCATGGAGAGGCCGAAGGCCACGCAGAACATGAGGACCGGCAGGGTGGTCTCGATGTCGCCGGTGGCGGTGAAGCCGAGGAAACCGGAGAGGTGTCCGTCCTGGAAGACCCAGACGACGGCGCCGAACATGGCGGTGAGGCTGAGGGCGTTGAGGACGACGGCCTGGACGGGGATGAGCACGCTGCCGGTGAGCAGGAAGACGAGCAGCAGGGTGACGAGGACGATGATGCCCGCGGCCCAGGGGAGCCGCTCGGCTATGGCGTCCTTGGAGTCGACGAGGACGGCAGCCTGGCCGGTGACGGAGGTGCTGAAGGGGGCTTCGACGGCGCGCAGTTCGCCGACGGCGCGCTGGGCCCCGTCCCCGACGGCCGGGCCTTCCGGGACGACGCTGTAGTAGGCCGTGGCGTCCGCGCCGGTGCCGGAGACGACGGGGCCGTCGACCCGGACGACGCCGTCGAGGGCGGCGATGCGCTCGCGGTAGGCGGTGTGCTCGGCGGGGGTGGCGGGGCCCTCGGCGAGGACGGTGATGCCGCCGCCGGGGTCGCCGGGGAAGCCGGTGCGCAGCTCCTCCTGGACGATCCGGGAGGTGGCGGTGGGAGGCAGCTGCCGGTCGTCGGCGGTGCCGAACTTCACCCCGAGGAAGGGCAGTCCGAGCAGGACGAGGCCGGCGGTGGTGAGGACGGCGAAGACGGGCGCCCGGCGCATCACCAGGCCGGCCGTCCGGGACCAGCCGCCGCCCGCCGGGGCGTCCTCCGCCCGGGCGCGTCGGCGCCGGAAGAGGCGGCGCAGGTCGAGGGCGTCGACCCGGTGGCCGAGGAGCACGAGGGCGGCGGGGAGCAGGGTGAGGGCGGCGGCCGCGGCGAGCAGGACGACGGCGATGCCCGCGTAGGCGAAGGACCGCAGGAAGTACTGCGGGAAGACGAGCATGGCGGCGAGCGAGACGGCGACGGTGAGGGCGGAGAAGAGCACGGTCCGGCCGGCGGTGCGCAGGGTGGTGCGGACGGCGGCGGAGGGCTCGGCCCCGGCGGCCAGCTCCTCGCGGTAGCGGCGGACGACGAAGAGCGCGTAGTCGATGGCGAGGCCGAGACCGAGCGCGGTGGTGAGGTTCTGCGCGAAGACGGAGACGTCGGTGAACTCGGTGATGCCGCGCAGCACGGCGTTGGTGCCGAGGATGGCGACGATGCCGACGCCGAGCGGCAGCAGGGCGGCGACGGCGCTGCCGAAGACCATGACGAGCAGGACCAGGGTGAGCGGCAGGGCGATCAGCTCGGCCCGCAGCAGGTCCTCCTGAATGATCGTCTGCATCTCGTGGCGGACGGCGAGGCCGCCGCCGAGGGTGACCTCGACGGGTCCGTGGGTGCCGCGGTACTCCGGGGCGATGCGGTCGAGGAGCTCGCCGGCCGCCTTCTCCTCGCCGGCGATCCGGGCGGCGACGACGGCCTTGGTACCGTCCTCGGAACGGAGGGCGGGCGAGCCGCCCGCCCAGTAGGAGCCGACGCCCTCGACGCCGGGCTCGGCGGAGAGCCGCTCGGTGAGCCGGCGGGCCTCCGCGGCCACGGCGGGGTCGTCGACGCCGGCCTTCCCCGCGTCGACGAGGAGCAGCAGATTGGGCTGGGAGCCGGGGAACTCCCGCTCCAGCGCCTTCGTGGCGTAGCTGGACTCGGCGGCCGGGTCCTCCCAGCCGCCGCTGCCCATCCGGTCGGCGACGCCGCCGCCCGCGAGGACCGCGAGGGCGGTGAGGACGAGGGCGACGAGCAGGGTGAGCCGCGGCCGCGCGGTCACGAAGCGCGTCCATCCCCCGCCCCGGGCCGGGCTGTCACCCCGTGCGGGTGGCGCTTTCTTGACTTCGGACATGACGCGGTGTCCCCTTCACCGTGGCCCTCGTGCTCGCTTCCCGGCAGGTCACGAGGGCCGTCCATTGCCATAGACTGGCAAACACGAGCGATCACTCGCGTATTCATAGAATGCGAGCGACCTCTCGTGTTTGTCAACGCGTATCGAGGAGGACTGGGGACAGCCATGCCCGAGGACCCGAAGCCGCGCCGCCGACAGGCCCGCGGCGAACGCCGCATCTCCCAGCTGCTCCAGGCGGCCGCCGCCGTGTTCTGCGCCAACGGCTACACGGCCACCAGCACCAACGCGATCGCCCGCGAGGCCAAGGTCTCCCCGGGCACGCTCTACCAGTACTTCCCGAACAAGGAGGCGATCGCCGTCGAGCTCGGCGGCCGGCTCATCCAGCAGATGCGCGAGGCCCACGGCCAGGTCTTCACCCCGGCCAACATGGCCCTGCCGCTGCCGGAGCTGATCGACGCGGTGCTCGACCCGATGATCGAGTTCAACTGCCTCAACCCGGCCTTCCTCGCCCTGATGCACGGCTCCGAGGTGCCCGGCAGGATCGCCGAGGAGCACGACGAGCTGCACGCCTCCCTGCTGCACCAGGTCCGCGAGACGATCGGGAACCGGGCCACGCCCCCGCTCCCCGAGGACCGGCTGGACCGGATCGCCGACATGGCCTTCGCCGTCTTCAAGGGCGGGCTCGCGCTGATCGTCGCCGCACCCGAGGGGCCCGTGCGGGACGCGGCCGTCGCCGAGCTCAAGACGGTGATGCTCCGCTACCTCTCCCCGGTCGTCGACGGGGTGGGGACCGGAGGCGGGACGGAGACCGGAGGTCGGGTGGCGACCGGCGGCCGGGCCGTCACCACGCCTCCGACTCGCTGACCGCCTCCGCGGCCCCCTGGTCCCGCCCCGCCCGCATCCGCATCGCGAGCAGCGGGAAGACCAGCACGGAGACCATCCCGGCGCCCACCAGCGCCGCCGCCTCGCCCGCCGACAGGGCCTCGTCGTCCAGGCCGATGGTGGTGATGGCGACGACGAGCGGCAGCGCGGTGGAGCCGTAGAGGACCAGTGCGCCGCGGTCCTTCCGGTCGAGGTCGCGCGGGGCCAGGAACCACAGCGGCCCGCCGCGCACCACCAGGAAGAGCAGCAGGAAGACCGGCAGGAGGAGCAGCGTCCGGCCGCCCGAGAGCAGCGAGTCCAGGTCGAACTCGATGCCGGTGACGACGAAGAAGACCGGCACGAGGAAGCCGAAGCCGACCGCTTCGACCTTCCCCAGGATCTCCGGGCCGGCCTCGGGCGCCGCCCCGGTCAGCACCAGCCGGGTGATGAGCCCCGCGGCGAAGGCCCCCAGCAGGACGTCGAGGCCGAGCGCCGTCGACGCCCCGAGCATCACGGCGAGCAGCAGGAAGACGAAGCGGACCGCGAACTGGCCGCTGGTGTGGAGGGTCTTGGCGACGACGGCGGCGAACCACGGCGGGCGGGGCCGCAGGGCCCAGAAGACGGCGGCGGCGGTGAGCGCGGCGAAGACCAGGAGGAGCGCCGTGGACTGGGCGGCGCTCCGCCCGCTGAGCAGCAGCGCCATGGCGATGATCGGCCCGAACTCGCCGACCGCGCCGAAGGCCATCACGACCGAGCCGAAGCGCCCGCGCAGCCCGCCGGAGTCGCGCAGCACGGGCAGGACGGTGCCGAGGGCGGTGCTGGTGAGGGCCACGCCGATGAAGACCCCGGTGGAGTAGCCGCCGCCGAGCAGGATGCCGGCGGTGAGCCCGAGGGCGAGCGCGACCAGCCAGGCCCAGACCGAGCGCCTGAGCGTGTCGCCGCGGACCTTGCCGAACTCGATCTCGTACCCGGCCAGGAAGATCAGCATGGCGAGGCCGAGCTCCGAGAGGCCGTCGATCAGCTCGCCGGAGTGGGCCCAGCCGAGCACGTCGGGGCCGACGAGGATGCCGAGGAGGATCTCGAAGACGGCGAGCGGGACGGGGACGCGGCGCCCCACCCCGTACGCCAGCAGGGGCGCGAGGACGGCGACCACCATGATCAGGACGAGCGTGCTCCCCGAATGCGACATATCGGGTATCTACCATAAGCTCCGGTCAGATGCCCTGTCGGCGGAGGGACTTGGAGGCCCGCGGATGCACGAGTACCGGCCCACTGCCCCGACCCCTCCCCCACCGCCCCCGGCTCCCCCGGAGCCTCCGGGGCCGCGTCCCGGCCTGTGGAAGCGCTGCCTGTGGGGCGGCCTCGCGCTGTGGGCGCTGACCGCGGTGGTCACGTACGCCACCGCCAACACCACCCTGCTGCCCACCCTGATCCTGCTGGGCAGCTTCCTGGTCCCGGGCGTCTTCGTGCTGTGGGCGTACGAGCGGCACGGCCGCGACCTCGGACTGCCGGTGATCCTCGGCTGCTTCGTCACCGGCGGCATCCTGGGCGTCCTCGGCGCCTCGGTCATGGAGTACTACCTGCTCCACCCCTCGCTGTGGATGTTCCTCGGGGTCGGACTGATCGAGGAGGCGGTGAAGCTGGCCGCCCTGATGTTCGTGGTCCGGCACCGCCCGTACCTGCGCGGCCGGCGCGCCGGCCTGGTGCTCGGCGGGACGGTCGGCTTCGGCTTCGCGGCCTTCGAGAGCGCGGGGTACGCCTTCAACGCGGCCGTCACCCTGGACGGCATCGACCTGCGCTCGCTGCTGGAGACCGAGATCCTGCGCGGGATCCTCGCCCCCTTCGGGCACGGCCTGTGGACGGCGATCGCGGGCGCGGTGCTCTTCGCCTTCCGCCGCCCCGACGGGCGGTTCCGGCTCACCGGGGCGGTCGTCGGCACCTACCTGGGCGTGGCGGTGCTGCACGCGCTCTGGGACTCGATGCACGGCATCGCGCTCTGGCTGGTGCTCCGGCTGACCACCACGGACCTCGACCGCTCGCTCTTCGCCCAGGGGTACATCCCGGAGCCCACGTCCGAGCAGGAGCACCTCTTCACCCTCTTCTCGGTGGGCGGTCTGGTACTGGTGACACTGGTGGGACTGACGTGGCTGAGATCGCTGGCGCGGCGCGAACCGGACAGGAGTGGCATCCATACCCCCTAGGGGTATAAGCTGGAAGGGTAAGGCTCGAATCGAAGAGGAGAACCCCATGGCCGCCGAGACGCAGACCGAACTCACCACCGTGTACCAGGTCAAGGGCATGACCTGCGGCCACTGCGAGGGCGCCGTCTCCGGCGAGATCTCCGCTCTCCCCGGCGTCTCCTCGGTCACCGCCGTCGCCAAGACCGGCGAGGTCACCGTGGTCTCCGCCGCCCCGCTCGACCGCGAGGCCGTGGCCGCCGCCGTCGACGAGGCCGGTTACGAGCTGGCCTGAACCGCCGCGCCGCACGGGCACCGCGGGGCCGTACCGTTGGCTGGTACGGCCCCGCTCCCCTTTGGAACCGCACATGCCCAGCACCCACGTCACCGAGCTGACCATCGGCGGGATGACCTGCGCCTCCTGCGCGGCCCGCATCGAGAAGAAGCTCAACCGGATGGACGGCGTCACCGCGACCGTCAACTACGCGACCGAGAAGGCGCACGTCGAGCACGCCCCCGAGGTCGGCGTCGACGCGCTCATCGCCACCGTGGTGAAGACCGGCTACACCGCCGAGGAACCCGCCCCGCCGGAGCCCGAGGCGGCGGAGGAGCCGGAGACCGACCCCGAGCTCGACGCGCTGCGCCGGAGGCTGACCGTCTCCGCCCTCCTCGCCGCGCCCGTCGTCCTGCTCGCCATGGTCCCCGCCCTCCAGTTCGACAACTGGCAGTGGCTCTCCCTCACCCTCGCCTCCCCCGTCGTCGTCTGGGGCGGCCTGCCCTTCCACCGCGCCGCCTGGACCAACCTGCGGCACGGCGCCGCCACCATGGACACCCTCGTCTCGGTCGGCACCCTCGCCGCCTACGGCTGGTCCCTGTGGGCGCTCTTCCTCGGCGACGCCGGCATGCCCGGGATGCGCCACGGCTTCGACCTCACCGTCGACCGCGCCGACGCCTCCGGCGCCCTCTACCTGGAGGTCGCCGCCGGCGTCGTCACCTTCATCCTGCTCGGCCGCTATCTGGAGGCCCGCGCCAAGCGGAAGGCCGGCGCCGCCCTGCGCGCCCTGATGGAGCTCGGCGCCAAGGACGTCGCCGTGCTGCGCGAGGGCCGTGAGGTACGGGTGCCGGTCGCCGAACTGCGGACCGGCGAGCTCTTCGTCGTACGCCCCGGGGAGAAGATCGCCACCGACGGCACCGTCGACGAGGGCGCCTCGGCCGTCGACGCCTCCCTGCTCACCGGCGAGTCCCTGCCCGTCGACGTCGCCCCCGGCTCCGCCGTCACCGGCGGCTGCGTCAACGTCTCCGGCCGGCTCGTCGTCCGGGCCGGCCGGGTCGGCGCCGACACCCGGCTCGCCCGGATGGCGAAGCTCGTCGAGGAGGCGCAGAGCGGCAAGGCCGAGGTGCAGCGGCTCGCCGACCGGGTCTCCGCCGTCTTCGTCCCCGTCGTCCTGGTCATCGCCCTCGCCACCCTCGGCTTCTGGCTCGGCTCCGGCGCGGGCGCCACCGCCGCGTTCACCGCCGCCGTCGCCGTGCTGATCATCGCCTGCCCGTGCGCCCTCGGCCTCGCCACCCCGACCGCGCTGCTCGTCGGCACCGGGCGCGGCGCCCAGCTCGGCATCCTCATCAAGGGCCCCGAGGTCCTGGAGTCCACCCGCCGCGTCGACACCGTCGTCCTCGACAAGACCGGCACCGTCACCACCGGCCGGATGACCCTCACCGGCGTCCACCCCGTCGGCGACACCGACGAGAAGGAGCTGCTGCGGCTCGCCGGAGCCCTGGAGCACGCCTCCGAGCACCCGGTGGCCCGCGCCGTGGCCGCCGGGGCCGCCGAGCGGCTCGGGCTCCCCACGGCCGAACTGCCGGTCCCCGACAGCTTCGAGAACGTCCCCGGACTCGGCGTCCGCGGCACCGTCGACGGCCGGTCCGTGCTCGCCGGCCGGGCCGCCCTGCTCGCCGACGCGTCCGTCCCGGTCCCGGCCGGCACGGAGGCCGGGGCCGTCCTCGTCGCCTGGGACGGGGCCCTGCGCGGCACCCTCACCGTCGCCGACGCGGTCAAGGACACCAGCGCGGAGGCCGTGGCCCGGCTCCGCGCCCTCGGACTGCGGCCGGTGCTGCTCACCGGCGACCACCGGGCCGTCGCCGAGGCCGTCGCCGCCGAGGTCGGCGTCGACGAGGTGATCGCCGAGGTGCTGCCGGAGGAGAAGGCCGGGGTCGTCCGGCGGCTCCAGGAGGAGGGCCGTACGGTCGCCATGGTCGGCGACGGCGTCAACGACGCGGCGGCGCTCGCCACCGCCGACCTGGGGCTCGCCATGGGCACCGGGACGGACGCGGCCATCGAGGCGAGCGACCTCACCCTCGTCCGGGGCGACCTGCGCGTCGCCGCCGACGCGATCCGGCTCTCCCGCCGGACCCTGGCGACGATCAAGGGGAACCTGGCGTGGGCCTTCGGCTACAACGTGGCCGCGCTGCCGCTCGCCGCGGCCGGTCTGCTCAACCCGATGATCGCGGGCCTGGCCATGGCCTTCTCGTCCGTCTTCGTCGTGACGAACAGCCTGCGACTGCGCCGGTTCCGTTGATTTCACCTACACGTGACGCACAAGTCCTTCACAAAGAGACCTAGATCACAGATATTGGGGGGTAACCATCTGGGCTGTTCGCGAGTCTAAGTGGGCGATGCCAGAACGTCTTGGGGGACGTTCGTCGGGAGGTCTTGGGGGACGTCCCGACAGGCAAGCGCGGCCGGGGCACGTGCACGGGGAGCTTGAGCGGCCCTCCCGTACGTACCCCGGCAGACCGCGCACCGGACGCCCGGCCCGGATCCCGTGGGGGGAATCCGCACCGGGGATATGGGAAGCGCCCCGCTCGCCGACCCGTGGGGGGATCGGAGAGCGGGGCGCTTCTGTCTGCCCTTCCGGGGGCGCGGCCCGGCCCCGGCCCGGGAACACAGCCCCGGAACGCGGAAAAGCCCCCCGGCTTTCCGCCGGAGGGCCCTTCGCGACGCTTCAGTCGACCTGTGCGGGGTCGGCTCAGCGCTCCTCGACCGGGACGAAGTCGCGGAGGACCTCACCGGTGTAGATCTGGCGCGGGCGGCCGATGCGGGAGCCGGGCTCCTTGATCATCTCGTGCCACTGGGCGATCCAGCCGGGAAGCCGGCCGAGCGCGAAGAGCACGGTGAACATCTCGGTCGGGAAGCCCATCGCGCGGTAGATGAGGCCCGTGTAGAAGTCCACGTTCGGGTAGAGGTTGCGCGAGACGAAGTACTCGTCGGAGAGCGCGTGCTCCTCCAGCTTGAGCGCGATGTCCAGCAGCTCGTCGGACTTGCCGAGGGCCGAGAGGACGTCGTGCGCCGCCGCCTTGATGATCTTGGCGCGCGGGTCGAAGGACTTGTACACCCGGTGGCCGAAGCCCATCAGGCGGACGCCGTCCTCCTTGTTCTTCACCTTGCGGATGAAGGAGTCGACGTCGCCGCCGTTGGCCTGGATGCCCTCCAGCATCTCCAGGACCGACTGGTTGGCGCCGCCGTGCAGCGGGCCCCACAGGGCGGAGATGCCGGCGGAGATCGAGGCGAACATGTTCGCCTGCGAGGAGCCGACCAGACGCACGGTGGAGGTCGAACAGTTCTGCTCGTGGTCCGCGTGCAGGATGAGGAGCTTGTCGAGCGCCGAGACGACGACCGGGTCGAGCTCGTACTCCTGGGCCGGGACCGAGAACGTCATCCGCAGGAAGTTCTCGACGTAGCCGAGGTCGTTGCGCGGGTAGACGAACGGGTGACCGATCGACTTCTTGTACGCGTACGCGGCGATCGTCGGCAGCTTCGCGAGCAGCCGGATCGTCGACAGGTGGCGCTGCGTCTCGTCGAACGGGTTGTGGCTGTCCTGGTAGAAGGTGGACAGCGCGGAGACCACCGAGGACAGCATCGCCATCGGGTGGGCGTCCCGCGGGAAGCCGCGGAAGAAGTTCTTGACGTCCTCGTGGACCAGCGTGTGCTGGGTGATCTCGTTCTGGAAGGTGGCGAGCTCCTCGCCCTTCGGCAGCTCACCGTTGATCAGCAGGTAGGCCACCTCCAGGAAGGTGGACTGCTCGGCCAGCTGCTCGATGGGGTAGCCGCGGTACCGCAGGATGCCCTGCTCACCATCGAGGTAGGTGATGGCGGATTTGTAGGCGGCGGTGTTGCCGTATCCGCTGTCCAGGGTGACCAGACCGGTCTGGGCCCGCAGCTTCCCGATGTCGAAGCCCTGGTCACCGACGGTGCTCTCGACCACCGGGTAGGTGTATTCACCGTCCGCGTACCGCAGTACTACAGAGTTGTCGCTCACGTCATCCCTCACCGACGTAGTGCCTCTTCTTCGAGGTGCCCTGACTGTCTCTACCATCCCCCACTTGGCTCAGGAGAGTGCACTCGGGGTCGCCATTGGGCCAATCGGCGGCACTCAGTGCCGCCAACCTGCTCATCCTGCCCCCTTCGCCCCGGTTGCGGTAGTCCTCCGTGATCTTTCACACGGGGGCACCCCCTGTGAGCCGGTGAGCCAGTGCGGTAAAGCGCCGGCCCGCCGAGACCGTACGGACCGCCTGGGCGATCGCGCGGCGCGAACCGACCAGCACGACGAGCTTCCGCGCCCGGGTCACGGCCGTGTAGAGCAGGTTCCGCTGGAGCATCATCCACGCGCTCATCGTGACCGGGATCACCACGGCCGGATATTCGCTGCCCTGCGAACGGTGGATGGTCACCGCGTACGCGTGGGACAGCTCGTCCAGCTCGTCGAAGCTGTACGGCACCTCCTCGTCCTCGTCCGTCCGCACGGTGAGGCGCTGCTCCACGGGGTCCAGCGCGGTCACCACCCCGACCGTACCGTTGAAGACCCCGTTCGCCCCCTTCTCGTAGTTGTTCCTGATCTGGGTGACCTTGTCCCCCACGCGGAAGACCCGGCCTCCGAACCGCTTCTCCGGGAGGTCCGGGCGGGCCGGGGTGATCGCCTGCTGGAGCAGCCCGTTCAGCGCGCCCGCGCCGGCCGGACCGCGGTGCATGGGCGCGAGGACCTGCACGTCCCGGCGCGGATCCAGGCCGAATCTGGCCGGGATACGCCGGGCGGCGACCTCGACGGCGACCCTGGCCGCGTCCTCCGTCTCCTCCTCCGCGAAGAGGAAGAAGTCCGGCAGACCCTGGGTCCTGGGCGGGGTGCCCGCGTTGATCAGGTGCGCGTTGGTGACCACGCCGGACTCCTGGGCCTGGCGGAAGATCCGGGTGAGCCGGACCGCGGGGACCGGGCTGCCGGGGGCAAGGAGGTCGCCCAGGACCTCGCCGGCGCCGACCGAGGGCAGCTGGTCGACGTCCCCCACCAGGAGCAGGTGGGCCCCTGGGGCGACCGCCTTGACCAGCTTGTTCGCGAGCAGCAGGTCCAGCATCGACGCCTCGTCGACGACCACGAGGTCGGCGTCGAGCGGCCGGTCCCGGTCGTACGCCGCGTCCCCGCCCGGACGCAGCTCCAGGAGCCGGTGGACGGTGGACGCCTCGGCACCGGTCAGCTCCGCCAGCCGTTTGGCCGCGCGGCCGGTCGGCGCCGCCAGGACCACCTTGGCCTTCTTCGCGCGGGCCAGCTCCACGACGGAGCGGACGGTGAACGACTTGCCGCAGCCGGGGCCGCCGGTGAGCACCGCGACCTTCTCCGTCAGGGCGAGCCGGACGGCCTGCTCCTGCTCGGGCGCCAGGGTGGCCCCCGTGCGGTCCGCGAGCCATGCCAGCGCCTTGTCCCAGGCCACGTCCCGGAAGGCGGGCATCCGGTCGTCCGGGGCGCGCAGCAGGCGCCGCAGCTGCCCGGCGAGCGAGAGCTCGGCCCGGTGGAAGGGGATCAGATAGACGGCCGTGACCGGCTCGCCCTCCGGGCCGGGGACCGTCTCCCGGACCACCCCTTCGGGGTCCTGGGCCAGCTCGGCGAGGCATTCGATGACGAGCCCGGTGTCCACCTGGAGCAGCTTCACGGAGTCGGCGATCAGCCGCTCCTCCGGGAGGAAGCAGTGCCCCTGGTCGCTCGACTGCGAGAGGGCGTACTGGAGGCCGGCCTTCACCCGGTCGGGGCTGTCGTGCGGGATGCCGACGGCCTGCGCGATCCGGTCGGCGGTGAGGAAGCCGATGCCCCACACGTCGGCGGCAAGGCGGTAGGGCCGGTCGCGCACGACGGTGATGGAGTCGTCGCCGTACTGCTTGTAGATGCGGACGGCGATGGAGGTGGAGACGCCGACGGTCTGGAGGAAGACCATCACCTCCTTGATCGCCTTCTGCTCCTCCCAGGCACCCACGATGTTCCTGGTCCGCTTGGGGCCGAGGCCGGGGACCTCGATGAGGCGGCCGGGATCCTCCTCCAGGACGTCGAGGGTCGCCAGGCCGAAGTGGGTCGTGATGCGGTCGGCGAAGACCGGACCGATGCCCTTGATCAGTCCGGAGCCGAGATAGCGGCGGATGCCCTGGACGGTGGCGGGCAGCACGGTCGTGTAGTTGTCCACCAGGAACTGCCGGCCGTACTGCGGGTGGGAGCCCCAGCGCCCCTCCATCCGCAGCGACTCCCCCGGCTGGGCGCCGAGCAGGGCGCCGACGACGGTGAGCAGGTCGCCGACGCCGCGGCCGGTGTCGACCCGGGCGACCGTGTAGCCGCTCTCCTCGTTGGCGTACGTGATCCTCTCCAGGACACCGGTCACTTCACAAACACCCTGGCGGCTGCCTTGCTCCGACTCAACTCCGCTACCGGGCATGCCCCACCTGGCTTCCTGCGTCTCCGATGTCCGGGAGGCTATCGCCCGCCACCGACAGAGCGGCCGTCTCCTCGTTTCTCGTAACCACAGGTGTGATGGGATCCCCGGTATGACAGATTGGCCGCAGCTCAGCCACGCCTACGGCTCCGCCGAAGACATTCCCGCCCTGCTGGCACGCATCGCGTCCGAGTCCAAGCCGGAGCTCTGGAGCGACCTGTGGTCCGCACTCTGCCATCAGGGCAGCGTCTACTCGGCCAGCTTCGCGGCGCTGCCCTGGCTGGCCGAGATGGCTGACAGTGAAGACCGAGGTCAGGCCGTGAACGCCCTGAACCTGGCGGGCACCATCATGGCCGGCGCCGAGCAGTCGCACGGAGCCGGCGATGTCCGCACTCAGTACTCGGCGGACATCGCGACCCTGCTGGCATCGGTGAACCGCCATCTCCGGACCGCGACCCACCGCACCGAGTACGTCGATCTCCTGGAGTCCATGCTCGGCTTCGAGGGCGTCGTGGGGTGGAGCGAGGACCTGGCTTGGGGGCTCGGGAACGAGGAGTACCAGATCTCGTGTCCCGGCTGCGAAACCGACCTGTTCATCGTTCTGGGTGAACGCGGGTTCTTCTGCACCAGCGAGGACTACGCACTGTCGGACGACAACATCGAGACCCGGCCGCTTCGGCCGACGAGCCCCGCAGGTCTGGCAGGACTCGGTCGGCGTCTCCACGACATCGCACGCGCCGACGGTCACCACGAGGTCGCACACCTGCTGACCTTCGTGTTCGGGAGCGCGACCTGCCCGGACTGCGACATCGAATTCTCCGTCGCCGACCAGGTCAGCGCCGACTGGGCGGGCACCCAGTAGGCCCAGACCCCGGCAATCCAGGGTCTGGTGACGCAGGTCGCTTGGGTTTGGTGAGGTGGGATCCTCTCCAGCACCCCCTCCAGCACGTCGGGGCGGTGCGACTGACCCTCGTTGGACATGGCCCGACGGTAGCGAAGCCCACCGACAGGGCGGGCGGGCCTGTGGACAACTCCCGCCCCGGGGTGCCGAACAGGACGATGAAACGTAGCGTTTCGGACATGAGCGAGAGCAGTCACTCTTTCCAGGACGAGGTCCTGGCCGAACTCGGCGAGGACCGCCTGGCGGAGATCGCCGCGCTCGCCGGCACCGACACGGCCGGCGCGCGTGCGCTCGTCGACGGCTCGGTCGCGGAGCTGTCGGGCGAGCTGCGGCAGGCGGCGGCGGAACCCGGCAGCGCGGACGAGGTCAAGGCCGCCGTCGACGAGGTCACCTCCGAGGAGCCGCCGCTCCAGGGCGTCGCCTCCTTCGGAGGCCTCGCGGCGGGCGGCCTGATGGCCGGCGTCCTCGCCAAGCTGGCGAGACCCGCCGCCAACGCCGTCGCCAAGCGCACCGGCCTCCCCCCGGCCACCGTGAACCGCGCGGTGGACCTCCTGGTCCCCGTGGTCCTCGCGGTCCTGACCCGGCGCGCCACGGCCCGGAAGGGCGGCGGGGGTCTGGGCGACCTGCTGGGCGGCGGGAAGAAGTAGCCCGGCCCCGCCGCACACGGGGCCGGGCCGGGAGAGCCCCCGCCGCGCACGCGGGGGCGTGGCCCAATGGATCCAGGATCTTGGATCTTGGATCTTGGATCTTGGATCTTGGATCTTGGGTCCAAGCGTGTGTGGATCTTGGATCCAACATGTCGGATCCAGTCGGGAGGATCCTGGATCCACGATCCTGGATCCACGATCCTGGCGTATGGATCTTGGATCCATGAGGTCGGATCCAGGCTTGCGGATCCTGGATCCGACCTCCTGGATCCAAGATCCAGGATCTGACGTCATGGATCCGGGATCCGGGATCCGGGATCCGACCTCATGCATCCGGGATCCGACCTCATGCATCCGGGATCCGGGACCCATGATCCGGGCCGCGGCTCAGACCTTCAAAAACGCGTCCACGGTCTCCTCCAGCACCTCGACCCCGTCCCGCGCCCACAGTCCGGCGTTGAAGAGCTCGACCTCCACCGGTCCGGTGTAGCCGACGCGTTCCAGCAACGCGGCCCACCAGGCGAGGTCGATCGCGCCGGTGCCCAGCTGGCCGCGCCCGTCGAGGACGCCCTCCGGGAGGGGGGTGGTCCAGTCGGCGAGCTGGAAGGAGTGGATGCGGCCCGCCGCGCCCGCGCGCTCCACCGCCGCCGGGGCGCGCTCGTCCCACCAGAGGTGGTAGGTGTCGACGGTGACGCCGACCTGCTCGGCCGGGAAGCGCTCCGCGATGTCCAGGGCCTGGTCCAGGGTGGAGATCGCGCAGCGGTCGGAGGCGTACATGGGGTGGAGGGGCTCGATGGCGAGGCGGACCCCGCGCGCGCCCGCGTAGGGGGCGAGCGTGCCGATCGCGTCCGCTATGCGCGCGCGTGCCCCGGGCAGGTCGCGGCTGCCGGCGGGCAGTCCGCCGGAGACCAGGACGAGGGTGTCGGTGCCGAGCGCCACCGCCTCGTCGATGGCGGCCCGGTTGTCGGCCTCCCAGCCGTCGCTGGTGAAGAAGCCGCCGCGGCAGAGGGTGGTCACGGCGAGCCCGGCGTCCCGCACCAGCGCGGCCGCCGCCTCGGTCCCGTACTCCTTCACCGGGTCGCGCCACAGGCCGACGCCGGTGACGCCGAGCCGGACGCACTCCTCCACGAGGGCGGGCAGCGGGAGCTGTTTCACCGTCATCTGGTTGACGCTGAGGCGGTCGAGGTTCACTGCGGGACTCCGTGGACGGTGAGGAGGGCGCGCATCCGGGCCTCGGCGCGTGCAGGGTCCGGGAAGAGGCCGAGGCCGTCGGCGAGCTCGTAGGCGCGGGCCAGGTGCGGCAGGGAGCGGGCCGAGTGGAGCCCGCCGACCATGGTGAAGTGCTCCTGGTGGCCCGCGAGCCAGGCGAGGAGGACGACACCCGTCTTGTAGTAGCGGGTCGGCGGCTCGAAGAGGTGCCGCGAGAGGGCGACGGTCGGGTCGAGGAGCTTGCGGAAGCCCGCCGTGTCGCCGGTGTCGAGGGTCCTGACCGCCTCCGCCGCCAGCGGGCCGAGCGGGTCGAAGATGCCGAGCAGGGCGTGGCTGAACCCCTGGTCGTCGCCCGCGATCAGCTCCGGGTAGTGGAAGTCGTCGCCGGTGTAGCAGCGGACGCCCTCGGGGAGGCGGCGGCGGAGCGCGACCTCGCGGCCCGCGTCGAGGAGGGAGATCTTGACGCCGTCGACCTTGTCGGGGTGGGCGGCGATGACCTCCAGGAAGGTCTCGGTGGCCGCGTCGAGGTCGGCGGAGCCCCAGTAGCCCTCAAGGGCCGGGTCGAACATCGGGCCGAGCCAGTGGAGGATCACCGGCTCGGCGGCCTGGCGCAGCAGGTGGCCGTAGAGGTCGAGGTAGTCCTCCGGGCCGGCGGCCGCGGCGGCCAGCGCGCGGGAGGCCATGAGGATCGCCTGGGCGCCGGACTCCTCGACGACGGCGAGCTGCTCCTCGTACGCGGCCCGGATCTCCGGCAGGGAGGCGGGGCCGGTGAGCTGGTCGGTGCCGACTCCGCAGGCGATCAGGCCGCCGGTGGCCCTGGCCTCGGCGGCGCTGCGGCGGATCAGTTCGGCCGCGCCCGCCCAGTCGAGGCCCATGCCGCGCTGGGCGGTGTCCATGGCCTCCGCGACGCCGAGGCCGTGGGACCACAGGTGGCGGCGGAAGGCGAGGGTGGCGTCCCAGTCGACGGCGGCGGGGCCGTCGGGGGTGGTGTCGGCGTACGGGTCGGCGACGACGTGGGCGGCGGAGAAGACCGTACGGGAGGTGAGCGGGCCGGCCGCGCCGGGCGCGAGCGGTTCGGCGCGGGGCTCGTACGCGCGCGTGCCGCCGCCCGGGAGGGGGAGGTGGAGGGTCACAGCGAGACCTCCGGGACGTCGAGGCGGCGTCCCTCGGCGGCGGACCTCAGGCCGAGCTCGGCGAGCTGGACGCCGCGGGCGCCGGCGAGCAGGTCCCAGTGGTAGGGCTCGTCGAGGACGACGTGGCGGAGGAAGCGCTCCCACTGGGCCTTGAAGCCGTTGTCGAACTCGGCGTTGTCGGGGACCTCCTGCCACTGGTCGCGGAAGGAGTAGGTGGCGGGGATGTCGGGGTTCCAGACCGGCTTGGGGGTGAGCCCGCGGTGCTGGACGCGGCAGTTGCGCAGCCCGGCGACGGCGGAGCCCTCGGTGCCGTCGACCTGGAACTCGACGAGCTCGTCGCGGTTGACGCGGACCGCCCAGGAGGAGTTGATCTGGGCGATGGCGCCGCCCTCCAGGTGGAAGGTGCCGTAGGCGGCGTCGTCGGCGGTGGCGTCGTACGGCTTGCCCTCCTCGTCCCAGCGGCGGGGGACGTGGGTGGCGATCTCGGCGGAGACGGCGGTGACCCGGCCGAAGAGCTCGTGGAGCACGTACTCCCAGTGCGGGAACATGTCGACGACGATGCCGCCGCCGTCCTCGGAGCGGTAGTTCCAGCTGGGGCGCTGGGCCTCCTGCCAGTCGCCCTCGAAGACCCAGTAGCCGAACTCGCCGCGCACGGACAGGATCTCGCCGAAGAAGCCGCCGTCGATGAGCCGCTTGAGCTTCAGCAGGCCGGGGAGGAAGAGCTTGTCCTGGACGACGCCGTGCTTGACCCCCTTGCCTGCGGCGAGCCGGGCGAGGTCGAGGGCGCCCGCGAAGTCGGCGGCGGTGGGCTTCTCGGTGTAGATGTGCTTGCCGGCCTCGATCGCCCTGGTGAGGGCGTCGGCGCGGGCGGAGGTGACCTGGGCGTCGAAGTAGACGTCGACGGTGTCGTCGGCGAGGACGGCGTCGAGGTCGGTGGACCACTCGGTGAGGCCGTGCTTCTCGGCGAGGGCGCGCAGGGCGTGCTCACGGCGGCCGACCAGCACCGGCTCGGGCCAGATGACCTGGCCGTCGCCGAGGTCGAGGCCGCCCTGCTCGCGGAGGGCGAGGATCGAGCGGACGAGGTGCTGGCGGTAGCCCATGCGTCCGGTGACGCCGTTCATGGCGATGCGGACTGTCCTGCGTGTCATGAAATGTTCCTCCCCGACGGGCCTGCGCCCGCGTTCTGGCGTGGAAAGACGACAGAAAGCGCTTTCGGCGCGACGATAGAAAGCGCTTTCTGTCACGGATGACGCTAGCCTGCCGACATCACGCCGGACAAGGCCCTGGAGGTACGCACGCGATGACCGTCACGCTGTCGGACGTGGCCGCCCGCGCCCGGGTCTCCCCCGCGACCGTCTCCCGGGTCCTGAACGGCAACTACCCGGTGGCCGCGTCGACGCGGGAACGGGTCCTGAAGGCGGTCGAGGAGCTGGACTACGTCCTCAACGGGCCCGCCAGCTCGCTCGCCGCCGCCACCTCGGATCTGGTCGGGGTGCTGGTCAACGACATCGCCGACCCCTTCTTCGGGATCATGGCGAGCGCGGCGCAGAGCGCGATCGGCGAGGGCGGGTCGGGCCGGGCGGGCGGCGAGAAGCTGGCCGTCGTCTGCAACACCGGCGGCTCCCCCGAGCGCGAGCTGACCTATCTCACGCTGCTCCAGCGGCAGCGCGCCGCCGCCGTGATCCTCATGGGCGGCTCGCTGGAGGACCCGGAGCACCTGGCGGCGACCGCCGCCAAGCTGTCCCGGATGGCCGAGGCGGGGACGCGGGTCGTGCTGTGCGGGCGGCCGCCGGTGCCCGGGGACGCGCACACCGCCGCGCTGGTCTTCGACAACCGCGCCGGGGGCCGCCGGCTCACCGGCCACCTGCTCGACCTCGGTCACACCCGGATCGGTTACGTCGCGGGCCCCGCCGACCGCACCACCACCCGGCACCGCCTGGAGGGCCACCGGGAGGCCCTCGCGGCGGCGGGCGTCGCCGAGGGGCCGACCGTCCACGGCCCGTACGACCGGGCCGCCGGCCACGCGGCCGTCGCGGAGCTCCTGGCCCGCGACCCGGAGCTCACGGCGATCGTCGCCGCCAACGACACGGTGGCGCTGGGCGTCTGCGCCGCCCTGCGGGAACGGGGCCTTTCGATCCCCGGCGACGTCTCGGTGGCCGGCTTCGACGACCTCCCGTTCTCGGTCGACGCGGTGCCGGCTCTGACGACCGTACGCCTCCCGCTCCACGAGTCGGGGGTGCGCGCCGGGCGGCTGGCGATGGGCACGGAGGAGGCTCCGGCGGACGGCACGGAGGCGGTCCCGGGCGAGCTGGTCGTACGGGACTCGACGGCGGCGCCGCGGGGGTGATCCGGCTGGCGTGGCGACGAGCGTCCACCAACCCCACCCGCACCGGCACCTGCACCTGCACCGAGCAGGAGAAGATCCCCTTCGGCGAGGATCAGGCCCTCCCCCTCGAAGGCCGCGAGATCGTCGTGAAGACCGACGGGTTCCCGCGCGCCGGGGACCGAGCTATCCGGCGGCGGGATCCAGGCCCGTCGCCGCGAGGACCGCGTCGACGGTCTCCTCGACCGTCCGGTCGGCGTTGTCGATCCAGACGCCCTGGCCGGAGAGTTCGGCCCGCATGGCCTCGTCCAGGAAGGACCAGTCGGTGGTGAGGCGCTTGTGGCGGGCGTCGTTGCGCTCCCGGGCCCGCTCCGGGCCGGGGGCGAGAATCACCACGTGGAGCGGGACCGCCGCCAACGCGCTCCGGTAGAAGTCCAGGTGGGAGCGGCGTACCACCACGTCGTCCAGGACCGGCAGGAAGCCGGCGGCGGCGAAGCTGCCCGCGAGGAGGCAGGCGCCCCGGGCGCGCAGCAGGATCTGGCGGTCCGCCTCCGGGTCGCCCTCCGGGGTCGGCCATCGGCCGCCGCTGACGATCAGCTCCTGGAGGTGGTCGACCTCGATGTGCGCGGCGCGCGCGAACCGGGCGGCGAGCGCGGCCGACACCGTCGACTTGCCGCTGCCGGGGATGCCGGCGAGGAGCAGCGCGCCGGGCGCGGGGACGGCGGTGTCGACGGTGAGGTGCTCGAAGGTCATACGGGCCTTTCCTCGCGGGGCGGAGCAACGGGCTGAGCCAGGGGCTGAGCCGCAGGCGAAACCGCGCACGAAGTCGCGGGCTGAGCCGCGGACGAAGCCATGGGCTGAGCTGCGGACGGAGCCACAGGCGGAGCCACGGACGATACGGGGGCGGGCGCCCGGCGCACCAGCGGTTTCGGGTCCGGCTCCGGAGGCGCCGGCTTCCGCGCCGCCAGGGAGGTCAGCGCCACGCCGCCGACGAGCAGCGCCGCCGCCACCCAGCGCAGCGGGCTCACCGACTCGCCGAGGAAGAGCGCGGCGGAGGACATGCCGAAGACGGGGACGAGGAGCGAGAAGGGGGCGACGGAGGAGGCGGGGTGGCGGCGGAGCAGCCAGCCCCAGGCGCCGAAGCCGAAGACGGTGGCGACCCAGGCGACGTAGACGATGACGCCCACGCCGGTCCAGTCCAGGGCGCGCAGCGCGGCCAGGTCCCGCTCGGGGCCCTCCACGAGGAGGGAGAGGCCGAGCAGCGGCAGGACGGGGACGGTGCTGACCCAGACCATCCAGTTGAGCGCGTCGGGCGGGGCGGCCCTGCGGGTGCAGACGTTGGAGACACCCCAGGCGGCGGCCGCGGCGATGACCAGGACGAAGCCGGTGACCGGCCCCGAGGTGCCCTCGTCGACGGCGGCGACGCCGATGCCCGCGAGGGCGACCGCCATGCCGAGGACGGCTCGCCGGGCGGGGCGCTCGCCGAGGACGGCGAAGGCGAGGAGGGCGGTGAAGACGGCCTGCACCTGGAGCACGAGGGAGGAGAGCCCGGCGGGGGCTCCGAGGTCCATGCCGAGGAAGAGGAGGCCGAACTTGGCGACGCCCAGGGCGAGTCCGACAGCGATGATCCACTTCCAGGCGACCTTCGGGCGGCCGACGAGGAAGACCGCGGGCAGGGCGGCGACGAGGAAGCGGAGCGCGGAGAAGAGCAGCGGCGGGAAGTGGTCGAGGCCGATCTCGATGACGACGAAGTTGACCCCCCAGACCGCGGCGACGAGCGCGGCGAGGGCGATGTGTGCGGGGCGCATGCAGGCGAGCATGACCGCCCGGGACCGTGTAGCACCAGCACAGGTCTCTTCATGGTTGGATGAAGCACTGCTACATCCACAGGTCCATCGGGCAGTCCGTCGAGGCGGCCGGCCCGTACCGTCCGCCGGAGGTTCCCGTGCTCGATCTCGGCCGTCTGCGCGCCCTGCACGCCGTCTCCGTCCACGGCAGCGTGGGCGCGGCCGCGGCGGCGCTCGGCTACACCCCGTCGGCGGTGTCGCAGCAGATCGCGAAGCTGGAGCGGGAGACCCGTACGACCCTGCTCGAACGGAGCGGCCGGGGCGTCCGCCTCACCGACGAGGCGCGTCAACTCGCTTCCACCGCGCGCGAGTTGCTGGCACTGGTGGAGGAGGCGGAGGTGCGCCTGGAGGAGCGGCGGGGGCTGCCGGCCGGGCGGCTGTCGATCGGCTGCTTCCCGAGCGCGGCGCGCGGTCTGATGCCCCGGGTGCTCGCGGACCTGACCGTCCGCCATCCCGGCCTGGACGCCCGGCTGACCGAGGTGGACCCGCACCTCTCGGTGGACCTCGTGGCCCGCGGGGTGCTCGACCTGGCGGTGGCCCACGACTGGGACATCGCCCCGCTGCCGGCGCCGCCCGGGGTGGAGCAGGCGGTGATCGGCGACGACGGCTGCGACATCCTGGTGCACCGGGACCATCCGCTGGCGGGCCGGCGGTCGGTGCGGCGGGAGGAGCTCGCGGACGAGCGGTGGATCTCGCAGCCGCCGGGGACGGTGTGCCACGACTGGCTGGAGCGGACACTGCGGGCGACCGGGGTGGAGCCGCTGATCGTCCATCAGGCGGAGGAGAACCACACGCAGGTCGCGCTGGTCGCGGCCGGCCTCGGCATCGCGCTCGTCCCCCGGCTCGGGCGCGGCGGGCTGCCGCCGGAGGTGGCGCCGCTGCGGCTCGACCCGGCGCCGACGCGCCGACTGCACGCACTGTGGCGGACGGGCGCGGCGCGCCGCCCGGCGATCCGGGAGACGGTCCGTACGCTCCAGGAGCTGTGGCCGTCGATCGCGTCGGCGGCCTGAGCCGGGGCGGCACCCCCTCCCCTTCACCCTTCGCCCCGCTTCCCCTCCTCCCCTTCGCCCCTCTTCCCGGCTCCCTCTTCTTCGGCGATTCGTGCGTGAATCCTTGACCTGGTAGTTACTTTCAGACTATCCGTTCATCTTGGCAGTTTCTTTCACCCCTCGCTGCCGCCCCTCGCTGTCACCCTGCACGGCCGGAAGGAGCACCAGTGCCCCACCCCGCCCCCACCCGCCGCACCCTGCTCGCCGTCACCGCCGCCGCGGCCGCCGCGGCCGCCACCGGGGCCGTCACCCCCGCCGCCGCACACTCCGCCGCCCACGCCCCCGACGCCAGGACCGAGCGGTGGCTCCGCCGGATCGTCGACCGGATGTCGCTGGAGGAGAAGGTCGGCCAGGTCTTCGTCTCCCGGGTGTACGGACACTCGGCCACCGCCCCCGACCAGGCCGACGTGGACGCCAACCTCCGGGAGCTCGGGGTCCGCACGGCCGCCGAGCTGATCGAGCGCTACCACGTCGGCGGGGTCATCTACTTCGCCTGGGCCCACAACACCCGCGACCCGCAACAGATCGCGGCACTCTCCAACGGCATCCAGACCGCCGCGCTGTCCGGGTCCACCCGGGTCCCCGTGCTCATCTCCACCGACCAGGAGCACGGCGTCGTCTGCCGGGTCGGCGAGCCCGCCACGCTGCTGCCCGGCGCGATGGCGCTCGGAGCGGGCGGCTCCCCGGCGGACACCCGCAGGGCGGCCGGGATCGCCGGCGCCGAACTCGCCGCCATGGGCATCCGGCAGAACTACGCCCCCGTCGCCGACGTCAACGTCAACCCGGCCAACCCGGTCATCGGCGTCCGCTCCCTCGGCTCCGACCCGCGCGCGGTCTCCGCCCTGGTCACCGCCCAGATCCGCGGCTACCAGGGGGCCGGGGTCGCCGCCACCGCCAAGCACTTCCCCGGCCACGGCGACACCGCCGTGGACAGCCACTACGGCCTGCCGGTCATCACCCACACCCGCGAGCAGTGGGCCGAGCTCGACGCCCCGCCGTTCCGCGCCGCGATCGCCGCCGGCATCGACTCCATCATGACCGCCCACCTCGTCGTCCCGGCGCTCGACCCGTCGGAGGACCCGGCGACGCTCTCGCACCCGATCCTCACCGGTGTGCTCCGCGAGCAGCTCGGCTACGACGGGGTCGTGGTCACCGACGCCCTCGACATGCAGGGCGTCCGCACCAAGTACGGCGACGACCGGGTGCCGGTGCTCGCCCTGAAGGCCGGGGTGGACCAGCTGCTCAACCCGCCGAAGCTCGACGTGGCCTGGAACGCGGTGCTCGCGGCCGTGCGCGGCGGGGAGCTGACCGAGGAGCGGCTCGACGAATCGGTTCTGCGGATCCTTCGCCTGAAGGCCCGGCGGGGCCTCCTCACGGACCCGTACACGAGCCGGCGGGAGGTGGCCGCGACCGTCGGCACCGCCCGGCACCTCGCCGAGGCCGACCGGATCGCCGAGCGGACCACCACCCTGCTGGTCAACGAGGACGGCTTCCTGCCGCTGCGCGCGGCCACGCACGGGAGGGTCCTGGTCGTCGGCGCCGACCCCGCCTCCCCGTCCGGTACGACGGGACCGCCGACCACCACCCTCGGCGGGGCCCTGCGCGAACTGGGTTTCACGCCCACCGTGCTGTCCACCGGGATCACCCCGACGGCGGACCGGATCGAGGAGGCGGTGGCGGCCGCGGCCGGACAGGACGTGGTCGTCGTGGGCACGTACAACGTCACCGCGACCAGCCCGCAGCGGACGCTCGTGGCGCGGCTGGTGGCGACCGGGGTGCCGGTGGTGACGGTCGCGATCCGCAACCCGTACGACGTGGCCCGGATCTCCGGGCAGCGGGCCACCCTCGCCGCCTACTCCTGGACCGACGTGGAACTCCGCGCCGCCGTATGGGTGCTGGCCGGGCGGGCGAAGCCGCGCGGGCGGCTGCCCGTGCCGGTGCGGAGCGCCGACGACCCGGCGGAGACGCTCTACCCGGTCGGGTTCGGCCTCTCCTACTGACGGGCGGGGTGCGGCTCCCTCGCGGGGCCGCACCCCACCGGGGGCTACGGCCGCAGGCCGTGCTCCCTCGTCACGTCCTCGTCCACCGGCTTGTCCAGGCGGGCGTCGAAGCGCGCCAGCGGCCGGGCCGCCTCGACCGCCGGGGCGTCCACGCCGGCCCAGGCGAGGATGCGGGCGGTGGCCTTCTCGCGCTCGGCGTCGGCGAGTCCGGCGACGTTCGCGCCGTGGTTGGCACCCGGCGCGGTGAAGACGTAGCTGTCCCGGGCGCCCTTGCCGAGGCGGAAGGGCTCGGCACTCCACGGGTCGTTCTCGCCGTTGACGAAGAGCATCCGGTTCGCGTTCTTCCGGACCCAGTCGTCGACGTCCCGCATGACCCACGGCTTGAACCTCATGGGGATCTCGCGGGGCACGAAGTTCGAGGCGGGCTGGTAGCCGTAGCGGGTCAGGCCGCGCAGGTGGGGCTGCTTGATGCTGGGCGAGCCGAGCTCGGTGGCCGCCTGGTAGTAGTACGGCGTGTAGTACTCCAGGCCCTGGTCGGTGTAGGCGCCCCAGCCGGCGTAGGCGTCGATCGTCTCGTAGACGGTGTCGTCGCTCGCGGTCCTCGCGTCCGGGATCGTGTCGCAGACGTCCTCGCCGTAGTACTGCCAGAAGCCCCAGACGAAGTCGAGGACGGTCGCCTCCCACGCCTTGTCGAGCGAGCCGACCGTGTTGAAGGTGGCGCCCTCGGTCGCGACCCACGCCTTGAACTTCTCCTGGAGCGGGCCGCGGCGCAGCAGGGCCTCGCGCTGCATGGTGTTCAGGCGGTCGCGGCACTCCTTGGTGCCGACGTTCGCGAAGAACCGGTCGTAGGCCGAGTCCTCCTTGTTCACGACGTCGTTGGGGGCCACGTAGGCGACGACGCCGTCCATGTCGCGCGGGTAGAAGCGCTCGTAGTAGGTGGCGGTCATGCCGCCCTTGGAGCCGCCGGTGGAGAGCCAGTTCTCGCCGTAGACCTTCTTCAGGGCGGTGAAGATCCGGTGCTGGTCGGTGGCGGCCTGCCAGATGTCGAGCTTGGACCAGTCGGCGGGCGCCGGACGGGACGGCGTGAAGAAGCGGTACTCCATGGAGATCTGGTTGCCGTCGATGATCCGGGTCGGCTCCGCCCGGCTCGGGGTGGTGCTCAGGCCGTAGCCGCTGGTGCGGAAGACGGTGGGGCGGTCGGTGCCCTTGTGGAGCACCGAGATCCGCTGCTGGAACGTTCCGGCCCAGGGCCGCTTGTGGTCGATCGGCTGCTCGTAGTTCAGGACGAGGAAGCGGTAGCCGGCGTACGGCTTCTCCTCGATCAGGCTCATCCCGGGGATCGCCAGGAGGCGGTCCTTGATGTCCGAGCCCGGCGCGTCGGCGACGGTGCCGGCGGACTCCGTACCGGCGGCGGTGGCGGTGGCCACGCCGGTGGAGCCCACGATGCCTATGAGCACCGAAAGCGACAGCATCAGTCTCAGCGACTTACGCATGCACCCTCCCATGATTCACAACGGTGCCGTGAACCTAGCGGGGTGAACGTCCGGGCCGCCAGACCCGGTTGAGCCTTACCTCTGCATCAGCACAGGATCCAGCCGGTGGCGGTGGAGCGCCCGGAGACGGTCGCGGTGGCGCGGACGCAGCGGTTGAGCGCGTGCACGGTGACCGGACCGGCCTGCCGGCCCCAGCGTCCGGTGACGACCGCGGCCCGGCCGCCGCGCGGCTGGAGGGTGACCTTCATGGGGCGCGGCGCGCCGGGCCGCTTGGCGAGGACGAGCGCGCAGGCGTAGTGGCGGGTGCGGTAGAGGCGGAGCTCGCCGGTGGCGAAGGCGACCGTGCGGGCGGGCCGTCCGTGGCAGACGGATACGGCGTCGGCGGTGCCCGCGCCGGGCCCGGCGAGCGTCAGGAGACCGGCGGCGAGGACGAGGACGAGACCGTACGCGACGGGGTGCACGCGCGCGCGTGCCACGGCGTGCGCGAGGCTCCGCCGGAGCGCGGCGAGCGGACCCCGGAGGCCTCTCCGGGACGCGCGGGCGGCGGGTACGGGCGTGGGTACAACGGTGGGCGCGGGTACAGCGGTGGGCGCGGGCGCGGCGGCGCGGGGTCTGCCGAGGGGCGCCTGTGCGTGTGCCGCCCGCCGTCGGTCCCCTGTGTCTCCGGACATGCCCGCTCCTCCCCCGCCGTCCGTTCGCCCGTACAGGCTTACGACGCCCGGGACGTCCGTACGGTTGCCCCCGGCGGTCGCGGTCACGGCAGGAAGTAGCCCATGACCAGGCAGAGGAAGATCGACTCCGCGGCGATCAGCGTCCACAGGGCGGCCCGGCGGGCCCGGGTGGGCGGGGCCCCGTCCGGGACGGTGAGCGCCCGCAGCCAGGCGCCGCCCGCGACGGCCAGGGTGGTCGCGTACAGCCAGCCGGGGATCTCCCGGCAGGTCCCGCGCATCACGCACGCCGTGCCCGCCTCGGTGGAGAGGACGAGCATCACGCCGAGGAGCGTCGCGGGCAGGAACAGCAGCCCGGCCCAGAGCGCGGCGCGGCGCAGCGCCCGGGCTTCCAGGTAGGGGGTCGCGGCGGGCACCGGGGCCGTGTCCGGGGCGGGAGCGTCGGGGACGGGGGGCGCGTCCGGGCGCTCGGTGGCGGGCGCGGGGGCCGGGGCGGGGGCGTTCGGGCCGCCGGTGTCGTTCATGACACCGATCCAACCCCGGCCGCCCCGGCCCCGTCATGAGCCCCCGTACTCAGATCGCGGCCGGTTCCTCCTCCGGCTCCGCCTCGCCGATGAAGGTGCGCCACAGGGCCGCGTACCGGCCGTCCCGGGCGAGGAGCTCGTCGTGGCTGCCGTCCTCGGCGACCCGGCCGTGGTCCATGACGACCACCCGGTCGGCGCGGGCGGCCGTGGTGAGCCGGTGGGCGACGATCAGCGTCGTACGGCGGCCGGAGAGCCGCTCGGTGGCGGCGTTCACCTGGGCCTCGGTGGCCAGGTCCAGGGCGGCGGTGGCCTCGTCGAGGAGGAGGACGTCCGGGTCGACCAGCTCGGCCCGGGCGAGGGCGATGAGCTGCCGCTGGCCGGCCGAGAGGTTCCGGCCGCGCTCGGCGACCTCGTGGAGGTAGCCGCCGTCGAGGGTGGCGATCATGTCGTGCGCGCCGGCCGCGCGGGCCGCCGCCTCCACCTCGGCGTCGGTGGCGCCGGGCCGCCCGTAGGCGATGGCGTCCCGGACCGTCCCGGCGAAGAGGTACGCCTCCTGGGGGACGACGCCGAGCCGGTGCCGGTACGAGGTGAGGTCCAGGTCGCGCAGGTCGGCGCCGTCCGCGGTGACCCGGCCCGAGGTCGGGTCGTAGAACCGGGCGACCAGCTTGACCAGGGTGGACTTGCCGGCGCCGGTCTCGCCGACGAACGCGACCGTCTGCCCGGCGGGGATCCGCAGGTCGATCCCGGTCAGCGCGGCCTCCTCTGTGCCGTACGCGAAGGAGACGGACTCGAAGGCGATCTCGCCGCTCAGCGACAGCACCTCGCGGGGTTCCTCGGCCGGGGCCGTGGAGGTCGGCTCCTGGAGGAGTTCCCGCATGCGGCCGAGGGAGACGGCGGCCTGCTGGTAGCCGTCGAAGACCTGGGAGAGCTGCTGGACGGGGGCGAAGAAGAGGTCGATGTAGAGGAGGTAGGCGACGAGGGCGCCGGTGGTGAGGGTGCCGGCCTCGATCCGGTTGGCGCCGACGATCATGACGGCCGCGGCGGCTCCCGAGGAGAGCAGGGTGACGAAGGGGAAGTAGACCGAGATCAGCCACTGGCCGCGCACGCGCGCGTCCCGGTAGGCCTCGCCGCGCTCCGCGAACCGCGCGGCGCCCGCCCGCTCCCGCCCGAACGCCTGCACGATCCGCAGGCCGGCGACGGACTCCTGGAGGTCGGCGTTGACGACGCTGATCCGCTCGCGGGCCAGCTCGTACGCCTTCACGCTGGAGCGGCGGAAGTAGTAGGTGGCGACGGCGAGGACCGGCAGGGTCGCGAAGACGACCAGGGCCAGCTGGAGGTCGAGGACCACCAGCGCCACCATGATCCCGAAGAAGGTGACGACCGAGACGAAGGCGGTGACCAGGCCGGTCTGGAGGAAGGTGGACATCGCGTCGACGTCCGTCGTCATCCGGGTCATGATCCGGCCGGTGAGCTCGCGCTCGTAGTAGTCCAGGCCGAGCCTCTGGAGCTGGGCGAAGATCTTCAGGCGGAGCGCGTAGAGGACCCGCTCGCCGGTGCGGCCGGTCATCCGGGTCTCGGCGGTCTGCGCGACCCACTGGACGAGGACGGTGACCAGGGCGAGCGCGGAGGCGGCCCAGACGGCGCCGATCGCCAGCCGGTTCACGCCCTCGTCGATGCCGTGCCGGATGAGCACCGGCAGGAGCAGCCCGGCGCCCGCGTCGAGGGCGACCAGGCCGAGGCTGATGAGGAGGGGCGCGCCGAAGCCGCGCAGCAGCCGGCGGAGCCCGTAGCCGGTCTCCGGCTCCACGGCGCGGGACTCGTCCACCTCGGGGGTGTCGGCGGCGGGCGGGAGGGCGGCGACGGCGGCGAGCAGCTCGGGGGTGGCTCCGGCCGCCTCGGCCGTGCGGTCGGCGGTCTCGTCCCGTACCCACAGGGCGGGGGTGATGCCCCGCTCGGCGTCGAACTCGGCGTCCAGCTCGGCCCGCAGCGGGTCGTCCTCCCGGGGGGCGGGGCCGGTCTTCAGGACGTGTCCGGGCGAGACGCCGCCGAGCTCGTCGGGGTCGGTGAGGAGACGGCGGTAGAGCGCGGAGCGCTTCTCCAGCTCCGCGTGGGTGCCGAGGTCGGCCAGCCGGCCGCCGTCGAGGACGGCGATCCGGTCGGCGAGGCCGAGGGTGGAGCGGCGGTGGGCGATGAGCAGGGTGGTCCGGCCCGCCATGACGGCCTTCAGGGCCTCGTGGATCTCGTGCTCGACCTTGGCGTCCACGGCGGAGGTGGCGTCGTCGAGGACGAGGAGGCGGGGGTCGGTGAGGATCGCGCGGGCCAGCGCGACGCGCTGGCGCTGGCCGCCGGAGAGGGTGAGGCCGTGCTCGCCGACCTTGGTGGCGTAGCCCTCGGGCAGCTCGGCGATGAAGCCGTCGGCGCGGGCGGCCCGGGCGGCGGCCTCGATCTGCTCGTCGGTGGCGTCGGGGACGCCGTACGCGATGTTGGCGCGGACGGTGTCGGAGAAGAGGAAGGAGTCCTCCGGGACGAGGCCGATGGCGGCCCGCAGCGACTCCAGGGTCAGCTCGCGCACGTCGTGGCCGCCGACGAGGACGGCGCCCCGGTCCACGTCGTAGAAGCGGGGCAGGAGGAGCGAGACGGTGGACTTGCCCGAGCCGGAGGAGCCGACGAGGGCGACGGTCTCGCCGGCCCGCAGCTCCAGCGAGAAGCCGTCGAGGACACGCTTGCCGTCGCCGTACGCGAAGGTGACGCCGTCGAACTCGACGGTGGCGGGGGCGTCGGCCGGCAGTTCCTTGGTGCCGTCCGCGAGGGCCGGCTCGGTGTCGATCAGCTCGACGACCCGGTCCACGCCCGCGCGTGCCTGCTGGCCGACGGTGAGGACCATGGCGAGCATCCGGACCGGGCCGACCAGGGAGGCCAGGTAGGCGGAGAAGGCGACGAAGGTGCCGAGGGTGATCTGGCCCTTGTAGGCGAGCCAGCCGCCGAGCGCGAGGACGGCGACCTGGCCGAGGGCGGGGACGGCCTGGAGGGCGGGGGTGTAGCGGGAGTTCAGCCGGATCGTCCGCAGCCGCGCGGCGAACAGCTTCCGCCCCGCGTCCCGGATCTTCCCGGTCTCCTGGTCCTCCTGGCCGAAGCCCTTCACGACCCGGACGCCGGTGACGGCGCCGTCGACGACGCCGGCGACCCCCGCGGCCTCCTGCTGGGCGGCCCAGGTGGCCGGGTGGAGCCGGGTCCGGCTCCGCTTGGCGATCCACCACAGGGCGGGGGCGACGGCGAGGGCGACGAGGGTCAGCGGGATCGACAGCCAGGCCATGACGGCCAGCGAGATGACGAAGAGGAGGATGTTCCCGATCGTCATCGGGAGCATGAAGAGCAGGCCCTGGATGAGCTGGAGGTCGCTGGTGGCGCGCCCGACGACCTGCCCGGTGGACAGCTCGTCCTGCCGCCGCCCGTCGAGCCGCAGGATCGTCCCGTACATGTCGTCGCGGAGGTCCCGCTGCACGTCGAGCGCGAGCCGGCCGCCGTAGTAGCGGCGGATGTAGGTCAGGACGTAGACGAGCACGGCGGCGCCGAGCAGCAGCCCGGTCCAGACGGTGAGCGACCGCGAACCGGTGCCGATCACGTCGTCGATGATCACCTTGGTGATGAGCGGCACCAGCGCGAGCAGCGCCATGCCGGCGAGCGACGAGCCGAGCGCCAGCACGACGTCCGTCTTGTACCGCCAGGCGTACGACCACAGCCGCCGCGCCCACCCCTGTTGCCGTTGCTGCCCCACCACCGCCACGTGGCGCCTCCCGTCCGTCCTGGTCTACCGGAAGGCCACAACGTGCCCGACGTGCCATTTCATCCCGCCGCAACAAAGACGGGACGGAAGTCCTAGGACCACCCCCTCCGGGGTAGGAACCGGTGGGACGTGGCCGCGCGACAGGAAGGGGACGCCCGTGGGGCGGGTCGAGGACGGGATGCCGTACCGCTGGGGGCAGCTGTACGGGGCGCTGGTCGCGATGCGGTCGCTCGCGGGGACGGGGCGGATCGCGTCGGTGCCGGCGACGCTGGTGACGGCGGCGGCGGACAACCCGTACAACGTCTGCCGGGGGCTGCTGCGGGATGTCGGGCACCAGTTGCTCGCGGCGCGGGAGCGGGGTGGGGCGGCCGCCGACGCGGCCGCCGTGATCATGGACGACATAGCGAGGTCGATCCCCCCGCGCCGCGAGTCCAAGAACAACGTGACCCCGCAGGCGGCGGTGTTCGCCCAGGGCTACGAGGACCGGTTCGCCGCGTACCGCAAGGCGTGGGAGTCCCTGACCGGCTGAGACCCGGCCGGAGGCCTGCCGGCTCAGAGGTGGGTCGGTTCGAACATCTTCAGGAGGGCCGGGAGGACGACGACCGAGGGGCCGGGGGTGGCCAGGGCCTTGGAGAGGTCGGCGGTCAGGGCGTCGGGGGTGGTGCGGACGGCGGGGACTCCGAAGGACTCGGCGAGGGCGACGAAGTCGGGGCGGGCCAGCTCCGTGCCGGTGGCCTCGCCGAAGGCGTCCGTCATGTACTCGCGCAGGATGCCGTAGCCGCCGTCGTCGACGATCAGCCAGGTGACGTCGAAGCCGTACTGCCTGGCCGTCGCCAGCTCCGCGATCGAGTACATCGCGCCGCCGTCGCCGGAGACCGCGAGGACCGGGGTCGTCGGGTCGGCGGCGGCCGCGCCGAGCGCGGCCGGGAAGCCGTAGCCGAGGCCGCCGGCGCCCTGCGCGGAGTGCATCGTGTTGGGGTGCCGGGCGTCGAAGGCGGACCACGCCCAGTAGGCGAGGATCGTCATGTCCCAGAAGCTCGGCGCCCGGGACGGCAGCGCCTCGCGGACCGAGGCGACGATCCGCCGCTCCAGGTCCAGGTCCTGCGCGGCCAGCCGGTCGGCGACCTTGTCCAGGACCGTACGGACCCGGGCGGGGGCGGTGGCGTCGGTGCGCTCCCCGGCCGTCTCCAGGAGCGCCTGGAGGGCGAGGCGCGCGTCGGCGTGGATGCCGAGCGCCGGGTGGTTGGACTCCAGCTTGCCCGCGTCCGCCTCGATCTGGATCACCCGGCCGCGCGGGGCGAAGGTGTGGTAGTTCGAGGACAGCTCGCCGAGGCCCGAGCCGACGACGAGGAGGACGTCGGCGTCCTCCAGGAAGTCGGTGGTGTGCCGGTCCTCCAGCCAGGACTGGAGGGAGAGCGGGTGCTCCCACGGGAAGGCGCCCTTGCCGCCGAAGGTGGTGACCACCGGCGCGTCGAGGCGCTCGGCGAGCGCGAGGAGCTTGCCGGAGGCGTCGGAGCGGACGACGCCGCCGCCGGCGATGATCGCCGGGCGCTCGGCGGTCGTCAGCAGGTGCGCGGCGACGGCGGTCAGCTCGGGGCGCGGGACGACGTCCTCGGGGGTGGCGTCCATGGCCGTGACCACCGGCAGGGTGGTCTCCGCGAGGAGCACGTCCTGCGGGATCTCGACCCAGACCGGGCCGTACGGGGCGGTGAGCGCCGACTCCCAGGCCGCGGCGATCGCGGACGGGATCTGGGAGTGCGTACGGACCGTGTGGACGGACTTCACGACGTCCCGGAAGCTGGCCTGCTGGTCGCGGAGCTCGTGGAGGTAGCCGTGCCGGCCGCCGCCGAGTCCGGCGGCGGGGATCTGGCTGCCGATGGCGAGGACCGGAGCGGAGGCGGCGGCGGCCTCCTGGAGCGCGGCGAGCGACATGAGGGCGCCGGGTCCGGTGGAGAGCAGCAGCGGGGCGGCCTCGCCGGTGACGCGGCCGTAGGCGTCGGCGGCGAAGCCCGCGTTGTTCTCGACGCGGAGGCCGACGTAGGTCAGCGAGGAGCGGCGCAGGGCGTCGAACATGCCGAGGGCGTGCTGGCCGGGGAGACCGAAGACCGTCGTGGCGCCGAGGCCGGTGAGGGTCTCGATGACGAGGTCGCCGCCGGTCCGCCCGGCGGGCGGGTTCAGCGCGGCCTCGGTCTGGGCGGCGGTCGGTCGCAGGACCAGGTCGTGGTCGTGGGTCATGTCGGGGTCCCCTGGGCGTCGTGGTCGTTCGTGCGCGAGGGGTGGCCCGCCCCGGCGGGGCGGGCCCCCCCCGGGCATATAGGCGCGCCCCCCGCTGGGGGGGCAAGTTCGTGCTGGGGGTGGGGGGGGGGGGGGGTGGGGGGCGCCCGGGGGGGGGGGGGGGGGGGGGGGGGGGGGGGGCCCCGGCCGGGGGGGGCGGGCCACCCCCGGGAATTATCGGCTCGCCGCGATCTGGCGGCTCATGATCGTGGTCAGTTCGTAGGCCGTGTGGGAGGCGGCGACCGCGGTGATCTCGGCGTGGTCGTAGGCCGGGGCGACCTCGACGACGTCGGCGGAGACCAGGTTGCAGGAGGAGAGGCCGCGGAGGATCTCCAGGAGCTCGCGGGAGGTCATGCCGCCCGCCTCGGGGGTGCCGGTGCCGGGGGCGTGGGCCGGGTCGAGGCAGTCGATGTCGATGGAGATGTAGAGCGGGCGGTCGCCGATGCGCTGGCGCAGCTGGTCGGCGACCTCGTCGGCGCCACGGCGGTAGATGTCCGCGGAGGTGACGATGCCGAAGCCCATCTTCTCGTCGTCGGTGAGGTCCTGCTTGCCGTAGAGCGGGCCGCGGGTACCGACGTGGGAGAGGGCCTCGGTGTCGAGGATGCCCTCCTCGACGGCGCGGCGGAACGGGGTGCCGTGGGTGTACTCGGCGCCGAAGTAGGTGTCCCAGGTGTCCAGGTGGGCGTCGAAGTGGAGCAGGGCGACGGGGCCGTGCTTCTTGGCGACCGAGCGGAGCAGCGGGAGGGCGATGGTGTGGTCGCCGCCGAGGGTCATCATGCGGGCGCCGGTGCCGAGGAGCTCGTCGGCGGCGGCCTCGATGGTCTCGACGGCCTCGTTGATGTTGAACGGGTTGACGGCGATGTCGCCGCCGTCGGCGACCTGCGCGAGGGCGAAGGGGGAGGCGTCCTGCGCCGGGTTGTACGGGCGGAGCAGGCGGGAGGCCTCGCGGATCGCGTTGCCGCCGAAGCGGGCGCCGGGGCGGTAGGAGACGCCGGAGTCGAAGGGGACGCCGACCACGGCGATGTCGGCGGTGCCGACCTCGTCGAGCCGCGGCAGGCGGGCGAACGTCGCGGGACCGGCGTACCGCGGGACGCGGGACGAGTCGATCGGGCCGCGCGGGGTGTTCTGGTCGCTGCTCATGGTCGGTGTCCTCCTGGTGGGACGGTGGGGTGGGGTGTGCCGGGCGGCCCGGTCATGGCCGCCCGGAAGCGTCAGGCGCCGGCCGTGACCGGCTCGGTGGTGCCGGCGGAGCTCCCGCCGGGCTTCTCGGGGGCCTCGCCGCCCTGGCCGGCCAGGCGGGCCCGCCAGTTGGCGAGGATCGCCGCGTCGGTGGGCCGGGTGGCCAGGGAGACGATCACGTAGGCGGCGAGGGAGGCGAGCAGGCCGTAGTAGATGGGCTGGTTCGCGAGGATCCCGTACGCCGCCATCAGGGCGACGACGGTGACGCCGCCGGCGGCGATGGCCGCGAGGGCGCCCTGGACGGTGCCGCGCTTCCACAGCAGTCCGCCGAGGATCGGCACGAGGAGGCCGCCGACGAGGAGGTTGTAGGCGACGGTGAGGGCCTGGACGACGTCGTTGAGGGCGATCGCGATCAGGATGACGCCGACGCCCATGATGAGGATGAAGACGCGGTTGCCCTTCACCTCGTCATGGTCGTCCTGCTGCTCGGGCGTCTTGGTGAGGCCGCGCAGCCGGGACCAGATGTCGTTGTTGGCGACGGTGGCGCAGGCGATGAGGGCGCCGGAGGAGGTCGACATGACGGCGGCGAGCGCGGCGGCGAGGACCAGGCCGCGGACGCCCATGGGCAGCTCGTCCTTGACGATGGTGGCGAAGGCGTCGTCGGCGGAGGGCAGGTTCGGGTACATGACCTTGGCGGCGGTGCCGATGACGGCGCCGGCGATCGCGTACACCAGGCAGTAGGTGCCGGCGACGGTGCCGCCCCACTTGGCGGTCTTGTCGGTGCGGGCGGTGAAGACCCGCTGCCAGATGTCCTGCCCGATGAGCATGCCGAAGGTGTAGATCAGCACGTAGGTGAAGATCGTCTCGCCGCCGATGCCGAGGGGCTCGAAGTACGCGGTGGGCAGCTGGGCCTTCATCTCGGCGAAACCGCCGGCCTTGACGACGGCGATCGGCAGCAGCAGGAGCAGCACGCCGATGGTCTTGACGACGAACTGCACCATGTCGGTGATGGTGATCGACCACATGCCGCCGAGCGTCGAGTAGGCGACGACGATGGTGCCGCCGAGGACGATCGCAAGCGTGCGGGGCAGGTCGAAGAGGACGTCGAAGATGGTGGCGTAGGCGATCGTCGAGGTGACGGCGAGCATGAGGGTGTACGCCCACATGACGAGGCCGGAGATCATGCCCGCGCGGCCGCCGTAGCGGAGGTCCAGCATCTCGGAGACGGTGTAGACCTTCAGCCGGGCGATGCGGGCGGAGAAGAAGACGCTCAGGGCGAGCAGGCCGAGGCCGATCGTGACGACCATCCAGGCGCCGGAGAGCCCGTACTTGTAGCCGAGGCCGACGCCGCCGATGGTGGAGGCGCCGCCGAGGACGATCGCGGCCATGGTGCCGGAGTACATCCACGGTCCGAGGCGCCGTCCCGCGACCAGGAACTCGCTCTTGGACTTGGCGCGGCGCATGCCCCACCAGCCCATCGCGAGCATGCCGGCCAGATACAGGACGATCACTGTGTAGTCGACGGCCATGGGGCCCTCCTTCGCGCACCTCGGTGGCGTGTCGTGCGGGGAATGTGACCGGGAGCTGGTCGCGGGGACATCCGCCCGTACCCGCGGCTCCTGGATCCCTCGACAGTAGGTGGCCGGAAAGCGACGATGAAGTGTACGTTTCCTCCACTGTAGGGGCGGGGGATGTACGAAGGATCCATGACCATGAGTGCGACACGCGAGCCCGCCGCCACCCCGCCCGTCCCCCGGGTCACCCTGGCGGCGCTGCTCGCCCGCCGGGAGCTGGGGCTGCGGCTGCTCGCCGGTCCGCAGGACGTGGCGCTGCACTGGGTGCACACCTCGGAGATGGCCGACCCGTACCCGTACCTGCTCGGCGGTGAGCTGCTGATGACGGCGGGCGTGCAGCTGACGGATCCGGCGCGGTACGTGGAGCGGGTGGTGGAGGCGGGGGCGGCGGCGCTCGGCTTCGGCGTGACGCCCGTCTACGACACGGTGCCGGCGGAGCTGGTCGAGGCGTGCGCCCGGCACGGGCTGCCGCTGATCGAGGTGCCGCCCCGGACGCCCTTCACGGCGGTGGCGCGGGCGCTGTGGCGGCTGATGGCGGAGGCGCGGCTGCACGAGCTGCGCCGGGTGACGGAGGCCCAGCAGTCGCTCGCCACGGCCGCGGCCCGGCCGGCGCCGGTCCCGGCGGTGCTGGGCGCCCTGGCCTCCCGGCTGGGCGGCCGGGCGGTGCTGTTCGGCGCGGACGGCTCGGAGTCGGCGGCGGCCGGCCGGGAGCTCGGTCCCGAGGCGGCGCGGGCGCTGGCGGAGCTCGCCGGGGTGGTCGGGCCCCGGCCGGGCGGCCCGGCGTCGGCGAGCGGGGAGGGCGGCGGACTGAAGCTCGCGGCGTACGCGCTCGGCGGCGGCGACGGGCTGACCCTGGGGGTGGCGACGGAACGCCGCGACCCCGGCGACCACACGGTCGCCGGGGTGGCGGTGGTACTGCTGTCCCTGCTCACGGCCCCGCACCGGGCCACCGAGGTGTCGGGGCGGGACGCGGCCCTGACGCGGCTGCTGCTCGGCGCCCCGGCGGCGGAGACGGCCGCCGCGCTCTCCCCCGGCCCGTGGACGGTGGCGCACGCCCGGGGCGGCGACGGCACCCCGTTCGCGGCGGCCGGCCTGGCGGCGGCGCTGGGCACGGACCTGGTGGAGGCCGGCCCGACGGTACGGCTCCTGCTGCCGCCGGGGGCGGCGGCGACCGTCCAGCCGGGCTGGACGCTCGGCGTGAGCGCCCCCGCCGCCCCGGACGCCCTCCCGGCGGCGGACGCCCAGGCCGCGCGGGCGCTGCGCCGCGCGGAGGCGACCCGGACCCCGCTGGTACGGCACCGGGCGAACGGCCTGGCGGGTCTGGTGGACCCGGAGGAGGCCGCCGCCCACGCGCGCGTGCTGCTCGCTCCCCTCAGCGAGCCGCAGGCGGAGACGCTGCGCACCTGGCTGTCCCTGCACGGCAGCTGGGACCGCACGGCCGCCGCGCTGGGCGTCCACCGCAACACGGTCCGGCAGCGGATCGCCCGCTGCGCGGTCCTCCTCGACCGCGACCTGGACGACGCGGACGCGCGGATGGAGCTGTGGTTCGCGCTGCGGTGAGGACCGGGTCAGTACAGCTTGTTGACGGCGGTCTTCGTCGTGGTGCGGAAGGCGGTCAGCGGGGCGTCCTTGAAGTCGCCCATCTGGCCCCAGCGGACGAAGGTGACGGTCTTGCCGTCGCGGCCCACCGAGAAGAGGTGGATGTCGGTGCTGCCGATCTGCGGGTCGGCGGTGTCCAGGCTGTAGACCCAGGCGCCCTCCTCGACGGCGAGCTTGCCGTGGAAGGCGCTGACGGCCTTCAGGCCCGGGTTCTGCTTCTCCAGGAGGGAGCCGCAGCCGGCGAGGGACTTGCGGAGGGTGTCGACCAGCTTCACGGCGTCGGCCTCGGTGCGGGCGACGTTGGTGATCTGGACGCCGTTGGTGTCGAGCTCGGTGCTGAACTCGCGGTAGCGGGAGTTCTGCGCCGGGATCTTGTACGGGGCGCAGAGGGCGCCGCCGTTCTCCGGGACGCCGTTGAAGATCTGGGTGGCGGTCCACGGCGTGGACGACTTCGGCAGCTGGGAGGCGGCGAGGAAGGCGGGCTGGGCGGCGGCCTGCGCCGGGCCGGCGGCGAGTGCGGCGAGGCCCAGGGCGGCGGTGGCGGTGGCGGCGAGTGCGGCACGGAACTTGTTCATGGTGGTGGATCCCCCGTCGGGTCGTTCGGTCAGTGCTCCATCAGCCTCGGGCCACCGCCCGCCGCATGCAACGGTGACGCGCCCGTCCCCCGTCCCGGAACCATTCCACCCCCGCTGACGTGCAAGGACGTGAAGGCGTGGGACGCAGGGTCGAGGGGGATGGAATGCCGAAGGACGCCGCTGTCGAGGAGTTCGCACGGTTCGTGCGCGCGCTGAAGGCGCGGGACGGGCGGAGTTACGAGGCGCTGGGCCGGCGCCTGAACGTCAGCGCGTCCACCCTCCACCGCTACTGCTCCGGCGCGACCGTCCCGGAGGAGTTCGGCGTGGTCGACCGCCTCGCCTCGCTCTGCGGGGCGGACGAGGAGGAGCGGCGGTCCCTGGAGGCCGCCTGGACCCGCGCGGACCGCACCCGCCGCCCTCCGGCGCCGGAGGCCGCCCCGGTCTCGACGCCGGCGCCGGGACGGGACCCCGGGCCCGCGCCGGCGGCCGCGCGGGAACCCGCGCCGGCCCCTCGCCCGGACTCCAGCCCGGCCCCGAGGACCACACCGGAGCCCGAAGCGCGGTCCGGTCCCGCGCCCGCCCGGGAGGCCGTGTCCGGTTCGGAGCCCGCGCCCGTCCCGGAGTCTGTGTCCGTCCCGGAGGCCGTGTCCGGGCGGGAGGCCGCGCACGGGCCCGAGCTGGCACCCGTGCACGCGCGCGTGCCGGGCCTCCCGTCCGAGCGGCGGCGGCGGCGGTGGGGGTGGCCGGCCGTGGTCGGCGGGGCGCTCGCGGTCGTGGGGGCGATGACGCTCGGAGCCGTACTCCTGCCCGGGAAGGCCCGGGAGCGGGCCGCCGAGCCGCCGGTGCCCCCGCCGCTGACGTGGACCGTCTCCTCGCACCTGTGGAAGAACGGGTGCGGGCACACCTACCTCATGGAGCGGACGCCCCCTCCCCCGCCCGAGGCGGCCGACGCCCGGAGCTGGGCGACGGCGCGGGGGGCCGTGCACGGCGGGGAGACGCTGGTGCGGGTGTCGGTGCAGGGGAAGGGCGCGGCGGCCGTGGTGCTCCAGGCGCTGCACGTGCGGGTGGTGGAGCGGGACGCGCCGCTGCCGTGGGCGGGGTACCGGATGGACGACGGATGCGGCGGGGCGGTGACGCCGCGCCGCTTCGAGGTGGACCTGGACCGGCCGCGGCCGGTGGCCCGGGCGCTCGACGGGTACGACGCCTCCGGTCAGGAGGGCCGGACGCTCCCGGCGGTCTCCTTCCCCTACGCGGTCAGCCTCACCGAGCCGGAGGAGCTGCTGGTCTCGGCGGCGACGGCGACCTGCGACTGCCGCTGGTACCTGGAGCTGGAATGGAGCTCGGAGGGACGGCGCGGGACGGTCCGGATCGGGGACGAGGACGGCCGCCCCTTTCGGACGAGCGGGGCGAAGGGACGGCCCCTGTACGGGTACGACTCCGTGGAGCGGGCCTGGATCACAGGCGGGGAGTCTGGACAGGGCGGGTGACCGCTGGGTAACTTCGTTGACGACAGACTGAGCAAGCGCTTAGCCAACTGGGCCCGCACACCGGAGGAGTCGCACCGTGCGCCGTACCGTATTCAACGAGGACCACGAGGCGTTCCGGGAGACCATCCGGGCCTTCATCGAGGCCGAGGTCGTCCCCGTCTACGACGAGTGGTTCGCCGCCGGCCAGGCGCCGCGCGACTTCTACTACAAGCTCGGCGAGCTGGGCATCTTCGGCATCAACGTGCCGGAGGAGTTCGGCGGCGCCGGCCTCGACACCCACAAGTTCGAGGCCGTCCTCTACGAGGAGACCTCCCGCGCCGGTGTGCAGTTCGGCGGCTCCGGCGTGCACGTGCTGCTCGCCCTGCCGTACATCAAGATGCTCGCCACCGGCGACCAGAAGAAGCGCTACCTGCCGAAGTTCGTCTCCGGCGAGGAGATGTGGGCCCTCGCGATGACCGAGCCGGGCACCGGCTCCGACGTCGCGGGCATGAAGACCACCGCCAAGCTCTCCGAGGACGGCACCCACTACGTCCTCAACGGCGCCAAGACCTTCATCACCGGCGGCGTCCACGCCGACCGCGTGATCGTCTGCGCCCGCACCTCCGCCCCCTCCGCGGAGGACCGCCGCTTCGGCATCTCGCTCTTCGCCGTCGACACCAAGTCCGAGGGCTACTCCATCGGCCGCAAGCTCGACAAGCTCGGCCTGAAGACCTCCGACACCGCCGAGCTGGCCTTCGTCGACGTCAAGGTCCCCGTCGAGGACCTGCTCGGCGAGGAGGGCAAGGGCTTCTCCTACCTCGGCCACAACCTCGCCTCCGAGCGCTGGGGCATCGCCTTCGGCGCCTACGCCCAGGCCAAGGCCGCGGTCCGCTTCGCCCAGCAGTACGTGCAGGACCGCGTCGTCTTCGGCAAGCCGGTCGCCCACTTCCAGAACACCAAGTTCGAGCTGGCCGCCTGCCAGGCCGAGGTCGACGCCGCCGAGGCCGTCGCCGACCGCGCCCTAGAGGCCCTGGACGCGGGCGAGCTGACCCCGGCCGAGGCCGCCTCCGCCAAGCTCTTCTGCACCGAGGTCGCCCACCGCGTCATCGACCGCTGCCTCCAGCTGCACGGCGGCTACGGCTACATGAACGAGTACCCGATCGCCCGCCTGTACGCCGACAACCGCGTCAACCGCATCTACGGCGGCACCAGCGAGATCATGAAGTCGATCATCGCGAAGAGCATGGGCCTGTAAGTGCCCGAAGCGCCTTCCGCACTGGATGACCTGCTCGCTCTGCTCGACCTGGAGCGGATCGAGCAGGACATCTTCCGGGGACGGTCCAGGTCCGCGATCGTCCCCCGCGTCTTCGGCGGCCAGGTGGCCGCCCAGGCGCTGGTGGCCGCGGGCCGGACCGTCCCCCCGGACCGTCTCGCCCACTCCCTGCACGCGTACTTCCTCGTGCCGGGCGACCCGGGCGCGCCGATCGTCTACGAGGTCGACCGCATCCGCGACGGCCGCTCCTTCACCACCCGGCGGGTCGTCGCGATCCAGCACGGGCAGCCGATCTTCCACCTCTCCGCCTCCTTCCAGGCGTACGAGGAGGGGCTCGACCACCAGGACGCCATGCCGGCCGCGCCCGACCCGGAGTCGCTGCCGACCGCCGAGGAGATGCTGCCCCGCCACCTGCCGGAGGGCGTGGCCCGGCGGCTCGTCGAGGCCCGCGCCGCCGTCGACCTGCGGTACGCCGACGTCCCGCCCTGGGGCTCCGTCGGCGAGCCGCGCGAGCCGCGCTCGCAGGTCTGGTTCCGCACCAACGGCAAGCTCGCCGACGACCCCCTGCTCCATGTCGTCCTCGCCACCTACGTCTCCGACATGACGCTCCTCGACTCGGTGCTGCTCGCCCACGGGCGCGGCGGCTGGGCCGTCGGCGACGTGGTCGGCGCCTCCCTCGACCACGCCATGTGGTTCCACCGGCCCTTCCGGGCCGACGAATGGCTCCTCTACGACCAGGAGTCGCCGTCCTCCTCCGGCGGGCGCGGCCTCGGCCAGGCGAAGATCTGGACCCGGGACGGGCGGCTGGCGATCTCCGTCATCCAGGAGGGTGTCGTTCGCGTCCCGCGCCACTGACCGGACATACCGTCCGATGTCATGACGGATGCGGATGTCAGGGCCGACAACAGCGAAAGCACCTTCACGGTGCTCGTGGCGGCGGGCGCGAACCTGGGGATCGCGGTCGCCAAGGCCGTCGCCGGCGTCATCAGCGGATCGAGCGCGATGATGTCGGAGGCCGCCCACTCGGTCGCCGACACGGTCACCGAGGTCATGCTGCTCACCGCGCTCAAGCGGAGCGAGAAGCCCGCCGACGAGGACCATCCCGTCGGGCACGCGGGCGAGCGGTACGTCTGGGCGATGCTCGCCGCCGTCGCCACCTTCGTCGGCGGCGCGGTCTTCTCGTTCTACGACGGCATCCACACCCTCACCCACGGCGAGGAGCTCGGCGACCCCCTCGTCTCCTACATCGTCCTCGCCGTCGCCTTCGTCCTGGAGAGCTTCTCCCTGCGGACCGGCGTCAAGCAGGTCAAGGCGGAGGCGGAACGGATGCGGGCGCCGTTCGCCGAATACCTGCGGCAGACGCCGGACACCACCGTGAAGGCGGTCGTCCTGGAGGACGCGGCCGCGCTCGCCGGCCTGATGCTCGCCGCGGGCGGCCTCCTCGGCGGCCAGATCACCGGCTCCGGCGTCTGGGACGGCGTCGCCTCGATCCTGATCGGCTGCCTCCTCGTGTACGTGGCCTGGACGCTGGGCCACGCCAACGCCCAGCTCCTCATCGGCCGCCCGCTGCCGCGCCCCATGCGCGCCGAGGTGCGCGAGGAGCTGCTCGGCGTGACGCACGTGGTGGACGTCCTGGACCTGATCACCCTGATCCAGGGGCCCGGCGAGGTGCTGATCGCCGCGAAGGTCGACTTCCGGGACGTGGCGACGGCCGCCGAGGTCGAGCGGGCCTGCGAACAGGCGGAGGCCCGGCTGCGGGCCCGCTTCCCCTCGGTGCGCCGGGTCTATCTGGACCCGACGCCGGGACCGGCCGGATCAGCCCAGTAGACCGGCCGCGTTGAGCACGTACGCGGTCAGCGGCTCGTAGAAGCGGGGGTCGATGACGTGGTCGTCGAGCGGAACGGTCACCTTCATCGTGCCCTCGGCCTCGGCGAGGAAGAGCGCCGGGTCGTTGCAGTCCGCGTAGCCGACGGAGTCGATCCCGCGCTGCGCGGCGCGGCCGGCCCAGCCGTGGTCGGCGACGACGAGGTCCGGCGCGGCCTCGCCGAGCAGGGCGAGGCCGTCGAGGATCGCGTTCATCGGCTCGGGCGAGTGGGTGTGCCAGAGGCTGGCGCCGCGCTCGAAGACGGCGACGTCGGCGAACTGCACCACGTACCCCTCGTCGGCGGTCAGCCCGCCCGGGATCCGCACGATGTCGCAGCCCTGCGCCCGCAGCGCGGCGGCGACCCGGCTGTGCGCGTCGATCAGCGCGCCCGGGTGCCCGGTCGCGAACAGCACCCGCTGCCGGCCCGCGGCGGCCTCCTTGAGCCGGGCCGCCATCCGGTCCAGGGCGTCCACGGTCAGCTCGGGGTCGATGGTGTCCTGCCCGGCCCGGTGCGCGGGGTCGTCGACGACGCCGCAGCGCTCCGCCATCACCGCGAGCACGTCCTGCTCGTCCGTCCACCGGTCGCCGAGCTCCAGGCCGAGCCAGTAGTGCCGGTCGCCGTTGGCGAGCTTCCGGTAGTGGGCCAGGTTGTTCTCACGGGGCGTGGCGACGTCCCCCGCGATCCGGCTGCGGAGGAGGTGCTCGACGAGGGCGTCACGGCTGAGTATCGGCATGCGCCTCATTCTGCCGCGCCCCCGCGCCCACCGGGGCGGTGTCTCAGGACGCGCCACGTCCGCGCAGGGGCCCGCGCCGCCGCCGGGCCTGCGCCGTCCCGCCGGGGCGGCGCCTCGGAGAGCCGGGGGCGGCGCCTCAGGGGGCCGGGGTGTCCAGTGCGCGCAGCGCGCCGTGGGCCAGGTTCCTCAGGAGCCGCTCCAGGGCTTCGCGGGAGAGCGGGGTGCGCAGGTGGGGGGTGGAGTTGAGCAGGCCGAAGACCGCGTGGACCGCCGCCCGGACCTCCGGCTCGCCCGCCGCCGGGTGGAGGGCGCGGACGACGTCCACCCACAGCTCGACGTACTGCCGCTGGAGCTGCCGGACCCGCTTGCGGTCCTCGTCCTTGAGCCGGTCGAGCTCCCGGTCGTGGAGGGTGATGAGCGGCCGGTCGTCGAGGGCGAAGTCGATGTGACCGTCGATGAGGGAGGCGAGCAGGGCCGCCGGGTCGCCGTCCGACTCGGTCGCCCGCAGCCGGCCGCCGTCGAGCAGCCGTTCGCTGATCCCGACCAGCAGCTCCGCGAGCATCGCGTCCTTGCCGGGGAAGTGGCGGTAGAGCCCGGGGCCGCTGATGCCGACGGCGGCTCCTATCTCGTCGACGCCCACGCCGTGGAACCCGCGCTCGGCGAAGAGGCGGGCGGCCTCTTTGAGGATCTGCTCGCGGCGGGTGGGCGCGTCCATCCGGGTCGGGCTCGTGGTCATGGATTCGATTCTAGACAACCCGGTTAGCGGTCGTTAACCTGGGACGCGTACGTTAACGCTCATTAACCGAACAAGGGAGATCGGTCGATGCAGCAGGCACCTGTGCTGTCGAGTGCGGCGGACCCCGCCTCGCCGGCCTGGCGGGCCAACGAGGCGGCGCACCACGAGCTGGCCGCGACCCTGCGCGCCAAGCTCGCCGAGGCCGCGCTCGGAGGCGGTGAGAAGTCCCGGGCCCGGCACACCGCGCGCGGGAAGCTGCTGCCGCGCGACCGGGTGGACACCCTCCTCGACCCGGGCTCGCCGTTCCTGGAGCTGGCGCCGCTCGCCGCGCACGGCATGTACGGCGGCCAGGCCCCGGCCGCTGGCGTCGTCGCGGGCATCGGGCGGGTGAGCGGCCGCGAGTGCGTGATCGTCGCCAACGACGCCACCGTCAAGGGCGGCACCTACTACCCGATGACGGTGAAGAAGCACCTGCGGGCCCAGGAGGTGGCGCTGGAGAATCGTCTCCCCTGCCTCTACCTGGTCGACTCGGGCGGCGCGTTCCTGCCGATGCAGGACGAGGTCTTCCCGGACCGCGAGCACTTCGGCCGGATCTTCTACAACCAGGCCCGGATGTCCGGCGCCGGCATCCCGCAGATCGCGGCCGTCATGGGCTCCTGCACGGCCGGCGGCGCGTACGTGCCGGCGATGAGCGACGAGGCGGTGATCGTCCGGAACCAGGGGACGATCTTCCTCGGCGGGCCGCCGCTGGTGAAGGCGGCGACCGGCGAGGTCGTCACGGCGGAGGAGCTGGGCGGCGGCGAGGTCCACTCCCGCGTCTCCGGCGTCACCGACCACCTCGCGGAGGACGACGCGCACGCGCTGCGGATCGTGCGGAACATCGTGGCGACCCTCCCCGAGCGGGGCCCGCTCCCCTGGTCGGTCGAGCCGGCCGAGGAGCCGAAGGTCGACCCGTACGGCCTGTACGGCGCCGTGCCGGTGGACTCCCGCACCCCGTACGACGTGCGCGAGGTGATCGCCCGGGTGGTGGACGGCTCCCGCTTCCAGGAGTTCAAGTCCGAGTACGGGCAGACCCTGATCACCGGCTTCGCCCGGATCCACGGCCACCCGGTCGGCATCGTCGCCAACAACGGCATCCTGTTCGCCGAGTCCGCCCAGAAGGGCGCGCACTTCATCGAGCTGTGCGACCAGCGCGGGATCCCGCTGGTCTTCCTCCAGAACATCACCGGCTTCATGGTCGGCAAGGCGTACGAGCACGGCGGCATCGCCAAGCACGGCGCCAAGATGGTCACGGCGGTCGCCACCACGCGCGTGCCGAAGCTGACGGTCGTCGTCGGCGGCTCCTTCGGCGCGGGCAACTACTCGATGTGCGGCCGGGCCTACTCCCCCCGCTTCCTGTGGATGTGGCCGAACGCCAAGATCTCCGTCATGGGCGGCGAGCAGGCCGCCTCGGTCCTCGCCACCGTCAAGCGCGACCAGCTCGGGGACGCCTGGAGCGCCGACGAGGAAGAGGCGTTCAAGGCGCCGATCCGCGAGCAGTACGAGACCCAGGGCAGCGCCTACTACGCGACCGCCCGCCTCTGGGACGACGGCGTGATCGACCCGCTGGAGACCCGCCAGGTGCTGGGTCTCGCGCTGACCGCCTGTGCCAACGCGCCCCTGGGTGACCCCCAGTTCGGCGTCTTCCGGATGTGAGGACCACGACGATGCAGCAGATGTTCGACACCGTCCTCGTCGCCAACCGGGGCGAGATCGCGGTCCGCGTCATCCGCACCCTGCGGGCGCTCGGCGTCCGCTCGGTGGCCGTGTACAGCGACGCCGACGCCGACGCCCGGCACGTGCGGGAGGCGGACACGGCGGTACGCATCGGGCCCGCGCCGGCCTCGGAGTCGTACCTCTCCGTCCCCGCGCTCCTGGACGCGGCCCGCCGCACCGGCGCGCAGGCCGTCCACCCCGGCTACGGCTTCCTCGCGGAGAACGCGGCCTTCGCCCGCGCCTGCGCGGAGGCGGGGCTCGTCTTCATCGGGCCGTCCGCCGAGGCGATCGCCCTGATGGGCGACAAGATCCGGGCGAAGGACACCGTGAGGAAGGCCGGCGTGCCGGTCGTCCCCGGAGACGCCGACCCCCGGGTGGCCGAGGCCGCGCGGGAGATGGGCGCGCCGGTGCTGCTGAAGCCCAGCGCGGGCGGCGGCGGCAAGGGCATGCGGCTCGTCCGGGACCTGGCGGTCCTGGAGGAGGAGATCGCGGCGGCCCGCCGGGAGGCGCGGGCCTCCTTCGGGGACGACACCCTGCTCGTGGAGCGGTGGATCGACCGGCCCCGGCACATCGAGATCCAGGTCCTGGCCGACACCCACGGGAACGTGGTGCACCTGGGCGAGCGCGAGTGCTCGCTCCAGCGCCGCCACCAGAAGATCATCGAGGAGGCGCCGAGCGTCCTCCTGGACGAGGCGACCCGGGCGGCGATGGGCGCGGCGGCCGTGGAGGCGGCCCGGTCCTGCGGCTATGTCGGCGCGGGCACGGTCGAGTTCATCGTGCCGGGCGGCGACCCCTCCCAGTACTACTTCATGGAGATGAACACCCGTCTCCAGGTCGAGCACCCGGTGACCGAGCTCGTCACGGGCCTGGACCTGGTGGAGTGGCAGCTGCGGGTCGCGGCCGGCGAACCGCTGGCCTTCGGCCAGGAGGACGTCCGGCTCGACGGCTGGGCGGTCGAGGCGCGGATCTGCGCCGAGGACCCGGCCCGCGGCTTCCTGCCGTCGGGCGGCACGGTGCTGGCGCTGAACGAGCCGTCCGGGGACGGCGTGCGCACCGACTCCGGCCTCCTCGAAGGCACCGAGGTCTCCTCGCTCTACGACCCGATGCTGTCGAAGGTCATCGTCCACGCGGCCGACCGGCCCACCGCGCTCCGCAAGCTCCGCGCCGCCCTCGCCGACCTCGTCACCCTCGGCGTCCCCACCAACGCGGGCTTCCTGCGGAACCTGCTCGCCCACCCGGACGTGGTGTCGGGCGCCATGGACACGGGCCTGGTGGAGCGGGACGCGGAGTCGCTGGTCGACGGGTCGGTGCCGGAGGAGGTGTACGCGGCGGCGGCCGCCGTGCGCCGGGCCGCGCTGGCCCCCGAGCCGCGGGCCGGCTGGACGGACCCGTTCGACGTGCCGAGCGGCTGGCGCCTCGGCGGTACGCCGAAGCCGCTCGCCTTCCCGCTCCGGGCGCCGGGGCTCGAAGCCGTCACGGTCGGGGCGCCCGGCGGCGCCCGTGTGACGGACCGTTCGGTCACCGTCACCGTCGACGGCGTCACCCACACCTTCCACCGGGCCGGCGCCTGGCTCGGCCGGGACGGCGCCTCCTGGCACGTCATGGACCACGACCCGGTCGCCGCGGCGCTCTCCGGGGCCCGGCACGGCGGCGCGGACACGCTCGCCGCGCCGATGCCCGGCACCGTCACCGTCGTGAAGGTGGCGGTCGGGGACGAGGTGGAGGCGGGTCAGAGCCTGCTGGTGGTGGAGGCGATGAAGATGGAGCACGTCATCTCCGCCCCGCACGCCGGCACCGTCACCGAGCTGGACGTCACGCCCGGCACCACCGTCGCCATGGACCAGGTCCTGGCCGTGGTCACCCCCCGCGAGGAGGACCCGGAATGACGCTCCCCGCCACGCTCCCCATGGCCTTCCCCGACCCGGAGCTGCCCGCCCGGGTCCGGATCCACGAGGTCGGGCCCCGGGACGGGCTGCAGAACGAGAGGACGGCCGTCCCGACCGAGGTGAAGGCGGAGTTCATCCGCCGGCTCGCCGCCGCCGGGCTCTCCACCGTCGAGGCGACCAGCTTCGTGCACCCCAGGTGGGTGCCCCAGCTGGCCGACGCCGAGGCGCTCTTCCCGCTCGTCCGGGACGTCCCCGTCCGCCTGCCCGTCCTCGTGCCGAACGAGCGCGGGCTCGACCGGGCGCTCGCCCTCGGCGCCCGCGAGGTCGCCGTCTTCGCCTCCGCCACCGAGTCGTTCGCCAAGGCCAACCTCAACCGGACCGTCGACGAGGCCCTCGCCATGTTCGAGCCGGTCGTCGTGCGGGCGACGGAGGCGGGCCTGAAGGTCCGCGGCTACCTCTCGATGTGCTTCGGCGACCCCTGGGAGGGCGCGGTCCCCGTCGAGCAGACCGTCCGCGTCACCAAGGCGCTGGCCGACATGGGCTGCGAGGAGCTGAGCCTCGGCGACACCATCGGCGTGGCCACCCCGGGGCACGTGCGGACGCTCCTCGGCGAGCTGACCGCGGCCGGCGTGCCGGTCTCCCGGATCGCCGTGCACTTCCACGACACCTACGGGCAGGCGCTCGCCAACACGCTCGCCGCGCTGCGGCAGGGCGTGACCACGGTGGACGCCTCCGCGGGCGGCCTCGGCGGCTGCCCGTACGCCAAGTCCGCCACCGGCAACCTCGCCACCGAGGACCTGGTGTGGATGCTCGACGGCCTCGGCATCGAGACCGGGGTCGACCTGGCCGCCCTCACCGCCACGAGCGTGTGGATGGCCGAACAACTGGGGCGGCCGAGCCCCTCCCGTACCGTCCGCGCCCTCTCCCACAAGGAGTGACGAAACCCATGTCCCTCGACCACCGGCTCACCGACGAGCACGAGGAACTGCGCCGCACCGTCGAGCAGTTCGCCCACGACGTGGTGGCGCCGAAGATCGGCGACTACTACGAGCGGCACGAGTTCCCGTACGAGATCGTCGCCGAGATGGGCCGCATGGGCCTGTTCGGCCTGCCCTTCCCCGAGGAGTACGGCGGCATGGGCGGCGACTACCTCGCCCTCGGCATCGCCCTGGAGGAGCTGGCCCGGGTCGACTCCTCGGTGGCCATCACGCTGGAGGCGGGCGTCTCGCTCGGCGCCATGCCGGTCTACCGCTTCGGCACCGAGGAGCAGAAGCGCCAGTGGCTGCCGAAGCTGTGCTCCGGCGAGGTGCTGGGCGCCTTCGGCCTGACCGAGCCGGGCGCGGGCTCGGACGCGGGCGGCACCCGCACGACCGCCGTCCGGGACGGCGACCACTGGGTCGTCAACGGCTCGAAGTGCTTCATCACCAACTCCGGCACGGACATCACGGGTCTGGTGACGGTCACCGCGGTCACCGGCCGCAAGCCGGACGGCCGCCCGCTGATCTCCTCGATCATCGTCCCGTCCGGCACCCCCGGATTCACCGTCGCCGCGCCCTACTCGAAGGTCGGCTGGAACGCCTCGGACACCCGCGAGCTCTCCTTCGACGACGTCCGGGTGCCGGTGGAGAACCTGCTCGGCGAGGAGGGCCGCGGCTACGCCCAGTTCCTCCGCATCCTGGACGAGGGCCGCGTCGCCATCGCGGCACTCGCCACGGGCCTCGCGCAGGGCTGTGTCGACGAGTCCGTGAAGTACGCGCGGGAACGTCACGCCTTCGGCCGGCCGATCGCCGACAACCAGGCCATCCAGTTCAAGATCGCCGACATGGAGACGCGGGCCCACATGGCTCGCATCGGCTGGCGCGACGCCGCCTCCCGCCTGGTCCAGGGCGAGCCCTTCAAGAAGGAGGCGGCGATCGCCAAGCTGTACTCCTCCACGGTCGCCGTCGACAACGCCCGCGAGGCCACCCAGGTCCACGGCGGCTACGGCTTCATGAACGAGTACCCGGTGGCCCGCATGTGGCGCGACTCGAAGATCCTGGAGATCGGCGAGGGCACCAGCGAGGTCCAGCGCATGCTGATCGCCCGCGAGCTGGGCCTCGGCGGCTGACCGACCGCCCGTCATAAAGATGCGGGCCCCGGCGGCTGACCGACCGCCCGTCATAAAGATGCGAGCCCCGGCGGAGGACCGTACTCCGCCGGGGCTCGCACCGGTCCGGGTCAGGCGAACCGCGCGATCGGGTTCACCAGGTCGCCGACGAGCTGGAGCGCCGCCGACGGGTCCGCCAGGTCCACCATCTGCTTGTTGTTGCGCAGCTGGAGGCGGTTGAGCGCGGAGAGCGCGAAGGTCTCCGCGAACATGTCGTACTGCGCGAAGCGGTCCGCCAGCTCCGGCTTGGAGTCCTGGTAGCCCTTCACGCACTCGGCGACCGTCCGCCAGAAGACGTCCTCGCCGACCGTGCCCTCCGCCGCCAGGGTCGCCCCCATGAAGCGCAGGAAGCAGTCGAAGACGTCGGTGAAGACCGAGAGCAGCTTCATGTCCTCGGGGACGTCGGCGCGGATCCGCTCCACCGCCGGCGGGAGGACCGCGTCCGGGTCCATCACGCAGATCTCCTCGGCGATGTCCTTGAAGATCGCCCGGTCGACCGCGCCCCGCTCGTCCAGGACCAGGATCACGTTCTCGCCGTGCGGCATGTAGACCAGGTCGTAGGCGTAGAAGCAGTGCAGGACCGGCAGCAGGTACGCGTCGAGGTAGCCGCGCAGCCACGCCTCGGGCGCCAGGCCCGACTCCCTGATCAGCGCGCCGGCGAAGGACGCGCCCGCGTGGTCGACGTGGACGAGCGAGGCCATCGTCGCGAGCCGCTCGCCCTCGGCGAGCCGCTCCACCGGCGACTCGCGCCAGAGCGCCGCCAGCATCTTGCGGTACGGCGAGTAGCGGTCCGTCGCGGCCTCGTACTCCAGGTGCCGGTAGCCGACCGCCGCCCGCTCGCGGATGATCGAGAAGCGGGCCGCCTTCAGGACGTCGTCCGCGTCGATCAGCTGCGCCAGCCAGTCGTTGATGGCCGGCGTGGCCTCCATGTAGGCCGCCGAGAGGCCGCGCATGAAGCCCATGTTGAGGACCGACAGGGCGGTCTTCACGTAGTGCTTGGCCGGGTCGGCGGTGTTGAAGAAGGTACGGATCGACTGCTGCGCCAGGTAGGCGTCGTCGCCCTCGCCCAGGTACACCAGGCGCCGCTGTGCCACCTCGGCGGCGAAGGTCACCGACAGCTTGTTCCACCACTGCCAGGGGTGGGCGGGCATGAGGAGGTAGTCGGCGAGGTCCAGGCCGAGGTCGGCGAGGACGCCGGCGAAGCGGTCGACGGCCGCGTCACCGAGCTCGGCGCGGATGAAGGCGTCGTACTCGATGCCCGCGCCGGCGGTGAAGGCGGCCCGGTCGCGGCGGGCGGCCAGCCACACCAGGTGGATCGGGGCGGCCGCCTCGGGGGCGTAGGCGCGGTACTCGTCGACGCCGAAGCCGAGGCGCCCGTTGTTGGCGACGAAGCAGGGGTGGCCCTCGGTCATCCCGGTCTCGATCGCCTGGAAGTCCGCGCGGGCCAGCTCGGCTGCGGTCACCCGCGGCTTGGTCGCCTTGTAGGCGGTGCCGGCCAGGGTGGAGGAGATCTCCTCCAGGTAGACCGGCAGGATCTCGTCGCTGAGGCCGAGCGCGCCGCGCAGTTCGGTGATGAACTGGAGGGCGTCGAGCGGCAGCTGCTCGTCGCCGCGGTGGCGGCTGATGGACTCGGGGTAGACCTGCCAGTGGTCGAGGGCGAAGCGGTCCGCGGTGAAGCGGTACTCGGTGGCGCCGTCGTCGCTGAGCACCCGGTAGCGGGACTCGCCCAGCTCCTGCGGGTTGAGCAGCCGCTCGTGGGCGAACTCGGCGAGGCCCTTGCGGATCAGCGCGCGGTTGGCGTCGGCCCAGAGGTCGGGCGTGAGGTGGGCGACGGGGTTCATACGGCGGCTCCCACGGCGGACTCGAACTGCTGCCGGGTGCAGAAGCTGAGCAGCGCCATCTTCTCGGGCTTCCTGATCTCGCGCTCGGGGACGAAGCCGACGGCCTCGTTGAGGGCGTGGACGGCCTTGTTGGCGACGTCGGGCTCGACGACCACGCGGGCGGTCGCCGGGTCGGCGAACAGCTCGCGCATGACCTCGGTGATCACCTTGCGGGTGAAGCCGTGCACCGGGGTGTCGGTGGGGGCGACGAGGAAGTGCATGCCGACGTCGCCGGGGAGCGGGTCGTACAGGCCGACGAGCTCCAGGTGGGCCGGGTCGTACCGCTCCATGAGGATCGCGGGTATCCCGTCCACCAGACCGATGAACGCCTGGTGGTGGGGGTTGGCGGCGAAGGCCGTGTACTCGCGCTCGACGTCCTCGACGGTCGCGTCCTGCATCATCCAGAACGCGGCCTTGGGGTGGGTGACCCAGGCGTGGAGCAGCTCCGCGTCCTGGACGGGGTCGAGCGGGCGGAAGCGGACGGTCATACGGCGAACTCCTGGAACGCGATGGTCTTCTCGACGGGGTAGTACTCGGACCCCAGCATCGCCCCGATGATGTAGGCGTTGCGGTACGCCCCCATGCCCAGGTCGGGCGAGGTGATCGAGTGGGTGTGGACACCGGCGTTCTGGAGGAAGACCTCGCGGCCCGTGGTGTCGACCGCGTAGTTGCGGGCCAGGTCGAAGCGGCCCTGCCCGTCGAAGCGCAGGCGGTCGCGGAGCGGCTCCAGGAAGGCGGGGACGGCGTACTTGTAGCCGGTCGCGAGGATCAGGCCCTCGGTCTCGATCTCGTACTCCTTCTCCTGCTCCTCCTGGCGGAAGCCGAGGGTGTAGGTGCCGCTCGCCTCGTCGTACGAGGCGCTGTGCAGCGCGGAGTTGGTGAGCAGGCGGGTGGGGACCGGGCCGGCGAAGTTCTTCTGGTAGAGCAGGTCGAAGATGGCGTCGATGAGCTCGCCGTTGATGCCCTTGAAGAGGCCCTTCTGCTGGGACTCCAGGCGGTAGCGGGTCTTCTCGGGGAGCGCGTGGAAGTAGTCCACGTACTCGGGGGAGGTCATCTCCAGGGTGAGCTTGGTGTACTCCAGCGGGAAGAAGCGCGGGGAGCGGGTCACCCAGTTGAGCTTGTAGCCGTGGACGTCGATCTCCGAGAGGAGGTCGTGGTAGATCTCGGCGGCGGACTGGCCGCTGCCGACGATCGTGATCGACTTCTTGCGCTGGAGTGCTTCCTTGTTCTGCACGTAGCGCGAGTTGTGGATCAGGTCGCCGCCGAGCTCCGCGCAGGAGTCGGGGACATACGGCGGGGTGCCGGTGCCGAGGACGATCCGGCGGGAGCGGAGGGTCTCGCCGGTCGTGGTGGTGACGAGGTACAGGCCCTCGGCCTCGTCGTGGGAGACGGAGGCGACGGTGGTGGAGAAGCGGATCGAGGTGAGCTTGTCGGCGGCCCACCGGCAGTAGTCGTTGTACTCGGCGCGCAGCGGGTAGAAGTTCTCGCGGATGTAGAACGAGTACAGCCGGCCCTTCTCCTTCAGGTAGCTGAGGAAGGAGTACGGCGAGGTCGGGTCGGCGAGGGTGACCAGGTCCGACATGAACGGCGTCTGGAGGTGGGCGCCTTCGAGGAACATGCCCGAGTGCCACTCGAAGTCCGGCTTGGACTCCAGGAAGAGGCCGTTCAGTTCCTCGATGGGTTCGGTCAGGCAGGCGAGTCCGAGGTTGAACGGACCGAGCCCGATCCCGATGAAGTCGTGGATCTCAGCGATCTCAGGCGTGGACAAGGTTCTCTCCCAGGTACTGCTCGGCGTGGCCGGCTATCAGATCGAGGACGGCGGCGATGTCGGACACCGTGGTCTCGGGGTTGAGCAAGGTGAACTTGAGGTACTGGCGGCCGTCGACCTTGGTGCCGGCGACGACGGCCTCGCCCGAGGCGAAGAGGGCCTTGCGGGCGTGGAGGTTGGCCCGGTCGATCTCCTCGGGGGAGGTGACGGCCTCGGGGATGTAGCGGTAGACGAGGGTGGAGAGCTGCGGCTCGACGACCACGTCGTAGCGGGGGTCGGCGGCGATCAGGTCGAATCCCGCGGAGGCCAGGTCGCAGACCTCGTCGAAGAGCTCGCCGATGCCGTCGGCGCCCATCACCCGCAGGGTCATCCAGAGCTTGAGGGCGTCGAAGCGGCGGGTGGTCTGGAGCGACTTGTCCACCTGGTTGGGGATCCGCTCGGCGACGGTACGCGCGGGGTTGAGGTAGTCCGCGTGGTAGGTGGCGTGGCGGAGGGTGGCCCGGTCGCGGACCAGCAGGGCGGAGGAACTGACCGGCTGGAAGAAGGACTTGTGGTAGTCGACGGTGACCGAGTCGGCGTGCTCGATGCCGTCGAGGAGGTGGCGGCGCTTCAGGGAGGCGAGCAGGCCGCAGCCGTAGGCCGCGTCGACGTGCATCCAGGCGCCGTACTCGGCGGCGAGGGCGGCGATCTCGGGCAGCGGGTCGATCGAGCCGAAGTCGGTGGTGCCGGCGGTGGCGACGATCGCCATCGGGACGAGGCCCTCGGCGCGGCAGGCCTCCAGCTCGGCGGCGAGGACGACGGACTGCATGCGCTTGTTCTTGTCGACCGGGATCGAGACGACCGCCTCGCGGCCGAGTCCGAGGAGGCCGGCCGACTTCTGGACGGAGAAGTGGCTGCACTCGGAGGAGAAGATCCGGAGCTTCGACAGGTCGGCGGTGCCGGCCTCCTCGCGGGCGAGCAGCAGCGCCTGGAGGTTGGACTGGGAGCCGCCGCTGGTGAAGACGCCGTCGGCGAGGGGGCCGAGGCCGATGCGGGCGGTGGTCCAGTCGATGAGCTTGCGCTCGATGAGGGTGCCGCCGGCGGACTGGTCCCAGGTGTCGAGCGAGGAGTTGACCGCCGAGAGGACGGCCTCGCCGAGGACGGCGGGGATGACGACCGGGCAGTTGAGGTGGCCGAGGTAGCGCGGGTGGTGGAAGTAGACCGCGTCGCGGAGGTAGACGTCCTCCAGCTCGTCGAGCGCGGCGGTGGCGTCGCCGAGGGGGCGGTCGAGGTCCACGGCGTCGATGACCGGGGCCAGTTCGGCGGGGGTGACGCCGGTGAACGGGCCGCGGGTCGTGGCGAGTTTCCTCGCCACCCGCTCGACTCCTTCGGTGACGGAGCGTCGGTAGCTCTCCGCCGTCGTGTCGTTGAGCAGGTGCGAACGCATGTGGGGGCCCTTTCGGGGATGAGGACGCGGGGGTGCGCAACCAGGAATTGCGGAAGTGAGGTTAGCCTAACCTAATGTTTCACGCCAACGGCCCCCCGCCCTGTGAAGGTCGGGGGGCCGTCGGTGTGAAATGGACTACTACGACTGGACGTTCGCCGCGTCCTGCGCCGTCTCGCCCTGCGCCACGTGCTGCGCCGTCTCGTCCTGCGCCGCGTCCTGCGTCGTCTCGTCGGGCACCTCGCGCAGGGCGTCCTCCGAGAGGCCCTTGCGCCAGTAGCCGACGAACGTCACCCGGCGCCGGTCGAGACCGCGCTCGCGCACGAAGTGCCGCCGCAGCGCCTTCACCGCGCCGGACTCGCCCGCGATCCACACGTACGGCGACTCCCCGGGCAGCTCCGCCCCCGCGATCGCCTCCAGGCCGGTCGGCGCGCCCTCCTCCCGGATCAGCCAGGTCACGGAGGCGTCCGCCTCCGTCGCGAGCTCCATCCGGTCGCCGGAGTACGGCACTTCGAGGAAGACCCGGGCACGGGTCCTCGCCGGCAGCCACTCCAGGATCGCGGACGCGGCGGGCAGCGCCGTCTCGTCCGCCCAGATCAACACCGAGTCGGCGCCCTCCGGCAGCCGGAAGCGGACGGCGGTGTTGTCGGCGACCGCCGGGCCGAGCACGACCACCCGGTCACCGGGCTTCGCGTGCTGCGCCCAGCGGCAGGCGGGCCCGCCGTCCTCGTGGACGGCGAAGTCGATGTCCATCTCGTCCACCGGCTCCGTGCGCTGCTCCCGGACGGTGTACGAGCGCATCACGGCCCGGACGTCGTCGGGCATAGCCCGCCAGGCGCCGAGGATCGCGTACATGTCCGGGTCGTCGAGCGGCGGGAGGACCGGGGCGTCCTGGCCGGGGTGCGGCAGGAAGAGCGAGAGCGACTGGTCGCGCCCGCCGGCGGCGAAGCCCTTGAGGTCGTCCCCCGTGAAGGTGACGCGGACCAGCGACGGGCCGAGCCGCCGCGTCCGGTCGACCTGGAGGGAGAAGAACTGGAACGGGGCGGTCTCGGCGTTCGTCATCGGGTCAGGACACCTTCTTCGCGTTCTCCAGGGCGGTCGCCAGGTCCTCCAGGAGCGGGGCGCACTTGGCGTAGGAGTAGACGGGCTCGGTCACGCGCGGGAAGACCTGGCCGGCCTTGACGGCGGGCAGCGCGGCCCAGGTCGGCTTGGCCTTCAGCTGCTCCGGCTGGAGGGTGCCGGTGCGGTTGTCGAGCAGGATCACGTCGGCCTTGTAGGCGTCGACGTTCTCCCAGCTGAGGAGCTCGAACCAGCCCGAGGGGTCGAGCTTCCCGGGGACGACGATGTTGAGGCCCAGCTCCTGGAAGTAGAGCGTGTCGGTCGGGCGGACCGGGGTGGAGACGTAGAAGGTGTCCGGGGCGCCGGAGCCGATGAGGATCTTGATGTCCTTCTTGCTCTGGGCGACCTTGCGCAGCCGCTCGGCGGCGGCCTCGAAGCGGGCCTTGTCCTTCTTGACCTGCTCGCTGTTCACGTCGGCGCCGAGCGAGGCGGCCAGGTCGGCGTGGCGCTGGAGGACGGACGGCATCGACTTGCCGGAGGCCCACAGGGCGACACTGGGGGCGATCTTGAGGATCTTGGCCTTCTGCTCCTCCGGCACGTACCAGAGGGCGTCCTTCTCCCACATGTCGGTGATGAGGACCTCGGGCTGGAGCTTGAGGTACTCCTCGATGTTGAACTCGCCCCAGACGTTGCCGATGACCTTCACCTTGGCGATGTCGAGGTCGCCGGCCTGGACGTCGGGCTTGCGCTCCTTGGTCTTCGGGTCCTCGACGTAGGTCGGGCCGAAGACGCCGGCGACCTCGACGCCGAAGTCCTTGAGGGCGGCGGCCATGCCGGTGAAGGCGACGATGTTCTTCGGGACCGTCTTGGTCTTCACGGTCTGGCCGCGGTCGTCCTTGAACTCCCAGGAGCCGGACTTGGCGGAAGCGGAGGAGGAAGCACCGGAGTCCTTCGTCTTGTCGCCGTCGCCGCAGGCGGCGAGCACGGCGCCGAGCCCGAGGGCGCCGCCCGCGGCGAGGATGCCGCGGCGGGTGAGGGAGGTGGCTCGGGCGTTGCTGGGCATGGCGAAGTCGCTTTCGGTACGAGCCGGGTTCGGCCGGGGCAAGTCGAAGGTAGGTTAGCCTAACCTTGTTCCGCTCCACAGCGGCCGACCCCGTCCGCACGGTGTGACGCGCGCTACTCCTGACGAGGTGCGACACCCCGCGGGCGCGGCGCGCCGCCGCGCGCCCGCCCGTCGCCCGCCTCAGGGTTGACGGGGTGACCACCTCCGAGGCGAGAACCGGTCCGCACCCCCCGGCCCCCGCTCGGGCGCGGAGCGGCGGGTGGCTCCTGGCCGCCGTCGCGGCCGTCTTCACCCTCGCCCAGCTCGCCCTCGCCGTTCCGGGGACGGGGCTCGGCTGGGACGAGGCCGTGTACGTCAGCCAGGTCGGCGGCAACGCCCCGCCCGCGTTCTTCAGCGCTCCCCGGGCCCGGGGCGTCACCTATCTCGTCGCGCCCGTCGCCGCGTTCACCGCCTCCACCACCGCGATCCGCGTCTATCTGGCGCTGCTCTCCGGGGCGGCGCTCCTCGGCGCGCTGTGGGTGTGGCGGCCGCTGCTGCCCGTCCGGGTGCTCGCCGTCGCGGGCGCCCTCTTCGCCGGGCTGTGGGTCACCGTCTTCTACGGCCCGCGCGTGATGCCCAACCTGTGGTGCGCCTTCGGCGCCCTGGTGGCCGTGGGCCTGCTGCCGCGCGCCGCCCGCGACCGGCGGGCCCTGGCCGGACTCGCCGCGGCCGTCGCCGCCGTCACCCTGCTGCGGCCCGCCGACGGCCTCTGGCTCGCGCTGCCGCTGCTCGCCGCCGCGCTGCCGGTGCCCGCCTGGCGCCGCCCCCGGGTCCCGGCCGTGATCACCGCCGGGCTGTTCCTCGGCGCGGTCCCCTGGGTGGTGGAGGCGTACACCTCCTACGGCGGGCTCGCCGTCCGGCTGCACCGGGCCGGCGAGATCCAGGGCTCGATGGGCTGGTACTTCTCGGTCGACGACCATGTGCGGGCGCTCGCCGGACGGACCCTGTGCCGGCCGTGCGACATCGCGTGGGCGCACCCGTGGACGGCGTTCTGGTGGTTCCTGCTGCCGTGCGCCGTCCTCGGCGGACTCGCCGCCGCGCGCCGGGCCGGCCGCCTCGCGCCCGTGCTCCTCGCGACGGTGACGGCGGCCTCGCTGGCGGCGCCGTACCTCTTCACCCTCGGGTACGCGGCCCCCCGCTTCCTGCTGCCCGCCTACGCGCTGCTCGCCCTGCCCGCGGCCGAGTGCGCGCTCCTCCTGTGGACCGCGGCCCGCCGGTCGGCCCGCCGCCGCCTCGCCACCGGCCTGCTCGCCGTCCTCCTGGCCGCCCATCTGGCCGTGCAGTACGCCGTCCTCATCGGGCCCGTCGGCCACAGCCGTTCCGTACGGACGCAGTTCACCGGCATCGCGACCGCCCTGCACGGTCTCGGGGTCCGTCCGCCCTGCCTGGTCACCGGCCGCGAGTACGTCCCGATCGGCTACTTCACCGGCTGCTCCTCCCGCCAGCCGCACGGCCACGACGGCAGCATCACCGAGGCCGGCCTGGCCGCCGCGGCCCGCACCGTGCCGCTCGCGGTCGTCGTCCCCGCCGGCCGCACCCCACCCGCCTACGCACGGGGCTGGCCCGCAACCCGCCTCCCCACCACCCCCGGCTGGGCGCCCCTCGACGCGTACGTCTCACCGGCGACGACGGCGCCCGCGGGATGACTACCGGGCGGGCCAGGGCACTTCCGGCGAGCGGTGGAAGGCGATGCCCAGCGCGTCGAAGCGGTGGGCCTGCTCGCCGAGGCGGAGCCTGTACGTGTCCCAGTCGCGGCCGGCCGCCGGCGACCAGCCGAGTTCGGCGAGGCCCGGGAGGCGGGGGAAGGCCATCGTGTCGAGCTGTTCGGGGGTGGAAAGGGTATCGGTCCACAGCGGGGCCTCGATGCCGCGGACGGCGCTCTCCGGGACGCCGGGGAGATGGGTGCCCGGGTCCCAGTCGTACGCCCTGCGGACGGAGACGGTGCCGGCCCACGTGAGGCCGAGCGGGGTGTCTGCGTCGTACTTCATGTCGAGGTAGGCGCGGTCGGCGGGCGAGACGACGATGCCGGCGCCGGCCCTCGCCGCCCGGGCGACCTTCTCCTTCTCCTCGGCCGTGGTGCGGTCGAGGCCCCAGTACTGGATCAGGGCGCCGGGCACGGGGGTGGCGTCGCCGGTGAGCTGGTGCCAGGCCATGACCTGCTTGCCGTGCCGGGTGACCAGCGGCTGGATGCGGTCCATGAGGGTGCGGTAGTCGGCGGGGCTGGTGGACGTCGCCTCGTCGCCGCCGATGTGGACGTACCGGCCGGGGGTGAGGGCGGCGATCTCGCGCAGGACGTCGTCGGCGAACGCGTACGTGACCTCCTTCTCCGCGCAGAGGGTGGAGAAGCCGACCTCGATGCCGGTGTACGGCTCCGGCCGCTTCCCGTCGCAGTTCAGCTCGGGGTAGGAGACGAGGGCCGCGTGGGTGTGCCCCGGCATGTCGATCTCGGGGATCACCTCGATGTGCGCCGCGGCGGCGTACCGCACGATCTCCTTGTACTGCTCCTGGGTGTAGAAGCCGCCGGGCCCGCCACCGACCTCGGTGGCGGCGCCGGCCTCGGTGAGCTTCGGGCGGGAGCGGATCGCGATGCGCCACCCCTGGTCGTCGGTGAGGTGGAGGTGGAGGGCGTTGTACTTGTAGAGGGCGATGCGGTCGACGTACGCCTTCACCTCGTCGACCGTGAAGAAGTGGCGGGCGACGTCGAGCATGGCTCCCCGGTAGGGGAAGCGCGGGGTGTCGGTGACGGTGCCGCCGGCGATCCGCCAGACGCGGCGCTGGACGGTGGTGCGCTCGATGGCGGCCGGGAGCTGCTGGCGGACGGTCTGGACGCCGCGGAAGAGGCCGGCGGGGGTGCGGGCGGTGAGGGCGAGCCGGCCGGGGGCGGAGCGGAGCTCGTACCCCTCGTCGCCGAGGGCGCCGGCCGTCGGGTCGAGCCGGAGGACGAGGTCCGCGGCCGGGTCGGTGACGACCGGGAGGCGGAAGCCGGTGGCGGGGCGGAGCCGGGCGGCCAGCTGTTCGGCGACGGCGCGGGCGCCCGGATGGTCCGGGACGCCGATCCGGGTGGCGGCGGTGAGGGTGTACGGGGCGCCGCCGGGCTCGGCGGAGGCGGGGAGCGGGATGATCCGGCCGAGCGGGCGGACGTCGGGCTCGGCGGCGGGGAGCGCGGCCGGGCCCGGCGCGGGGGCGGCCGTGGTCCCCTCCGTACAGCCGAGCGCGGTGGCGAGCAGCAGGAGCGCGGGGGCGATCAGACGCCGTCGCACGGGCGGTCCCCTTCCGGGTGAGCGGGTGGGTGACCATGGGTACCGTCGCCCGCACACAGGGTCAAGGTCTGGACCAATACCCGTGTCAAGACCGATGATCATGCGCTCCCTGCCCGATTTCGGGCAGGATTATTGCGGGAATCGCGGAGTACCCCTCAATATTCATGGGTGCTCGAACGCCGCCCGTCCCATGACGACCTCATCGACCATCTGGTCCGGAGCACCGCGCTCCAGCGTGGTGAGGCCGCCCGGGTGGTGCTCGACGTGCTGGCGTACTTCGACGAGACGACCGAGGAGTTCGTCCGCCGCCGCCACCGCGAACTGCAGTCCGGCGGTGCGGTGAACGCGGACATCTTCGAGCGGATCGCCGGCGAACTGCCGCACCGGGCCGTCGCACCGCCGGAGCTCTCGCTCCGGCAGCTGCGCCGGATCGTCTACGGCTAGTCCGGCCGCCGTCTCCACGACGGGACAGCACCGTCTTTCACCAACCGGAGGGGTTTCCTTTATGTGCGGAATTGTCGGTTACATCGGTAAGCGCGACGTGGCGCCGCTGCTGCTGGAGGGCCTGGCCCGCCTGGAGTACCGCGGTTACGACTCCGCCGGCCTCGTCATCAACAGCCCGAAGAGCGCGGCGCTGAAGATGGTCAAGGCCAAGGGCCGGGTCCGTGACCTGGAAGCCCGCGTCCCCAAGCGCTTCTCCGGCACCACCGGCATCGCGCACACCCGCTGGGCCACCCACGGCGCCCCGAGCGACCACAACTCGCACCCCCACCTGGACCCCGAGAACAAGGTCGCGGTCGTCCACAACGGCATCGTCGACAACGCCCAGGAGCTCCGCGCCAAGCTGGAGGCCGACGGCGTCGTCTTCGCCTCCGAGACGGACACCGAGGTCATCACCCACCTCATCGCCCGCTCCCAGGCCGAGTCCCTGGAGGACAAGGTCCGCGACGCGCTCAAGGTCATCGAGGGCACCTACGGCATCGCCGTGATGCACGCCGACTTCAACGACCGCATCGTCGTCGCCCGCAACGGCTCCCCGGTCATCCTCGGCATCGGCGAGAAGGAGATGCTGGTCGCCTCCGACGTGGCCGCGCTCATCGCCCACACCCGCCAGGTCGTCACCCTCGACGACGGCGAGATGGCCACCCTGAAGGCCGACGACTTCCGCACCTACACGGTCGCGGGCGCCTCCACCACGGCGACCCCGGAGACCGTCGAGTGGGAGGCCGCCTCCTACGACATGGGCGGCCACGACACCTACATGCACAAGGAGATCTCCGAGCAGCCCGACGCGGTCGACCGCGTGCTGCGCGGCCGGATCGACGACCGCTTCTCCACCGTGCACCTCGGCGGCCTCAACCTCGACCCGCGCGAGGCCCGCACCATCCGCCGCATCAAGATCCTCGGCTGCGGCACCTCGTACCACGCCGGCATGATCGGCGCCTCCCTCATCGAGGGCATGGCCCGCATCCCGGCGGACGCCGAGCCGGCCTCCGAGTTCCGCTACCGCAACCCGGTCGTGGACCCCGACACGCTGTACATCGCCGTCTCCCAGTCCGGCGAGACCTACGACGTGCTCGCCGCCGTCCAGGAGCTCAAGCGCAAGGGCGCCCGCGTCCTCGGCGTGGTCAACGTGGTCGGCTCCGCCATCGCCCGCGAGGCCGACGGCGGCGTCTACGTCCACGCGGGCCCCGAGGTCTGCGTCGTCTCGACCAAGTGCTTCACCAACACGGTCACCGCCTTCGCGCTCCTCGCCCTCCACCTCGGCCGCATCCGCGACCTGTCCGTCACCGACGGCAAGCGGATCATCGAGGGTCTGCGCAGGCTCCCCGCGCAGATCGAGGAGATCCTCAAGACCGAGGACGAGATCAAGCGGATCGCCGCCGAGTACGCCGGCGCCCAGTCGATGATGTTCATCGGCCGCGTCCGGGGCTACCCGGTCGCTCTGGAGGCCTCCCTCAAGCTGAAGGAGATCTCCTACATCCACGCCGAGGCGTACCCGGCCTCCGAGCTGAAGCACGGCCCGCTCGCCCTCATCGAGCCCGCCCTGCCGACGGTCGCGATCGTCCCGGACGACGACCTGCTGGAGAAGAACCGCGCCGCCCTGGAGGAGATCAAGGCCCGCTCCGGCCGCATCCTCGCGGTCGCGCACCAGCCGCAGGCCAAGGCCGACCACACCATCGTGGTCCCGAAGAACGAGGACGAGCTCGACCCGATCCTCATGGGCATCCCGCTCCAGCTCTTCGCGTACCACACCGCACTCGCCATGGGCCGCGACATCGACAAGCCGCGCAACCTGGCCAAGTCCGTCACGGTCGAGTAGTCGCACGGCGGGACCTGTCACCCGCCGAGCGCGCCACGGCCCCGGGCCTGTCCCCCGGAGCCGTACGCCGGGCCTGTCCCCCGGCGGAGCCGACCGGACACGAGGAACGGCCCCTCACGCTTCCCAGGAGCGCGAGGGGCCGTTCTGCTGTGCTGTCGCGGGGCCCGGTCCGTCCCCGGGTACTTCAGCCGGGCTGACTCGCCGGGCCCCGCGGGGTCACGCCGCGGCCGTGCTGCCCCGGCCCGCGCGTCCCAGGGCGGTCGGCCAGCCGGCCACCGCCGCCGTGGCGCCGTACCAGGCCGCGAGGCCGGCCAGTGCGGCCACCCAGCCGCCCGCCTTGCCGAGGCCCTCGTTGCCCGCCAGCGCGGCGATGCCCGAGAGCACCAGCGCGACGAAGAGGAGCCCGTACACGCCCTGCCCGAAGACCCCGCCGCCGGAGGCGGCCAGCGTCAGCGTGAGCGCCAGGAGCGCCCACAGGAGCAGGAAGAGCCCGGCCGCGTCCGCCGAGGTCCCGCCGCCCGCTCCGGTCCCCCAGGTGAACCAGAAGGCGCCGAGCGCGGTGAAGGCCGTGCCGTCGCCGGTGCTGCCCGCGCGCAGGGCGAGCAGACCGACCAGGAAGAGCGCCACGCCGCCGACCCAGGTGGCGAGGCCCGCGGCATCGGCTGCCGCGACGTTGTCGATCAGACCGGTGCCGCCCAGGCCGAAGGCCAGGAGGGTCAGTCCGAGTGCGAGGTTTCCGAGGGTGCTGGTGCCGTTCCCCGACGCGACGTCCTTGTTCACGACGGGCTCCCTTCGAACGAGCGGTGATGCCGCTTGAGCTGCTGTGATCCGGTCCCCTTTAACTACCCTTCACAAGCGCACAAATCACCTGAGGCGGGCAGAAATTATCGCCCGGGCAAGGAAGTTGAGGGAGGGTCAGGCGGTACGGAGGAGATCCGGGCGCCGTTACGGGATGACGATCACGGGCCGCTGCGCGCGCCGCGCGAGCCGGCCGGCCACCGAGCCGAAGATCCGCCCGACGATCCCGTGCGTCGATCCGACCACGATCGCGTCGGCCGAGTACTCCCGGCCGACCTCCTCCAGCTCGTGACAGATGTCGCCACCGCGCTCGACCAGGATCCACGGCACCTCGGAGAGGTGGTCCGCACAGGCCAGCTCAAGACCGAGCACCTCGGTGCGGTGGTCGGGGACGTCGACGAAGACCGGCGGCTCGCACCCCGCCCAGACGGTGGTGGGGAGCCGGTTCGCGACGTGCACGATGATCAGGCCGGAGCCGGAGCGCCGGGCCATGCCGATGGCGTACGCGAGGGCGCGCTCACTGGACATGGAGCCGTCGAAGCCCACGACGACACCGTGCCGGAAGGCCGGGTCGCAGGCGTGGCGTGGCTGTTCGACCGCGAGGGGGTCGACCGTGGAGTCGGCGACGCGCTTGCGGTCCGCGGGTTCGGGGAATTCGTGACCGGCCATCGGTGTCTCGGCTGTGGCAGTCCTCGTGGGAAGGGGCGGTGGAGGGGAGCGGAACAACGGGTGGCGGCGGAGCTGTGTCCGGGAATCATCTTCCCAAGCCCATACCCCCAAGGGTACGGCGACACTCCTCTCCTGCCCAGGGCCCGCCGTGCCACACCCGGCGTGCTGACCGCTCGTGCGCGACTCGGCGCGCTCGGTGTCCTCCGGAGGATGCACGAAGGATTCACCATCTGGCAATGCCGGATGTGCCCTACAGGCGTCCGCCGGCCGCCGCCCCGAGGGCCGAACGGGCGTCGCTCAGAGTGACCGGAACCTTCCGTTCCTCGTTCCCCACAGGTCCGGATCACCGCCGCAGGGAGACCGCCCGTGCCCGCACCCTCCACCCCCGCCCCGACCGTGCCCGTCCCCTCCGTCCCCTCCGTCCGCTCCCGCCGGCGCACCCGCGTACCGGGCCCCGCGGCGCCCGCAGCCCCGGGGGCGGGCGGGCCGGCGGAGCTCTGGGGGGACACGGCGGCGGGGCCGGGGGCGGCCGGCGGCGGGTTCGGGGACCCGGCCGGGGACACGGTCCGCTGGGCGGTCTTCTGCTGCGCCCTCGTCCCGCTGGTCCTCGTCGCCTTCGGGACCTCGCTGGGCGGCGCGGGCGGGGCCGCGCTCGGGCTCGCCTCCGTGACGGCCGCGTGCCGGCTGCTGCTGCGCCGCGCGGAGCGGGGGCTGCGCGCCGAGGGCGTCACGAGCGGGACGGGTGGGACCCAGGGACGCCTCCGGGGCTGAACGGACGGGGCCCGACCCCCTTCGAGTTGACAGGTTCGCACAGCCGATCCCATATGTTTTCAGCCAAGTTGAAGTCCCCGGCGCGTCCTTGCCGAAACGGTACGCCAACCCCTCGCCGCTCACCCGGGAAAGCCCTGCCCCAGCGGGTCGCACCCCCCGCTTGCGGCCACTTCGCCGACCTGAGGCCCTTCCGGGGATCCCTCCGGTCGATCACCCGGCGATCGATCGCTTCACGCCAAGTGGCCTTGTCGACAATCTGCCGGATGGAGAAGTTGTCACGCCGGCGCCACGGGACCCAGTAGATTCGATCATGGGTACCGAAGACTGGGGTCTCGTGCAAAACCAAGGGGAAACGTGGCACAGCGACACGACCAGGGAGACGCCAACACCGAGGGGGGCTTAGCACCATGAGCCAGGACTCCACCGCACCGGAGGTCGCACGGAAGCTGTCCGGGCGCCGCCGTCGCGAAGTCGTCGCGGTGCTGCTGTTCAGCGGCGGCCCCATCTTCGAGAGTTCCATCCCGCTCTCCGTGTTCGGCATCGACCGGCAGGACGCCGGGGTGCCCCGCTACCGGCTGCTCGTCTGCGCGGGCGAGGAGGGTCCCCTGCGGACCACGGGCGGGCTCGAACTCACCGCGCCGTACGGCCTGGAGGCGATCGGCCGCGCCGGGACGGTCGTCGTCCCCGCCTGGCGCTCGATCACCTCGCCGCCGCCGCCGGAGGCCCTGGAGGCCCTCCGCAGGGCGCACGAGGAAGGGGCCAGGATCGTCGGCCTGTGCACCGGGGCCTTCGTCCTCGCCGCTGCCGGCCTGCTCGACGGCCGCCCGGCGACCACGCACTGGATGTACGCGCCGACGCTCGCCAAGCGCTACCCGTCGGTCCACGTGGACCCGCGGGAGCTCTTCGTCGACGACGGGGACGTGCTCACCTCCGCCGGCACCGCGGCCGGAATCGATCTCTGTCTGCACATCGTGCGGACCGACCACGGCACCGAGGCCGCCGGCGCGCTGGCGCGCCGGCTGGTCGTCCCGCCGCGGCGCAGCGGCGGTCAGGAGCGCTACCTCGACAGGTCTTTACCCGAGGAGATCGGCTCCGACCCGCTCGCCGAGGTCGTGGCCTGGGCGCTGGAGCACCTCCACGAGCAGTTCGACGTGGAGACCCTGGCGGCCCGTGCGTACATGTCGCGGCGGACCTTCGACCGCCGCTTCCGCTCGCTGACCGGCTCCGCGCCGCTCCAGTGGCTGATCACCCAGCGGGTGCTCCAGGCGCAGCGGCTCCTGGAGACCTCGGACTACTCGGTGGACGAGGTCGCGGGGCGCTGCGGCTTCCGCTCGCCGGTGGCGCTGCGCGGCCACTTCCGGCGGCAGCTGGGCTCCTCGCCGGCCGCCTACCGGGCGGCGTACCGGGCCCGGCGGCCGCAGAGCGAGCCGGTGACGGCGGTTCTGGAGCCGGCGGTGCCCGCGCAGGTGGCGGCGGGAATCCGCCGTCCCGGCGGTCACCTGGAGCCGGGCAAGCCGCACGGCGACGCCTACTCGCCGGGCCGGGCCGCGCTCCCGGGCCAGCGGAGCGCGCCGTAGCGGCGACGAGGACTGCGCCGCCACAAGCGGCGTGACGCGGTACCGGCGGGCGTCCGGGGGCACCTCCCCCGGGCGCCCGCGGGCCTGTCCTGCTGGCGCCCACCGGGATCGCGCCCCCGCACTTCGCGCCCAGGGCGTGTTTCGCAAGTAGCGCCGTCCGCCCGAAGGGCGGGCCCCGCGGCGTCTGGTGCGTGCGATCGCAAGGCGGAGGGTCGTCCTCGTACCGGGCGTACTCGGACGATCCCGACAACGCGGCGAGCGTGCGTGCCAGGCGTCGCGGGGCAGGCGGGACTTTCGAAACACGCCCTAAGGTAGGACGCATGAACGATCGCATGGTGTGGATCGACTGCGAGATGACCGGGCTCTCGCTGACGGACGACGCACTCATCGAGGTGGCCGCGCTGGTCACCGACTCGGAACTGAACGTGCTCGGCGAAGGCGTGGACATCGTGATCCGCCCTCCGGACCGCGCCCTGGAGACCATGCCGGAGATCGTGCGCCAGATGCACACGGCCTCCGGGCTGCTCGACGCGCTGGCCGGGGGCACCACGCTGGCCGACGCGGAGGCGCAGGTCCTGGCGTACATCCGGGAGCACGTGAAGGAGCCCGGCAAGGCTCCTCTGTGCGGGAACTCGGTCTCCACCGACCGCGGCTTCCTCGCCCGGGACATGCCCGCCCTGGAGAAGCACCTGCACTACCGGATCGTCGATGTCTCCTCGGTCAAGGAACTGGCGCGCCGCTGGTACCCGAGGGCGTACTTCAACAGTCCGGAGAAGAACGGCAACCACCGGGCGCTCGCCGACATCCGCGAGTCCATCGCCGAGCTCCGCTACTACCGGGAGGCGGTCTTCGTCCCGCAGCCCGGTCCCGACTCGGAGACCGCGAAGGAGATCGCGGCCCGGCACGTCGTCCCGGCGGAGTAGCCACCGTCCGGAAGGCCCGCTCGCGCACCCGGGGAAAACGTGTGCGCGAGCACCCCTCGGAACCCTGTAGACTTCTTCTCGGCCGGTCGGGGAAACCTTCGGGAAAACCGCCGGTCATGGTGGGTATAGCTCAGCTGGTAGAGCACCTGGTTGTGGTCCAGGATGTCGCGGGTTCGAGTCCCGTTACTCACCCTGATGGTCGAGGCCCCGGTTCGGAAGAACCGGGGCCTCGGTCGTTTTCGCGTGCCCGCTAGGGACGGAGGGGCGCGGCCGTGGTCAGCCGGCGGAGCACCGGGCACCTCCGAGAGTGAAGGCCGCGGGCACGGGGTTGGTGCCGGTCCAGCCGCCGGTGAAGCCGAAGGAGGCGGAACCGCCGGGGGCGACGGTGCCGTTCCAGGCGGCGTTCCTCGCGGTGACGCCGGTGCCGGTCTGGCCGGCGGTGGCGTTCCACATCTGGCCGACGGTCTGCCCGGCGGCGAAGGTCCAGCCCAGGTTCCAGCCGTTCCAGGCGGTGGTGGAGGTGTTGGTCACGGTGACGTCGGCCTGGAAGCCGCCCTGCCACTGGTTCACGACCTCGTACGTGACCTCGCAGGCGCCCGCGGGCGGGGTGCCCGGGTCGGTGCCGCCGTCGCCTCCCCCGTCGCCGCCGCCGGTCTCGCTCGTGTCGCCGTAGAGGATGCCGCGCCCGTTGGTGGCGACGTACACCCGGCCGTAGACGCGCGGGTCGCCGGTGATGGTGGCGCCGGTCCAGCCCCACTGGTGGGCGTCGTCGTTGACCCGGACCCAGGTGGCGCCGGCGTCGGTGGAGCGGAAGATGCCGCGGACGCCGCCGATCTTCGCGCTGGAGTAGAGCGCGGGGTAGGCCGCGTTCGGGGCGGCCTTGCCGAAGCCGATCGCGTCGGCCTGGTCGACGCCGGGGAGGCGGGTGAAGGTGGCGCCGCCGTCGGTGGAGTGCCACAGGCCGTACGCGGTGCCGGGGGCGCCGCCGGCGAGCCAGATGTCGCCCTTCCTCCCGGGGACGGCCTTGAAGCGGACGTCGCCCTCGGCGGGCAGTCCGGTGGCCCTGGCGGTGAAGGTGAGGCCGCCGTCGGTGGAGGCGTAGAAGGTGCCGCCCTCGAAGCCGTAGAAGGTCTTCGGGTCGACCCGGTCGGACTCGACGGTCGCGCCGGCCGGGATGCCGGTGGCGGCGGTCCACGAGGTGCCGTGGCCGGTGGTGGCGTGGACGCCGGCGGTGCCGTCGGGGCTCCAGACGAAGCGGCCGCCGTCGGCTGCCGCGGCGACCGTGCCGCCGCCGGTGACGCCGGCGGGTTCCTGCCCGGCGAACCAGTTCGCGCCGTTGTCGGTGGAGAAGGCGATCCGGGGTCCGCCGTCGAGTTGGCCGGAGCGGACGAGCGTGTCCGGGGCGGTCTCGGCGTAGTCGAGGCTGGTGGTGGAGGTGAAGTTCGGGGAGGTGAACATCATCGGCGGGACGGCGCCGAGGTCGGTGTGGCGGAAGCCGCCGATGTCGCCGAGCGCGCTGATCAGCGGGGCGCCGGAGGGCGGCGAGACGAGGTCGAGGACGGCGGTCTCCTCCAGGCCCTTCACCATCGGCCGGATGGTGAACTCCGCGTCCCTGTCCCACCGGGTGAGCTCGGTGGTGCCGTAGACCGTGGCACCGGTGCCGTACAGCATGCGGTCCGAGTCGAAGGGGTCGATCTCCAGGGCCTCGGTCATCCAGCCGAGTTTGGGCGTCCGCTCGGGCGGGGTGGGGGTGGCGCCCCAGGTCAGCCAGGGCACGGAGGAGACGTCCATCGTGTAGCGGTCGGTCCGGTCCGGGTACGAGGAGTAGTCCCAGGCCCGGGTCCAGGTGGAGCCGGAGTCGGTGGAGCGGAAGATCTGGGTGTCGGGCCACCAGGAGCTGTAGGCGGAGACCATGACCGTGCCGGGGCGCTGCCGGTCGAGGGTGAGGCCGCTGAAGCCGTGGTAGGTGTCGGCCTCGGCGACGGGGCTGATGTTCTTCCACTCGCCGGTGGCCGTCGCGTACCGCCAGACCTGGCCCTTGCCGCCGTCGTACGGGCCCGCGGTGTCGCTGTAGGCGAGGTAGAGGTATCCGTTCCCGGCGTCGAGGACGCCCTTGTGGGCGAGGTAGCCGGTGGGCTGGCCGGCCAGGCGGGTCCAGGTGGCGCCGGCGTCGGTGGAGCGGTAGACGGCGTTCTGCTTGTCGCCGACGCCGACGTAGATCGTCTTCGTGGTGGTGGCTCCGGCGCCGGTCCCGCTGCCGGTGGACTCGTCGAAGGTGACCCAGACGATGCCCTGCTCGTCGGAGTTGTAGCCGCTGGTGTCGCTCGGGTCCTGCTGGTATCCCCCGGGGTTGGTGAAGGAGGTGACCTTCGACCAGGTGGCGCCGGAGTCGGTGGAGCGCCACAGGCCGTTGCCGCTGGGGGCGCCGAGGTAGAGGACGCTGTTCCTGTGCGGGTCGACGGCGAGGCGTTCGCCCATGCCCCGGCCGGGCATGTTGCCGCCGAGCTTGAAGGGGAGGTCGGCGCGCTGCCAGGTGGCGCCCCGGTCGGCGGAGCGCAGGACGGCGCCCGAGCCGGGGTCCCAGTCGTTGGTGTACGTGCCGACGGCGGCGTACACCCGGTCCGGGTCGGCCGAGTCGGAGGCGAGGGAGACGACACCGGTGTGGCCCCAGTCGTCCCAGCCGATGTGGTCGAGGAGCGGGACCCAGGCGGAGCCTGCCTGGTCCCAGCGGTAGGCGCCGCCGATGTCGGTGCGGGCGTAGAGGAGGTTCTTCTCGGTCCGGTTGAAGACCAGGCCGGGGACGAAGCCGCCGCCGTCGATCCGAACGTTCTTCCAGGTGTACGAGGGCGCCGCGGCGGTCCGGGCCGGGGCGGCGTCGGCCGGGGCGGGCTCGGCGGCGCCGGCCGGCAGGGCCCCCGCGAGGAGCCCGGCCGTGAGGGCCAGCCCCGCGAGCCCGGCGAGGAGTCGTGGTCTGCGCATGGGTATCCCGTCGGGAGGTGAGGTGGGAGAGGATGCATGGGAGCGCTCCCACTATCTGGTCGCCGTCAGAACACGGTCAAGACACGGAACCCGTCGAAGACGTTCGACGATCCCGTCCGCCCTGTCCGCCGAACGGGTGAGGACCGCCCCGCCCCCGGTGCCGCCCCGCGGGCCGCCCCGCCCCCGCCGCCTACGGTCGGGGTCCATGGGGTGGAGGACCGCGACACGACCACGGGGGCGCCGCCGGCGGGCCCTCGCCCTGCTGCTCGCCGCCGCTCTCCTCGGCGGCTGCGCCACCGACCCGCCGGTGCCGCCGGCGGCCGGCTCCGCAGAGGCCGTGGACGGCTCCGGGCGCCCGGTGACGCTGACCGTCGGCGTCTACGGCACCTTCGGCCTCAAGGAGGCCGGGCTCTACGACACGTACATGCGGCTCCACCCGGACATCGCGATCCGGCAGACCTCCCTCGCCCGCGCCGACGTCTACTACCCGCAGCTGCTCACCCACCTCACGGCCGGCGCCGGCCTCGCCGACGTCCAGGCGGTCGAGGTCGGCAACATCGCGGAGGTCGTCGACACCCAGGCCGGGCGGCTCGTCGACCTGGCGCACGCGCCCGGCGTGGAGGAGAGCGCCTTCCTGCCGTGGAAGTGGGCGCAGGCGCGGACGGAGGACGGGCGGGTGCTGGGGCTCGGCACCGACATCGGGCCGCTCGCCGTCTGCTACCGCAAGGACCACTTCGCCGCCGCCGGGCTGCCCACCGACCGGGAGGAGCTGGGCCGGCTGTGGGCCGGGGACTGGCGGAAGTACCTGGAGGCGGGCCGCCGGTTCGCCGAACGGGCCCCGGAGGGGGTGGCGTTCACCGACTCCGCGTCGGGGGTGATGGCGGCCGTGATCTCGGGGGCGAGGCTGCGCTACTACGACGCCGAGGGACGGCTCGTGGTGGCGGTCAACCCGGCCGTACGGGCCGCCTGGGACCTCGGCGCGGAGTTCGCGGAGCACGGACTGACGGCCAGGCTCCAGCAGTTCACCCCCGACTGGGACCAGGGCTTCGCGCACGGGCGGTTCGCCTCGATCGCCTGCCCGGCGTGGATGCTCGGCTACATCCAGGACAAGGGCGGCCCGGGCGGCGAGGGGAAGTGGGACATCGCGAAGGCGCCCCGGCCGGGGAACTGGGGCGGCTCCTTCCTGGTCGTCCCGGCGGCCGGGAGGCATGTCGAGGAGGCGGCGCGGCTGGCGGCCTGGCTGACCGCGCCGGAGCAGCAGGCGGTGCTCTTCGAGCGGCGCGGCAGCTTCCCGAGCGCCGAGGCCGCGTTCGGTCTGCCGCAGGTGCGGGATGCCCGGCATCCGTACTTCGGCGACGCGCCGGTGGGCCGGATCTACTCGGCGGCGGCCATGGGGGTGCCGGTGGCGCCGGTCGGGCCGAAGGACGGGCTGGTGAACCAGATCCTGTCCGACACCGGGATGCTCCAGGTCGACCAGACGGGCCGGTCGCCGGAGTCGGCGTGGCGGGCGGCGATGAAGGCCATCGACAACGCGCTGGACCGGTGAGGTGGAGGGGATGGCGGAGGACGTGACGGGCCGGACCGGCGGGGCGGCCGGGGTGGCGCGGGCCGGGGTGGAGGGCCCGGGCGGCGGGCCGGAGGGGCGGGCGGGTGCGAGCGGCACCGGGGAGCTCGTGGCACGGGCGCTGCCCCTGATCGTGCCTGGCTCCCCCGGACGCCCGGGGGCGGCGCGGCGGGAGCGGCTGGGCCGGCTGCGGTCGCGGGCGGCGCCGTACGTGCTGGTCGCCCCCTTCTTCCTGCTGTTCGGGGCGTTCGGGCTGTTCCCGCTGGCGGCGACGGCGTGGACCTCGCTCTTCCGGGTGGAGCTGACGGCGCCGGAGGCCCGGGAGTGGGTGGGCCTGCACAACTACGCGCGGCTGCTCTCCGACGACTTCTTCTGGAACGCGCTGGCGAACACGGTGGTGATCGGGGTGCTGGCGACGGTGCCTCAGCTGCTGCTCGCGCTGGGCGCGGCGCACCTGCTGGACGCGCGGCTGCGCGGGCGGCTCTTCTTCCGGGTGGCGGCGCTGGCCCCGTACGCGACCTCGGTGGCGGCGGCGACGCTGGTCTTCGCGCTCTTCTACGGGCGCGACCAGGGGATGGTGAACTGGGCGGCCGGGCTGGTCGGGCTGGATCCGGTGGACTGGCAGAACGGGCCGTGGGCCTCGAAGTTCGCGGTGGCGTCGATCGTGGTCTGGCGCTGGACCGGCTACAACGCGCTGATCTATCTGGCGGCGATGCAGACGATCCCGCACGAGCTGTACGAGGCGGCGGCGCTGGACGGGGCCTCGCGGTGGCGGCGGTTCTGGCACGTGACGCTGCCGGGGCTGCGGCCGGCGCTGGCCTTCACGGGTCTGGTGTCGACGATCGGGGCCGTGCAGCTCTTCGGCGAGCCGCTGCTCTTCAGCAGCGGGGCGGGCGCGTCGGGCGGCGCCGACCACCAGTACCAGACGCTGGGTCTCTATCTGTACGAGCAGGGCTGGGTGAACCTGCATCTGGGGCGGGCGGCGGCGATCGCCTGGGCGATGCTGCTGATCCTGGTGGTGGTCCTCGGGCTGGTGCGGCTGGCCGGCGGGAAGGGCGGGCGGCGGTGACGGGGCGGACGGGTCCGGAGTCGTACGAGCGGGGCGGGTGGGGTACGTATCTGCTCCTCGTCCTGTTCACGGCGGTGTCCGTCTTCCCGCTGCTGTGGACGGCGGTGGCCGCCTCGCGGACGAGCGGGCGGCTGGCGGAGAGCCCGCCGCCGTTCTGGTTCGGGCGGAACCTGGGGCGGAACCTGTCGGTGGCCTGGGGCGAGGGCGGGATGGGCGAGGCGCTGGCCAACACCGCGATCGTGGCGGGGGCGGTGGCGACCGGGACGGTGCTCTTCTCGACGCTGGCCGGTTTCGCCTTCGCCCGGCTGCGGTTCCGCTTCCGGGGGCCGCTGCTGCTCCTGGTGGGGGCGACGCTGCTGGTGCCGCCGCAGCTCGGGGTCGTCCCGCTCTATCTGCTGATCGCCCGGCTGGGCTGGACGGACCAGCTCCAGGCGGTGGTGCTGCCCTCGCTGGTCTCCGCCTTCGGCGTCTTCTACATGCGCCAGCACCTGCTGGGCGCGCTGCCACCGGAGCTCCTGGAGGCGGCGCGGATGGACGGGGCGGGGACGCTGCGGGTGGTGTGGCACCTGGTGCTGCCGGCGGCGCGGCCGGCGATGGCGGTGCTGGGGATGCTGTCGTTCGTGGCGGCGTGGAACGACTTCTTCTGGCCGGTCCTCGCGCTGACCCAGACGGGCAGTCCGACGGTGCAGGTGGCGCTGACCGGTCTGGGGCGGGGTTACGTGCCGGACACCTCGGTGGTGATGGCGGGGGCACTGCTCGGGACGCTCCCGCTGCTCGTCGTGCTCGCGCTGTTCGGGCGGCAGATCGTGGGCGGGGTGATGCGGGGTGCGGTGAAGGGGTGAAGGGGTGACCGGGGGTGGGGGGCTGGGGCGAGGGCCCGGGCGGCGGGGGCCCGGGGCCGAGGGCGTTCACCCGGACGGGTGTGGCGGTCCCGCTCCGGTGATCTTCCGCTGTTAGCGTCACCTTATGTCCGCTATGAACGGTTTGCTCTTTATGTGGGCGGGGTGAGGCCGGATGGGAGTCCTGCGCGACCATCCCGAACTCGCCCTCTTCCTCTGCCTCGCCGCGGGGTACCTCGTCGGCAAGCTCCGGGTCGGCCCCATCACGCTCGGCGGCATCTGCGGGACGCTGATCGTCTCGCTGCTCATGGGCGCCTGGGCGAAGGTGACCGTCTCCGACGACGTCAAGACGATCTTCTTCGCGCTCTTCATCTTCTCGCTCGGCTATCTGGCCGGCCCCCAGTTCTTCGCCAACCTCAACCGGAAGAGCCTGCGCTTCTTCACCCTCTGCCTGATCGAGGTCGTCTGCGTCGTCGGCATCGCGCTCGGCCTCGCCAAGGCGTTCGACCTGGACGTCGGCACCGCCGCCGGCATCCTGGCCGGCGCCGCCACCGAGTCCGCGGTCGTCGGCACCGCCACCGAGGCCATCGGCAAGCTCTCCGACCTGACGCAGGAGCAGATCACCCAGTACCAGGGCCACGTGGCCACCGCGTACACGGTCTGCTATCTCTTCGGCCTCATCACCATCGTGATCTACACCAGCCAGATCATGCCGATGCTGCTGCGGATCAACCTCCGCGACGCCTCCCGCGAGCTGTGGGAGAAGCTGCGCGGCTCCGGCGGCGGTCTGGAGTCCGACGAGCGCGAGGCGCTGCCCGGCATGGTCGGCCGCACCTTCCTCGTCACCCTCGCCGACGGCGCCAAGGTGTCCGACCTGGAGCGGCGGTTCGGCAACCGGGTCACCGTCGAGGCGTTGAAGCGGGGCAGCCGGATCCTCACCCCTCCCCCGCCCGACTTCGAGCTGACCCTCTCCGACCTCGTCCTCGCCGTCGGCAGGCGCGCCAACATCATCGAGGCGGGGCGGCAGATCGGTCCCGAGACCCCGGCCGTGCCCGGCCTCGACACCCCGCTCGCCACCCAGCAGGTCTCCCTCACCGACAGGACGGCGGACGGCAAGTCCCTGGACCGGCTGACCACCGAGCACCCGGAGATCGCCTCCGGCGGCGTCTACGTCACGGACGTGCTGCGGGGCGAGGCGCATCTGCCCGCCACGCCGGAGACCGTCGTCCACCGCGGTGACGTGCTCACTCTGGTGGGCGCCCGCTCCTCGCTCGGCAGGCTGGCCTCCAAGGTCGGCGCGATCGTCAAGAACGACTCCACCGACTTCATCTACCTGGGCCTCGGCATCGCCTGCGGCTCGCTCCTCGGCCAGGTCGTGGTGAAGTTCGGCGACGTCCCCATGTCCCTGGGCACCGGCGGCGGCTGCCTCATCTCCGGTCTGCTCTTCGGCTGGTTCCGCTCCCGCACCCAGACCTTCGGCGCCTTCCCGCCGCAGGCCGCCACCACCCTCAAGGACATGGGCCTGGCCATCTTCATCGCCTGCACCGGCCTGGTCTCCGGCCCGCAGGCGGGACCCCTGCTCAAGGAGTACGGGGTGCTGCTGCCGTTCGCGGGCATCGCCATGGTCCTCGTCCCGGCGACGATCTCGCTGATCGTCGGCCGCAAGCTGCTGAAGATCGAGAGTCCGCTGCTGATCGGCGCCATCGCGGGCCAGCAGTGCTCGACCCCGGCGATCACCTCGATCACCCAGGTCGCGCAGAGCTCCGTCCCGATGCTCGGCTACACGGTCACGTACACCCTCTCCAACTTCCTGCTCCCCCTGACCGGTCCCCTCCTGGTCGGCATCCTCGGAGCCTGAGAGGCGGCGCCCCACCCATGATCGACTTCCTGAACCGGAACATCTTCCAGCCCCACCCCGAGCTGCTGATCTTCATCACCGTCGCCCTCGGCTTCCTCATCGGGAAGCTCCGCTACCGGGCGATCGCGCTCGGCGCCGTCACCGGCTGCCTCGTCGCGGGCCTGCTGCTCGGCGCCCAGTTCAAGATCACCATCGACGCGACGGTGAAGAACCTCTTCTTCACCCTCTTCCTCTTCGCCCTCGGCTACAAGGTCGGCCCCCAGTTCTTCCGCGGCCTCAAGAAGGACGGGCTGCCGCAGGTCGTCAACGCGGTCATCGTCTGCGTCACCGGCCTGCTGGTCTCCTGGGGCTTCGCCGTCATGCTCGGGTACGGCCCCGGGCTCTCCGCCGGCCTGCTCGGCGGCGCCCTCACCCAGTCCGCCGTCATCGGCGTCGCCCAGGACGCCATCGGCAACCTCCCGGGCCTGAGCGCCGACCAGATGAAGACCGAGGAGAACCTCGTCGCCATCGGGTACGCGGTCACCTACCCGCTCGGCACGATCCTCTGCGCCATCCTCCTCGCCAACATCCTCCCCCGCCTCTACAAGCGGGACCTCGCCGCCGAGTCCGCGCAGCTCGCCAAGGAGCTGGACGCCCCCGGCGACAACCCGGACCTCGCCGAGGGCTACTACGAGGTCGTCCTCCGCGCGTACACGATCGTGCGGCCCGACCTCGTGGGCCGCACGATCGACGACTTCGAGAACCAGCAGAAGGCCCTCGGCCACCGCATCTACCTCACCCGGGTGCGGCGCGACGGCACGGTCCTCCCCCACGACCAGGCCACCGTGCTCCACGAGGGCGACACCGTCGCCGTCTCCGCCCTGCGCGGCTCCCTCGTCGACTTCGACGCCCGCACCCACATCGGCCCCGAGACCGACGACGTCGAACTCCTCGGCTACGAGACGGAGACGCTGCACGTCGTCGCCTCCGACAAGGCCCAGCTCGGCAAGACCGTCGCCGAGCTGCGCCGCGAGCCCTTCATGGTCGGCGTCTACATCGACAGGATCTACCGCTCCGGCGCCGAGTTCCCCTATCGCCTCTCCACGAAGCTGGAGCGCGGCGACACCGTGGTCCTCACCGGCCCTAAGCGGCTCGTGGACCCGGCGGGCGGGGCGATCGGCAAGCCCGTGCCGACCTCCTTCGCCACCGACATGCTCTGGGTCGGCCTCGGCGTCTTCCTCGGCGGCTGCGTCGGCATCCCGGCGCTCACCGTCTCCGGCGTGCCGATCTCGCTGTCGACCTCCGGCGGCGCGCTGATCATGGGCCTGGTCTTCGGCTGGATCCGCGGCAAGTACCCGACGTACGGCAACGTGCCGCCGGGCGCCCAGTGGTTCATGGACACCTTCGGGCTGTGCGCCTTCGTCGCCGTGGTCGGCATCAACGCGGGCCCCAGCTTCACCAGCGGCCTGTCCACGGCCGGCTGGGGGCTGCTCCTGTGGGGCGCGGTCGCCACCCTGATCCCGCTCGTCGTCGGCTTCCTCGTCGGCCACTACGTCCAGAAGATCCGCTTCCCGATCCTGATGGGCGTCCTGGCCGGCGGCCAGACCACGACCGCGGCGATCGGCGCGATCAACGAACAGTCCAGGTCGCAGATCCCCACGCTCGGTTACACGATCCCCTACGCGGTGGGCAACGTGCTGCTGACCATCTGGGGCGCCGTGATCGTCATCCTCAACCACTGACCGCCGCACCTAAGGACACGCCATGCCCAGGACCAGCTTCACCCGCGAGGAGATCAAGTCCTTCGCCCAGCTCTCGCCGTTCGAGCTGAAGGACAAGTTCATCACCATCGCCCAGCACGCCCAGGCCGACCAGCCGGGCCAGAAGGGCAAGTCCTCGGTCCAGATGCTCAACGCGGGCCGCGGCAACCCGAACTGGACCGCCACCAGCCCCCGCGAGGCCTTCCACGCCCTCGGCTACTTCGCGCTCTCCGAGTCCCGCCGGGTGTGGACCGCCGACGACCTCGGCGGCATGCCCGAACTCATGGGCTCCGGCGCCCGCTTCGACACCTTCGTACGGCAGCACCCCGACCTGCCCGGCATCGAACTGCTCCAGAAGTCGGTCGAGTACGCCGTCGAGCGCTTCGGCTTCGACAAGGACGCCTTCGTCCACGAGCTCACCGACAGCTCGATCGGCGACAACTACCCGGTGCCGGACCGGATCCTCACCCACACCGAACAGGTCGTCCGCGGCTACGTCGACGACGAGATGTTCGACGGCCGGCCGCCCGCCGGGAACGTCTCCTACTTCGCCACCGAGGGCGGCACCGCCGCCATGTGCTACATCTTCGACTCCCTGATGAAGAACGGGATCCTGAAGAAGGGCGACCGGATCGCCCTGATGGTGCCGGTCTTCACCCCGTACATCGAGATCCCCGAGCTCGACACGTACGAGTTCGACGTCGTCCACGTCAACGCCTCCCTCTTCACCGAGACCGGCGTCCGCGAGTGGCGCTACCCGACGGAGGAGGTCGCCAAGCTGGAGGACCCCTCGATCAAGCTGCTGTGCCTGGTCAACCCCTCCAACCCGCCCTCCCTGGCGCTCAGTCAGAGGGTCGCGAACCAGCTCAAGGAGATCGTCGCCGAGAAGAACCCGAACCTGGTGATCGTCACCGACGACGTCTACGGCACCTTCGTCCCCGGCTTCCGCTCGATCGCCGCCGACCTCCCGCACAACACCCTGCTCGTCTACTCCTACTCGAAGCACTACGGCGCCACGGGCTGGCGGCTCGGCGTCATCGGCCTCAACGACGACAACGTCATCGACCGGATGCTCGCCGACCTGCCGGCCGACGGGAAGGAGCGGCTGGACAAGCGGTACGGGACGCTGTCCCTGGAGCCGCAGAAGATCCGGTTCATCGACCGGCTGGTCGCGGACTCCCGGCAGGTCGCCCTCAACCACACCGCGGGCCTGTCGCTGCCGCAGCAGGTCATGATGACGCTCTTCTCGCTCTTCGACATGCTCCCCGAGGGGCAGGCGTACAAGGAGCGGCTGCGGGCGATCGTGAACCAGCGGCTGGACCTGCTCCTCGAAGGCGCCCAGATGAAGATCGCCGACGACGACAAGCGGGCCGGCTACTACATCGAGCTGGACCTCCTCGCGGAGGCCGAACGCGTCCACGGCGAGGACTTCGCCGACTTCCTGGAGAAGAACTACGAGCCCGTCGACCCGCTGTTCCGGCTCGCCGAGCACACCGGAGTCGTCCTCCTCAACGGCGGCGGCTTCGACGGCCCCGAGTGGTCCGTCCGGGTCTCCCTCGCCAACCTGGACGACCTCGACTACCTGAAGATCGGCCACCACCTGCGGGCGATCTTCGACGACTACGCGGAGGAGTGGAAGACCTCCCGGGGCGCCTGACCGCACACGGAAGCGTGCCCCGGCCGGGGGTGGGGTGTCTCCGGGCCGGGGCACGCGGTGTGGGGGGAGAGGGGTGGCTCTACCGGTAGGCGGCGAACGCCTTCGTGAACGCCAGCGGCTGCTGGAGGATCGAGGAGCAGGTGGCGTCGGCGTGGTTCACGGCGCCGGCCGCGCACTGCTTGTCCCGGGTCGAGGACCACATCGAGAGCCAGCCGATCCCCTTGGACTGCGCGAAGTCGACCAGCTGGGTGGCGTCGGCGACCGTGAAGACCTCGCTGACGACGTCGTTGACGCCGATCATCGGGGTGACCGCGACGGCCTTCCAGGCGGCCGCGTCGGAGAGCCCGAGGACGCCCTTGAGCTGGGCCTGGGTCGCGGTCGCGGCCTGGACGGCGTAGGTGCCCATGTCGGCGCTGTAGGCCGGACCGTAGTCCATCGCCATGATGTTGACCGCGTCGATCCGTACGCCGTTCCGCTTCGCGTCGGCGAGCAGGCTCACCCCGGGCTGGGTCAGGCCCTCGGGCATCACCGGCAGGGTGAAGGAGACGTTCAGGCCGGGGTGGCTCCTCTGGAGCTGGGCGATCGCCTGCGCGCGGCGGGTGTTGGCCGCCGTGTCCGGCAGGGCGGCGCCCTCGACGTCGAAGTCGACCTTGGTGAGCTTGTAGTGGTCGACGACCTTCCCGTACGCCTTCGCCAGGTCGGCGGAGCTCGCGCAGTTCAGCGCCAGCTCGTGCCCCGCGGCGCCGCCGAAGGAGACCCGCACATCACCGCCCCTGGCGCGGAGGGCGCCGATCTGGGCGGCCACCCGGTCGTTCGCGAGCTCGGTGACCCCGCCCCAGAGCGGGGCGCAGGAGCCGCCGGAGGTGATGAAGGCGAGGTTGAACTCCTTCACGCCGGTCGCGTCGGCGGTGGCGAGGAGGTCGTACGCCGGGTGGAGGGAGGTGTCGACGTAGGGGGCGTACTTGGCGGCGGTGACGGGGGTGCCGGTGGAGGTCGGCGCCTGAGTGGGGGTCGGCGTGGGGGTGGGCGTCCGGGTCGGGGTCGGGGTGGGCTTCGGGGGTGCGGTGGTGGGCGTCGCCGTGGCCGTGGGGGTCGGCTTGGCCGTGGCGGTGGGCTTCGGGCTCGCGGTGGCGGTCGGCGTGGGGGTGGTGGGCCGGTCCGTGGGGCGGCCGCTGGGGGTGGGGGCGGGGCCGCCGGCCGAGCAGGCGGACCGGTTGATCAGGCAGCCGGCGGGGTCCCCGGCCTGTCCGGCCGCCGAGGTCACGAAACCGACGGTGACGGACGTGCCGGGGGCGAGCTGCCGGTTCCAGCTCGCGGGCTTCACGGTGACGTGGCGGCCCGAGACGGTGTGGTCACCGTTCCACAGGGAGCCGATCACGGTCCCGGCGGGCAGATCGAACTCCAGCGTCCAGTCGGACTGGACCGTGGAGGTCTCGTTGGTGATCACGTACTGACCGGTGTAACCGCCGGTCCAGGAGGACGTCCTGATGTAGGCGGCGCCGACGGCGGCGGCCTGGGCGGTGCCGGTGAGGGCGAAGACCGTGCCCCCGGCGACCGCGGCGGCCACGACCGCGCCGAGGGCCTTGGTGCGGCCGCTCGTCCGGCGCCGGTGCGCGTTGCTGCCGTTGCTGCCCATGCGTGCTGCCTCCGTGGTGACCGGGGTGGGGGTGGGAAGCACGCTAGCTCTCCGGAAGGAGACAAATGCCTTGCGAGGAGCCAGGGTTGGGATTCTTAGGGTCCGCTTAAGGGAGGCATCGGAACCACGAAAGGTTCAGCGCCGTCCGGCCTTGCGGCGGCGGGCCGGGCGGTGCGCGCGGCGGCCCTCGGAGCCGCCGGGGCGGTGCGCGCCGAGCCCGATCCAGATGCGGACCTCCGTGCCGCCGAGGACCGAGTGCCCGATCCGGACGTCGCCGCCGGTGGACTCGGCCATGCGGCGCACGATGTCGAGGCCGAGACCCGTGGAGCCGGCCCGGGTGCCGCTGTTGCCGCGGGTGAGCGCCGCGTCCGGGTCGGCGATGCCGGGGCCGGCGTCCGAGACGAGGACGATGACCGCGTCCTCGCCGTTGTGGACGTCGACGGAGAAGGCGGTGCCCTCCGGGGTGTGCCGGAAGACGTTGCCGAGCAGGGCGTCGAGGGCGGCGACGAGTTCGGGGCGCGCCACCGGGATCCGTACCGGGCGCTCCACCCCGGCCAGCCGGACGAGCCGCCCCTCGTCCTCGGCCAGCGCGGACCAGAACTCCATGCGTTCGCGCACCACTTCGGCGGCGTCGCAGCCCGCTCCGGGGCCGGTCGGCGGGGTGGTCTGCGGCTTGGCCTCGCGGGCGGTGCGGATGATGGTGTCCACCTCCCGCTCCAGCTGCTCGACGGCGGCCCGGGTCTGGTCGGCGGCGGGCCCGGAGCCGAGGGAGGCGGCGTTGAGGCGGAGCACGGTGAGCGGGGTGCGGAGCCGGTGGGAGAGGTCGGCGGCGAGCTCGCGCTCGTTGGCGAGGAGTTGCACGACCTGATCGGCCATCGAGTTGAAGGCGACGGCGGCCGACTTGAGTTCGGGCGGGCCCTCCTCGGCGACCCGGACGCCGAGCCGGCCCTCGCCGAGCTCGTGGGCGGCGCCCGCGAGGCGCTGGGCGGGGCGGACCATGCGGACGCCGAGCCGGTCGGCGACGGCGAGGGAGCCGACGATCAGGGCGACGCCGACGCCGGCGAGGACGAGCCAGGCGGTGGCGACGCCGTTGGTGACCTCCCCCTCGGGGACGAAGAGTTCGACGACCGCGACCCGGCCGGAGCTGAGCGCGGTGGGCTGGAGCAGGGCGTAGCCGCCGGGGACCTCGGCGATGGAGGCGCGGCCGAGGGTGCGGGTGGCGGCCAGTTCGTCGGCGCGGGCCCTGCGGGTCCCGATCTCCAGGGCCTGGCCGTCCGGGCCGACGGGCGGGACGTGCACGGCGAGCCGGCCGGTGGCGCCGTCCTCGGTGGTGGCGACGGCCTTCTCCAGCTCCACCCGGTCGGTGGTGATGGCGAGGACCGGGGCGAGCCCGGCGGCGCGCCGCTCGGCGTTGGAGAACGCCCGGTCGCGGGCCATCTCCTTGACGACGAGGCCGAGCGGTACGGCGAAGGCGATGACGACCATGGCGGTGACGGCGAGCGACACCTTGACGAGGGCCCATCTCACGGCCGGCGCTCCCGTCTCACGGCTGCTGCTCCCGCGGCGGTTCCAGCTTCACGCCGACACCGCGCAGGGTGTGGAGGTAGCGGGGACGGGCGGCCGTCTCGCCCAGCTTCCGCCGCAGCCACGACAGGTGCACGTCGATGGTCTGGTCGTCGCCGTAGGACTGCTGCCACACCTCGGCGAGCAGCTCCTTGCGCGGGACGACCACGCCGGGGCGGCCGGCGAGGAAGGCGAGCAGGTCGAACTCGCGCCGGGTCAGGTCGAGCGGGACGCCGTCCAGTTCGGCCTGGCGGCGCAGCGGGTCGATGGCGAGCCCGCCGACCCTGATCTCGGTCGTCGGCGCGGGCTCGCCGGAGACGGCCCGGGCGCGGCGGAGCACGGCGGCCATCCGGGCGGTGAGGTGCTCGACGGAGAACGGCTTGACGAGGTAGTCGTCGGCGCCGGCGTGCAGCAGCCGGACGATCTCCGCCTCGTCGTCCCGGGCCGTCGCGATGATCACCGGTACGTCGGTGATGCCGCGCAGCATCTTCAGCGCCTCGGACCCGTCCAGGTCGGGCAGACCGAGGTCGAGGACGACCACGTCGAAGCGGAAATGGGCGACCTCGCGCAGCGCCTCCAGGGCCGTGCCGACGCTCCGTACGGTGTAGGAGGCTTCCGTCAGCTGCCGGATGAGGGCGGAGCGCACGAACTGGTCGTCCTCGACCACGAGCACACTTGCCATGGGCCGCACCGTACGCCATTCGGGCGACACGTCGGTCACCCCGTACCTCCTGCGACGCGCCGGCCCGGGGTGGTGCAGTATGACCCGGATGCGAAGAGGACTCGTTCACGCCCTGGCCTGGTCGCTCGCCACCGGCGCGGCGGTCACGTTCTCCTGGTGGGGGGTGCACACGGTGCTGTCCGGCACGGTCTACGACCCGCCGCGCGCCCTGCCGCTGCCCGTCGGCACCCCGGTCGACCTGGTCCCGGCCGAGACCGCGATCGGCGACCCGGTGACGTCCTCGACCCGCCGCCCCGGGACCACTCCTCCCGCCACCACTCCCCCGGCCACCGCGTCCACGCCGTCCGCGCCCACGCCGACCGGCCCGGATCCGACGCCCACCACCCCGCCGGCGAGCCCGCCGCGCACCGAGCCGCGGACCACGCCCGCGCCGACCACGGTGCCGCCGCCTCCGGCCGGGTCCTCCTCGGGGGTGAAGAGCTATCCGGTGGACGGCGGGCGGGTCACCTTCGACCTGGGCGAGAGCTCCGCCGAGCTGGTCTCGGCGACCCCGGCATCGGGCTGGCAGATGCAGGTGTGGAAGCAGACGACCTGGATCCGGGTGACCTTCACGCGGGGCGACCGGGAGCTGTCGGTGTTCTGCCTCTGGCACGACTCGGCGCCCCGTGTGCAGATCGAGGAGCGCGCGGTCTGACCGGTCGCCGCGCCCGTCCGGCCCTCCGTGTCAGCGGAAGACGGACGGCGGGGGCGCGGGGGAGCTCTTCGCCGTCGCGTCGGTGACGGGGACGGCGCCGCCGGTGAAGTCGGCGAGGGGGCGGCCGTGTTCGACGCGGCCGGGGTGCGGATCGGTGGCGACCCTGCGGGTCAGCTCGGCGACGGGGAGCGGCCGGTCGGAGGCGACCAGGACCGCGTTGCCGAAGCGGCGGCCGCGGAGCACGGTCGGGTCGGCGATGAGGGCCAGCTCGGGGAAGACGGCCTCGGCGGTGGCGATCTGGCCGCGGAGGTGGGCGAGCGGCGGCCCGTCGGCGAGGTTGGCGGCGTACGTCCCTCCGGGTCGCAGCGCGCGGCGCACCTCGTCCAGGAACTCGGTGCTGGTGAGGTGGGCGGGGGTGCGGGCGCCCCGGAAGACGTCGGCGATGATCAGGTCGGCCCAGCCGTCCGGGACCTTGGCGAGTCCGGCGCGGGCGTCGGTGGCGCGGACCCGGATCCGGGCGCCGGGGTCGAGCGGCAGGGCGCGGCGGACGAGGCGGACGAGGGGTTCGTCGATCTCGACGACCTGCTGGGTGGAGCGGGGCCGGGTCGCGGCGACGTACCGGGCGAGGGTGAAGGCGCCGCCGCCCAGGTGCACGGCCTGGAGGGGGCGGCCGGGCGGGGCGGCGAGGTCGGCGACGTGGCCGAGGCGCCGCTGGTACTCGAAGGTGAGGGCGGCGGGGTCGTCGAGGTCCACGTGGGACTGCGGGGCGCCGTCGACGAGCAGCGTCCAGGCGCGGGGGCGGTCGCGGTCGGGTATCAGTTCGGCGAGCCCGCCGTCGACGGTCTCGGAGACGGCGTCGGCCGCCGCCCGCTCGCGCTGCTTGTTCCTGGCCATCCGTCCATTATCGGCCGGTCGGCCGGGAGGTCCTGCTCAGTGACAGCCGTCGGCCGCCTCGATGAGGCGGGCCGCCTCGCCGAGGGCGCGGCGCAGGTCGGCGGGGTCGGTGACGGGGTCGGTGTCGCCGGGGGGCAGCAGCCAGCCGGCCGGGCGGGGGGCGTCCCCCGAGGGCTCGGGCAGCGCGGGGAGTTCGGGGAGGCGCAGCCCGCGGCCGGAGGTGCGGGTGCAGGCGCTGCCGGGGAGGTCCCAGGCGGCGGCGGTGCCGGGCGGGACGAGGAAGCCGAGGGTGTCGCAGGCGCCGTCGTGGAGCACGGGGCCGACGGCGGGGACACCGCGGCGGCGGAGGATGTCGACGGCCTCCAGCCCCTGCCGGGCGGGCACGGTCACCAGGTCGCAGGGCTCGTCGGCCCCGGCGACGGTGACGACCGGCGCGCTCGTCACGGTCGCCACGACCGTCGCGGCCTGCACCGACGGGGTCGGCACGGTGGTCGCGGTCGTGGTGGTCGGCACGGTCGCCCTGGGTGTCACGGTCGTCTCGAAAGGCGCGGCGTTCTCGGACATGGACCCCTCCTCGCTTCCCAGAGGAGACACGTTCCGTCTCTCCCATACGGTTCAACGCCCGTGCGCGTCAACGGCTACGGCGGCACGCCGCCGCAAAGGATGGCAGTTCATGGCAGATCGCAGGCGAGATATCCGATTTGTAGCCAAACTCTGCGTAGGCATCCGGTCACAGCAGGTACGTTCTTGCCGCCGGAACACCCGGCAGCACCAGGAGAGGGCTCGGCCATGGCCATGTCACGGGCAGTTCCCAATCTCGCCTTCCGGCGGCTCCGCGGACCGCACTCCCCGGCGGAGTTCGCCGCCATGGTCCGCCGGTCGGCACGCGAGATCGGTGAACAGGTCGCGTGCGACGCCCGCTACATCGGTCGCGTGGAGGCGGGCGAGATCCGCTGCCCGAACTACGCGTACGAGCGGGTCTTCCTGCACATGTTCCCCGGGCTGACCCTCGCCGACCTGGGATTCTCTGCGCGGGAGGCGGTACGCGGCCGACGGCAGGCCGCCCCGGCCGGGGCCTCGGGGCCCCCCGCCCTCCCGACCCGGAACGATGAGGAGAGCGACGTGCTGCGTCGCGCATTCATGACGAGCGGCACCGCCACCCTGGCGGCCGCCTCCTGGGGACTCGGCTCCACCGCGGCCGCGATCCCCAGCCCCCGCGGCCCCCACCGCATCGGCGAGGCCGAGGTCCTCGCCGTCGAGGACGCCGTACGGCGCATCCGCCTGCTCGACGACCGGCACGGCGCCGACGGGCTCTACAAGTGCGCGGCCCAGCCGCTCCGCACGGCCTACGCCCTGCTCGACCAGGGCACCTCGGCCCGCCGCTCCACCGAGGACCGGCTGCTCGCCGGCGCCGGCGAGCTGTCGCTCTCCGTCGGCTGGCTCGCCCACGACTCGGGCCGCCACGAGGACGCCCGCTCCCACTACGCCGAGGCCCTCGCCACCGCCCGGGTCTCCGGCAACGCGGCCCTGGAGGCGCACGCCTTCTGCAACACCTCCTTCCTCGCCCGCGACACCGGCCGCTACCGCGAGGCCGTCCGCGCCGCGCAGGCCGGACTGCGGGCCGCGCACCCGCTCGACTCCCCCAGGCTGCTCGCCCTGCTCTCGCTGCGCGAGGCCGCCGCCTGGGCCGGGCTCGGCGACCGCTCCTCCGCCGAGGCGTGCCTCGGCCGCGCCCACGAGCACTTCGGCCGCGGCCACGCCGACCAGGACCCCGAGTGGATGTCCTTCTTCGGCGAGCCCGAACTGGAGGCCCTGGAGGCCCACTGCTGGTCCGCGCTCGGGGACTGGAGCCGCGCCGCCCGCCACTCCTACCGGGCCACCGTCCTCCAGCACCCCCGCTTCGCCCGCAACCTCGCCCTCTACCGCGCCCAGCTCGCCGGCAACCTCGCCCGCGCCGGCCGCCGCGACGAGGCCGAGGCCGAGGCGCGACGGGTGGCGGACTCGATGGACGGGATCGCTTCGGCGCGGATCAGGGGGCTGCTGACGGAGACGCGGCTGATCCTCACGGGGGCGTGAGGGGGCGCGTCGCGCCGCGCGGGGACGCGGATATCGGATCCAATATCCATAGGCCTGGATATTGGATCCACCATCCTGGATCCGATGTCCTGGATCCGATGTTTTGGATCCGATGTTTTGGATCCGATGTTTTGGATCCGATGCTTCCGGCCCAGTGCCCGGGGTCCCGGGAACCAGTCCCCGAAACCCCGTTCCCCGGATCAGCCCTCCAGGTGGCCCGTGTCGTTCCAGCGCTCGATCGCCGGGGCGCCGTACGCCCAGCCGAGGACCGACAGGCTCGTCGGGTCGAGGCGGATGCGGGAGGCGAAGGAGACGTCCTCGCCGAGCCAGCGGGCGCCGATGGAGCGGAGGATGTGGCCGTGGGCGAAGACCAGGACGTCCCGGTCGGCCGAGCGGGCCCACTCGACGACCTCGTCGGCGCGGGCGGAGAGCTGGGCCAGCGACTCGCCCTCCGGGACGGCGTCGCGCCAGATCAGCCAGCCCGGGCGCAGCTCCTGGATCTGGGCCGGGGTCAGGCCCTCGTAAGCGCCGTAGTCCCACTCCATGAGGGCGTCCCAGCGTTCGGCCCGGTCGCCGAAGCCGGCGAGGTCGCAGGTCTCGCTCGCGCGGACCAGGGGGCTGGTGCGCACCTCGACGCCGGGCAGGCCCTGCCAGCGGCCCCGGTGGAGACGCTCGCCGAGGAGCTCGGCGCCGCGCCGGCCCTCGTCGAGCAGCGGGATGTCGGTCCTGCCGGTGTGGCGTCCGAGGAGCGACCACTCGGTCTGGCCGTGTCGGGCGAGCAGGATGCGCGGTGCCATGGGCGGGGCTCTCCAGAAGGTGCGCGGAAACGGGGAACGGGTGCCTTCCGTCGGGGGCCCTCCGGAGGGTCGCCTCCATCATCGCGCAGGTGGCTCCGGGGCGAACTCCCGGTGTCCCCGGGCCGGAACGCGCCCGCGTTGTCAGTGGCGGATGCGAGACTTCCGCGGGTGAGCGCATCCCTGGACGACGGCGGGTCACGGCCGCCGCAGACGACGGACCCCGTGCCGACCCCGGCGAGCCGGCGCAGGACGCGGGAGAGACTGGCCGAGCTGCGCGGGCCGGCGGTTCCGCCGCGCCCGCTGGACGCGCGGGCACTGGCCGCGCTGGCCGCGAATCCGGGATGCAGGCGCCGCGCTCTGCTCGACGGCGCCGGGGTGGACAAGGGGGCGCTCGCGTCGCGGCTCGGATCACCGGCGCCGTTCGGCCAGTCGCAGTTCGCGATCGTGCGGGGCAACAGCTTCGAGGCGAAGGTGAAGGCCGACGGCGGGCGGGAGCTGCTGCGCCTCTTCGGTGTGGAGGACCCGGGCACCGTCGCCGTACCGGACCTGTCGGCGTCCGGGCCCGAGGGGCGGACCGCGCGCACGGCGCTCGCGCTGCGCGAGGCGACCGCGGCCGGCGGGTGGACGCTGCTCGACCATCCGCTGCTGACGCTGGAGGTGGCGGGCTCGCCGGTGCACCTGGAGCCCGACGCCGTCGTGGTGGACCCGGCCGGGCGGTGGACGGTCGTGGAGATCAAGTCCTTCCCGATGGTGGACGGGGCCGCGGACGCGGCGAAGGTGGGGGCGGCGGCCCGGCAGGCGGCGGTGTACGTGCTGGCGCTGGAGCGGGTGGCGGCGCTCACCGAGGGGGCCGAGGTCGGCCGTTCGGTGCTGCTGGTCTGCCCCAAGGACTTCTCGAACCTGCCGACGGGCTCCGTGGTGGACGTCCGCAAGCAGCGGGCGGTCACCCGGCGGCAGCTGGAGCGGCTGACCCGGATCGAGGAGATCGCCGGAGCCCTGCCGGAGGGGCTGAGCTTCGACGTGCAGGGCTGCTCGGCGGAGGAGCTGGCGGCGGCCGTGGAGGCGGTCCCGCACGCGTACGCGCCGGAGTGCCTGGCCGCCTGCGAGATGGGCTTCCACTGCCGGTCGCGGGCACGGGCGGCGGACGCGGTGCAGACCCTGGGGCGTTCGGTGCGGGGCGAGCTGGGCGGGCTGACCACGGTCGGCGCGGTCCTGGGCGCCGCGCGGGGCGAGCTCGGCGATCCGGAGGACCCGGCGGTGGCGGCGCTGCGCCGGGCGCGCGCGCTGCGGCAGGAGGCCCTGGACGAGGCGGAGGCCGCCGCATGTCGCTGATCGCGCACCTGGCCCGGATGGAGGCCGTGCAGGCGGGCCGGGCCCAGCCGCTGGCGACCGTCCGGCACCGGCACCTCTCCGGGCGGCCGCTCGTGCTGGTGCCGCTGACCACCGCCGGCGAGGCGGGCGCCCCACTCGGGGCCCTGGTCGGCACCGATCCGGAGGAGCCGCGGCTCCTCGTGGTGCCGCAGCCCCGGGACCGGGAGCTGCGGTTCGCGTTCCTCGCCGAACTGGCCGAGGAGGTGCTGCCGTACGTCGACGGGTACGCGGACGCCGTCGAGCCGGTGGAGCGGAAGGACTCCGCCACCGGCGAGAAGGTCCAGGTCGAGCTCTGCCTGGACGCGCCGCAGCTGATCGTGCCGAGCCGGGCCGGGATCGAGTACGTACGGCTCCTGGGGCGGTCGACGAGGTTCCGGCGGACCGCCGAGCAGGACCCCGACACGCCGTATCCGGCACCCGCGCGCGTGCCGCTGCTCGGGCGCTGGCTGACCCACTACGGCGAGCGGGCCCGGGTGCCGGGCTCCTCGCTGCTGCTCGCGGCGACGGACCTGCTCAACCGGCACTGGGCGACCGGGCAGTCCTCCCTGGAGGACCAGCACCTGGGGGCGCTGCTCGCCTGGATCGACCCGTACGACGGGGAGCCGGGCGCCGAGGCCGCGTACCGGGCCGAGCTGGGGCGGGACGCGCGGGGGCAGCTGCTGTGCCCGCCGGCCGGGCCCGCGACCGATCCGGCCTTCGACAACCAGCTGCTGGCGCCCGCGATCGAGGCGTACGACCGGGCCCGGCAGGCGGTCGGCGCCGCCGAGGACGGCGAGGCGGCGGACGTGGCCCTCGCCGCGCTGCACCGGGCCGAGCGGGAGGTCCGCCGGCTGGTCGCGTCGCAGCTGAAGCCGACCTGGGAGGCGACCTGGCGGGCGCTCGGCCTGCTCCGGGAGCTGCCCGAGGGGGCGCGGGTCGCGGACCGGTGGACCCGGGACCGCTGGTCCTTCACCGCGCACCGGGACCGGATCGCGGCCGGGGAGCCGCCGCAGCCGCGCCGCGACGACGCCGTGACCGCCGCCGCGAAGCTCGCCGCGCGCGAGCAGGCGCAGGGGCAGCTGGACGCCCAGGAGGCCCTGGACGATCCGCTGGTGCTGGCCGGGCGGCGGCTGGCGGGCGAGGCGTTCACCGGAGAGGTCACCGAGGTCGTCATGGCATGGACGGAGTCGAAGCGGCCCGCGCCGCGCCCGCTGCTGACGGTCCGGACGGAGGACCGGCCGCATCTGGACGAGGGCGTGAAGGTGTACCGCTCGCTCGGCGGGAAGCCGCAGTCGGCCCAGTTCGTCGCCCGTGAGGAGGACGGTTCGCTGGTGCTGCGGCTGCTGGACAAGATGGGGCGGTCGAAGGAGCCCGCGGAGGGCACGGTGCCGGAGAAGTGCGAGCGGATCGCCTGGACGCTCTTCGAGCACGACACGCGGGTGGGGCCGAAGCTGCCCGACCCGGAGGAGACGCCTTGGACCCATGGCGGCCCGCCGCGCCACGCCGACACCGCCGAGCTGCCCGACGCCGTGACCCCCGAGGACCTGCTGTGACCGTGTACGACCCCGCCGTGCTCGACCCCGCCGCGGCCGCCGCGAAGGCGACGGCGGAGATCCTGGAGAGCACCCTGCACGGGCGTGCGCGGGGCGTCGTCGTCGACTCCCCGCCGGGCGCGGGCAAGTCGACGCTCGTGGTGCGGGCCGCGCTCGAACTGGCCGCCGCGGGGCGCCCGCTGATGGTGGTGGCGCAGACCAACGCGCAGGTGGACGACCTGGTGCTGCGGCTCGCGGAGAAGGAGCCCGAGCTGGAGGTGGGCCGGCTGCACTCCAGCGACGGGGACCCGTACGACAAGGCGCTCGACGCGCTCGACAGCGTACGGAAGTCGGCGAAGGCCGGGGACCTCGCCGGGCTGCCGGTGGTCGTCTCGACGGCCGCCAAGTGGGCGCACGTGAAGAACGTGGAGCCGTGGGCGCACGCGATCGTGGACGAGGCGTACCAGATGCGCTCGGACGCGCTGCTCGCCGTGGCGGGGCTCTTCGAGCGGGCCCTGTTCGTGGGCGATCCGGGGCAGCTGGACCCGTTCTCGGTGGTGGGCGCCGACCAGTGGGCGGGGCTGTCGTACGACCCTTCGGCGTCGGCCGTGTCGACGCTGCTCGCCCACAACCCGGAGCTGCCGCAGCACCGGCTGCCGGTCTCCTGGCGGTTGCCCGCGTCGGCGGCGCCGCTGGTGTCGGACGCGTTCTACCCGTACACGCCGTTCCGCTCGGGGACCGGTCCCGGCGACCGGCGGCTCGCCTTCGGCGTGCCCTCGGACGGCTCCGCCCCGGACCGGGTCCTGGACGAGGCCGCCGAGTCGGGCTGGGGCCTGCTCGAACTGCCCGCCCGGCACACCCCGCGCACCGACCCGGAGGCCGTGCACGCGGTCGCGCTCGTGGTGCGCCGGCTCCTCGACCGGGGCGGCGCGGCGGTCAGCGAGCGCTCCGACACGCCGGTGCCGCTGACCGCGGAGCGGATCGCGGTGGGCACCGCCCACCGGGACCAGGCGGGGGCGGTCCGCGCGGCCCTGGCGGCGCTGGGCGTGTCGGGGGTGACGGTCGACACCGCCAACCGGCTCCAGGGCCGCGAGTACGACGTCACCGTCGTCCTCCACCCCCTGTCGGGCCGCCCCGACGCCACCGCCTTCCACCTGGAGACCGGCCGCCTGTGCGTGCTGGCCTCCCGCCACCGCCACGCCTGCGTCGTCGTCTGCCGTGCCGGCGTCACCGACCTCCTCGACGAGCACCCGTCGACGGAGCCGGTCCAGCTCGGCGTCACCGTGAAGTTCCCCGACGGCTGGGAGGCGAACCACGCGGTCCTCTCCCACCTCTCCGAACACCGCGTCACCTGGACGCCCTGACCCCCGGGCCGAGGTCAGGAGCGGGTCGCGGCCGCGCGGAGGACGGAGGCGCCGGTGGGGGTCAGGGTGTGCAGGACGGTCGTGGCGTGGCGGTTGCTGGTGATGAGGCCGGCGTCGCGGAGGGCCGTGGCGTGGCGGCTGGCGGAGGCCGCGGAGACGCCGGCCGCGCGGGCGATCTCCCCTGTGGTCGCCCCGGTGGCGGCCGCGCACAGGGCCGCCGCCCGGGTCCGGCCGAGAAGGGCGGCGAGGGGGACGGACGGTTCGGCGGCGAAGCGGTGGTCCGGGGGCAGCGCGGCGGCGGGCCGGCGCACCGGGTGGCACAGGACCGGCGGGAGGGCCGGGTCGGCGAGGCTGGTCGGGGTGCGCCAGCAGAAGTACGTGGGGAGCAGCGTCAGTCCGCGCCCGTCGAGGCGCAGTTCCCGGTCGGCGGGCCGGACGTCGACCTCCAGCGACGGGGGCCGCCAGCGGATCGCCGGCCCCGCCCCGCCGAGCAGTCCGTCGACGCCGCCGTCGAGGAAGCCCCGGCCGAACGCGGCCCGCTCGGCGTCGAAGCGGGCGCGGATGGCCTCGGCGTACGGGGCGATGGCGACGTCGTGATAGGCGCGCAGCACCCGGACGAGCTCCCCGCGCTCCTCCAGGGTGCTGAGCCGCGCCGCCCACCGGGGCGCCCCGACGACACGGTCCAGCCGGAGCACCTCCTGGGTCACCCGCCGCGGCGGGGTCGCCAGGATCGCGTCGAGACCCGCGTCGAGTCCGTCGACGCCGTGCGCCGGGGTGAGGAAGTCCGGGAAGTAGGCGGCCCGGGGGAAGAGCGGCAGGAGGACCGTACGGAAGGCCCGTTCGAGGCCCTTCTCCCGCAGACCGGCCCGTACGGCCCGGAGCCAGTCGGCGTAGGCCCAGCGGCCGTCGCGGGTCTGGAAGCGGTGCAGGCTGGTGGCGATCTCCCAGAACGGGTTCGGCGCGGCGGCGACCCGTAAGGCCCCCAGGTCGGCGTCCCCGAAGTGGATGCGGAGCATCTCGTTCCCCCCGATGAGCTCGGCTTTTCCGGTCAGCCGCAACAGCATCGCGGGGCCCCGCCGGAATCCGTCATGGTTGGCCGACGGCGCAGGACGACGGGCGTGTCCGCGCCGCCGGAATCCATCCGAACGGGAGGAAGAATCATGCGAACTCTCAAGTCCACAGCGGCAGTTGCCGCCGTCACGGGCGCCATGGCACTCGCCGGGGTCCTGGGCACGGCGGGCACGGCGGGGGCCGCCCCGGCCGGCTCCGGGGCGTCGGCGGAGGCCGCCGGGGCGGGCCAGGTCCAGGCCGCCGCCGACTACAGCCGCAAGGTGTGGAAGACGGTGAACCACAGGACCGGGCCGTCCGGCGACTACGAGGCCATCGGCAAGCTGTACGCCAACCGCTACTACACGGTCCGCTGCTGGCGTGTCGGCGAGTCGGTGACCGCCGAGGGCACCACCAACAACGTGTGGATCCTCGCCAGGAACGACAGCGGCCGCTGGGGCTACTCCAGCGCCATCTACTTCTCCGGCAACAAGTACGCCGACCTGCCCGCCTCCGCGAGGTGCTAGAACCGCCCACCCGGCCCGGACCGGAGGAGTCGGCGTAGCCCTCCGCGCCCGACCGGCCGCCCGCCGCGCGGTTCCGGATCCATCCTCCGCGCGGCTCCGGGTTCACCCGGTGGGCGGCCCCGGGGCGGGGGGTCCGGCTTGGGGCGCGTGGGTGAGGAGTTCGTCGACCGACCACTGGTCGTCGACGTGCTCGCCGTACTTCACGGCGGTGATCCGGCCCTCCGGGGAGATGAGGAAGTCCGCGGGGAGGCCGATCCGGCCTCCGGGCTGGGAGGCGGCGGGGAGCCGGCCCCGACCCCGGAGCAGGTCGGCGGCGCCCGCCAGGACACCGCGGACGATCCCCGGCCAGCCCCGCGGGTCGAGCAGGGCCCGGCGGTGGGCCTCGACGCCGAACTCCGCGTACAGCTCCTTGCCGGGGTCCGCGACGACGGCGAAGGGCAGGTGGGCCACGTGCTCGCGCAGTTCGTCGGCGGGCGAGTGGAAGAGGACCACCTCCCGGATCCCCGCCCGTTCGATCTCGGCGTGTCGCCGGGCGACCGAGCGGAGGTGGAGGTTGCAGACGGGGCAGCCCGCGAAACGCCGGAACTGCACGTGGACGGCGCTCCCGGGGTCCGGCACGGCCAGCGGCGGGCCGGTGACGGGCGTGAGCGTGCGGACGGGGACGGAGTCGCCCGGCCGGAGCCGGAGGCGGGGACGGAGCGGGGTACGGGTGGGGTTCGAGGGCGTGCGCATGGATCACCTTCCGCGGGAGAGCCCGTAGGTGTACGGCGTACTCCTACGAGCGTAGGCGTAGGGCGTACGCTGTCAAGCGCCATGCCACGACCCCGCTCCCTCACCCCCGACCGGCTCGCCGCCGCCGCGCTCGCCGTCGTCGACCGCGACGGACTGTCCGCGCTCTCCATGCGCACCGCCGCCAAGGAGCTCGGCATGAGCCCGATGGCGCTCTACCGGTACGTGAGCGACCGCGACGAGCTGGAGCGGCTGGTGGTCGACCGGATCCTCGACGACCTGGACACCGCCCCTCCACCCGGCGGCGCGCCCTGGCCCGAACGGGTCGAGACCATGGCCGTCCGGCTGCGCGACGCGGTCGCCCGCCACCCGGAGGCCGTCCCGCTCACCCTCGCCCACCGGCACCGCGCCACCGGCGGACTGCGCTGGTCGGAGACCGTGCTCGGGATCCTCACCGAGGCCGGGATCGAAGGATCCCGGCGGGTGGTCGCCCTGCGGGCCCTGCACGCGTACGTGAGCGGGGCGATCCAGCTGGAGCACCGCGGGCCGCTCGCCGGCCCGGGCACCCTGGCGATCGCGGCACTGCCCGGCGACCTGTACCCGCTCCTGACGGCGACCGCCCGGGACTCCGGCCGGGTCGCCGCCGACGAGGAGTTCCTGGGCGGGCTCCGCATGCTGCTGCGCGGCCTGGGGCGTTGACGCCCGCGGGCGGTCTTGCGGGAACCGGGACAATGGGGGGTGGTCCGGGTTTCCGGGGCGCGTGGGTGCGGGAGAAGGAGCAGAGCATGGCGGAATCCGCGGAGCGGAGCGGACAGCGACGGCTGCGGCCGGCGCCGCTGATCTTCGAGCCTGCCGAGGCGACCGCCGACCCGGAGCACTTCTTCGATCTGGAGTCGATCGAGGACCCGAAGGAGCTGCTGTCCCGGGCGACCGAGCTGACCCTGGCGTTCCGGGCGGCGACGGACCGGGCGATCGAGTTCCAGGCCATGGCGGCGGCGCAGCTCGCCGACCCGAAGCGGTTCGACCGGCTGACGGCGGCGGACGTGGCCGAGCGGGCGGCCTGGACCGAGGACTACGCGCGGAAGATGATCGAGTTCGGCCGGGACCTGATCCGTACGGGCGGGCGACCCGCGGAGGACTGACCGCCCGCGGAGGACCGACCGTCCCGGGCGGAACAGGCGTTCGGCATATGCGGTGCGCACGATACTCCCCCGGTACCCGCCCTGTCCGCGTTTCCGGAACTCTCGGCGTGCGCTCCGTCACCGACGGTAGACCTGTCGGCATGACGACGACGACCTGGCTGCGCGACGAGACCACCCCGTACGACGTCTTCCGCTTCCTGCGGGCGGGGGACGAGGACCGGCACCAGACCGCCCGGGTGACCGCGGACGGCGCCGCCTGGCTGGCCTCGGCGGCGGGCGGGGAGCCCGGGGCGGCGCTCGGACGCTGGGAGGCGCGGCCGGACGCGCCGGCGGTGCTGCCGTGCGGGACGGCCTTCGACGTGGTCGGTGTGGACCCGGTCTTCGGGCGGCGGATGCTCGACCGGCTGTGGGAGGAGGGCCCGGGCTCGGGCCCGGTGGCCGTGCACCGGGGCCGGATGCTGCTCTTCGCCGCGCCGGGGACGGCCCAGCGGCTGCCCGCGCTGCTCGACTGGGAGGAGTGGGGCGACGCGGTGCCCCGGCCGCTCTGTCACGGCACGGGCGACGCGGTGACCGTGCCGCCGCTGACCCCGGCCGGGAAGAGCGCCGCCGAGCCGCGCTGGCTGGTGGCCCCCGACACGCGGAGCCCGTGGCTGCCGGGGCCCGAGGTGATGCTCTGGGCCTGTGTCCGGGCGGCCCGGACGGTTTCCGCGCCCGACGTGCGGGTATCGATTTTCGCTCCCGCCGCTCAGGGTGCTAATGTCTACGACGTCAGCAGGCGCCGCTAGCTCAGTTGGTTAGAGCAGCTGACTCTTAATCAGCGGGTCCGGGGTTCGAGTCCCTGGCGGCGCACAGACACGGAAAGGCCCCTCGCGAGAGCGAGGGGCCTTTCCGCATGTCCAGCCGCTTCCGCAGGTCCGGCGGCCTTCCACAGGTCCGGCGGCCATCCGCAGGTCCGTCCGGGCCCTCCGCTCGTCCGGCCGGGCGGTCACTCCGGGCCGGGCCGTCACTCCGGAGCGGGCGGGGTGATCTTCACCGTCCAGACGCCGGAGGCGCTGCGGTCGGCGACCTCGACGCGGACGTCCGTGCCGGGCACGGTCAGCGTCTCCCCCACCTCCATCGGCGCGTCGGCGAGCGGCGGGTACACCGACCGCTCCCAGCACGCCTCGGTGGCCGGGTGGGCGTCGACGACCTCGACCGGGCCGTCGCCCGAGGCGGCGCCGGCCCGCACTCGGTAGACGAGGACGCCCTCGGTGCAGGTGTCGGCGTCGTTGCCGCTCGCCTCCCGGGCCTCGATCGCGAGGACGCTGTCCGGGCCGGTGCGGACGACCGCGAGCCGGGTGCCGCGCGCGCCGGGGACCACCGGCGCGGCGGAGACCGCCTCCAGGCCGACCATCCGCGGCTCGGCGCCCTGGACGCAGGTCACCTGGGAGGGGTCGAGCCAGCCCAGCTTCCACTTGTGCCAGCCGAAGGGGTCGGGGGAGAGCCCGAACTGGCTGCCCATGACGTCCCAGTCGCCCACATGGGTGTCCCAGTCGCCCTTGCCGTCGGCGGGCCGGCGGTAGAGGTCGGGCAGGTCGAAGACGTGACCCGTCTCGTGGGCGAGGACGTTGCGGTCCGGCGGGTGCCGCTCGAAGACCGTGACGACCCGCCGGATCTTCGTGCCGTCGGCCTCCAGCGGACGCTCCAGGTTGACGACCTTCGTGGCGTCCGAGTCCACGCCGGGCGCGTCCGGGTCGGCCACCAGATAGACGATGTCGTACCGGGAGAAGTCGACGGAGTCGTCGGCGGCGGCGAGCGCGTCCCGCAGATAGGCGGCCCGGTCCGCGGCCCCCCAGTCACGCCGTATGTCGTAGGCGGTGGACGGGCGGGGCATCCGCGTCCAGTCGGCCCGGGCGTGCGGGCGCAGGTCGAACCGCCCGTAGGAGGCCCGCCGGAAGAACTCGGTGGTCGCCGGGAAGTGGTCGGCGGTCAGCTCCTCCGGGGTGGTCAGCGGAGTGGCGTCCGGGAAGGACAGGAAGATCATCACCGCGTCGAGGGAGCGCTCGGGGCGCGGATAGGAGCCGTTCCAGCTGGAGAGGCCGAGCGAGTGATGGGCGGCCGTACGGGGCAGGGCGCAGGGGCCGGCCGACGGAGCGGCGACGGCGGGCCCGGCGACCAGGCCGGTCGCCGCGAGCGCGACGAGCGCGGTGAACGAGGCGGCTCCGGCGCGCAGCCGGGAGCGCTCCACTCCCTCGGGTGGCTGCTGACCCTCCACGTGGACCTCCGGTTCGCGAGTGCGGGACTCCTCCACCACCTTGTGATGGTTCGCGGCGTTTCGCATGTTTCCGCTGCCCCGGTCGGGTGAGGGTGCGGCGTGGAGTGGACGCGAGACGGGCACACTTCAGCTCACGGAAAGTCACATTCGGTCATCCCGTCGCCGTCGCAGGTCAGGTCCGGACGGAATCGGTCGGGAGGGTGGCGTCCGACGGACGGCCTCACCCCGTACCGGGCCCCGGGCACCCGCCCCGGAGCTGGAACGGCCCCCCGGGCTGGCTCTATGATCGGCAGACTTGTCCCAGGCCGACCATCCCGACCACATGTGAACGGCCCCCCTTCACCACGGGAGCGAGCGGTGAGCGGAACCCCCGAAGGACCGGTACACCCAGAGCCGCCCGGCTTCCCGCCGGCCCGCCCGGCCCTCACGGAGCGTGAACTCCGCGACTACCGGGCCGCCTTCCGCACCTCCCAGCTCGCCATGGCCCTCGTGGACCGGGACGGCCTGGTCGTCGCCGCCAACGACTCCCTCGGCACCCTCCTCGGCACCGACAGCGCCGCGCTGCGCGAACAGGCCGCCGCCGACCTCGTGGACCTCGCCTCCGACGGGCGCACCTGGCACGCCTACCGCGAGGTGCTGCGCGGCCGGCGCTCCCGCTTCCGCTGCACCCGCCGGCTCAAGCATCCGGACGGGCGCAAGCTGTGGGCCGAGGTCACCGTCGCCCCCGTCCCCGACGCCGGCCGGGTGCTGCTCTCGGTCGCGGACATCAGCGACCGGCGCGAGCTCCAGGCCCGGCTGCGCCACCTCCAGATGCACGACCCGGTGACCCGGCTGCCCAACCGGACGCTCTTCTTCGAGCGCCTGTCGGCCGCTCTGGAGACGGCGGCGGCGGAGAGCGCCGAGACGGCGGCGGGAGCGGGCGGGCCGCTCGAACCGGCCGCTGCCCCGGAGCCGTACCGGTCACATGATCCGTATCTGTCGTATCAGTCGCACGGGTATGGCAGAACAGGGCGGATCGGCCTCTGCTACCTGGATCTCGACGGCTTCAAGGCGGTCAACGACACGCTGGGGCACCGGGTCGGCGACCGGCTGCTCGCCGCCGTCGCCGGGCGGCTCACCGAGTGCGCGGACAGCGCCGGTTACACCCGCAGCGGGGGCCATCTTGTGGCGCGGCTCGGCGGCGACGAGTTCGCCGTCCTCGTGGAGGACTCCAGCGGGACGGAGCAACTCGCCGATCTGGCCCGCTCGGTGCTCAACGCGCTGGAGCGGCCCTTCGACCTCGGCGGCCAGCGGCTCTCGGTCTCCGCCTCGATCGGCGTCGTGGAGCGCACGGCCCTCGGCACCACCGCCACCGGGCTGATGCAGGCCGCCGACACCACGCTGTACTGGGCGAAGGCCGACGGCAAGGCGCGGTGGACGCTCTTCGACCCGGAGCGCAACGCGCACCGGATGACGCGGCAGGCGCTCTCCTCCACGCTGCGGCCGGCGGTGGAGCGCGGTGAGTTCGCGCTGGAGTACCAGCCGCTGGTCGATCTCGCCGGCGGGGCGGTGCGCGGGGTGGAGGCGCTGGTGCGCTGGAACCACCCGCAGTTCGGCGTGCTTCCGCCGAATCGGTTCGTCGCGATCGCCGAGGAGGACGGCTCGATCGTCGAGCTCGGGCGGTGGGTGCTGCGGACCGCGTGCGAGCAGGCCCGGCAGTGGCAGAAGGACCATCCGCGCGAGCGGCCGCTCTTCGTCAGCGTGAACGTGGCGGTCCGCCAGGTCTGGGACTCCGATCTGGTGGCGGACGTGGCGGGGATCCTCGCCGAGACGGGGCTCACCCCGCACCTGCTCCAGCTGGAGCTGACCGAGTCCGCGGTGATGGGCTCGGCGGGCCGGCCGCTCCAGGCCCTCCAGGCGCTGAGCGACATGGGCGTGCGGATCGCCATCGACGACTTCGGCACCGGCTACTCGAACCTGGCCTATCTGAGCCGGCTCCCGGTCTCCGTCCTCAAGCTGGACGGCTCCTTCGTGCGCGGCTTCCAGGACGAGGAGCACGCCAATCCGGCGGACGAGCTGATCGTGGAGGCGCTGGTGCAGCTCGCCCACCGGCTGGGCCTCACCGTCACCGCCGAGTGCGTGGAGACGGCCGGGCAGGCGGCGAGGCTGCGGCGGATCGGCTGCGACACCGGGCAGGGCTGGCTGTACTCGCGGGCGGTGGCCGCGGACCGCATCGCCGCGATGCTGGAGGGCACGACGCCGCTCCGGGTCTGAGTCCCCCGGGGGCGTGCGCGGGCATGGAACTGCCCCCGGCCGGAGGGACATTCCGGGCGGGGGCAGCGGTTCATGAGGGGTGGTGCGGGGTCAGGCTCAGCAGGCGCCGAGGTCCTGCCAGACGCCCCACTCACCGGTCGAGCCGGGGGTCTCGTTCTGCGTCCACCACTTGGCCTTGTACTTGCGGCCGTTGTGGGAGACCTCGTTGCCCGAGTTGTAGACCGTGCCGGCGACGTAGGCCGGGAGCGAGCCGCAGCCGGCCGGCGGGGTGGTCGGCGGCGTGGTCGGCGGGGTCGTGGGCGGGGTGGTCGGCGGCGTGGTGGGCGGGGTCGTGGGCGGGGTGGTGGTGCCGCCGAGCGCCGCGTTGATCTGGGTCAGCAGGGTGGCGTTGTTGTCCAGGCCGAGGAGCGAGTACATCATCGCGCCGCCGAGACCGCGCTGCTTGCCGTAGTTCACGCGCTCCTGGATGGCCTTCTGGTTCAGGCCGGTGAAGAACTCGCCGTCCTTGTAGAAGTACGCGGACTTGGCCTGGTCGTCCCAGAAGGTGGTCGCCGCGTTGTCGACGATGCCGCCGAGCTCCTTGTAGTGCGCGATGCCGGCCTGCTGGGAGAGCGGGCGGGCACCGGAACCGCCGGTGGCGGACTGCGCGAGGCCGTTGGCGGAGCCGGCGGGCACGCCCTTCCAGCCGCGGTAGTAGAACTCGTAGCCCAGCGTCAGCTTCTCGGCGGGGAAGCCGCCGGCGATGCCGTAGGCGGGCTTGCCGTCGATCCAGGAGTCGATCGCGTTGTCGATCGAGTACTTCTCGGTGCCCGGGGCGATCGGGTCGGTCGGGTCGTTCGCGCCGGAGTAGAGCGGCGACTGGTGGTACGTCGGCCCGTCGCCGTCCCAGGCGCCGTGCATGTCGTACGTCATGATGTTGGCGTAGTCCAAGTACTGGCCGATCTTGTCGGTCTCGATGTACTTGATCTTGTCCTGGCCGGCCGGCATGGCGGCGGTCAGCATGTACTTCTTGCCGCCGTTGGCCGCGCCGTACTCGTCGAGCTGCTTGCGGAACTCGGCGAGGAGCAGCGTGAAGTTCTGCTTGTCCTCGGGGCCGTAGTGGTTGCCCAGGTGGCCGCCGGAGGAGCCCGGGTACTCCCAGTCGATGTCGATGCCGTCGAAGATGCCGGCCGCCGTGCCCGCGCCGCCGAAGCCGCCCTCGACGGGCAGGTTGCCCTTGAGGTACTGGTCGATGCAGGAGGAGACGAGCTTCTTGCGGCTCGCGTCCGTCTTCGCGGCGTCGTGGAAGTACTTGGAGTACGTCCAGCCGCCCAGCGAGATGTTGATCTTCAGGTGGGGGTACTTCGCCTTCAGTTCCTTGAACTGGTTGAAGACGCCCACGATCGGCTGGTCCCACTTGTCGGCGACGCCGTCGACGGAGTCGGCCGCGGAGAAGGACTTCTGGTAGTCGGCGTAGGAGTCGCCCGCGCCGTCGCCCGCGTTCGGGTTGTTGTCGTCACCCGCGGCCTTGTTGGCCATGAAACACGTGAGGTTCGTCGGGTGGATGTTGCCGAACGAGTAGTTGATGATGTCCAGCTGGCTCGCGATGCCCCGCGTGTCGAGGTGCTTCGGGTAGAACGCGTTGCCGTACACGCTCCACTGGTCGTAGTACGCGATGCGCACGCCGCCCGGGGAGGCGGTGGTCGAGGCGTCGGCGGCCTGGGCGGAGCCGAGACCCGCGGTGGCGGCGAGGGCGCCGGCCGCGAGGGCCGAGCTGAGCAGCGCGGCGATCAATGACTTACGGGGGTGCACGAGCGTCCTCCGATGGGGGGTACTGGTGGTGCCGTACAAGGAGTTGGAGAAGTGATAGCCCCCGTGTGAACGGCGCGTCAATGGTCTGAACCAGATTGAGGACTAGACCAATCGGAGAGGGAAAGCCCTCGTCAGAGGCGTGCAGCACAAAAAAGGACCGCCCGCCACCATCAGTGACGAGCGGTTTAAGGTTCCTTTAGGGGAGCCGGCGGGGTGGTTTCACGGTGAACCAGTGCTCCACCGGAATCCCGGATTCAGTCGAGCTCGGGCAACCCGTAGGCGTCCGCGATCAGTTCGTAGCTCCGCAGCCGCGCCTCTCCGCCGTGCGCGTTGGCGGTCAGCATCAGCTCGTCGGCGCCGGTCCGCTTCCGGAGGTCGTCCAGACCCGACCGGACCGCGTCCGGGGTGCCGTACACGACGTTCGCCAGCCAGCCGTCGGCGAACTCGCGCTCCGCCGGGGAGAAGCCGTACGCCTCCGCCTCCTCCGGCGTCGGGATGAGCCCGGGCCGGCCGGTGCGCAGCCGCAGCATCGACAGCGCGCCGGTGAGCACCTGGCGGTACGCCTCCTTCTCGTCCTCGGCGGCGAGCGCGCCGACGCCGATCAGGGCGTAGGGGGCGTCGAGCACGGCGGAGGGGCGGAAGGACTCGCGGTAGAGGTCGAGGGCGGGGACGGTGTTGCGGGCCGAGAAGTGGTGGGCGAAGGCGAAGGGCAGCCCGAGCAGTCCGGCGAGCCGGGCGCTGAAGCCGGAGGAGCCGAGCAGCCAGATCGGCGGCCGGCCCTTCGGGCCCTGCACCGGGCCGGGCACGGCGTGGATCCGGGAGTAGGGGTGCGCGTCGGGGAAGTCGTCGTCGAGGAAGCGGGTCAGCTCGGACAGCTGCTCGGGGAAATCGTCGGCGCCCTCGTTCAGGGTGTTCGTGCGGCGCAGGGCGGCGGCGGTGGCGCCGTCGGTTCCGGGGGCGCGGCCGAGGCCGAGGTCGATCCGGCCCGGGGCGAGCGCCTCCAGGGTGCCGAACTGCTCGGCGATCACCAGCGGGGCGTGGTTGGGCAGCATCACGCCGCCGGAGCCGAGCCGGATACGGCGGGTGTGGGCGGCGAGGTGGGCGAGGATCACGGCCGGCGAGGAGGAGGCGACCCCGGGCATGGAGTGGTGCTCGGCCACCCAGTGCCGGTGGTAGCCGCGCCGCTCGGCGAGCCGGCTGAGCTCCACGCTGGTGGCGAGCGACCGGCTCGCGGTGGAGCCGCTGCCGACGGTCACCAGGTCCAGTACGGAGAGCGGCACGGGGGCGCTGCCCAGGGCCACTCCTCGTACGGCGTCGGCGCCGGTGCCGTCCGCCGTGCCTGCGTCTTCCTGGGTGCCGGTCTCGCTCACCGTCCGGTCCTCTCTCCGCTCGGGTATCTCCACCGGAGCGGCAACCGGGGTGCGGTGGCGCTTATTCCGGGGCGAACGGGGCGGGTCGGGTGACCGGAGTCACATTCCGGCCACCGGAACGGCGGGATCCGGGCCCGCCCCCGCCCGGAGAATCCGGAATTCCCCGGGAGCCGAACGCGCGCGCGAGCACGGGCCCGCACTCCCCTGACCTGAGACTCTTCCGCCCATTCATGCCCATGTCATATGCCAGAGTGGCCCGCTCCGGCGCAGGGCCCGCATCCTCCGTATGTTTCTCGCCAACAGCCGCCCCGTAAGCGGCCCTTGGCGGCTATCGTGGTACGGAAGCTTGCGGTCACAACCTGGTAGGGGGAAACCGTGGCGCTGAAGCCCGAGCCCACCGCGCCGTTCCACTCGGTGCAATACGCGCTGCGCGTCCTGGAGACCGTCTCGCGCCACGGCGGCGGGGTGTCGGACACGCAGATCGCGCGCGAGGCCGGACTGCCCGTCGCCCACCTGTCGCCCCTGCTCCTCATGCTCCGCCGCGAGGGGTACGTCGAGCAGGTCTCCGACGGCGCGTACGTCATCGGGGACTCACTCGTCCTCCTCGGCTCCGGCTCCACCCGCCGGGAGGCGCTGGAGGCCAAGCTCCAGGAGACCCTCACCGAGCTGCGCGACTCCGTCGGCGCCGCGGTCTACATCAGCCGGTACATCGACGGCGAGGTGAAGATCACCCAGTTCGCGGACGGCCCGCGCACCCCCAAGGTCCACGAGTGGGTCGACTTCCGCTCCGCGGCCCACGCCAGCGCGGTCGGCAAGTGCCTCCTCACCCAGCTCGACCTCGACGGACGGCGCGACCACCTCTCCCGGCACAAGATCGCCCGGCTCACCTCCCGGACGATCACCAACGAGAAGGTGCTCTTCTCCAAGCTGGACAGCCAGCCGCCGACCGTCCCGGTCCTCGACCTCCAGGAGTACGCCGTCGGCACGGTCTGCGCGGCCGTCCCGCTGACGGCCGGCTCCGCCGTGGGCTGCCTGGCCCTCTCGCTCCCGATCGAGCACGCCCACCGGCTGCGCTCGGCCGCCGACACGCTGAACCGGCGGGCGGCGCCGGTGGTCCTGTCGCTGGCGATCTGAGGCGTACGAAGGGCTGCGGGGGCCCGGCGCGGCGGGGCACCGGCGGGGTGGTCACGAGCACCCGCCGGGACCAGGTAGTATTTTCTCTGTCAGCAGGCGCCGCTAGCTCAGTTGGTTAGAGCAGCTGACTCTTAATCAGCGGGTCCGGGGTTCGAGTCCCTGGCGGCGCACCGACGGAAGAAGGCCCCTCGCGGAAGCGGGGGGCCTTCTTCGTGCGCCCGCCGCGCCCCCACGCCGCCGCACCCGCCACGCCCCTCACGCCTGGAGGTAGGCGAGGACGGCGAGGACCCGGCGGTGGGTGTCCTCGGCCGGCGGCAGGTCCAGCTTGGCCAGGATGTTGCCGATGTGCTTGCCGACGGCGGCCTCGGTGACGACGAGCCTGCGGGCCACCTCGCCGTTGGAGTGCCCCTCCGCGACCAGCGCCAGGACCTCCCGCTCGCGCGGGGTCAGCGCGGCCAGCGGGTCGCGGCGGCGGCGGAGCAGCTGCCGTACGACCTCCGGGTCGACGACCGTGCCGCCGGCGGCGACCCGGTCCAGGGCGTCCACGAACTCCTCCACCTGCCCGACCCGGTCCTTGAGGAGGTACCCGACGCCGGTGCCGTCGCCCGAGTCGAGGAGGTCGGAGGCGTAGTCCCGCTGCACGTACTGGCTGAGGACGAGGACCGGCAGGCCGGGGCGCTCGGCGCGCAGGGCGACGGCGGCCCGCAGCCCCTCGTCCTGGAAGCCGGGCGGCATCCGCACGTCGGTGAGGACCACGTCCGGGTCGTGCGCGGCGACCGCAGCGCGCAGCGCCTCCGCGTCGCCGACGGCGGCCACCACCTCGTGGCCGAAGCGGGCCAGGAGTCCGATCAGCCCTTCGCGGAGGAGGACGCCGTCCTCGGCGAGGACGACGCGGAGCTGACGCGGCACGGGATCTCCACTCGTAGGACCGTCGGCCCGCCCGGCGGGCTGGTGATCGTCAGTGTGCCATCGAGGACGGCGAGCCGGTCGGCCAGTCCGGTGAGCCCGGAGCCCCCGGCCGGACCGGCGCCGCCCCGGCCGTCGTCCTCGACGGTGAGGACGAGGACGCGGCCGTCGTGCCGGCCGGTCAGCCGGGCGCGGGCGGCGCCGCTGTGCCGGTCGACGTTGGCGAGCGCCTCGCGGCCGGTGAAGTACGCGGCGCTCTCGACGGCGGCAGGCAGCCGGGGCAGGCCGTCGAGGTCGGTGTCGACGGGGACGGCGGTCCGGTCGGCGGCGTCGGCGAGGGCGGGGCCGAGGCCGTAGTCGGCGAGGACCTGCGGGTGGATCCCGTGGATGAGTTCGCGCAGCTCCGCGAGGACCTGCCCGGCCTCCTCCTGCGCCTGCGCGAGCCGCCCGGCCAGCGGGCCGTCCGGCGGGGCGTCGAGACGGGCGAGACCCAGGGTCATGGTGAGCGCGACCAGCCGGTGCTGGGCGCCGTCGTGCAGGTCGCGCTCGATGCGGCGGCGCTCGGCCTCGAAGGCGTCCACCAGCCGGGCCCGGGAGGCGATGACCTCCCCGAGCCCGTCCCGCTCCCCGGGCGCGAGCAGCGCCCGCGCGAGCGCGCCGCGCCCGGCCGCGTACAGACCGAGCGGGTAGCTGAGGACGAGCAGGGCGAGCACCCCGGCGGCGGCGCCCGCGAAGGCCGCCGGGTACGAGGTCACCAGCACGGTCTTGAGGAGCTTGGTCTCCTCCCCGTCGACCGCCAGCAGCACCGGGCCGGCGAGCAGCGTGGCCGGCGCGCCGACGGCGACGGCGAGCACCAGCGCGTCGAGGATCCACAGGACGGTGGCGAGGAGGAGCCCGTACGCGAGCTCCCGCCAGGTCGCCCGCTCCCCCGCCCGCGTCCGTGCCCAGGCGCCGAGTCCCGGGGCGGCCGGCACCCGGTGCGGGTCCGGGGCGGGCACCCGGTCGACGAGCCGCAGCCGCAGCCGTTCGACCCCGCCGAGCGCGACCCCGCCGAGGAGCAGCAGCGGGATCCCGACGAGGAGCAGCGAGGCGAGCAGCAGCACGAGCAGCGCGGCGCAGGCGAGCACCCCGCCGGCGACCCCGGTCGCCAGGTACGCGGCGCTCCGCCACGGCCAGGCCCCGAAGGGGTACCGCGGGGGCCGCCGGAGGAGCGCCCCCAGGACGTCACGATCTTCCATGACCGCCCACCGTAGGCGGCGGCGTGCGCCCGGACCATGGGGCGGGAGGGTGGACGGGGGTGGGGCCGGCCCTACCCCCGTGGGGGTCAGGCCGGTGCGCGGCCGTGGCGGGCGTACTCGGCGCGGAGGGCGGCGAGGGCGGGGGCGGTGAGGGGTTCGTACGGGGAGACGGGGGTGGGGCGCCACCAGACGGGGTCGTCGCAGAGGAAGGAGGCGCGGCGGAGGCCCACGCGGTGGATCTTGTTGGTGGCGGTGAGGGGGAGCGCGGGGGTGACCCGGACGAAGCGCGGCGGCATCTTCGTGCCCAGGTCGGGCTGGGCGGCCAGGAAGGCGGCGAAGGCGTCCGGGTCGAAGGCCGTGCCGGGGTGGAGGGCCAGGGCGGCCATGACCTGGTCGCCGGCGACCGGGTCGGGGACCGCGTAGACGGCGACGCCGGCGGCCCGGTCCCAGCGGGACAGGATCGCCTCGATCATCGCGGCGGCGAGGTTCTCGCTGTCGACGCGGAGGCGGTCGTCGGTGCGGCCGGCGAAGTAGAGGAAGCCGGCCTCGTCCCGGTAGAAGAGGTCGCCGGTCCAGTACCAGCCGCCGCGCCGGCGGGCGGCCTCGGCGTCCGGGTTGCGCCAGTAGCCCTCGAAGGTGCCGGTGCCGCCCCGGTTGACGAGTTCGCCGACGGCGTCGTCGGCGTTGAGGAGCAGGCCGGCGGGCGAGAAGCGGGCCGGCGGGCAGACGCGGAGGGTGTCGGGGTCGATGACGGCCAGGTCGTCGTCCGGGGCGGCGCGGCCGATGGCGCCGGGAGGCGTGTCGGGGGTGCGCTGGACCGACGCGCCGCCCTCTGAGGATCCGTACCCCTCGACCAGCGGCACGCCGAAGCGCTCGCGGAAGCGGGCCGCGTCGACGGCGCCGGCCTCGGTGCCGAAGCCGAGGCGGAGGCGGTGGTCGCGGTCGTGGGGGCCGGGCGGGGTGGCGAGGAGGTACTGGACGGCCCGGCCGACGTAGGTGAAGTAGGTGGCGTCGAAGCGGCGGACGTCGGCGAGGAAGCGGGAGGCGGAGAAGCGGGCGCGCAGGGCGATCCCGGCGCCGGCGGCGAGGGCAGGAGCCCAGTCGGCGATGACGGCGTTGCCGTGGAACATCGGCATGCAGATGTAGTGGGTGTCGTCCGGGCCGACGGAGAAGGCGCGGGCCAGGGAGGCGCCGGCCGAGGCGACCGCGCCCTGGCTGCGGAGCGCGGCCTTGGGCGCGCCGGTGGAGCCGGAGGTGAAGGTGAGGAGGTAGCGGGTGCCGGGGCCGACGGGGCCGAGGACGGCGTCGCCGGGGCGGGCGTCCGCGTAGGGCGCGAGCAGTTCCTCGTACGCCTCCGTGTCGGTGACGAGGATGCGGACGCCGGGCAGCGCCAGGCCGTCGAGGAGCGGCAGGTGGGCGCGCTGGGTGACGAGGACGCGGCAGGCGGTGTGGGTGATGTCCCGGGCGAGTTCGGCGCCGCGCCGGGTGGGGTTGACGCCGGCGACGGCGGCCCCCGCGAGGGCCGCCGCGCCGAGCCAGAGCGGGTACTCCGGCGTGTTGTCGAGCAGCAGGCCGAGGTGCGGCTCGCCCCCCGGCCGGGGTGGCATCAGGTCCACGAGCAGGGCGGCCCGGGCGGCGGCGCCCGCGGCGGCCCGGTGGTGGCTGAGGGTGTGGTGCTCGTCCCTCAGCCCCGTCCGGTGGTCGCCCCAGCGGCGCCGTATCAGCTCCGCGACGGTGTCCGCGCCTGCCCGTGTCGTGGCCGTCATGGCCACGGACCTTAACTGACGCTACGTCAGAACTGAACGTCCGAGCAGGCGTAGAAGGCGTTCGCGGTGTCCGCGACCGTCCACACCGCCAGGATCAGGTGCTTGCCCGTCTTGCCCGCCGGGATGGTCCCGGAGTGCGAGAGGGTCGCCGGCGGCTGCTGGCTGTTGTACGGGACGGTGAGGAACGGCTGGGGGTCGAGCTGGGCCCGGGTGAGCTTGCTGCTCGGGTTCCAGCCGTTCTTGGTGATGTAGTAGCGGAAGTCCGTGGTGCGGTGGCGGGCCGTGAACTGCCAGCGGAAGGTGTAGCTCTGACCGGCCGTGACCTTGGTCGCCGGCCAGGCGCCGCCGCGCGGGTCGTCCAGCTGGGCGAACTGGGAGTTGCCGCCGGCGCAGATCTTGCCGTCGGCGGGCCCGGCGCCCGGGAAGCCCTTGAGTCCCTCGACGGACTGCGGCTCCCACTGGATGTTGCCGCAGTTCGTCACGGTGCCGTTGGCACAGAGCTTCTGGCGGCTGATCGGTGAGTCGGTGTAGCCGTGGCTGTTCGCGGTGCTGGTGGCGAAGAGGGAGGCGGCCGTGACGCCGAGGGCCACGGCGGCCAGCCCTGTCTTTTTGCGCATGCTGTCGCTCCAGGGAGAACGTGGGGGAGTTCTGTGATGCCCGTGGGCCGTGCTGCACGCGTGCGGGTGGTGCGGAAGGAACCGTTCTAGGTCTAGACCAAGTACCAAGGTAGGGAGGAAAGTTGAGCATGTCCATACCAACGGCGAGGGCGGCCGGGAAGACCCGACCGCCCTCGCGCCGAAGACCCCTGCCGGCCGTCAGGCCCCCTCGCCCGGGCCGCCGCGGCCCGTGTAGAACGCCACCGTCAGGTCCTTCACCAGCGCCTTGCGCTCGTAGTCGTCCAGCTCCACGAGACCACGACTGGTCAGCCGGTGAACCACGTCGTCCACCGCGTCCACCACCGACGTCAGCACGCTGTCCCGGTGCTTCGCGTCGATCGCCGCGATCCGGCGCCTGCGCATCGCCTCCGCGACCTCCGGGGCGTACTCGATCCGCGTCGGCTGCGCCGAGAACACGTCCAGACCGACCGGCGCGCACTCCGCCGACAGCATCCTCGTCAACGCCTCGCCGACCGCCTCCGCGTCCCGCAGCGTCGGCGCGTCCTCGTGGAACGCGTCCGCCGGCAGCTGCGACAGCACCCGGGCCATCGCCGCCTCCACCTGCTCGCGCAGGTAGTCCTCGTGGCCGTCGACCCCGAGCGCCGCGCGCACGGTGTCACGGACCCGCCACACCACGAGGACCGTCACGTCCAGCGCCGTCCCCTTCGCGTCCACCGCCGGCAGCGGCTCGCTGCGCCAGTGCCGCAGCCGGACGTCCACCCGGCGGCGCAGCAGCAGCGGGCTCGCCCAGACCAGGCCGGTACGGCGGACGGTGCCGCGGTACTCGCCGAACAGCGTCAGCACCCAGGCGTACCCGACCCGGCCGCGGCCCAGACCGCCCACCGCGAACAGCAGCGCCAGCACGCCGAGCGTCAGCAGCCCCCACTGGGCGAGATGGACGCCGTGGTACGGGCGCGGGGGCAGCCGCAGCATCCGTTCGAGGTCGGCGGGCACGGCGCCCGCCCACCACACGACCGCCGCGCACCCCGCGAGGGCGAGCAGCCCGCCGACCACGCCGACCCAGCCCGGCAGTACCGCCGCGGGGCGCTCCACGAGCGCGGGGTCGGCCGTCGGCGCGGGCCGCGCGGACAGGGCCGGCGCCGGCGTCTGCTTGGTGGCGGGCCTCGGGATGACGGCCTTCGCGCCGCCCCGCCCGGCGGGCGCCGGCATCGCGACGGTGTCGGGGCCGCCGTCGTCGTCGGTGGAGAGGGCGGCCGCCGTCGCCGCGTCGGCCGTGCCGCCGTCGCGGAAGAGCAGGTGTACGGGGATGGACCCGGTGGTCTCCGCCCCGATCACGTTCTTCCGGCGCGGCAACCGCCCCACGGCCGCGACCGGCACCGCGAGGGACGTCACCCGCCCCCCGGTGATCCGCCCGAAGTCGAGCACGTCCCGCTCCTCCTTGAACACCCCCGTCCTGGCGGCGGTGACCGGCAGATCGGAGCTGCCGGTGGCCGTGGCGGCCGACGTGGCCGTGGCGGCGGTTGCGGCGGCCGGTGCGCCGGAGGGCGTGGCCGGGGCGCCGGACGTACGCGTCTCTCCCTGCGCGCCGGCCGCCGCCGGACGCGGCTCCCCGGCGGTCCGGGCCGGACCGCCGGTGGACGAGGCGGGGGCGCCGGACACGGCCGTCGCCGGTCGGGGCCCGCCCGGCGGCCCTGCCGGGGTCGCGGCCGGGGTCGGAGTCGGGGTCACGGCGGGACGGACGGTCCGGGTGCCCGTGTCCGGTCCGGCGGAGGCCGGGGCCGAAGCGGCGGCCGCCGTGGGTGCCGGGTGGGGCCGGTCGGGAGTCCGGACCGACGACGCCGGGGCCGTACCGGCCTCCGCAGCCATCGCCGCGGCCGCCGTCGACGTCGCCGGGCGGTGCTCCCCCGGTGACCCCTCCGAGGCAGGGGCCGGGGCCGGACGGCCGGCCTGGGCGGGGGTGCCGGTCATGCCCGCGGGTGCCGGGCGCGGCTCCCCGGCCGGGGGCGCCGGGGTGCCGGCGACGGGCTCGCCCGGCGTCCGGGTCGGCGATGCCGGGGTGGGCGCGGGCCGCGTCCCGGCGAGGGGGGAGGTGACGGCCGCCGCCGTTGCCGGGCGCGGCTCCCCGACCGGGGGCGCCGGAGTGCCGGCGACAGGCTCGCCCGGGGTCCGGGCAGGGGCGGTGCCCGGGGCCCCGGCGGGGGCGGCGGGGGCGGTGGCCTGGGGCTCGGCGGGGGTCGGGACCGGGTGGGTGCCGGGGCGTACGGAGACGGCCGAGGCCCTGAGCGGCGGGGCGGGCGGGGGTGCCGCGCCCGGCGCCGCGCGGCGCGGGAGGGTGCCGTCGGTGAGGCGGCGGGCGGTTCTGGCCGCGTCGCGCGAGGCTGCCGCGCCGGAGTCGTTCGGGGTCGCTGCCGTCATTCGGGGTCCACCTCTTGTCTCGGGGTCATCGGAACAATCGCCGCCAGGTCTCCGGGCCCGGGTAGCCGTCGGCCGCCGCGCCGCGCCAGCCCTGTGCCCGCTGGAACGCCTCGACGTTGCGGCGGTCCGCCTCCGTCCAGCGCGGACCGGGTCCCGACAGGTAGTGCTTGCCGAAGCCCCGCTTCACCAGTTGTTTGCCCAGCTTCTCCACATATGCGTTGGATTGGCCCGGACGGAAGGAGCCACGCCCGGGGAACCCCTTCGCATCTGTGCTCGGACCGCTCGAACCACTCGAACCGCCGATGTCCCGGCCCCCGCCCGACACGAGGAGCCGCCAGGTGTGCGGGCCCGGCAGACCGTCGGCCTCCTTGCCCTTCCAGCCCTGCGCGCGCTGGAACGCCTGGGTGGCCCTGCGGTCGGCCTCGCCCCACTTCGGACCGGCTCCCCGCGCGTAGTAGCGCTTGCCGCCGCGCTCGATCAGCATCCGCCCGAGCTCGGTGACGTACGCGTTGTCCGCGCCGGGTCCGAACCGCGCCCCGCCCGGGTACGCCGAGCCGCCGGGCGCCGTCGCGCCGCCGCCCGCGCCGGTGCCGCCGCCGGCCAGCCCCTTGTAGCGGTAGGCCACGTACCGGTCGGAGTTCTCCCAGTACGCCAGCGGCGTGGCCTGCCTCCGGGTGCGCGGCTTGGTCTGCTCGTAGGCGAGGTACGAGCTGTGGGTGTGGTCCGTCCAGCCGCCGAAGATCGTCACGTGCGAGCCCCGGGTCGGATTGGCCGGGTTGTGGAAGAGCAGGATGTCGCCGGGCTGGAGCCGGGTCCGGTCGATGCGGACGGCGAAGCGGTCGAGGCTCCCCGTCCACTCGTTGCTGCTCAGGTTCCAGGCCATGGAGATGAAGCCGGAGCAGTCCTGGCGGTACCCGTCCGACCAGTACTTCTCCATCGAGTACGGCACCTGCGCCGAGACCCACTTCCTGGCCCGGTTGACGATCTCCGTGCGGGTGGTCCTCCGCAGCGCCCCGGCCGAGATCTGACTGGTCGTCGGGACGGCCCCCGGGGTGGGCCCGCCGTCACCCCGCCCGGCCGGGCCGTGCAGCGGGGCGGGGCCGCCCTGCGGGGTGTCGGCGTCCCGGACGGCACCCGCGGTGTCCACGCCGGCCACCGCGACACCCGGATCGGCCGCGACGCCCGGATCGGCCGGGAGCGCGGGCGCCTGCGCCGTCACGGCGCCGCTCACCCCTCCCCCGCCGAGCACCGCACCCGCCGCCGTCACCAGCACCAGGGCCCGGCGGGCGCCGTGCGCCGCCGGGTGGCCGCCCGCGCGGACCGGCAGGCCCAGCGCGAGGTCCCGGCGGTGCCGGGCGCAGCCCGGGCAGCCGCAGTCGGGCGCGGGTTCGACTTCCTCGAAGACCGGCACGCTCATGCGCTTCCCCTCCACACTCGTCAAGATCTTCTGAGCCTCGTTTCGGGCGCCAGTTTCTCAACTGTCTGGACAAATCGCATTTTGACGGATCAACGGCCTGATAAGACCATCCGACAGGCCGGGAGCGGGCGTCGCAGGTCAGAAGCACCCCCGGGCGTCGGGTAGAGTTATCTCTGTCAGCAGGCGCCGCTAGCTCAGTTGGTTAGAGCAGCTGACTCTTAATCAGCGGGTCCGGGGTTCGAGTCCCTGGCGGCGCACGGACACAAGAAGGCCCCTCGCGAGAGCGAGGGGCCTTCTTGCTGCCACCGGTCAACTACTGTGCGTTGCGGGCCAGTTCCAGGGCGTACGCGTCGAACCACTCGCCCGCCCTCGGGCCGCCCCGGCACTCCCCGTCCGACTCGCCGGGGCGCTTGATCCACACGTAGGCGCTCACCAGCGGGTCGCCGGTGAGCGTGGTCGGGGGCACGCCGAGCGCGCGGCCCGGCGGGTTGCACCAGTTCTCCGCCGGATCGCCCTCCGTGTACGGGCCGTTCCCGTTGCGGCTGGTGTCGACGACGAAGGGCTTGCCGTCGACGAGGGCGGAGAGCCGGCGCCCGTACGCGACGCTCTCCTCGGTCGTGCGGAAGTTCGAGACGTTCACCGCGAAGCCGTCGGCGGCGGCGATGCCGGCCTGCCGGAGCGGTGCGGCCACCTTCTCCGGCGCGGCCCATCCCGGATTGCCGGCGTCCACATAGACGGTGACCCCCGGCTGCCGCTTCAGGCGCCGGACGGCCTCCTCCAGCAGGGCGTACCGCTCGGCGTGGAGCTGCTCGGCGACGCAGCCGTCGACCATCTGCATCACCGCGTCCGGCTCCAGGACCACCGTGGCCCGCCGGTCGCCGATCCCCCGGGCCACGGCGTCCACCCAGGCCCGGTACGCCGTCCCGTCGGGCGCGCCGCCGGCCGAGTACTGCCCGCAGTCGCGGTGCGGGATGTCGTACAGGACGAGGAGCGCGGGCAGGCCGGCCCGCGTCGCCGCCCCGGTGAGCTCCCGCGCCTCCGCCTCGGGGCGGTCGGGGCCGATCCACTCCGCGGCAGGCCGGCCGGAGATCAGGCCGAGCAGCGCGGCCTCGGCGTCCCGGCCCGCCGCGCGGTGGGCGGCGACGGCACGGGCGGCCTTGCCGTCCGGATTCACCCAGTAGGGCGCCTCGGCCGGTGCCGAGGGGGCGGGTCCCGGCGCGCCCCGTTCCGCCGGGCCGGGCGCCCCGCAGGCCGTGGCGGCGAGGAGCGCGAGGACCGCGGCGAGGGGGCGGGGAGGCGTGCGGACGGCGCCGCCGGGGCCGTACGCGCGGGGGTGGGGACCGGGCTTCGGGGGGCGCGGTGTTCCGGCGGCGTGCGGGCGTGCGGGCATGCGGGCCCCTCGGGCGCGTGCGGGGTGTCGGAGTCGTGACCATCGTGACACGGCAGCACTCTGGGCCGTGCGAGGCACGGCGCTCTACAGTGTGCGGAACTCCCGCCTCCCGCGGCGGTTCCGGGCTCCTCCCGCGGCCCGTGAGCCCGCGGTCGAGGACCGGCCCGGCCGGCGGCCCGTGGGACGCGGCCCGCCGGCCGGAGCCAGGTCCTCCCCGGTCCCCGGCCCCTCCACCAGGGGCTACTCCGCTCCCGTCAGATACGCCGAGACGACGACGTTCGCCGTGTAGGCGCCGGTGGCGCGGTCGAAGGTGCCGCCGCAGGTGATGAGGCGGAGCTCGGCGCGGCCGGGGTCGCGGGGGCCGTAGACCGCCCGGGGGTCGAAGGCGTCGCGCTCGACCACGCGGACGTCGTCGATCGTGAAGACGGCGACGGATCCGTCCGTCCGGGTGACGCGGACGGTCTCGCCGGGGCGGGCGGCGCTGAGGGCGTAGAAGACGGCGGGGCGGGTCTCGGTGTCGACGTGGCCGACCAGGAGGGCGGGGCCGCGGGCGCCGGGCGCGGTGCCGGGGGCGTACCAGCCGACGGTGTGCGGCTGCTCGTACGGCGGCGGGTCGACCGCCCCGGTGGAGTCGAGGCCCCGGGGGACGACGGGGGCGTCGATGCCGAGGGCGGGGATCCGGACGCGGCTCGGTCCGGCCGTGGCGGACATCGGCTGCCGGGAGGGCGGCAGGTCCACTCCCGGCGGGCGCCCGACCGCCGCGATGTCGCCGTGCGTCGGGGCCGAGCTCCCGCTCGGGCCCCAGGCGGCGTCGCGGCCCCAGAGCCAGAGGCCGAGGAGCAGGACCGCCCAGGCCACCCCGGCGACCGGGCGGCTCGACGCGGCCACGGCTAGGCCGTGCCTTCGCCCGATCCCGTGGGGGCCGCCCCCTCCTGGTCCCGGCGGCGGGAGCTTCGGAAGGCGACGGCCACGGCGGCCACCGCGGCCATGCCGAGGCCCAGCAGGGTGTAGGGGGTGCCGAGCCCTTCGCCGCTCGCCGTCTGGGCGACGCCGGGGGCGGCCGGGGCGGCGAACGCGGCGGTGCCGCCGCCGCCCGCGCGGACCGGGGCGACCGGGGTGACCGGCGTCGGGCGGTGGGTCGGCTCCCGGTGGTGCTCGACCGTGAGGGTGCCGACGTCGGGGTGGTCCTGTCCGTCGCAGGTGACGGAGACCTTGTACGTGCCGTCGCGCAGGCCCGTGCGGAGGGTGGCGCCGCCGGAGAGGCCGCGGCCCCGGTCGCGGCCGGTGAGCTCGGCGTCGGCGACGAACGCCTGGGACCTGGCGGCGCCGGTGGTGCCCCCGCAGCCCTTGACGCGGATGTCGACGTCCGCGCCGGGGGCGGCGGTGGCCGGGGTGACGCCGGCCTCGACTCCGTCGCGGGCGAGGGCGGTGCCCGCCGTGGGCGCGAGCACCAGAACCAGTGCCGCCCCCGTGGCACGGAGAGCGATGGAACCTGAACGCATGGTGACCTCCTGGTACTGGCAGGGTCACCCGGTTCGCCGCTTTCCGCATCCGCAGGGGCGGCGGGAGCGGCCTCAGACGCGGTCGACGATGTCCGCGATCGACTTCACGATCTTGGAGGGGCGGAAGGGGAAGCGGTCGATCTCCGCCTCCGAGGTCAGGCCGGTGAGCACGAGGAAGGTCTGCATGCCCGCCTCCAGGCCGGCGAGGATGTCGGTGTCCATCCGGTCGCCGATCATCGCGCTGGACTCGGAGTGGGCGCCGATCGCGTTGAGGCCGGTGCGCATCATCAGCGGGTTGGGCTTGCCCGCGAAGTACGGGTCCTTGCCGGTGGCCTTGGTGATGAGGGCGGCGACGGAGCCGGTGGCGGGGAGCGGGCCCTCCAGGGAGGGGCCGGTCTCGTCGGGGTTGGTGCAGATGAAGCGGGCGCCGTTGTTGATGAGGCGGACGGCCTTGGTCATGGCCTCGAAGGAGTACGTCCGGGTCTCGCCGAGGACCACGTAGTCGGGCTCGTGGTCGGTGAGGACGTAGCCGATGTCGTGGAGGGCGGTGGTGAGGCCGGCCTCGCCGATGACGTACGCGGTGCCGCCGGGGCGCTGGTCGTCGAGGAACTTGGCGGTGGCGAGCGCCGAGGTCCAGATGTTCTCGACGGGGACGTCGAGGCCCATGCGGCGGAGGCGGGCGTGCAGGTCGCGGGCGGTGTAGATCGAGTTGTTGGTGAGGACCAGGAACGGCTTCCCGGTCTCCCGCAGCTTCGTGATGAACGCGTCGGCGCCGGGGATCGGGACGCCCTCGTGGATGAGGACGCCGTCCATGTCGGTGAGCCAGGATTCGATCGGCTTGCGCTCTGCCATGGGTGCGGGACTCCTGCCGTACGTGACGTGCGTGTGCTGGGGGCGACGCGACAGCGCTGTGGCGACGCCCCCAGCGTAGGCCCTCCCCGCTCACGCGGGCAGGGTCGGGGAGCGGGGTCCGGTGCGTGCAGCTGCAAGGCGGAGGAAGGAGGCGACGCGGAGCGTCGACGACTGACGACAACGCGGCAGATGTGCGCACCGGACCCCGCTCCCCGACCCTGCCCGCGTGGGCGGGGAGGGCCTGGGGTCAGGAAGTGGTCACGGTGACCCCGTCGATCGTCCAGTACCAGTTGTTGGAGCCGGTTTGACTTCCGCTCCCCGCCCTAGAGGGCAGGGATTCCTGCCACGGTCGGCTGACCGTCTCGGCGGGTTCCTGCTTCACCGCGCTGCGCCGGTACGCGTACCGGTCTTACCTGCGCTCCACAGGCCGACACCGCCAGTCCGGCGGCCTTGGCGACGTTGACCGCCGCGTTGATGTCCCGGTCGAGGACGGCCCCGCAAGCACGGCACGTCCACTCCCGGATGTGCAGGGGCTTGGGGCCGTCCTTGACGCCGCAGACCGAGCAGATCTGAGAGGTCGGCTCGAAGCGTCCGATGCGGGTGAACCGGCGCCCGTACATCGCGGCTTTGTACTCCAGCATCGCGACGAACGCGGACCATCCCGCATCGTGCACGGACTTGGCCAGCCGCGTACGGGCGAGGGCCTTCACCGCCAGGTCCTCGACGGCGATCGCTTGGTTGTCGCGAACGATCCGTGTGGAGAGCTGGTGGTGGAACTCCCTTCGCGCGTCGGCCACTCGCGCGTGAGCGCGGGCGACCTTGACACGGGCCTTGGCCCTGTTGCTACTGCCCTTCGCCTTCCGGCTGAGGCGCTTCTGTTCACGCTTGAGCTTCTTCTCGGCCCGGCGCAGGAAACGCGGGGCACCGACCTTCGTGCCGTCGGACAGGACGGCGAAGTGCCCCAGACCCAGGTCGATGCCGACGACCTGTTCCTTCCCGGGCAGCGCCTCGGGCTCGGTCTCCACGACGAAGCTCGCGAAGTATCTACCGGCCGCGTCCTTGATCACTGTCACCGTCGACGGAACGGACGGCAGCGCGCGGGACCACGCGACCCGCACCTCTCCGATCTTCGGGAGCGACAGGTCCCCGCCGGGCGTGATCTTCCAGCGGGCGTTGGCGGTGAACCGTACCGCCTGCCGATTGTCCTTCCGGGACTTGAAGCGGGGTGCGCCCGTGTGCGGGCGCTTTCCCTTAAGGCCGTCGAAGAAGTTCCGATAAGCGGAGTCCAGGTCCCGCAGGGACTGCTGCAGCACCACGGCGGACACGTCACCGAGCCAGGACCGATCCCCGGTCTTCTTCGCCTCGGTGATCAACAGCTTGGACAGGTCGCCGGCCTTCGGAAACGGTTCGCCCGCGGCGCGAGCGGTCTCACGCGCGCGCAGCGCGTCGTTGAACACGACGCGAGCGCACCCGAACGCCCTTGCCAGTGCGGCGCGCTGAGGCCCGTTCGGGTACAGACGGAAGCTGTACCTCAATTGCATGCCGATCACCGTACAACGGCCGACTTACTGCTGCTTATCAGAACATCTGTACTGATCGACTCCGTACGTGTCAGAGCCCCTCCACAGAAGAGCGCTACGGACCGACACCCCTGATTTCTCAGGGGCGTCGGTCCGTACCCGTTATCTTTCCGCGATCCTTGGAGGGGGTCGAGGGTCGGTGCGGTGAACTCTCAGCTGCCGGTCGCGGACTTCCACGCGTCCACGTAGGAGGTGAGGTTCTCGTCGATGTCCGCCCAGTCCGGCTCGAAGATCTCGACGCCGTCGATCAGCCGGGCCAGCTCGATGGCGTTGGCGTCGGTGGCCTTGATGTCCTTGCGGGCGGGGAAGCCGCCGCCGACGGCGCTGACCTCGCGCTGGGCGCCCTCGCTCAGCATGAAGTCGAGGAGCTTCTTGCCGTTCTCGGTGTGCGGGGCCTTGTCGACGAGGCCGGCCGCGTAGGGCAGGGCGAAGGTGGTGGGCTTGCCGCCCTCCTTGGCCGGGAACCAGATGGCGAGGTTCGGCATGGACTTGGCCTGGGCGAAGTTCATCTGCACATCGCCGTTGGCGACGAGGAGTTCGCCCTTGTCGACCTTGGGGGCGAGCTTGGAGGTGGAGGAGGACGGGCCGACGTTGTTGGCCTGGAGCTTCTTCAGGTACTCCATGGCGGGCGCCTGGCCGCCGAAGTCGTGCATGGCCTTGATGAGGACGGCGGTGCCGTCGCCGGCGACGCCGGGGGTGGAGTACTGGAGCTTGTTCTCGTACTTCCCGTCGAGCAGCGCCTCCCAGGTGCCGGGGGCCTCGGGCAGCTCCTTCTTGTTGTGGATGAAGCCGAAGTAGTTGTTGACGACGGAGGTCCAGGAGCCGTCGGCGGCCTTGTCGCCGCCGTCGACCTGGTTCGCGCCCTTCGGGGTGTACTTCTGGAGGAGGCCCTTGGAGCCGGCCTGCTGGATGAAGGGAGGGAGGGTGACGATGATGTCGGCCTGCGTGTTGGACTTCTCGCGGAGGGCCCGCTGGACCATCTCCCCGGAGCCGCCCTCCACGTACTTCACCTTGATGCCGGTCTCCTTCTCGAAGTCGGCGAAGACCTTGTCGTACCAGCCGTCGCCCTTCTCGCCCTTGAGGCCGTCGGCGCTGTAGACGGTGACGACCTTCTCGTCGGAGGCGGCGGAGGAGCCGCCGCAGGCGATGAGGGTGACGGCGAGGGCGAGGGCGCCGGTGACGGCGGCGACCGGCTTGGCGTACGTAACCATGGCGTGGTTCTTCTCCTGCGTGAGGGTCAGGGCCTGTCTGTCAGACAGGCCCTAGCGGTAGGACGCTCTGGTGCGGATACGGGAGACGGCGAGCAGGACCAGCAGGGTGGCGGTCATGAGGACCACGGCCAGCGCCGATCCGGTGAAGAGGGAGCCGCGGTCGGTGGCGGTGAAGACCAGCACCGGCAGCGGCATCCAGTCCGGCGGGTAGAGCATCATCGTGGCGCTCAGCTCCCCCATGGACAGGGCGAAGCAGAGCCCGGCGGCGGCGCTCAGCGAGGGCAGCAGCAGGGGCAGCTTGACCCGGAACAGGACGTACGAGGGGCGGGCGCCGAGTCCGGCCGCCGCCTGCTCGTACATCGGGTCGAGGCGGCGGATCGCCGCCGAGACCGACTGGTGGGCGAAGGCCGTGACCAGGACGGTGTGGGCCAGGATCACGATCCAGCGGGTGCCGTTGAGGAGCAGCGGCGGCCGGGAGAAGGCCACCAGGACGGCGAGGCCGACGACCACCGACGGGACGGCGAGCGGGAGCACGAAGAGGCCGTCGAGGAGCCGGCGGCCCCGGCCGCGCAGCGAGGCGGCGGCGAGCGCGGCCCAGGTGCCGAGGGTGAGGGCGAGGAGGCTCGCGGCGACGGCGGTGACGAGGCTGGTCGTCAGGGCCTGGAGCGACTCGCCGCGGACGGCGGCCGTGTAGTGCTCGGCGGTCGGCCCGGAGGGGAAGGCGCCGGACCAGTGGGTGGAGAAGGACGCGGCGACGATGACGAGGAGGGGGACGGCGAAGAGCGGGACGAAGAGGACGGCGAAGACGAGCCAGGAGGCGGCCCGGCCCTTGCGGCTATGCACCAGCACGGCGGCTCACCACCCGGTAGAGCGTGTAGAGGCCGACGGAGATCACGACGTTGACGACCGCGACGACACAGGCGGCGGCGTAGTCGGATTCGAGGATGGCCTTGGAGTAGACGAGCATCGGGAGGGTGGTGACGCCCTTGGCGCCGGTGAAGAGCACGATCCCGAACTCGTTGAGGCACATGACGAGGACGAGGCTGCCGCCGGCCGCGAGCGCGGGCAGTGCCTCCGGCAGGATCACCTTCCGCACGATCCGCGCGGGCCGGGCGCCGAGCGAGGACGCCACCTCCAGCTGGGCGGTGTCCAGTTGGGAGAAGGCGGCGAGCAGCGGCCGCATCACGAAGGGCGTGAAGTACGTGATCTCGGCGAGGAGCACGCCCCACGGGGTGGTGAGGAAGTGGAACGGCCCCTCGGCGGCCCCCGTCGCTCCCGTCCACAGCCCGTTGGCCATGCCGACCGTGCCGTAGACGAAGAGCAGGGCGAGGGTGATGAGGAAGGAGGGGAAGGAGAGGAAGACGTCGATGAAGCGGGAGACGGCCTTCGCCCCGGGGAAGGGCACGAAGGCGACGATCAGCGCCAGGACGAAGCCGAGGACGAGACAGCCGACGGTGGCGCCGACCGCGAGCCACACGGTGGTGAGGAGCGCGTCCCAGAAGGAGGCGGAGGAGAACACCTCGGCGTACGCGCCGGGCGCCAGCGACTCCTGGACGACGAGCGCGAGCGGGTAGAGGAAGACGAGCCCGAGGACGGCGACGGGGGGCAGGGCCCAGACCCAGGTGGGGACGGTACGGCTCCGGGGCGGGCCGGCGGTCGTGACGACCGGGGGCGCGGTGGCCTGGGCGCTAGCCATCGTTCACCCCCGCCGCCAGCAGCACCGCGTCCTCGGGCGCGAAGTGCAGCACGACCTCCGAGCCGAGCGGCGGCGTGTCCCGCAGCTCGCGCACGTCCGCCTTCACGCGGTGCCCGTCGACGTCGACGTACAGGCGGTGGGTGGCGCCCCGCCACTGGACCTCGGCGATCCGGCCGCGCAGGGCGTTGGGGCCCTCGCCGAGGCCGATGAGGTGGGGGCGTACGCAGAGGGTGGCGGCGGCTCCGGCGGCGGCTTCGCCGACCGGGACCTTCAGGCCGGTGCCGGCGAAGTCGACGCCGTCGGCGCCCACCCGGACCGGCAGCAGGTTGGCGTTGCCGACGAAGGAGGCGGTGAACTCGGTGCGGGGCCGCCGGTACAGCTCCTGCGGGGTGCCGCAGTCCTGGAGCCGGGCCCGGTCCATGACGGCGATCCGGTCCGCGAGGGTCAGTGCCTCGACCTGGTCGTGGGTGACGTACAGGACGGAGACGTCGGGGAGTTCGCGGTGGAGCCGGGCCAGCTCGGCGAGCATGCCGGAGCGGAGCTGGGCGTCGAGCGCGGAGAGCGGCTCGTCGAGGAGGAGGACGTCGGGGCGGATGGCGAGGGCGCGGGCGATGGCGACGCGCTGCTGCTGGCCGCCGGAGAGCTCGCGGGGGTGGCGCTCGGCGTACGCCGCCATCCCGGTCATCTCCAGCGCCTCGGCGACCCGGCCGGGGATCTCGGCCTTGGGGTGCTTGCGGGCCTTGAGCCCGAAGGCCACGTTCTCCCGGACCCGCAGGTGCGGGAAGAGGGCGTACTGCTGGACGACCATGCCGATGCCCCGCTTGTACGGCGGGAGGTCGGTGACGTCGCGGTCGCCGATGTACACGCGGCCGACGGAGGGCGTGACGAAGCCGGCGACGGTGCGCAGGGCGGTCGTCTTGCCGGAGCCGGAAGGGCCGAGGAGGGCCATCACCTCACCGGGTTCGACGGTGAGGGTGAGCGCGTCGAGGACGGTGGTGTCCCCGTACGCGACGGACACGCCGTCGAAGCGGATGCCGCTGGTCACGACTCGTACTCCCTGATCGCCGCCGGGAGTCCGGCGATCGAGGCGAGGACGTGGGTGGCGCCGGCCTCCTTGAGGGCGGGCTCCGCGTGGGCGCCGGTGAGGACACCGGCGACGAGCCCGGCGCCGGCCCGGGCGCCGCTGAGCATGTCGTACGAGGTGTCGCCGGCGACGGCGGCCCGGCGCACGTCGTCGACGGCGGCGGTGCGGAGGAAGGCGGTGAGGACCATGTCCGGGTACGGGCGGCCGCGGCCGCCGGCGTCGGCCGGGCAGAGGGTGAGGTCGGCGAGGTCCCGCCAGCCGAGGGCGTCGAGGATGGCGTCCTGGGTGACGCGGGCGAAACCGGTGGTGAGGACGACGGTGCGGCCCTGCTCGCGGAGGGCGGCGACGGTCTCCGCGGCGCCGGGGACCGGGGCGATCCGGCCGCCGTCGACGAGTTCGCCGTACGCCTGCTCGAAGGCGAGGTTGGCGCGGCGGGCGCGGTCCTCGTCGCCGCCGAAGAGGTGGCGGAAGACGGTGATCTTGGATTCGCCCATGGTGGCGCGGACGTGGCCGATCATCGTCGCGGGGTCCTCGCCGAGGCGTTCGGCGGCGGCGGTGAAGGCGGCTTCGACGAGGCCGTCGTCGGCGACGGTGGTGCCGGCCATGTCGAGGACGATCAGGTCGAGGGTGTTCTTCGTGGTCATGCGTGTCACCAGCCCAGTTCGTTCGCGGTCGTCTCGGCGATGGCGGGCGAGCAGGTCATGCCGCGCCCGCCGGGTCCGGTCACGAGCCAGACCCCGTCCCTCACCCGCTGGCGGTGGACCACCCGCGTGGTGTCCACGCACTGCGCGTACACCCCGGCCCAGCGGCGGCGGATCGCCGGCAGGGGGCGGCCGAGCAGGGACTCGACGACGCGGACCAGGTGCTCGTAGGGGTCCTCGACGGTGTCGAAGGCGAAGGGGTGCTCGTACTCGTGGGTGTCGCCGATGGTCAGTCCGCCGTCGAGGCGCTGCACCATGAGCAGCTGCATCTTGTGCGCGGCGGCGGTCGGATCCTGCGCCTGGCCCGCGTTCAGGGCGTCGAGCGCCCCGGAGGCGTAGGCGGGGTAGTAGCGGAAGGAGTCGGCGTCGGCGACGGAGGTCGTCAGCGGCTCGCCGAGCGGGGCGGTCTGCATCATCTGGAGGCGGACGCGGCGGACGGGGACCGGTCCCGCGACCTCGCGGACCAGGCCGGAGAGCCAGGCGCCGGTGCACAGGACGACGGCGTCGCCGCTGTGCAGGTCGCCGTGGTCGTCGCGGACGGCGTGCTCGCCGACGACCTCGCGGACCTCGCGGTTCGGGAGGAAGGTGTAGCGGCCGGTGGCCAGGAGGGCCTCGCGGAGGGCGAGCTGCGCGGTGCGGGGCTCGACGGCGGCGTCCCGCTCGCACCAGAGGGCGGCGTCGAAGGCGCCGCGCAGGGCCGGGTTGACCGCCCGGGCCTCCTCGGGGGTGAGCAGCTTGTAGCCGCGGGCGGGGGCGTCCGCGCGGGCGACGGCCGCCTCGGCGACGGCCAGCTCCAGCGCGCCCCGGACGGGGGTGAGGGAGCCGATCGCCCGGAAGCCGAGGCGGGGGACGCGGGCGCCGATCCCCTCCCACAGCTCACGGGCGCGCAGGGCGGTGTCGAGCTCCTCGCCGCCCGCGCGACCGCTGACCCAGATCTGGCCGAAATTCCTCAGGGAGGCTCCGCGCGCCTCGGCCTCGCGCTCGATGTGTACGACCTCGTGGCCGCGTTCCACTGCCTGCCAGGCGTGCATGGTGCCCACCACGCCGGCTCCTACGACGATCACCTTCATGCCGTCCACGGTCGGGGCGGTGGGTGACCCGGGCGGGTCGCGCGGACGTCGGGACGGTGAACGGCCCGCCAAGGTTGGCCTAGACCCGTTACCTTCTCGTGATGTTCACGGGTTGCCGGGATCGGTGGGACGCGGGTTACTCCTGGCGGCCGAGGTGGGCGGTGAAGCTGAAGCGGTCGCCGCGGTAGAGCGTGCGGACGCGCTCCAGGGGCCGCCCCCGCTCGTCACGGGAGACGCGGTGCAGCAGGAGCATCGGCAGGGCCGGCGGGGTGCCGATGAGCAGCGCCTCGCGAGGGGTGGCGAGCACCGTCTCGATCCGCTCGTCGGCGTCGCCGAAGGAGATGCCGAGCCGGTCGCGGAGGTAGGCGTAGAAGGAGGAGTCGGGGTCGAACTCGGTGTCGAGGCGCGGGACGCGGGCCTCGGAGACGTACGTGCTCTCCAGGCCGACCCGCTCGTCGTCGGCGAGCAGCACCCGCTCCATGTGCCAGACGGGCTCACCCGGCGCGACGCCGACCTCGGGGGCGAGCGCGTCGGGGCAGGGGAAGCGGTCCAGGGAGACGATGCCGCGGCCGGGGCGGCGGCCCTGGCGGCGGAGGCCCTCGGTGTAGCTGGCGAGGGAGAGCGGCTGTTCGAGCTTGGGCCCCGCCACGACCGTGCCGCGCCCCTGCCGGCGCAGCCTGCCCTCCAGGAGGAGTTCGCGCAGCGCCTGCCGGACGGTCTCGCGGGAGACCTCGTACCGGACGGCGAGGTCGCGCTCGGTGGGCAGCGCGCCCCCCTCCCCCAACTCGTCGACGAGGACGGCGAGTCTCGCCTTCACGGCGTAGTACTTGGGCACCCGGCCGTGCTCCGGGACGCCGGAGCGGACGGGGGCGCCGGGGACGCTCGGCGCGCCGGGGGGAGCGGGGGCGCCGGGGGGAGCGGGGCTGCCGGGGGCGCTCGGGGTGCGGTGCTGGTTCATCCGGGGATCGTCGCAGACGGGGGTGAACGGGCGGGTGTACGGCGGGTGTCCCGGTGGGGGTTCGGGTGGGGGTTCGGGGGCGGGTTCCGGAGTAGGCGGGGAGGTTCGGGGTCGGGGCGGGGGCCTTACGGCGGGCGCGGGGCCGTACGTCAGGTGCGGGGGCCGTTGCGCAGGCGGCGGCCGGCGCGGGCGAGGAGGGTGCCCGCGAGGGCGAGGGCCGCGGCCCAGGGGGCCAGGCGGGCGGCCTCCTCCTCCGGCCCCGTGTGGGCGAGTTCGGGGCGCGGGTGGGTGCCGGTGGCGGGGGGACGGACGGCGGGGGGCGGGGGGACCGCGGACGGGGATCCGTCGGGGGCGGGGGTCGGGACGGTCGTGGGGGTGGGCCTGGGTGCGGTGGTCGCGGACTCGGCCGGAGCGGAGGGGGCGGCGGGCTCGGAGGGGTCGGGCGGCCCGATGGTGAGGCGGTGGTCGTCGGAGCGGCCGACCCAGTCGCCGTCGGCGCCCCGGCGCTGGACGAGCGCGGCGTTGACGACGACCTCGTCGGGTGCGGCGTCGGCCCGGAACGCCAGCCTGACCGGCACGGTGACGGCCCGTCGGGCGGGCACGGAGAAGCCGCCGAACCCGGTGAACGCGCCGACGCTCTCCGCCTCCTCGGTCGCCTCGAACACGACCGGCAGCCAGCGCTCCGCCTCCCCGTCGTAGAACTCCAGCCGGATCTGCTCGGGCCTCAGCACCCGCCCCGCGTCCGCGAGCACGAGCACCGGATACACCCCGGTGCAGTCCCCGCCGGTGGTGTTCCGCAGCTCCAGCTCCCACGCCCGGAACGCTCCCCCGGCGGGATAGTCGCCCGCACCGTCGCGGATCTCGGTGTCGAGCGGGAACCCGGCGGCGGAGGCGCTGCCGCAGAGCGGAGCGGGTACGGGTACGGGGGCCGCGGAGGCGGGGCCGGCCGGCAGGGCGAGGCCGAGCGCCAGGGGCAGGGTGACGGCCGCGGCGGCGCTGCGCAGGGGCCGGGGGGCGGGTGCCATGTGCGGTTGCCTTTGCTGCTCGCGGACGTACGGGACGCCCGCGACGCTGCCACATGCGCCGGCCGGAAACGGGCGACGACACCGCCGCGCCCCCCGACCGCCCGCCGGATCCGCCCGATCAGCGTATGGTCCGACGTTCCTATGAACGGCGGTCCTGGATTCCCCTGTCAGGAGGCCGGGGCGTCGGCCGGAGACGGGGCCAGGCCGAAGACGGGGGCCAGGACGAGGTGGGCCGCGCCGAGGGCCATGGCGTGCGGGGCGGCCGCGACCTCGACCGGGGTCGGGAGGCGGAGGCCGGCGAGCACCGCGGTCACGCCGTCCGCGAAGACCTCGGGCGCGGAGCGGACGACCCGGCCGCCGAGCAGGACCCGGTCGATGTCGAGGAGCCGGACCAGGTTGGCGGCGCCGGTACCGAGGATCCGCGCCGCCCCGGGGAGGTCCCCCCGGGCCACTGCCGCGAGGCAGAGCGCCTCCAGACAGCCGCGAGCGCCGCAGGCGCACGGGTCCCCGTCGAGCTGGACGGTCTGGTGGCCGAGCTCGCCCGCCCCGGTCCGCTCGCCGCGCAGCGGGGCGCCGCCGACGACGAGGCCGGCGCCGAGCCCCGTACCGAGGTGGACGTAGGCGAAGGAGCGGGGCGCCCCGGGCCGGACGGCGAGGCCGAGGGCGGCGGCGTTGGTGTCCTTGTCGAGCGCGACGGGCAGGCCGAGGCGCGCGCCGAGCACGTCCCGTACCGGATACCCGTCCCACACCGCGGCCCCCGTCACCCGCCCCGGCACCCCGCCCCGATGGTCCAGAGGCCCCGGCATCGCGACCCCGACCCCGAGCACCCCCACCCCGGGCACCCTCACACCGGGCACCCCGACCCCGGGCACCCCCACTCCGGGCACCTCGGCACCCCCCGCGACACCGGCCGCGGGAACGGACACAACCGTGGGAACGGGACCGGACGCGGAACTCCGCGGCGGCGGGAGGGGGAGGCCCGCCTCCGCCAGGAGGGCGCGCAGCTCCCGCTCCACGGCGGCGAGGACCGGGACCGGGCCGGCGGCCAGGTCCAGCGGGCCGTGGCGGAGGGCCACGGGGGCGCCGGTGAGGTCGGTGAGGGCGACCGTGAGGTCGTCGCGGTCGAGGTGGGCGCCGACGGCGTACCCGGCGGTGGGGACCAGCCGCAGGACGGTACGGGGCTTGCCGCCGGTCGAGGCGCGGCGGCCGGCCTCCGCGGCCAGGCCCTCGGCGCGCAGCCGGGCGGTGATCTTGCTGACGGCCTGGGGGGTGAGGCCGGTGCGCTCGGCCAGTTCGAGCCGGCTGATCCCCTCCTCCCCCGCCGTACGCAGCAGGTCCAGCACGAGCGCCGTGTTGTGGCCGCGCAGCGCCGACAGGTTCGCGCCGCCACCGGGGTCCCTCGTCATCACCGTCACCGGCTCATTCTGCCTCCTGCTTGCACTTTGGCAACAGCGTTGCTTAAGTGCTGCTCATGACGCCCCTCACCACCCCCCGCCCCCTCCGCGTCGGCCTCGTCGGCTACGGCCTCGCGGGCTCCGTCTTCCACGCCCCCCTGATCGCCGCCTCCCCCGGCCTGACGCTCGCCGCCGTCACCACCGGCAACCCCGAGCGCGCCGCCGAGGCGCGGGCGGCCCACCCGGGCGTCGAGGTGCTCGCCCGCCCGGAGGAGCTGTGGGCGGAAGGCGGCCCGGAGCTCGACCTCGTCGTGGTCGCCTCCCCCAACAAGACCCACGTCCCGATCGCCGGGGCCGCTCTGGAGGCGGGGCTGCCCGTCGTCGTCGACAAGCCGCTCGCGGCGACCGCCGCCGAGGCCCGCGCCCTGGCACGGCTGGCGGAGGAGCGCGGGCTGCTGCTCTCCGTCTTCCAGAACCGGCGCTGGGACAGCGACTTCCTCACCCTCCGCCGCCTCCTGGACGAGGGCGAACTGGGCGAGGTCCAGCGCTTCGAGTCCCGCTTCGAGCGGTGGCGGCCGCGTCCCAAGGGCGGCTGGCGCGAGTCCGGCGCCCCGGAGGAGATCGGCGGTCTGCTGTACGACCTCGGCAGCCACGTCGTCGACCAGGCCCTCGTCCTCTTCGGCCCGGCCGTCTCCGTCTACGCCGAGTCGGACGTGCGCCGCCCGGGCGCGGAGGCCGACGACGACACCTTCGTCGCGATCACCCACGCCGGCGGCGTCCGCTCCCACCTGTACGTGAGCGCCACCGCCGCCCAGCTGGGGCCCCGCTTCCGGGTGCTCGGACAGCGGGCCGGCTTCGTGACGTACGGCCTCGACCCGCAGGAGGCGGCGCTGCGCGAGGGGCTGCGACCCCGCCCCGGCACGGCCTGGGGCGTGGAGCCCGAGGGGCTGTGGGGCCGGATCGGCTCCGGGGAGTCCCCGCTGACCGGCGGCGGGACGCCGGTCGAGTCGGTGCCGGGGGACTACCCGGCGTACTACGCGGCCGTCGCCGCCGCCCTGCGCGGCACCGGCCCGAACCCGGTCACCGCGCACGAGGCGGCCGCCGCCCTGGACGTCCTGGAGGCGGCGCGGCGGTCGGCCCGCGAGGGCGTCACGGTCAGGCTGACCAGCGCGACCGGCGGCGCCGGCGGCTGACGGCGACGAGGACGCCTCCGCCGAGGGCGAGCACGGCCGCCGTCGCACCCATGACGATCTTCCCGGTGCCGGCGCCGGTCTCGGGGAGTTCGCCCCCGCCGTCCGGGCCGTGGTGGCCGCCGGTGTCGTCGCCGTAGCCTCCGCTGTCGGACCCACCGCCGGTGTCGGTGCCGCCGCCGGTCCAGCCGCCCGAGTCGCCGCCGTCGGAGCCGCCGTTCGTCAGGCCGCCGTTCGTGCCCCCGCCGTTCGTGCTCCCGCCGTTCGTGGCTCCGCCGTCGGCGGAGTCGGTCGGGCTGGGGATGGGCTCGGTCGGCGTGGGCGTGGTCTCGGTGGGGGTCGGATCCGTCGGGGTGGGCTCCGTGGGAGTGGGCTCCGTCGGGGTCGGGGTGGTCTCCGTGGGCGTCGGCTCCGTGGGGGTGGGGGTCGTCTCGGTCGGTGTCGGCTCGGTGGGGGTCGGGGTGGTCTCCGTCGGGGTCGGCCCGGTCGGCGTGGGAGTGGTGTCCGTCGGGGTCGGGGTCGGGTCCTCGTCGCAGGACGGCAGGTCGCCGTCGAACGGGTAGTTGTGGATCTCCTGGCCGCCGCCCCCGCCCGGCTCCGACGCGTGGGTCAGGTTGCCGGTGGTGAAGAACCGGCCGTTCATGCCCGGCATGGTGAGGGTGGCGGTGCTGGCCTGGTTGCCGACGAGGACGCTGCCCGCGAACTGCGCGGTGCCCTCGAACTTGACCCGGGTCGCGTCGGGGAAGTTCCACAGCAGCCGGTCGCGGAGCCCCGGGAGGCCGTCGATGTACGTGTCGACGGTCCGGTCGCCGCCGAGGACGTTGACGAGGACGGTCGCGTTCGCTGGGATCCCGTCGAAGCGGATGCCCTGCTGCCCGCCGGGCCCCGACTCCAGGTCGAAGTCGACGTTGAAGACCTGGAGCGCGGAGGTGCCGTCACCGGTGAAGAGGGTCTCGTAGCCCTTGTTGACGGCCGTCCCGGTGGGGGTGCGGGAGGCCCCGTCGACGTACGCGTAGCACTGGCTCGCGGCGGTCAGCTGGTCGCGCAGCGCGGTGTACGGGGCGACGGCGGCGGCGTCCTTGACGGGCGCCGGGGTCACGGTGCCGGTGGCGGTGCCCGCGTACAGCGTCTTGCCGGTGACCGTGCCCTCCTCGGTGAGGAGGCGCTGCCCGGCGGCGACGGTGATGTTCCCGCCGACGCTGAGGAAGGCGGTCCCATTGTCGGGGACGACCCGCGAACCGCCGCCGGCGACGCCGACGTTGTAGACCTGGGAGACGTCCGCGCGCTTGGCCTGGTCGAAGCCGCCCAGCACGACGACCTTGCCCTCGGCCTCCGCGGCGGCCTCGCGGACGAGGAAGTCGCCGCCGACGAAGACGTTGACGGCGTTGTCGCGCCACACGACCTCGCCGTTGTTGGGGTCGGGGTACGTGGGCGGGCACTTTCCCGGCTTGCAGGGGCCGAGCCCTCCGGGCAGCGGATCGGCGGCGCCGGTGCCGGCGAGTCCGCCGACGAGGGCGCCGGAGGCGAGCACCGCGGTGGCGGCGGAGAGGGCGAGACGTGTTCCGCGGCGGGAGGCGCTTCCGTTCTTCACAGGTTCCATACGCCGCAATATGCATAAAAAAGGACGAAAATGACGGCACCCCACGCGGGGTGCCGTCAGATTCGGGCGACGGGCTGCCGTCGCCCGCCGTGCGACGTGTGGCCGGCTGCGAGGTCAGGCGCTCTTCAGCTCCTGGCGCTGGCGGCCGAGGCCTTCGATCTCCAGCTCGACGACGTCGCCGGGGCGGAGGTACGGCTTGGGGTCAGGCTGCCCCATGGCGACTCCGGCGGGCGTGCCGGTGTTGATGATGTCGCCGGGGTAGAGCGTCATGAACCGGCTCACGTACCGGACGACCTCGGCGACCGGGAAGATCTGGTCGGAGGTGTGGCCCTCCTGCTTCAGCTCGCCGTTCACCCACAGGCGCAGGGTGAGGTCCTGCGGGTCGGGCACCTCGTCGGCGGTCACCAGCCAGGGCCCGAGCGGGTTGAAGGTCTCGCAGTTCTTGCCCTTGTCCCAGGTGCCGCCGCGCTCGATCTGGAACTCCCGCTCGGAGACGTCGTGCGCGAGCGCGTACCCGGCGACGTGCGCCAGGGCCTCCTCGTCGGTCTCCAGGTAGCGGGCGGTCCGGCCGATGACGATCGCCAGCTCGACCTCCCAGTCGGTCTTCACCGAGCCGCGCGGCACGAGGACGGTGTCGTCCGGGCCGACGACGGTGTCGGCGGCCTTGAGGAAGACGACCGGCTCGGCCGGGGTGGCCTGCCCGGTCTCGGCCGCGTGGCCGTGGTAGTTCAGCCCGATGCACACGACCTTGCCGATCCGGCCGACCGGCGGGCCGACGCGCAGCCCGGTGGCGTCGCCGGAGCCGCCGTACGCGGGGAGCACCCCGGCCTCGGCGGCGGCGCGGATCCGGTCGAGCGTGGCGGTGTCCGAGAGCAGCCGGCCGTCGACGTCGTCGGCGAAGGAGGACAGGTCACGGAGGGTCCCGTCCCCGTCGAGGAGGGCGGGACGCTCGGCGCCCGGCGGGCCGACTCGCAGCAGCTTCATGGTCTTCTCCCTGTGGTCGAGGTGGGCCCGGGGGGAGGCCCTTCGGTGCCCCGGCCGATGGAGTGCGGCCATCGGAGGATCGTCTGATCCTCCAAGGTTCCCGTTCAGCCCGCAAGACCCCGTTCAGCCTGCGGACCCTTACGCATGAGTAGGGCCCGCTCGACGACGGACCAGGTGGTGCTGGTGACGAGGTAGAGCCCGACGGCGAGCGGGACGACGGCGACGGTCACGACGGTGCCGAAGGAGAGCAGCGGCAGGACCCGCCCCAGCGCCGCGGGCGCCCCTTCCGGCGCCTGCGGCGTCTCCTTGCGCGCCCTGCGGTACTGGTGGGCGGCGACGGCGAGGGCCACCCCGAAGAGGCCGAGGTACACGAGCCCGGCCGGTCCGAAGGGCCCGCCGTCGGCGAGGGCGCCGGTCCACCGCGCGTCCAGCGGGGCGGCGAGGAGGCTGTGCCCGGCCATCCGGTCGCCGGAGGAGAACAGCGCGTACAGGAGGAGGAAGGCGGGCACCTGGAGCAGGCTCGGAAGGATCCCGGCGAACGGCGAGACCTTCTCCTCGGCGTGCAGCTCCAGGATCGCCCGCTGGAGCCGCTCCGGCCGCCGCTTGTGCTTCTCCCGCAGCGCGGCGACCCGCGGCGCGATCCGGACGCGGGCCTGCTGCCCCCGGACGGAGGCCCGGGAGAGCGGGTGGACGGCCAGCCTGACCAGGGCGGTGAGGAGGACGACCGCGGCGGCGGTCGAGGCGCCGTCGGCGAAGGGCTGGAGCAGCGCGGCGAGCCTCTCGACGAGCGCGGCGAAGACGTCGAGGACGGAGGCCGGGAAGACGGTGAGGGCGAGGGGCTCGGGTGCGGGTGCGGAGAGGAGGGGCGCGGAGGAAGGGTGCGCCGAGGAGGCCAGGGACGAGGACAAGGTCAGGGGCAAGGACAAGGTCAGGGGCAAGGACAAGGGAACCCTCCGGGGTTCGTCGTGCCGTGGATGGTGTGTCTCGGCATGACGGACCGCGCGAAGGGGTCTTCGGGCGTGGTGTGCTTGGACCCCTACGCGGCCGTCGGGAGGGAGCGCCCGGGCGCCCTGGGCCGGCTGCGGCCGGCGGCGTCGGGGTCGCGCTGCGGGAGGAAGGCCGTACGGCGGGCCCGGTCGCGCAGCGCGGTGCGGATGAGGGTGGGGGGCACGGCCGGAGCCGTACGCGCGCCGACGAGGGCGCAGAGGACGGCGGAGGCGGCGAGGACGACGCCCGCGCCGACGGCGCCGTCGGAGAGGAACGTCCCGGCGAACGCGAGCGCGAGGACGAGCGGGAGGAAGAAGGCCAGGAGGGCGGGGAGGAAGGCGGGGGGCGCGACTCGGCGCGGGACCAGACTCCCGCTCATCACACCCCCCGTTCCCCGGACTTCACTGTCTGCCAGGTGGGACGAACGGCCGTACGGGAGAGTTCCCGGTCCGTTCAGGAAGCGGCCGGCTCCAGCGGGACGAGGAGGCGGCGGGGGGCCAGGAGCGCGCGGGCGACGGGGTCGGCGGGGTCCGGGTCGAGTCCGGCGCCGGGGCGCATCTCGATGTCGGCGGGGGCCACGGGGAGGCGACAGGCCGGGCACTCGCCGGACGGGCCCAGCTCGGTGCCGCAGGCGGCGTGGTGGAAGTGGCGCATGGGGAAGGTGCCGGGGACCTCGGTCCTGCCCCAGGCTCCGAGGGCCCACAGCACGGGCCAGAGGGCGAGGCCGCGCCCGGTGAGGACGTACTCGTCGCGGGGCGGGGAGTCCTGGTAGCGGCGCCGGTCGAGGACACCGGCGTCGACGAGGGCCTGGAGGCGGGCGGCCAGGACGGCACGGGGGGCGCCGAGGTGGGCCAGGAAGTCGCTGTACCGGCGGACGCCGTAGAAGGCGTCGCGCACGACGAGCAGCGTCCAGCGCTCGCCGACGATCTCCAGGGCGCGGGCGATGGAGCACTGCTGCTGGGCGTAGTCCTTGCCGAGGGCCATGCGGACCATCGTATCGAAAAGCCGGTTCATTGAACGAACTCAGCGAGTAGGGTATGAGTTCAGTGACTGAACCGACCGACCGGCCGGACCGAGAGGGCGGAGGCCCCCGTGCGCACAGCCCAGCCGCAGCCACACCCCGATCGCCCTGACCACCCCGACCGTCCTGACCGCCCCGACCTCCCCGACACACCGGCCCGCGGCACCCGCCCCGGCGACGCCTCCGCCCACCCGCCCGCCCGCGGCACGGCCACCCTCGCCGTCACGGCCCTCGCCACCGCCCTCGCGCTGATGAACTACACGGCGCCGATGCTGACCCTCCCGGCGATGGCGGAGGCGTTCGGGACGCCGTCCTCGGCGCAGGCGTGGCTGCTCAACGGCACCCCGCTCGGCCTCGCCGCGCTGCTCCTGGTCGCGGGCGCGCTGGCCGACGCGCACGGCCGGCGCCGGGTCTTCCTGCTCGGCACGCTCGCGCTGGGCGTGACGACCGCGCTCGGGGCCTTCGCCGGCTCGACGGCCCTCTTCACGGCGGCGCGGATCGCGCAGGGCGCGGCGAGCGCGGCGATCCTCGCCGGCAGCCTGGGCCTGCTGGCCGACGCGTACCCCTCGGGCCGCGACCGCGTCCGGGCCACCGGCGTCTGGGGCGCGGCGGTGAGCGGCGGGATCGCGCTGGGCCCGCTGCTCGCGGGGGCGCTCGGCCTGGTGGACTGGCGGCTGGCGTACGTGGCGCTGGGCGCGGCGGCCGTGCTGACGGCGGCGGTGGGGACCCGTACGCTCGCCCGGCCGGCGGCGAAGCCCCGTATCGCCCCGGCCCGCCCCGACCTGGCGGGAGCGGCCACCCTCGCACCGGCCCTCGGCGCGCTGCTGACGGCGCTGACCCTGGGCCGAGACGGCTGGCTGCGTCCCGTGATCGGTCTGCTCCTCCTGGCGTCGGCGGCGCTGACGGCGCTGTTCCTCCTGGTGGAGCGCCGGGTGGCGCGGCCGATGATCGACCTGGGACTGCTGCGGAGGCCGGAGTTCCGGGTGTCGGCTGTGGGGGCGCTCTTCACGGGCCTGGCGGTCATCGGCCTGTTCAGCGTGGTCCCGGCGATGATCCAGCGCGGCGCGGGCATGGCGCCCCTGGTGGCGGCGTGGCTCTTCGTCCTCTGGTCGGGCACGTCGTTCGTGGTGGCGCTCCAGGCCCGCCGGCTCTCGGGCCGGCTCTCGGCCCCGCACCAGCTGGCCGTCGGCTTCGTCCTGTCCGCGGCGGGCGTCCTCGCCCTCCTCGGCGCGCTCGACTCTCCCGACCTCCCCTGGCCGCGGCTGATCGCGGGCCTGGTGGTGGCGGGCGCGGGCAGCGGTCTGCTGAACGCGGCGCTGCCCCGGCTCGCGGTCGACTCGGTGCCCCCGGAGCGGGCGGCGATGGGCTCGGGCGCGAACAACACGGCCCGGTACATCGGTTCGGCGGCGGGCGTGGCGCTGATGCTCGCCCTGTCGGGGTCGGGCCCCGACGCGGCCGTGGTGGCCTCGGCGGTCCTCGCGCTGGCGGGCGTGGTCCTCACCGTCGCAGGGTCGCCCAGACGATGAGCCGGTAGCGGGAGGTGAACTCGGGCGTGCAGGTGGTGAGGGTGAGGTAGGACCCGGTCTTGGAGTACCCGTACGAGGGCTTGACGATCGACCGGGGCACGGGCTGGATGACGCCGGTGTCGCGGGGGGAGGTGACCGGAAGGATCTGGTCGACGCGGTAGGTGTACGTGCCCTCGCGCGTCCGCAGGACGATCTCGTCCCCCTTCCGCAGCCGGTTGACGTACCGGAACGGTTCGCCGTGCGTGTTCCGGTGCCCGGCGAGCGCGACGTTCCCGACCCGGCCGGGGGCGGCGGTGCCGGGGTAGTGCCCCACGTACCCCCTGTCCAGCACCTTGCTCTTGGAGATCCCCTGGGCGACCGGCACCGTCAGCCCGATCCGCGGGATGCGCAGCACGGCGAAGGTCGCGCCGGAGGGCGGCGGGACGGCGGCCGGCGCCGCGGGCGGCGCCGGGGACTCCGTACGCCGGGGAGGCGGGCTCCCGGGCGCGGACCCGGGCGTGACGGACGGCCCGGCGGCGGGCGCGGGCGCGGACGGGGCCGGCCCCTCACTCGTCCCCCCGTCCCCCGCCCCGCTCCCCGGGAGAGAGATGTCCCACTCCCGCTCCAGCGCCCGCACCTCGGCGCCGGCCTCGGCACGGGCCTGCTGGTTGGTCCACCACAGCTGGTGGACGACGAGCAGGAGGATGAGAACACCGCAGGTGACGACGGTCTCGGCGGCGATCCAGAGCGCGCGGGCGAGTCCACGGCGCCCCGAGCGCGCCTGGACGACGACCGGCACCCGCTCCCGTCCCCCACGTCCCCTGTCCCACACGCCGGGCACGATAGGCGCTGCCGCGCCAACTCTCCAGGGCCGTACAGCAGTACGGTGAAGGCATGCGCCCCGACACGCCTGCCGCCCACACCGCCGAAGCCGAGCGTCTGCTGCGCACCGCCGCGCAGTACCCCGGGGACCGGGAGCCGCTGCTGCTCCGGGCCGCGGCCCACCTGGAGCTGGCGAACGACCGGCCGGGGGCGACGGCCCTCTACGACGACCTCCTCGCCGGCGACCCGGCGGACCCGCACCTGATCCGCGCGCTGAAGGCGTCGAACCTGTGGGAGTACGGGCACGAGGCCGAGGCGAGGGCCATCATCGACGGCGTCCGCAGCGCCCGCCCGGCGGACGCGGCCCCGTGGGAGATCGCGGCGGAGACGCTGGAGGCCCACGACGAACTGCAGTCGGCGGAGGCCATGCTGACGGAGGCGGCGAACCAGCTCCTGGCCCCCGGCACGGAGCTCTCCCACGCCACCCGCTCGCTCCTCGCGACCCGCCACCGCATCCGCCGCATGCTGGCCCTGGATCACGACGACCGGGACACCCTGGCGGACCGCCTGCACACCGGCACGATCCCCCTGGACGAACTCCACGACCCGAAGCGCCTGTGGTCCCTCGGCTCCTCCGACCCCACCGAACTCCAGGCCGAGATCGCCCGCCTCCGCTCCGAACTGGGCACCTACCGCACGGCCCTCTCCCGCCCCTTCCCGGTGGCGGTCCTCCACTGGCCCTCCGGTGAACTGGACGAACTACTCGCCGCCTACCCGGAGCTGGAGACGGAGTACCCCACCCACCGCGCCCACCTGACGGACATCGAGGCGTCCCTCCGCGAACTCTCCGCGGCCGGCACCCCCAACCTCGGCATCGTCCGCGCCACGGTCCCCTCCTACGAGGCCTTCGCCGCCTCGGAGTCCCTCCCCCCGTCGACCCCGGCCCTCCTCCCCCAGTACGCCACCACCCTCGCCGCCCGCGCCCGCGCCACCCCTTGGCCCCCTCTGCGCACGGAGGGTTGCTGGTGCGACTCGGGGCGGACTTACGGGGAGTGCCACGGGGCGGCCCAGGAGCAGAGCCCGACCAGCATGTGACGAACGAGGCGAGAGCGTTTGACACAGCCCCAGCAGTCGCGGCGACACTCGTCGGCAGCCGGAGTAGCCCTCCCATGCCCGCTCCGCCCACAGACAGGACCTGTTGGTGCTCCCCATAGATGTCGCCGCGGCCATAAACATCCAGACGCAGGCCCTGCTGGTCGAAGACCCCGAACTCGCCGCCGTCTGGAATCAGCTCCGTTCCCTGGATTCCGCGGAGCGGCGTTTCGCGCGCACGCTCCGGGACACGATCGACCAGTTGCTGAACGGTGAGGACACCGGGCGCTACGACTGGAACTCTCTCTACAAGACAGAGAAGACGCATGCGGGCACGCTGGTGGAAATCAGACTCCAGCGTGAGTTCCGGTTCGGGGATGGCGTCGACATGGACTACCGCATCGCCGGCGTCGACGTCGACTGCAAGTACTCGCAGCAGTTCGGCGGATGGATGATCCCGCCTGAGGCGCGGGGGCACCTCTGCCTGCTGGTCTGGGCGAACGACGAGCAGAGCCGGTGGAGCGCTGGTGTGTTCAGAGTCCGGGACGAATGGCTGAACAGCGGCAACAACCGCGACCTGAAGCTGACGGTGAAGGCGCAGCACCGTGACAAGATCGCCTGGCTGTGGCGGGACTCGGAGCTGCCGGAGAACGTGCTGCTGCACATGGCCTCCGACGACCGCGCGGCGGTCTTCCTGCCGCGATCCGGGCAGGCACGTCTCAACGAACTCTTCCGCCGGGTCCAGGACCGCCGGATCGGGAGAAATGTGATCCGCACTGTGGCTCAGCAGAAGGACTACATGAAGCGGGTTCGGGGCAACGGCGGCTCCCGCTCCGCGCTGCGCAAGGAGGGGTTCCTCATCATGGGCGAATACGAAAGCCACCGCCGGATCGCAGCAGGGCTGGGCGCCCCCGTGCCACTCGATGGGGAGTTCGTGAGCACCCGCGTCACGGAGGTGGGTCCGCAGGACACACGGCGCAGCGTGCTCCTGGACGGGCGCCTCTGGGCTCGCGCCCGCGCTGGGGAGGCTCCCGCGCAGGGGCCGTCGCTGCCCTCGCACACGGCGTAGTCCGCCCTCGGCCAGATCCCGCCCGCGATTCTCTGGCACGCTGATAGCGGGAGGATCAGAACACCAATGCCACAGTCCAGTGACACACCGGAGTGGTCGCCGCCGGAGGGCTCCTGGGCGTCGTCCGCCGCCCGGCGCCGGAACATGCAGGCGATCCGAAGCCGTGACACCAAGCCGGAGCAGCTGGTCCGGCGGCTTCTGCACGCACAGGGCCTGCGCTACCGCGTCGCCGCTCGTCCACTGCCCGAACTCAGGCGGACGGCGGACATCGTCTTTCGTCCGGTGAAGCTGGCCGTCTTCATCGACGGCTGCTATTGGCACGGATGCCCCGAGCACTACGTGGCCCCCCGTACGAACCAGGGCTACTGGTCCGGCAAGGTGGCCGGAAACATGGCGCGCGACGGCGACACTGACCAGCGGCTCCAGGAAGCCGGCTGGACGGTGCTCCGGTTCTGGGAGCACGAGCCCCCGGAAGAGTGCGCGGCGCGGATCGCGGCCGAGGTGGAACAACGTCGTGCCCGTGCCCGCGGCACGGGCACGACGTGATCAGGACTGCTCCGCGTCCCGCTCCCGGGCAGCCTTGAGGACATCCATGATCGACCGTCCCACGGCCTCCGCAACCGGCGGCGGGAAGGCGTTGCCGACCTGGCGGTACTGAGCGGTCTTGCCGCCGTCGAAGATCCAGTCGACAGGGAATCCCTGCACGATGGCGGCCTGCTCGACGGTCAGCATCGGCCCGTCCGGACCGAACAGATCGCGGTTCTCGGACTGCTTCTTCCGGGCGGTCTCAGCGTCGTTGGCCACGCCGAGACCGGAGACGCCCAGCTGCTTCCAGGCCGCCTTGGCACGGCTCGGTCCGAGGTCAGCTCCGCCGTGCTTCTTCGAGCCGCCCACGAGCGTGGGAGCGATGCCGGCGCTGCCCTTACCTTCCAGCTCCTGGTGACGTTCCGTGGCCTTGGCGTGCCAGCGCGCGTAGGCGGCACGCGCCGCCTGGCCGCGGGGACCGTCGTAGTACGCCTGGTAGCGCTCCTCCATCGACTCCTCAAGCGCCTCGACGACACTGACCGGGTGCTCGTGGGTCGGAGTCGGCCACTCGTACTTCACGTCGTCGCCGAGAACATCTTTGCGGATCGCGACGAGGATCGCGCGGGGCCGCAACTGCGGCACGCCGAATTCGTGGGCTTCCAGGATCCCCCAGTGGCAGACCTTGTAGCCAAGCCCCCTGTCGGTCACGAGCGTGCCGTCATCGGCGCGGTAGGTCCCGCTCTGCAGCCTGGCCTTGATGTAGTCCCGGTAGTCGGAGAACTTCGGGTCCAGGATCCCTCGCACGTTCTCAATCATCACCGCGCGGGGCTTGAGCTCATCGATGAGCTCAAGCATCCGGGGGAAGAGATCCCTCTCGTCGTCCCTTCCAAGCTGTTTCCCGGCATGCGAGAACGGCGGGCACGGCACGCCGCCGGCGAGGAGGTCTACCTCGCCTGACTCAATGAGCTTGTCGCCCGTACGGACATCCGCCAACGGCTTGAAGTCCTTGACGTCCGCATGGCGGAGGTCACAGTGCTGCTTCTCCCAGGCCCATTCCGGCCGCGTCTCGATGTTCCGCCGCAGGGTCTCCCTCGCGTGCTTGTCGATCTCGACCAGCGCCAGGTGCCGGAACCCGGCACGGTGCAGGCCGATGGCCTGTCCGCCGGCCCCAGCACAGATCTCGATCGAGGTGAACTCCGATTCAGTGCTGGCCATGCACCCTCCTTCGAACACGAACCCTGCTGGCGCCTTGTGCCACCAGCTATCACAGAGGGTGACAGACCCCACTGACAACGCCCCCCAAGTGTGAGGCATGATGCGGCCTCCCCCTAACCCGCGCGTGCGAGGGGCCCTCAGAGGCGTGGCGGAACCGAGCCGGCGCTATCCGTCCGCCCCGGACAGCAGGCTGATCACCGGGATCATGAGCGTGAAGGCGCCGGCGAAGGTCACCGCCCCCCACGCGACTGCGGCGACCGTGGGCTGCTCCACACGCCAGGCCAGGACGACGGCGCACACGGCGGCGAACGCCGACCCGAGGAGAGCGAACCCGAGCGCGACGATCAAGGGGAGCGAGAAGTGCAGCATGAGGAAATGACTCCAGTGTGACGTGGTGAAGGCAGCCCCGATCCGGGCGCCGCGAAGGCCGGAGTGGATGACGTGTCTCACCCCGTACTGGTGTTTCTTCGGATATGCCGCAGGGGCTGCTTCCTCTAGTGCTGGGCCTCACCTCCGGAGGGCAGACTGGCCCGCATGACCAGCTCGGCGGAACTGGTCAGACCAGCCCCCATCAGGGCGAGGGCGAGCCGCATCGTGTCATCGGCGCCGCGCTGTCCGTCGGCGAGAAGAAGGGCCTCCGCGAGCTCCGTGTCACCCGAGGCATGGAGCGCCGCCACCGCGTCGCAGAAGTCGGCCTCGCCGAGCGTCCTGCTGGCGGACCACGCCGTCCCGACGAGGTGGCGCAGGTCACCGGACGCCCGCGCCGAACGAAGGATCTCCAGCGTTTCCCGCACCGTGGCGCTTCGCTCGCCCTGCCGGTCCCGCGCCGGTCCCTGCGCCGGTCCCTGCGCCGGACTCCCGCCGGACGGCCTGGCGGCCGTCTGCGGCGCCCGCTCCGAGGGCACGGGACCGGTGATGGCGCATGCCGCCTGGACGTCCCGCTCCTGGCGCCCTTCCACGGCGTACGAGCGCAGCTCCTCAAGCTCGGCGAGGGTAACGGGCACGCCCGCGATGGCGTGCGCCCGCACGGCCTCGAAGATCGCGCGGAGCGTCGCAGCCCGCGGCATCCGGCGCCCGCTCCAGTAGTTGGACAGGGTGCTGGGCGGAAGCGCCAGCTGCAGCGCGCGGGCACGCTGCTTCTCGGACGGCATGGCGCCGACGAGTTCGCGAAACCGGATCACGAACTCGGTACGAGCGGGCGTACACCCGGCCCAGAACGTCAAACGGACCTGACCTAATGCGGCCACTGAACCTCCAGAGACATGCGGATATGGCGGGCAATCAGTCTCTCTTGATCATGCGGGCGCTTCGCAACCAGGAATGCTTCGTTCCGCACGTCTCGGTGTTTGCGTTGGAGGCGACCGGCCGCCTCCTGTGTTTGCGTTTCTCGTCCGTCTCGGTCCTGGGTGTTTGCGATAGCCCCGCAAACACCCAGGATCGCTTGATCTTCACGTCGCTCCCCCCGTCCAATGGGAAGGCAGACCGGCTGAGTCCGCCGGCAGACATCAGCGGCGTGCAGTATCAGACCGGTAGAGAAGGAGAGAATCTTGACGAACGCGAGTATTCCGTCGTGGCGGAACAACGGGCAGGGGACCATGATCCGCTGCGCACTGTGGCTCGTCACCGAGGTCGGAGTGGGCGAGGTATTCACGAAGACCCAGCTCCGCGAGGCGTTTCCGGAGACTTCTCAGATCGACCGCCGCATGCGGGACCTCCGGGTGCACGGCTGGAACATCGCGACGAACCGGGAGGACCCCACCCTCTCCCCGCACGAGCACCGGTTCGTCGAGATGGGCGCGGAGGTGTGGAAGCCCGGTCAGGCGAAGGCGGCCGCCGCCCTCACCGGCACACAGCGCCGTGAGATCCTCGACCGGGACGATCACCTCTGCCGGGTCTGCGGCATCGCCGCCGGCGAGGCATACGACGGCGGAATCGAGACGGCGCAGCTGGACATCGCCCGCCGCGAGGTGCTGAAGCCCGGGGGGAAGTCCGTTGAGATGGTCATCGAATGCCGCAAGTGCAGGGTCGGCGGCCGCGGCCGGCCGACGGACGTGACCGAAGTGCTTGGCCGACTGGCGAAGATGAGCGGGGTCGAGCGCGAGCTCTTCGCTCAGTGGGTGGCCGCGGACCGGCGGGACTTCAGCGCCATGGAACGGCTCTGGGGGGAGTACCGCAGCTTGCCGGCGGAGTCTCGCGAGACCGTCCGGGCGGCAGTCGACCGCCCGTAGCTGTCGGTCCGGAGAGCTGGAAGGAAACGGGCACGGGCCCGGAGTTGAGGAGAACCGTGGGGATGCTGAAGTTCGAACTTCCGTCGAACAGCCTGGAGAACGCCGAGTTCGTCGCACGCCGGCTCAGTGAGGCGACGACGGGCGACAAAATCCACGAGACCGTGACGGTGGAGTGGAACGGCCGGCCACACCATGTCGGCGTCATCGACATGCCGCTGCGCGACGTGTACTACAACCCGGCAACACACCGGATCAGGGCCCAGCGCGATCACGACCCCGTGCTTGCCCGTGGGCTTGAGACGGATCCCTGGAGCGCGGAGAGCCAGAACTACCTGTACCAGCTGCTCATGGGGAAGCCTTCCAACCCCGACGAGACAGACCCGGACTTCGAGACGCTGATGGAGAGCCTGCGCTCCGTCGAACAGCAGGAGCCCGGCCTCATGACGCACGAGGGCATCCTCGTCAACGGCAACACCCGGGCCGCGGCACTGCGCAAGCTGGGACGATCCAGCATCCGGGTCGGCGTCCTGCCTCCGTCCTTCACCTGGGAGGACATCAACGCAGTGGAGCTGGCTCTCCAGCTGCGTCCCGACAAGCGCCGCGACTACTCCTACATCAACCGCCTGATCGCGATGGAAGAACAGGAGCTGCTGGGGCGCGAGGCCGCCGACATCGTCCGCGACTTCCACATCCAGCTCAAGACGTTCAGGCAGGAGCGCTGGATCCTCGGAGTGATCCGGGACATGATCGACCGCAGCGCCACGCCTGACGGTGCCCAGCTCGCCCTCTCTGATTTCGAGGGCCACCAGGAGAACCTGAAGGAGCTGTACCGCACGTACACGAAGGTGGCCGCCTCAAGCCAGGAGAAGGCGGAACGCGTCAAGGAGAACCGGATCGCCGCGATCATCCTGGACTTCGCCAAGACGAAGACCCGCTTCATCGGCGAGGATTTCCAGGGGGATTACCTGGAAGAGAGCCTGCCCGAGCTCTTCGAGTCCACCGAGTCCCGGGACGAGGAGCCGGCGGGGATCGCGATCCCGGGCCTCTCCGTCTCCGTGGCTCCGCCCGCCGATCCTGTCGTCCGGGCCCGGGCCGTGACTGACCAGATTCTGCGGGCCCATGCCACCAAGTCCTCGCGCCACGTCCCGGACGCGGCGCGGGAAGCCGCTCAGCACGAACTCGCCACCGCCCGCAAGGGAATGCGCCGCGCACTGGACTCGGCCGAGCGGGACGACCGCCTGAAGAAGGTCCGCCAGACCACCGCCGAACGCCTCGACGACGCCCGCGCGGCCATCGATCAGAGCGTGAACGACCTGGTCGAGGCACTCGGAAGCAACAGTCTGGACGAGGCAAGCTTCGACAGCGCGCTGCTTCGCGTCAGGAGCAGCCTCACGAAACTCGCCCGTCAGGCCAGCCGCGGCGTCGCCACGCGCGGAGACGGAGTCACCTGGCTGATCAAGGCGAGTGAGAACTGACCGTGTCCGGAACCAGAGAACCCTCGCTCAGACTCGGCTTCGACGAGAGCCGCACCAAGGTCGTGTTCCGCTCCCTCGCGGACGGCCAGGAACACCTGGTGCGGTTCGTCGCCCGCTATGCGAGCGGAAGCCAGCGCGGCGCACAGGCCGCCGAGGTGGACCTGGAGGAGTTCCTCGCCCAGCTCCCGCTCCTCAGGCACTGGCACGACCCGACCGGGGTGTCCTTCGCGCCCGATCTGAGGGACCTCGCCGAAGGATCGGTCAAGGACTCCCAGGCCGTCGAGGCACGGCTCCAGGCCGGAAGCCGTGGAGAGCCCGTCCTGGGCGAGGTCGCTCCCTCCGAGGTTCCCGGCCTCCTGGGGCCGTCCTGGGACGCTCCGCTGACCAGTTTCCAGCAGCGGGACATCGCGAAGCTCCTGTCCCTCACCCACGGCGCCAACTTCAGCGTGCCCGGGGCGGGAAAGACCCGCGCCGCCCTCGCCGTGTACGCGGCGCTCCGCCAGGCCGGCAAAGTGAGGCGGCTCCTGGTCGTCAGCCCGAAATCCGCCTACGAGGCATGGACCGACGAGGCCGCGCAGTGCTTCACGGAGCCTCCCCGCGTGCAGGTCCTCAAGCGCACGCCAGATGGGGAGACCGAAATCCTGCTCGTCAATTACGAAAGGCTCAGCCGGCAGCAGTCCCAGCTCGCCGACTGGCTCACGACAGCACCGTCCCTGATGGTGCTGGACGAAGCGCATCGCATGAAGCTCGGGGTCAGGGGCACTTACGGCGCCAGCTGCATGGCGCTGGGGCCACTCGCCAAGCACCGGCTCATACTCACGGGAACCCCAGCACCGAACGGGGCCAAGGACCTGGAGAGCCTGCTCTCTTTCGTCTGGCCCGGCCACGGCCGACGGGCGGTGGACCGAGCGGTGTCCGGCGGTGACCTCAGCCACGCGAGCCGGGTTCTCCGTCCGCTGTTCACACGTACGACGAAGAGTGAGCTCCAGCTGCCGCCCGTGGATGTACGGGTCAAATACGTCCAGCTTCCCGAGGCGCACCGCAGGCTTTACTCGGCGCTGAAGAACCAGCTGACCGATCTCCAGGACGGCGAACAGGAGGAGTTCGCCCGGCTGGGCAAGGTCCTCGTGTACCTGATGATGGCCAGCACCAACCCGGCTCTGCTGGAGTCCGGGTCGGACCGGCACCGGCCCTTGCCCATCTTCGCGGCTCCGCAGCGGGCCGCCGCAGGTCTCCCGCTGAGGGAACTCATGCGTGAGCTGCCCCGCTACGAGACCTCCCCGAAGTACGAGGCGGTCCTGCGGACGGTGACGGAGAACGCCCGCGCGGGACGGAAGACCCTGGTCTGGTCGACGTTCGTCAGGAACCTGACCACGCTCGCGGCAGCGCTCCATCCCCTCCGCCCCGCCGTGGTCCACGGAGCGACTCCCGACCGCGACGAGCAGATCCGCAGGTTCAGGGAGGACCCGGACTGCATGGTGCTGCTCTCCAACCCGGCGACGCTCGGCGAGGGGATCAGCCTGCACCACGTCTGCCACGACGCCGTCTACCTGGACCGGGATTTCGCGGCCGGACGCTACCTGCAGAGCCTTGACCGGATCCACCGGCTCGGGCTGGCCCCAGACACTGAGACCCGGGTGACCGTCCTGGTCGCCGAGGGCACCATCGACGGCATCGTGCACGAGCGCCTTGGGCACAAGCTGGAATTCATGGGCCAGATCCTGGACGACCCCCTCGTCAGGGAATTGGCTGATCCAGAAGAAGACCTCACCCCGTGGGGAATGGACGCGGTTGACCTCCGTGCTCTCCTCAGCCACCTTGAGGCCCACTGACCCCTGGGGTTACTCACCCCGTACGCTCAAAGGGCCACGTTCCAGCCGAAAGGACCCCCCATGCCCACCATCCCCTCCCCCGCCATAGCCGCCGCCGGACTCGTCGGCGGATACGCCGTCGCGCGGTGGACCAAGAAGCGGCCGCTCGGTGGGGTGGTGCTGGCGGTGGCCGGTGGGGTGGCGGCGCGGGAGTGGCAGCGGGTGGGTGGGGGGAAGGTGGCCGTGGGGCTGTCGGCCGCCTATGTGGCGGCGTTCGGGGGGTCGCATCCGCTGGCCAAGAAGGTCGGGGCCTGGCCCGCCGTGTTCTCCGTCGCCGGCGGGATGGCGGCCACCGCGTGGGCCGTCACCCGCGACAAGGGCTGAGCGCGGCGGGCGCCCGTGGGCGGTCGGGCCGCCGGATCAGCCGCCCAGTGCGTGGCTGATGGTGTAGATCGTCAGGCCGGCCAGGGCGCCGACCACCGTGCCGTTGATGCGGATGAACTGGAGGTCGCGGCCGATGTTGGCCTCGATCTTCTTCGAGGTCTGGTCGGCGTCCCAGCCGGCGACCGTGTCGGTGATCAGGGAGGTGATCTCGGCGCGGTAGGTGGTGACCACGTACGTCGTGGCCGCCTCCAGCCAGCCGTCGACCTTCGCCTGGAGGCGGGGGTCGGAGGCGAGGCGCTTGCCGAGAGAGATCAGGGAGGCGCGGGCGCGGAGGCGCAGCTGGCTCTGGTCGTCCTCGGCGGCCGCCAGGATCAGGGCGCGGACCGACGCCCAGGCGGAGGCGATGATGTCCTGGACCTCCGGGCGGGCCAGGAGGTCGGACTTGAGGCGTTCCACGCGGGCGCGGGTCTCCGTGTCGGACTGGAGGTCGGCCGCGTAGTCCGTGAGGAAGCGGTCGATGGCGCCCCGGGCGGGGTGCGAGGGCATGTCGCGCATCTCCGTGACGAAGCGGAGCAGCTCCTTGTAGACGCGCTCGCCGACCTTGCGGTCCACGAAACGGGGGGTCCAGCCGGGGGCGCCGCCCTGGACCGCGTCCATCACCGAGTCGCCGTGGGTGACGAGCCAGTCGTGGGCGCGGACGCAGACCAGATCGACCGCCCGGTGGTGGGCGCCCTCCGTGACCATGCGGTCCAGGGTCTTGCCGAGGCCGGGGGCGACCTCGGCCTGGTCGGCGCGGCGGGTGATCGCCTCACCGACCACGGCCTGCACGTCCGCGTCCCTGAGCACGGTCAGGGCGCCGCGCAGGGCCGTCGCCGCCTCGGCCGTCACCCGGTCCGCGTGCGCCGGCTCGGCCAGCCAGGCGCCGAGGCGCCGGGCCACGCCGAGGGCGCGCAGCCGGCCCCGTACGACGTCCGCGGAGAGGAAGTTCTCGCCGACGAAGGAGCCCAGCGAGGCCCCGAGCTGGTCCTTCTTCGTCGGGATGATCGCGGTGTGCGGGATGGGGAGGCCGAGCGGGTGCCGGAAGAGGGCCGTCACGGCGAACCAGTCCGCGAGCGCGCCGACCATGCCGGCCTCGGCCGCCGCCGCCACGTACCCCGCCCAGGGGCCCGCGCCCGCGCTCTTCGCCCAGGTCGCGAGGGCGTAGACCGCCGCGACCAGCGCGAGGAGCCCCGTCGCCAGGGCCTTCATCCTGCGGACGCCTCTGCTCTTCTCCTCGTCCGCGGCCGTGTACGAGAAACTCACCATGTCAGCCCGACCTCCCTGCCCGCCTCCGTGAGGGGCCTACATCAGGGACTCCCGGCGATCCTCACGAGTTCCCCCGTACATCTTCGCGATCACGGACTCGATGTCCGGTTCCCGCACCGAGAGGTCCACCAGCGGGTACGACTCCGCCACCGCGGCCACCAGCGGCGCGGCGGATGCGGAGGCCGGGAAGGCGAGGTACTGGCGCGGCCCGTCGGCCCGTACGAAGCGGGCCCCGGGCACCGAGTCGATCGGCGGCAGCTCGCGCGCCAGGTCGACCACGAGCAGCCGTTCGCCGTCGCCGGCCTCGTGCAGGCCGGCGAGGTCGCCGTCGTACATCAGCCGTCCGTGGTCGATGACCATCACCCGTGAGCAGAGCTGTTCGATGTCCGTGAGGTCGTGGGTGGTGAGGAGGACGGTGGTGCCGCGCTCCGCGTTGAGCTCCCGGAGGAAGGAGCGGACCCGGGACTTCGAGACGACGTCGAGGCCGATCGTCGGCTCGTCGAGGTAGAGCACCTCGGGGTCGTGGAGGAGCGCGGCGGCGATGTCGCCGCGCATCCGCTGGCCGAGGGAGAGCTGGCGCACGGGCACGTCGAGGAGGTCGCCGAGGTCGAGGAGCTCGACACAGCGCGCCAGGTTCTCCCTGAAGCGGTCGTCGGGGATCCGGTACATGCGGTGGGTCAGCCGGTACGAGTCGCGCAGCGGCAGGTCCCACCAGAGGGTGGTGCGCTGGCCGAAGACGACGCCGATGCGGCGGGCCAGGCGGGTGCGGTCCCGCGCGGGGTCGATGCCGGCGACGCGGAGGCGGCCGCCGCTCGGGGTGAGGATGCCGGTGAGCATCTTGATGGTGGTCGACTTCCCGGCGCCGTTCGGGCCGATGTAGCCGACCATCTCGCCGCGGTCCACGGTGAACGAGATGCCGTCGACGGCGCGGACCTCCCGCCGTTCCCGGCGCAGCAGGCCCGCCCTGCGGCGGACGGTGAAGGTCTTCTCCAGGCCGTCGAGTTCGATGAGGGGCGTGCCCGGTGCGAGGGGCATGCCCGGTGCGAGGGGCGTACCCGCTGCGAGGGGCGTGGGTGGCGGGGTGGGTGATGTCGTGGGTGACGGGGCGGGTGATGTCGTGGGTGGCGGCGTGGGTGACGTGCTGGACATGCGCGGTCAGCTTCCTGTCGATCGGTAGGAACGGATGCCCGCCCGCCACGCCAGGCCCGCGACGCCGCAGCAGACGAGGGCCACGAGCGGGGAGGCGAAGGCCGTCCAGGACGGCACTCCGGCGGGGGCCGGGCGGCCGAGGACGTACAGGGCGGGAAGCCAGTTCACGAAGGCCAGCGGGATCACGAACACCACGCCCTTCACCAGGTCCTGCGCGAAGATCGTCGGCGGGTACTGGAGCAGCGTGTTCCCTCCGTACGTGAACGAGTTGGTGACCTCGGCCCCGTCCTGGAGCCAGAAGATCGCCGAGGCGCCCAGCACCATCACCGCCATGAAGATCACCGCCCCGCAGGCCACCATCCCCGGGACCATGAGGACCTTCGCCCAGGTCCAGGCGACCTCGTCGCGCAGCAGCACCAGGCTCCACACGAGCACCATCAGCCCCTGGAGCACCCGGCCGAGCCGGCGCAGGGCGAACTTGTCCGCCGCGACCTGCGCGAGCAGCGGCGCCGGGCGCAGCAGGAACACGTCGAGCGAACCGTCCCGGATCCGGCGCCCCATCCGCTGGAGCGAGCCCAGGGTGAGGTCGGCGATCCCGAAGGCGGTCCCGGTGGTGCCGTACAGGAAGGCGACCTCGGCGAAGGAGAAGCCCCCGAGCCCCCGGACCTGCCCGAACATCAGCAGGATGACAACGAAGTCGAAGAAGGTGACGCAGAAGGAGGTCACGAGGGTCAGGGCGAAGGAGGCGCGGTAGGTCATGGTGGAGCGGATCCACATGGCCGCGACCATCCGGTACGTGCGCAGGGCGTCGCCGGCGCGGCCGCCGAGGCCGGCCGGGACACCGGGGGCCGTGTCGTGCGTGACCTGCCCGGCCATCAGTGACTCAGCCACCCTGGACCACCACCTTCCGGGTCGCCGCCGCCTGGGCCGCGCGGCCCGCGATCAGGAGCAGCGCGAGCCAGCCGAGCTGGAAGCCGTACGCGCGCAGCAGGCCCGCGCCGCCCTCGTAGCGGCCGAGGTAGACGTCGGCCGGGACCTGGAGCAGGGCGGCCCAGGGCAGGGCGCGGGCGATCTCGCCGAGCGCGCCGGGGAAGACGTTGAGCGGGAGGAGCATCCCGGAGAAGAAGAGGCCGGTCAGCCAGGCGACCTGGACCACGCCCTGGCCGTCGAGGAGCCAGAACGCGCTCATCGCGACCAGGTACCAGAGCGCGAAGGAGACGAGCGAGCCGAGGGCCACCGCGAGCAGGAAGGCGGCCCAGCCGACCGGACCGTCCGGAAGAGTGAACCCGAAGGCGAGCGCGCCGATGACGAGGGGCCCCGCGCCGCGGCCGAGCAACTGGTAGGCGGAACGGCCCGCGTTGGCCGCGCACCACCAGCCCTGGAGGTCGGCCGGGCGGTAGAGGTCGACGGCGATGTCGCCGGTCCTGATGCGTTCGATCAGCTCCTCCTCGAAGCCGCCTCCCATGAGGCCGCAGACGGTGAGGAGGGCCTGCCCGATCCATACGTAGGCGAGGGCGTCGGACATGGAGTAGCCACCGAGCTGGGGGCGTTCGGCCCACAGCGCGATGTAGGTGTACGAGAAGACGAAACCGAAGACCGTGTTGGTGAAGAGGCCCGCCAGCGTCGCCACCCGGTAGGTGGAGTACCGCCGGAAGCCGCCCGCGGCCACGGTCGCGTACAGCCGCAGCATGGTGCTTCCCTTCGAAGGGCATGCGGAAAACGGACGAAGCGCACGACCCTAGTGGTCCGGGACACACCGCGGCGAACGGTTTTCCCGGTGGTCGTACGCGATCCCCCGGGTCGTTCCGCACACCCTCCCGGGCACCGCCCGAGCACCCTCCCGGGCCCTATCCGGGCCCCGCCCAGGCACCTCCCGAGCACCCTCCCGGCCCCACCCCGGACCCCGTCCGGGCCCCGCCTAAGCACCTCCCGGGCACCTCACCCGGCCCCACCCAGGCACCTCGCCCGGCACCCACCCAGGCACGTCACCCAGCACTCTCCCCGGCGCCCCCCAGACACCCGCCCCCCGCACCTTTCCCGGCTATTTCTCGGCGGCCACCCACCACCTTCGGGAGTTTTGCCCGCTTTGTGTGCACTATGTGATGCCATGTCCCCTTCCGTGCGTTCCTCCTCCGCCGCACCACCTCCGGATCCCGGCTGGGAGCCGAGGGACCCCACCCTCCCGGCACCCCCGCCCCGCGCCGACGCCCGGCGGCGCCCCAGGGCCTCGCTCCCCCGCCGCCTGCTGCGCGCCGCCGCCGGACTGTTCCTGCTCGGCGGAGTGCTGCTCGCCGGGGCCTTCGTCGCCGGGTACCTGCTGGTGTCCATCCCGGCCGCCAACGCCGCCGCCCTCGCCCAGTCCAACCTGTACCTCTACCGCGACGGCACCGTCCTCGCCCGCGACGGCGAGGTCAACCGCGAGAACGTCCGCCTCGACCGGATCCCGCTCCCCGTCCGGCAGGCCGTCCTCGCCGCCGAGGACCGCGACTTCCACACCTCGCGCGCGGTCGACCCCAAGGCCATGGTCCGCGCGGCCTGGAACACCGTCACCGGCAAGGGCCGCCAGTCCGGCTCCACCATCACCCAGCAGTACGTCAAAAACTACTACCTGGGCCAGGAGCAGACCCTCACCCGCAAGGCCAAGGAGTTCTTCATCGCGATCAAGCTGGAACGCGAGAAGACCAAGGACGAGATCCTCCAGGGCTACCTCAACACCAGCTACTTCGGCCGCAACGCCTACGGCGTCCAGGCCGCCGCCCACGCCTACTACGGCAAGGACGTCGAACGCCTCACCCCGGCCGAGGGCGCCTACCTCGCCGCCCTCCTCAAGGCCCCCAGCGCCTACGACGTCACCACCCACCCCGAGAACCGCCCCGCCGTCCTCGCCCGCTGGGCCTACGTCCTCGACGGCATGGTCGGCGAGGGCTGGCTCACCCCCGGCGAGCGCGCCGCGCTCCGCTTCCCCGACCCGCAGACCGCCCGCCCGGGCACCGGCCTCTCCGGACAGCGCGGCTACGTCGTGCAGGCCGTCGAGGAGTACCTCACCGGCCGCGGGATCGTCGACGAGAAGACCCTCGCCGGCGGCGGCTTCCGGATCGTCACCACCCTCGACCCCGACCGCCAGGCCGCGCTCGTCCGGGCCGTCGAGGACCGCGTCACCCACCGCCTCGACCCGGCCACCCACCCCTCCGACCGGTACGTGCGCGCCGGGGCCGCCGCCGTCGAACCGGCGACCGGCCGCGTCGTCGCCCTCTACGGAGGCGTCGACTACACCCGGCAGTACGTCAACAACGCCACCCGCCGCGACTACCAGGTCGGCTCCACCTTCAAGCCCTTCGTCTTCACGGCCGCCGTCCAGAGCGGCGCGCGGACCCAGTACGGCGAGCCGATCACCCCGTACACGCTCTACGACGGCACCGACCGGCGCCCCGTGGAGGGCTGGGCCGGCGCCCCGTACGACCCCGCCAACGAGGACGGCGAGAGCTACGGCGAGATCCCGGTCGGCACCGCCACCGACCTCTCCGTGAACGCCGTCTACGCCCAGATGGCCGTGGACGTCGGCCCCGCGCACGTGCGCCGCACCGCCGTCGCGCTCGGCCTGCCGGGCACCACCCCCGACCTCACCGCCTCCCCCTCCATCGCCCTCGGCCCGGCCACCGCGAGCGTCCTCGACATGGCGCAGGCGTACGCGACGCTCGCCGCGCACGGCCGGCGCGGGGACCACACCCTGGTCGCCGCGATCAGCCGCGACGGGGAGCAGCTGCCGCTGCCCTCCGCGGAGCCCCGGCAGGCGGTCGGACGGGAGGCGGCGGACACCACGACCGCCGTGCTGCGGGGCGTCGTCGAGGCCGGTACGGGCACGGCCGCCATGGCCGCCGGACGCCCGGCGGCCGGCAAGACCGGCACCGCCGAGGACGACAAGGCGGCCTGGTTCGCCGGCTACACCCCCGAACTCGCCACCGTCGTCGCCCTGATGGGCCAGGACCCGGAGACCGGCCGCCAGGAACCCCTCTACGGCGCCCTGGGCCTCCCCCGGGTCAACGGCGGCGGCCCGCCCGCCGAGATCTGGGCCCGCTTCACCCGCGAGGCCCTCGCCGACGCCCCCGTACGCGACTTCGACCTGCACCTGATGCCGGGCGCCGACCTCCCCGAAGTACCCCCGGTCCCGGACGGACCCGAGGACGGCGGGGAGGACGGCGGGGAGAACGACAGGGAAGGCGACCGGGACGGCGACAAGGAACGCGACAGGGAACGCGCCGAGGAGGGCGACGAGGGCTGGTACGGGACGGGCGAGGCGGGCCCCGGAGCGAAGCCGGCCAGGCCGGGGAGGCGCGAGCGCTAGGCCGGCCCGGGCGCCGGGCCGGGCGGGCGCGCGGGCGCCGGGCAGGGGAAGCCCGGGTGCCAGGCCGTCGCTCCCGGGCATCGGCGGGCCCGCCGGCGCCTCAGTGTCCGGAGGTCGCCTTCAGACCGACCACCGCGACCAGCAGCAGGACGACGAAGAAGATCCGGGCGGCGGTCGCCGGCTCACCCAGCACCACCATGCCGAGCACCGCCGCACCCGCCGCGCCGATGCCGACCCAGACGCCGTAGGCGGTACCGATGGGGAGGGTCTTGGCGGCCTGCGACAGCAGCAGCATCGAGGCGACGATCCCGGCGCCGGTGAAGACGCTGGGCCACAGACGGGTGAAGCCCTCGGTGTACTTCATCCCGATCGACCAGCCGACCTCGAGCAGACCCGCGACGATCAGAAGAACCCAGGCCATGACGACGACACCTCCGCGAGACGGAACAACAGGAGTGCGTCGTCTTTGCTCTACCCGGTACGGCGCGTCTCGTCGGGGTCCCCCCAGCCTAGCAAAGAACGGGCAAAGGCCCTGGTGACACCGGTCACCAGGGCCTTCTCAAGTCTCCGCCGCACGGATCCGCCCTACAGGTACAGACCCGTCGAGTCCGTGCTCTGGAAGCGGTCGGCCGCCACGGCGTGCAGATCCCGCTCCCGCATCAGTACGTAGGCGACGCCCCGCACCTCCACTTCGGCCCGGTCCTCGGGGTCGTACAGCACGCGGTCGCCGATCTCGACGGTCCGGACGTTCTGCCCGACCGCGACGACCTCGGCCCAGGCCAGACGCCGGCCGACCGCGGCGGTCGCCGGGATGAGGATCCCGCCGCCGGAGCGCCGCTCCCCCTCCGGGGTGTCGGTGCGGACCAGGACCCGGTCGTGGAGCATCCGGATGGGCAGCTTGTCGTGCGTGTTCTCGCTCACGTGACGAACCTACCGGCCGGGCTCAGCCCTTGTGCCGCCGGGAGGACGTCAGCAGCAGCCCGACGACCGCGACGGCCACCAGGGCCACCGGGACGACGCGCTCCAGGCGCGGAGCGCCCTCCTCGTCGGTGAAACGTGCCTTCACGTCGGAGACCACCCGGTTGACGGCGACGAACGCCCGTCCGGCAGTCTCGTCCACGGTCGAGGCCACCTTGGCCTTGGCGTCCCCGATGATCGTCTTCGGATGCACCCGAATGCCGATCTCGTCGAGCGTGACGGCGAGCTGGTCGCGCCGGCGGACGATGTCCGCCTCGATCTGCGCAGGGGTCCTGGCGTCCGACACCGCGCTGCCTCCGTAGTCGTGATCCGGTCGTTGATGGACAGTCTGTCAGTTCCGCCGCCGGGAGGCTGTCCCCGACCCCCATTAGGCTCTCATCGCGTACGCGAACATTCCCGAGGAGAGCAAGCCATGAGCGAGCGACTGCAGCCCGGCGACACCGCCCCCGCCTTCACCCTGCCCGACGCGGACGGCAACGAGGTCTCCCTCGCGGACCACAAGGGCCGCAAGGTCATCGTCTACTTCTACCCCGCCGCCCTCACCCCGGGCTGCACCAAGCAGGCGTGCGACTTCACCGACAACCTCGACGTGCTGGCCGCCGCCGGCTACGACGTCATCGGCGTCTCCCCCGACAAGCCGGAGAAGCTCGCGAAGTTCCGCGAGAAGGAGAACCTGAAGGTCACCCTGGTCGGCGACCCGTCCAAGGAGGTCCTGGAGTCCTACGGCGCCTTCGGCGAGAAGAAGCTCTACGGCAAGGTCGTCACGGGCGTCATCCGCTCCACGGTCGTCGTCGACGAGGAGGGCAAGGTCGAGCACGCCTTCTACAACGTCAAGGCGACGGGCCACGTGGCCAAGATCATCCGCGACCTGGGCATCTGACCTCCGGTCCACCCCGCGACGGGCCCGCCCCCTCCCCACCGGAGGGCGCGGGCCCGTCCGCATTCCGTACCCCGAAGGGCGTAACCGTCCGATATTCGGCTCGTTGATCCGTGCGAGATCCGTACTGGGGAGGGGATCACGTGAGCACGAGCCCGTACACGAAGGACCGGCTCAGCGCCGCCGTGGCGGAGTCGGAGGGGTGGGCCGACCTGATGCGTCGGCTCGGGGTCGGGGAAAGCGGAGGGCGGCGGCGTACGCTCCAGGCGAAGGTGGCCGCACACGGGATCGACACGAGCCACTTCAAGCATCGAAGCCCCTGGCGCAAGTACACGGACAGCGCCATCGCGGAGGCGGTCGCATCGTCCACAACCCTGCGTGAGGTCGCACTCAAGCTGGGCGCACCGCCGGCGACGGGGACGCTCTCGCACATCCGGCGGCGTATCAGTGCGGCCGGAATCGATGTGCGCCACATCCCCGGCCTGAACCGGGCGACCACGGACCTACCGTTCAGCAAGACCGAGCTGCGGACCGCTGCAGCGTCCACCCGAAGTGTCAGGGAGATGGCCCGCCTGCTGGGCGTGGGGGACGACGGCACATCGCGAGCCGCCCTCCGGCACATGCTCCACACGTGGGGTATCGACGTCGCCCACTTCACTCACCGGCGCATGGACATCGTGGAGGAACAGCTGCGCGCGGCAGTCGCCGACGCCACGAGCTTCGCCGACGTGATGCGCGCGCTCGGCCTCCCCGTGAGCGACCAGAACCACCGCCGGGTGCGGCGACGGGCGGCGGAGTTGGGCCTCGACACGACCCACTTCAAGCGACGCACGTGGGGAACGGTGCGGGTCGCCGCACCGAGAACAGTCGCGGGCGTGGTTTTCCGGGTACGCCCGGAAGGATCGTCGCGCGAGAACCGCAACCGGCTCCACCGCGCCCTCACCGAGGCGGGCGTCCCGTATCGCTGCGTCGAGTGCGGAAACGAGGGGCGATGGCGGGGCGGGTCCATCACCCTGCAGATCGACCACATCAACGGCAACTGGCTCGACAACCGTCGCGAGAACCTCCGCTACCTGTGCCCCAACTGCCATTCACGGACCGCGACCTGGTGCCGCGGAAAAGCCGGCAGCACCCCGAAGACAAATCCCATGTGACCGCTACCATGGCTGTACTCGCGGCCGTGTTGTAACTGGTAGCCAAGCTGGGTTTAGGTCCCAGTGGGCGAAAGCCCGTGTGGGTTCGAATCCCACCGGCCGCACGTCGCCAGAGGGGGCACCCGCAAGGGCGACCCCTCTGCCACCCTCAGCCCAACAGCTCCCGCACCACCGGCACCAGTTCGCGGAACGCCTTGCCGCGGTGGCTGATGGCGTTCTTCTCCGACGGGGTCAGTTCCGCGCAGGTCACCTCGTGGCCGGCGGGCTGGAGGATCGGGTCGTAGCCGAAGCCGTTGGTGCCGGTCGGCTGGTGGCGGAGGGTTCCCTCCATGCGGCCCTCCACCACGCGCTCCGTGCCGTCGGGCAGGGCCAGGGCCGCCGCGCAGGCGAAGTGGGCCGCGCGGTGCTCGTCCGCGATGTCGGAGAGCTGGGCCAGGAGCAGGTTCAGATTGGCCTTGTCGTCGCCGTGGGTGCCGGACCAGCGCGCCGAGAAGATGCCGGGGGCGCCGTTCAGGACGTCGACGCAGAGGCCGGAGTCGTCGGCCACGGCCGGAAGGCCCGTCGCCCGGGCGAGGGCGTGGGCCTTGAGGAGGGCGTTCTCCGCGAAGGTGACGCCCGTTTCCCTGACGTCGGGGATGTCCGGGTACGCGTCCGCGCCGACGAGGTCGAGGTCGAGGCCCGCGTCGGCGAGGATCGCGTGGAGTTCGGTGATCTTGCCCGCGTTGCGGGTGGCGAGGATCAGGCGCTGTCGGGTCATGCCCCCGATTATCCCGGGCTGCAGACCTTCCCCAGCTCGGTCGCGGCGCTGGTGATCGGGGTGATGTCGGGGGTGGCGTCGCCGTTCTTGACCGCGTCGCGGACCGTCTCGACTCCCTTGGTGAGGTCTTCGACGGCCTTGGACAGGTCGGCGTTGTCCGTCGTGTTCTTGAGGTCGCCCAGCTCCGTGGAGATGGAGTTGAGGGACTCCTCGATCTGCGTGGGGTCGTTGGAGGCGTTGGACACGGCGTCCTGGAGCTTGCCCACCGAGGTGGCGATGGCGTCGGCCGTCGTGACGCAGTCCATCGCCTTGTCGATGGCGTCGCAGCCGGTCAGGGCGAAGGTCGTCACGGCTGCCGCCGTGGCGACGGCGAGCTTTATGGTGCGGCGGCGCTTCACTTTCGGGTCCTCCCCGGGTTGCGTACGTATCGACGGGGCGCACGGTACGGCCGTGTGCCCTCCGCCGTAAAGGACGCACCCAGGGCGCGGACGGTTGACCGCCGCCCGCGCGGCGCCGTGGTCCCCGCCGCTGCACGCGCGGGTGGGGGCGGAGTGGGCTCCGCGGGAGGGAAGCGGCCCGTACCGGCCGGGGGCGCGCCACCGCCGGTACGGGGAATCGGCCCGGGAGCGCCCATGGCGCTTGGGATATATTCGCCCACCGACCAGACGTCGGCGTGTCTCCAGGGGAGAGAGCATCAAGTGCAGGTCGTAGATGTAGCCCAGAGGACGCCGGCGGCGACCGCACCGCCCGGTGTTCCCGCGCAGCCCGGCGCTTCCGCGGCGGGTGGCGCGCCGAAGGGCGCGGGGATGCGGCTGGACATCCAGGGGCTCCGTGCCGTCGCGGTGGGCCTCGTGGTGCTGTCGCACTCGGGCATCGGCGGCCTGGCCGGCGGTTACGTCGGCGTGGACGTGTTCTTCGTCATCTCCGGCTTCCTGATCACCTCGCTGATGCTGCGCGAGGTCGAGGCGACGGGCCGGATAGCCCTGGGGCGGTTCTACGCCCGGCGGGCGCTGCGTCTGCTTCCGGCGTCCACCGTGGTGGTCCTGACCACGCTGGCGGGTGCCTGGCTCTTCCTCGGGCCGCTGCGGTTCGTCGAGTACACGAAGGACGCCTTCGCGAGCGCCCTGTACTTCGTGAACCTGCGTCTGGCGGACGTCGGGACCCAGTACCTGAACGCCGACGCTCCGCCTTCCCCGTTCCAGCACTTCTGGTCGCTGGCGGTGGAGGAGCAGTTCTACCTGGTGTGGCCGCTGGTGATGCTGCTGGCCGTACGGTGGCTGGCGCGTCGTCGGCTGGTGCTCGCCGTTCTGCTCACCGCCCTGTGCGCAGGATCGTTCCTCCTCAATCTGGACTGGATCGAGACGTCGTCTTCCTGGGCGTACTTCGGTTCACCCGCCCGCGCCTGGGAGCTCGGGGCCGGCGCCCTGCTCGCGCTGGCGGCCGGCCGGCTCTCGCGGCTGCCCGGCCCGGTGGCGGCCCTGCTGGGCTGGTCGGGACTGGCGGCGATCTCGTACGCGGCGCTGGCCTTCGACGAGTCCACTCCGTTCCCCGGGTGGTACGCCGTGGTGCCGGTGTTCGGCGCGGTGGCCGTGCTCGCGGCGGGCATGAAGGACGGCGGGCCGCGGTACGGCGCCGGCGCGCTGCTGGGGCTGAGGCCTGCGGTGTGGATCGGCGGGCTCTCGTACAGCTGGTACCTGTGGCACTGGCCGCTCATGGTGATCCTGCCTGCGGAGCTCGGCGACGACCGGATCCTGGTCAAGCTGCTCGCGGCCGTCCTCGCGCTGAACCTGGCCTGGCTGACCCTGAAGTTCGTCGAGGACCCGGTGCGGTTCCACCGCGCCTTCAAGGGCGCGTCGTGGCGGGGCCTGTCTCTCGGGCTGGCGCTGTCGGCCGGGTCGGCGGCGATCGCCCTGCTGGCCGCCCAGGTCCCGCTGAAGGTCGCCACCGGCCCCGACGCCCCCGAGCTCGGGCGGACGCTGGCCGCGGCGGAGCAGCCGGAGGGCGCGCTGGCCGAGCTGCTGGACGTCGCGCCCACCAGGCTTCCCGGCAACCTGCGGCCGCGGATCGACCAGATCACCGTCACCCCGAACACGCCGTTCCTGGACGGCTGCCACTCCTCGCCCGACACGGTGGAGCTGAAGACTCCCTGTGAGTACGGCGACAGGAACGGCGACCGGCTGGTGGTGCTCTTCGGCGACTCGCACGTCACGCAGTGGTTCCCGGCCGTGGACGCGCTGGCCAAGGAGCACAACTGGCGGCTCGTGTCCCTCACCAAGGCGCACTGCAAGCCTGGCAGGGTCACCACGGTCCACGCGGGCCGCGGCGGTCCGTACGAGCAGTGCAACGAGTGGCGGGCGAAGGCCGTCGAGTACATCGACTCGCTCCAGCCCGACGTGGTGCTGACCTCGTTCGCGGTGCAGAACCCGCTGGCCGACTCCAAGCTGGACCCGCGGACCGAGTGGACCCGCGGGCTCGTGGAGGGGTACCAGGACCTGAGGAGGAGCGGGGCGCGGGTGGCGGCGCTGACCGACATCCCGTACCTGCGGCAGCACGCTCTGGACTGCGCCCTGGCGCAGCCGCTCGATCTCCCGGCCTGCGAGCGCACGACGAAGAACGCGGATGCCGCTCCGGTCGTCACGCAGGCGGTCCGGGACGCGGCGAGGAAGACCGGTGTCGACGTCATCGAGACGCGTCCCTGGCTCTGCTCCTCGAACGGCAGGTGCCCTCTGGTGGTGGGCGACACCCTGGTGTACCGGGACCGGCACCACCTCTCCGAGGGGTTCGCCCTCAAGGTCGCGCCGGTGCTGGAGCGGGTCCTGACCGACCGGTACGGGACCGAGCTGGGTCTGGTCGGCTGAGCGGAGGCCGGTGCCCGGGCACCGGTGACCGTGCGCTGGTGACGTCCGTGGCCACTGGGCCGGCCTTCCGCCGGCCCGGTGGCGTTTCCGCGCTCAGAGCGTGGCGTCGAGTGCCTTGCGCTGGAGGTCGGCCAGGTCGGCGCAGCCGGCGGCGGCGAGGTCGAGGAGGGCGTCGAGCTCGGCGCGGTCGAAGGGCTCGGCCTCGGCCGTGCCCTGGACCTCGACGAAGCGTCCGTCGCCGGTGCAGACGACGTTCATGTCGGTGTCGGCGCGGACGTCCTCCTCGTAGCAGAGGTCGAGGAGGGGGACGCCGCCGACGATGCCGACGGAGACGGCGGAGACGGTGCCGGTCAGCGGCTTGCGGCCGGCCTTGACCAGCTTCTTGCCCTGGGCCCAGGCGACGGCGTCGGCGAGGGCGACGTAGGCGCCGGTGATGGCGGCGGTGCGGGTGCCGCCGTCGGCCTGGAGAACGTCGCAGTCGAGGACGATGGTGTTCTCGCCGAGCGCCTTGTAGTCGATGACGGCGCGGAGCGAGCGGCCGATGAGGCGGGAGATCTCGTGGGTGCGGCCGCCGATCTTGCCGCGGACGGACTCGCGGTCGCCGCGGGTGTTGGTGGAGCGGGGGAGCATGGAGTACTCGCCGGTGACCCAGCCCTCGCCGCTGCCCTTGCGCCAGCGGGGGACGCCTTCGGTGACGGAGGCGGTGCAGAAGACCTTGGTGTCGCCGAAGGAGATGAGGACGGAGCCCTCGGCGTGCTTGCTCCAGCCGCGTTCGATGGTGACGGGGCGGAGCTGTTCGGGGGTACGGCCGTCGATGCGAGACATGGGACGAGCCTAGCCCCATCCGTACGGGGTCCCGGCCGGTCTCCGGGGACGCGGGAGGGCTCGGTGGCGGGGGCGTGCTGGGGGCCGGTCGCGGGGGCGCGCGGGGGGCCGGTGGCGGGGTACGCACGAGGGCCCGTTCCCCTGCCGGAACGGGCCCTCGTCAGCTGGTGTCAGCTGCTCACATCAGGTCTTCGATCTCAGCGGCGATCGGGTCCGCGTCGGTGCCGATGACGACCTGGATGGCGGTGCCCATCTTCACGACGCCGTGGGCGCCGGCGGCCTTGAGCGCGGCTTCGTCGACGAGGCCGGCGTCCTTGACCTCGGTGCGCAGGCGGGTGATGCAGCCCTCGACCTCTTCGATGTTGTCGATGCCGCCGAGGCCGGCGACGATCTTCTCAGCCTTGCTGGCCATGTCTTTCTCCCTGTCCGTTCTGTTCGCGGGACACGCGAATCTCGGCGCACCGACGGTCCGCTTCGTCACGGTAACCCACGGTTGGCCCAACTTCGCGAGCGCATGCCGCCGTTCTGCCGAATGATGACGATCACCGGCGGCTTGCCCTCAGCGGGCTCCCGGAGCCTACCGCAAGTGGTCTACACCAGTGTGCAACGAGACGCGGCCCCGGGTTGTTCCGGGACAGGGAGGTCGCCGATGAGTACGGACAGCGCAGCAGCGGGCCGGAAGAGGGTCTCGTGGGGAGGTTTCTTCCAGGGCCTGCAGAAGATGGGCCGCAGCCTCCAGCTCCCCATCGCCGTGCTCCCCGCCGCGGGCATCATCAACCGGCTCGGCCAGCCGGACGTCTTCGGCGCCGACGGTCTCGGCTGGGACAACGTCGCCAAGGTGATGGCCGGCGCGGGTGGTGCGCTGCTCGACGGCAGCCTCGGCCTGCCGCTGCTGTTCTGCATCGGTGTCGCGATCGGCATGGCGAAGAAGTCGGACGGCTCGACCGCCCTCGCCGCGGTGGTCGGCTTCCTCGTCTACTACACGGTGCTCCGCCAGTTCCCGAAGGACTGCCCGACGGGGACGACGGACATCGGGGGTGGCTGCCTGGGCGCGGACGACTCCTTCGCGGGGTACACGTACCAGAACCCGGGTGTCTTCGGCGGCATCATCATGGGTCTGCTGACGGCCTATCTGTGGCAGCGGTACCACCGCACCAAGCTGGTGGACTGGCTGGGCTTCTTCAACGGGCGCCGGCTCGTCCCGATCATCATGTCCTTCGTCGGCATCCTCTTCGCCGCGCTGTGCCTGTGGATCTGGCCGCCGATCGGTGACGCCCTGGAGAGCTTCAGCGACTGGCTGGTCGGGCTCGGGGCCTGGGGTTCGGGCATCTTCGGTGTGGCGAACCGCGCGTTGCTGGTGATCGGTCTGCACCAGTTCCTGAACGTGCCCATCTGGTTCCAGTTCGGTTCGTACACGAAGCCGGACGGGACGGTGGTCCACGGTGACATCAGCATGTTCCTCGCGGGCGACCCCGAGGCGGGCCAGTTCCTGACGGGCTTCTTCCCGATCATGATGTTCGCCCTGCCGGCCGCGGCCCTGGCGATCACCCACTGCGCGCGCCCGAACCGCCGCAAGGAGGTCGGCGGTCTGATGCTGTCGGTGGCGCTGACCTCGTTCGTCACGGGCATCACGGAGCCGCTGGAGTACTCGTTCCTCTTCATCGCCCCGGTGCTGTACGCCATCCACGCGCTGCTGACGGGTGTGTCGATGGGCGTGACGTGGGCGCTGGGCGTGAAGGACGGCTTCAGCTTCTCGGCGGGTCTGATCGACTACGTCATCAACTGGAACCTGGCGACCAAGCCGTGGCTGATCATCCCGATCGGCCTCGCCTTCGCGGTCGTGTACTACGTGATCTTCCGCTTCGCGATCACCAGGTTCAACCTCCCCACCCCGGGCCGCGAGCCCGAGGAGGTGCAGGAGGAGATGGAGCGGGACAACACCAAGTAGAACCGTCCGTTCCGGGGCTTTCGGACCCCGGTCGGAGGTGTGCGAAGGCCCCTGGACCTCGTGGTCCGGGGGCCTTTTGTCACGCCTTCATCACTATGCCCGGCGGAGAAAAATTCGCAGGTTCCTTATCTAAGTCTCACGTGCTACAACTGGTCTACACCACTCATTGGTGTAGACCACGCGGTCCAGACCACCGCGTTCCCGAGACGCCGCCGTCACCCCCTTTTCACTGTCCTCTGGCGGCGCCTTGCCTACTGGAGGAAGTTGATGAGTACGGCCACCGCCCAGGCCGCCGCTCCCGCGAAGAAGCGCGGATCCGGCCTGTTCCAGGGCCTGCAGAAGGTCGGTCGCAGCCTGCAGCTGCCGATCGCCGTTCTGCCGGCCGCGGGTATCTTGCTCCGTCTCGGCCAGCCTGACGTCTTCGGTAAGGACGGGCTCGGCTGGGACAAGGTCGCGTCGGTCTTCGCCACTGCCGGTGGCGCGGTCTTCGACAACCTGCCCCTGCTCTTCTGCATCGGCGTCGCCATCGGCTTCGCCAAGAAGGCGGACGGCTCCACCGCTCTCGCCGCCCTGGTCGGCTTCCTGGTCTACAGCAACGTGCTGAAGGCGTTCCCCGTCGCCGAGGCCGTCATCCAGCCCGGCGAGGACATCGCCGCGAAGTACAACAACCCGGGTGTCCTCGGCGGCATCCTCATGGGTCTGATCTCCGCGGTCATCTGGCAGAAGTACCACCGCACCAAGCTGGTCGACTGGCTCGGCTTCTTCAACGGCCGCCGCCTCGTCCCGATCATCATGGCCTTCGTCGGCACCCTCGTCGGCGTCGTCTTCGGCCTGGTCTGGGAGCCCATCGGCAACGGCATCTCCAGCTTCGGCGAGTGGATGACGGGCCTCGGCGCCGCCGGTGCCGGCCTCTTCGGCCTCATCAACCGCGCGCTGATCCCGGTCGGCATGCACCAGTTCGTGAACACCGTCTCCTGGTTCCAGATCGGTGACTTCACCGACGCCGCCGGCAAGGTCGTCCACGGTGACCTCAACCGCTTCTTCGCCGGTGACCCGAGCGCCGGAATCTTCATGTCGGGCTTCTTCCCGATCATGATGTTCGGCCTCCCGGCCGCCGCCATCGCCATCGCGCACGCCGCCCGCCCCGAGCGCCGCAAGGCCGTGATGGGCATGATGGTCTCCCTCGCGCTGACCTCCTTCGTCACCGGCATCACCGAGCCGATCGAGTTCACGTTCATGTTCATCGCGCCGGTCCTGTACGCGGTGCACGCGGTCCTGACCGCCGTCTCGATGGCCGTCACCTGGGCCTTCGGGGTCCACGCCGGCTTCACCTTCTCGGCCGGCGGCATCGACTACCTGCTCAACTGGAACCTGGCGACCAAGCCGTGGCTGATCATCCCGATCGGTCTCGTCTTCGCGGCGATCTACTACGTGGTCTTCCGCTTCGCGATCACCAAGTTCAACCTCACCACCCCGGGCCGCGAGCCCGAGGAGGAGGTCGAGGACCTCACCAAGGCGTGAGCCCCTCCCCCGTACGAGGCGAAGGCCCCGGAACCCCCGAAGGGTTCCGGGGCCTTCCCCGTGTCCGTACGCCCGCGCACGCGTCCGCGCCGGTGCTCAGACCTCGTAGACCGCACCCGCCTTCGCCAGCTCGGCCGCGCCCCCGTACACCGCGCGGGCGTCCGCCAGGTTGCGCTCGCCGTCCGTCCACGGGGGGATGTGGGTGAGGACGAGGCGGCCCACCCGGGCCCGGGCCGCGTGGGCGCCGGCCTCCCGGCCGTTGAGGTGGAGCTCCGGAATGTCCTCCTTGCCGTGGGTGAAGGACGCCTCGCAGAGGAAGAGGTCCACCCCGTCGGCGAGGTCGTGCAGGGCGTCGCAGACCCCGGTGTCGCCGGAGTACGCCAGCGACCGGCCGCCGTGCTCGACCCGGATGCCGTACGCCTCCACCGGATGGCACACCTTCTCGGTGCGGATCGTGAACGGGCCCAGCTCGAAGGTGCCCGACCCCAGGGTGCGGAAGTCGAAGACCTCGCTCATCGAGCTCGGCGAGGGCGTGTCGGCGTACGCCGTGGTCAGGCGCTGCTCGGCGCCCTCGGGGGCGTACACGGGGAGCGCGTCGCAGCGGCCGCCCTCGTGCCGGTAGTAGCGGGCGACGAAGTAGCCGCACATGTCGATGCAGTGGTCCGCGTGGAGATGGCTGAGGAAGATCGCGTCCAGGTCGTACAGGCCGATGTGGCGCTGCAGCTCGCCGAGGGCGCCGTTGCCCATGTCGAGGAGCAGCCGGAAGCCGTCGGCCTCGACGAGGTAGCTCGAACAGGCCGATTCCGCGGACGGGAACGACCCGGAGCAGCCGACGACGGTGAGCTTCATAGGGGCGTGAACCTCCGTGGACGGGTGCGGTCAGGCACGCAAAGGGGAGGGGGGAGGCCGTGCGGTCAGACGAGCGTAAGGCGCACAGGGGCCGGTCGCTCCTTCGTGGCGTCCCGTTGTGGGGCAACTCACGGGCTCTGTCACCGGTTCGGATGGACGGCGGGGCGCGGCGGCGCGGTGACCCGGGCGCCGGTAACGTCATGGGGTATGGACACGTCGTGGTGGCCCGCGCTGGTCGCGGTCGTGGTGATCGCGCTGGTGGTGGCGGTCGCCGGTCGGTGGACCCGGGCGCAGGGTCCGACACGGCCCTCGGGAAGGACGCGGCCTCCGGGGCGGACCCGTCCGCCGGGCCGGCCGGCGGGGCGCGAGAAGGGGGCGCGGGCGCCCCGGGCCGGGGAGATCTGGTGGGCCGAGGTGCCCTTCGAGGACGGCCCGGGGTCGAAGGACCGGCCGTGTCTGGTGCTGTCGGTGCGCGGGCAGCGCGCGCTGGTCGCGAAGATCACCAGCAGGTACCACGACGAGCGGGCCGGGGTGATCGCGCTGCCGCCGGGGGCGGTGGGTGACGCGCGGGGGCGGCCGAGCTTCCTGGAGACCGACGAGTTGCGGGACGTGCCGGTGGGCGACTTCCGGCGGAGGGTCGGGGAGGCGGACCCGGTCGTGTGGGACCAGGTCCGCCATCTCGCGCGCTGACGGGGCGCGGGCCCGGGCGCCGGGCCCGGAGGCAGGCTCCGGGCCCTCGGGGCTAGGCCCAGAGCTGGCCCTGGACCGCCTCGATCGCCTCTTCGGTGGTGGCCGCCGTGTAGAGGCCGGTCGAGAGGTACTTCCAGCCGCCGTCGGCCACGACGAAGGCGATGTCGGCGGTCTCGCCGGCCTTGAGGGCCTTGTTGCCGACGCCGATGGCCGCGTGGAGGGCCGCTCCGGTGGAGACGCCCGCGAAGATGCCCTCCTGCTGGAGGAGTTCGCGGGTGCGGGTGACGGCGTCGGCGGAGCCGACGGAGAAGCGGGTGGTGAGGACGGAGGCGTCGTACAGCTCCGGTACGAAGCCCTCGTCGAGGTTGCGGAGCCCGTAGACGAGGTCGTCGTAGCGCGGCTCGGCGGCGACGATCTTGACGCCGGGCTTGTGCTCCCTGAGGTACCGGCCGACGCCCATCAGGGTGCCGGTGGTGCCGAGGCCGGCCACGAAGTGGGTGATCGACGGCAGGTCGGCGAGGATCTCCGGGCCCGTGGTGGCGTAGTGGGCGCCCGCGTTGTGCGGGTTGCCGTACTGGTAGAGCATCACCCAGGTCGGGTTCTCGGCGGCGAGCTCCTTGGCGACGCGCACCGCCGTGTTGGAGCCGCCGGCCGCGGGGGACGAGATGATCTCCGCGCCCCACATGGCGAGCAGCTGCCGCCGCTCCTCGCTGGTGTTCTCGGGCATGACGCAGACGATGCGGTAGCCCTTGAGCTTGGCGGCCATGGCGAGCGAGATGCCGGTGTTGCCGCTGGTCGGCTCCAGGATGGTGCAGCCGGGGGTGAGGCGGCCGTCCTTCTCCGCCTGCTCGATCATGTGGAGCGCGGGGCGGTCCTTGACCGAGCCGGTCGGGTTGCGGTCCTCCAGCTTCGCCCAGATGCGGACGTCGTCCGAGGGCGAGAGCCGGGGGAGGCGGACGAGCGGCGTGTTGCCGACCGCCGCCAGCGAGGAGTCGTAGCGCATGTGGATCAGACCATGCCGCCGGCGACGGCCGGCAGGATCGTGACGCTGTCGCCGTCGGCCAGCTTGGTGTCGATGCCGTCGAGGAAGCGGACGTCCTCGTCGTTCAGGTAGACGTTGACGAAGCGGCGGAGCTTGCCGCCGTCCACGATGCGGGCCTCGATGCCCGCGTGGCGGGTCTCCAGGTCGGCGAAGAGCTCGGCGAGGGTCGCGCCGCTGCCCGCGACGGCCTTCTCGCCGTCGGTGTAGGTGCGGAGGATGGTCGGGATGCGGACCTCGATGGCCATGGCGTGGGCTCCTGTCGGAAGTGACGTGGTGGGCGCGCTGCTGGGGCCCCCGCGCGGAGGGGGGTCGTGCGTGAGTGCGCTCGGCCGGTCGCTCAGAGCGCAGCGCGGGACGGACAGATCGCGCTGGCGAGGCGGCACAGGTCGACGTGCAGGCGCGCCACAAGCAGCAGGGTGCCTGGCGTCTCTTCGCTCACGTCGTGGGAAACCATGCGGTCATCGTATCGATTCCCGGTCCGGGTTTCGGAATGTGATCTCAGATGCTGGATGTTTTCTGACCGAGGGCCGGACCGACCGCCTGGCTCGGCGTGTAGAGGACGGTCGGGGCGCCGGTCCTGGGGTGCGGGACGACGTCGGCTTCCACCCCGTAGACGGCCGCGAGGAGTTCGGGGGTGAGGACCTCTTCCGGGGTGCCGCCGGTGACGACCCGGCCGGCTTCGAGGACGTAGATCCGGTCGCAGTGGGCGGCGGCGAGGTTGAGGTCGTGGAGCGCCAGGAGGTTGGTGGTGCCCAGGGTGCGGACCAGGGCGAGGACGTCCATCTGGTGGCGGATGTCGAGGTGGTTCGTCGGTTCGTCGAGGACGAGGAGCTCGGGTTCCTGGACGAGGGCGCGGGCGACCAGGGCACGCTGGCGTTCGCCGCCGGAGAGGGTCGGGTAGGCGCGGTCGGCGAGCGCGGTGAGGCCGACGCGGGCGAGGGCGGCGTCGGTGCGGGCCGCGTCGACGGCGGTGTCGCCCTCCCAGAACCGCTTGTGCGGGGAGCGGCCGAGGGTGACGAGTTCGCGGACGGTGACCTCGAATTCGAGGGTGGAGTCCTGCGGGACGGTGGCCACCCGTCGGGCGCGGGCCTTGGGGCCGAGGGCGCGCAGGTCGGCGCCGTCGAGCAGGGCGCGGCCCGCGGTGGGGGCGAGGGTGCCGTAGACGCAGCGCAGGAGGGTGGTCTTGCCGCTGCCGTTGGGGCCGATGAGGCCGACGGTCTCGCCGGGGCGGGCGGTGAGGTGGGCGTCGCGGAGCCGGTGCTCGTACGAGAGGCCCTCGATGCGCAGTCCGGTCACAAGGCGGCTCCTTCGGGGCGGCGGCGCATCAGCCAGAGGAAGAGCGGGCCGCCGGTGAGGGCGGTGAGGACGCCGACGGGGATGTCCTGGGGGGCGGCGACGGTGCGGGCGCCGAGGTCGGCGACGACGAGGGCGACGGCTCCGCCGAGGGCGGCGACGGGCAGCAGCCGGCGGTGTGGTGCTCCGACGAGGAGGCGGGCGGCGTGCGGGACCATCAGGCCGATGAAGCCGACGGCGCCACTGGCGGCGACCATCACGGCGGTGACGAGGGAGGCGAGGAGGAAGACGGCGGCGCGGAAGCGTCCGGTGTCGAGGCCGAGGACGGTGGCGCCCTCGTCGCCGGTGAGCAGGAGGTCGAGCGGTCGGGCGAGGGCGAGCAGGACGCCGGTGCCGAGGACCAGGACGGCGGCGGGCAGCACGAGGGTGTCCCAGCGGGCGGAGCCGAGGCCGCCGAAGGACCAGTAGAGGGCTTCCTGGAAGTGCTCGGGGCGGGCGGCGGCGACCAGGATGAGGGTGGTGAGGGCGGTGAGGATGTACGAGACGGCGACGCCGGCGAGGACGAGCCGGGGTCCGGTCATGGTGGAGCCGCGGCGGGCCAGCGCGTAGACGAGGACGAGGGCGACGAGGGAGCCGGCGAAGGCGCCGGCGGGCAGGGCGAGGGTGGTGGTGAGCCCGCCGCCGATGCCGAGGACCAGGACGAGGACGGCGCCGGTGGAGGCCCCGGAGGAGATCCCGAGCAGGAAGGGGTCGGCGAGCCGGTTGCGGACGAGGGCCTGGAGGACGGTCCCGACGACCGCGAGCCCGGCGCCGACGACGATCCCGAGGATCACCCGGGGCAGCCGGACGTCGAGCACGATGGTGCGGTACGGGGAGGGGTCCGCGCGCCCGGTGAGGGCTTCGAGCACCTGGCCGGGCGGGATCCGTACGGAGCCGAGCGCGAGGGAGCCGAGCACGGCGGCGGCGAGGGCGGCGAGCAGCCCGGCGACGACGAGGGCGTACCGGCCCCGGCCGGGCGTCGCCGCCGCCGGAGGGGCCGGGGCGGCGGCGACGGCGGTCATCGGCCGGTGGCCGGGTGGAGCTGGGCGGCGAGCTTGTCGACGGCGGCGGGGACGCGGACGCCGAGGACGGTGTCGGAGAGCGGGAGGACGGCGAAGCGGCGGTTCTTGACGGCGGGGACGTCCTTGAGGGCGGGGTCGTCGAGGAGGCGCTTCTTCTTCTGCTCGACGGTGGTGGAGCCGTAGTCGTAGATGACGATGACCTCGGGCTTGCGGGCGACGACCTGTTCCCAGGCGGCGTCGCCGAAGGCCTTGGGGAGGTCGGCGAAGACGTTGCGGCCGCCGGCCCGGCTGATGAGCTCGTTGCCGATGCCCTTGCCGCCGGCGGTGAAGGCGGTCTTGTCGCCGCTGTCGTAGACGAAGACGGAGACGGGGTCGAGGCCGCCGAGGCGCTTCTCGGTGGCGGCGACGGTGGCGCGGGCCTCCTTGTTCCACTTCTCGGCCCGGTCGGGGACGCCGAAGGTGCGGCCGACCTCGGTGACCTCGCGGTAGAGGTCGTCGACGGAGGGGGTGCCGGCGGGGCAGGACTCGCTGTTGAGGCGGGTGGTGATGCCGGCCTCGGCCAGGTCGTCGCGGCCGCGGCCGTCCTTGGCGTCGAAGGCGGAGGCGTAACCGCCGTAGACGAAGTCGGGGTTCGCGGCGAGCAGCGCCTCCTTGGAGGGGTACTCCTTGGAGAGGACGGGGACCGAGTCGTACGCCTTCTGGTAGGCGGGCAGGATCGCGTCGTCGAGGTAGGCGGTGCCGGCGAGGGACTTCTCCAGGCCGAGGGCCAGGAGGATCTCGGTGACGTGCTGGTTCATGGTGACCGCGCGCTTCGGCGGGGCCTGGAAGGTGGTGGTCTCGCCGCAGTTGGTGACGGTGTACGGGAAGCCGGGGGCGGGCTTCGCGGCGTCCTGGGTGCTCGCGGGGCCGGCGCAGGCGGCGAGCAGGGGCAGCAGGGCGGTGGCGGCGAGCAGCCGGGGGCGCCGGGTCATGGCGAGGGCCTCCTCCGGGGATTTCCACGTCCCCGATCGGTGGTGAGAAGGCGGCAGGTCAGTTCCTGGCTTCCACGCGGGGTGGTCACAGTGGCGGGACCGCGCCGGATTCGCACCGGCTTCCTGGTTCCTGCCGCCCTGAAGGTCGGGGTCAGACTACTCGTACGCCTCGACGACCTTGACGTCCTCCTCGGTCACGACGCCGTCGACGATCGTGTAGGAGCGGAACTGGAAGGGTCCGGCGGCGTCGGTGTCGGCGGTGGAGACGAGCACGTAGTGGGCGCCGGGCTCGTTGGCGTAGGTGATGTCGGTGCGGGAGGGGTACGCCTCGGTCGCCGTGTGCGAGTGGTAGATGATCACGGGTTCCTCGTCCCGGTCGTCCATCTCGCGGTAGAGCTTGAGGAGGTCGGCGGAGTCGAACTCGTAGAAGGTGGGCGAGCGGGCGGCGTTGAGCATCGGGATGAACCGCTCGGGGCGGCCCGAGCCGACCGGCCCGGCGACGACGCCGCAGGCCTCGTCGGGGTGGTCCGCGCGGGCGTGTTCCACGATCCGGTCGTACAGGTCCCGGGTGATGGTCAGCATGCCGACAGGATAAGCAGACGGGCCGCTCCGTACCGAGGGTTGGTACGGAGCGGCCCGGATGCCGAGACGGTGCTGGTCAGGAGCGCTTGACGAAGGCGGCGCCCTCGGGGTTGCGGGCCTTGAGCACCAGGTAGGAGACGGTGAGGATCAGGCCCCAGACGGGGGCGCAGTAGAGCGAGACGCGGGCGCCCTCGTCGATGCCCATCATCACGATGACCATGCCGATGAAGAGGAGCGCGAACCAGCTCGTCCAGGGGGCGCCGGGGGCCTTGAAGGTGGACTCGGGCAGTTCGCCCCGGTCGCACTTGCGGCGGTAGCGGATCTGGCTGACGAGGATCATGATCCAGGCCCACATGCCGGAGATGGTGGCGAAGGAGACGACGTACTCGAAGGCCTTGCCCGGGGCGACGTAGTTGATCCAGACGCCGACGAGCATGAGCGCGGCGGAGAAGGTCAGGCCGAGGAGCGGGGTGCCGCCCTTGGTGAGGCGGGTGAAGACCTTCGGGCCCTGGCCGTTGAGCGCGAGGTCGCGCAGCATGCGGCCGGTGGAGTACATGCCGGAGTTGCAGGAGGAGAGCGCGGCCGTCAGGACGACGAAGTTGACGATGGCGGCGCCGACGCCGAGGCCCATCTTCTCGAAGGCGGCGACGAACGGGGAGACGCCCGGCTGGAACTCGGTCCACGGGACGACCGAGAGGATCATGATCAGGGCGCCGACGTAGAAGACGGCGATGCGCCACGGCACGGTGTTGATGGCCTTGGGCAGGACGGTCTTCGGGTCCTTGGACTCGCCCGCGGTGACGCCGACGAGTTCGACGGCGAGGAAGGCGAACATCACGATCTGGAGGGTCATCAGCGTGGAGCCGACGCCGTTGGGGAAGAAGCCGCCCTGGTTCCAGAGGTGGGCCACGGTGGCGGTGTCACCGGCGTCGGAGAAGCCGACGGTGAGGATGCCGGCGCAGATCAGGATCATGCCGATGATGGCGGTGACCTTGACCATGGAGAACCAGAACTCCAGCTCGCCGAAGAGCTTCACGGAGATCAGGTTGGCGCCGTAGAGGATCACGGTGAAGACGAGGGCGGAGATCCATTGCGGGATGTCCCACCAGTACGTCATGTAGGTGGCCGCGGCGGTGACCTCGGTGATGCCGGTGACGACCCAGAAGAGCCAGTACGTCCAGCCGGTGACGAAGCCCGCGAAGGGGCCGACGAACTCGCGGGCGTACTCCGCGAAGGAGCCCGACACCGGGCGGTACATGAGCAGTTCGCCCAGGGCCCGCATGATGAAGAAGATGACCAGACCGGCGATCGCGTACGCCAGGATGAGGCTGGGTCCGGCCTTGTGGATGGCCTTGCCGGCGCCGAGGAAGAGCCCGGTGCCGATCGCGCCGCCGATGGCGATCATCTGGATCTGGCGGGCGCCGAGGCCACGCTGGTAGCCCTCGCCGCCGTCCACGGCCCCGTCGGTGCCGTCGTTCTGCTTGTCGACCTGCACTGAGGTCATGGTGGTGCGCCTTTCTCCATGCTGATCCGCGCGACATCGAGTGCGTCTGCTGCGGATCAGGTCCTGATCCCCCCGGATATGGATGGAGTGCCACCGGCGGTCAGCCGGCTGGGGCGCCCTCGGGAACAGGGGTGGCGTGCCCGAGCGGTCGTGAAGATTTATCACGGTCCGGGGCACGTTCGACGGAGTTGGGTGTGGTGCGCGCCACAAATAAATACGGACAAGAGGGATACAAGACGGCAAGGTGTTCGCTCGGATAACGAGTTCGTTATCTGGATTTGAGCGTCCGCTGAGCGAACACCCGAGGACGGGCACCCGTCAGGACATCAGCGTCTCGACCAACGACTCCTGGAGCGCGCCGAGCCAGAGGTACGCCATCACCATCGGCTTGCGCGGATCGCTGTCCGGCAGCCGGTAGAGCCGCTCGCTCTCCTCGTCCTCGGTGATGTCGAGCCGGGTGGCGATGGTCAGCCGCAGGTCGTTGAGGGTGCCGAGCCAGGCCCGGGACTCGTCCGGGGTCAGCTTCAGGAGGGCGGACTCCTCCGGTCCCCCGCTGCTCAGTCCGTCCAGGGCGCGGACCACCGCGAGGGCGTCCTCGCGCTTGCGGGCCCGCAGGTCGTTCTCGGTGAAGCGGCGGAAGTCGGCCGCGGCGGCCCGCAGCTCCTCGGTGTCGTCCCCGTAGGCGTCGGGGAAGAGCCGGCGCAGGGCGGGGTCGGACGGGGGCTCGCTGGGGCCCTCGGCGAAGAGGGCGGCGAGCGGGTCGGCGTCCGCCTCGGGTTCGTCGCCCGGCCCGATCAGCTCCAGGAGCTGGACGGAGAGGGAGCGCAGGATGGAGACCTCGACCTGGTCGAGGGCGACGGCCGCTCCGCCGCCCGGGACGGCCTCGAAGTGGCCGGCCATCAGCCGCGGTCCTGGGTGAGCGTCGCCCACAGTCCGTAGCCGTGCATCGCCTGCACGTCCCGTTCCATCTCCTCGCGGGTGCCGCTGGAGACCACCGCGCGGCCCTTGTTGTGCACGTCGAGCATCAGCTTGTGCGCCTTGTCCTTCGAGTAACCGAAATACGACTGGAAGACGTAGGTGACATAGCTCATCAGGTTCACCGGGTCGTTGTGCACGAGGGTGACCCAGGGGACGTCGGGCTCGACGACCGCGGAGACCTCCTCGGCCGACTCGGTCCGTTCGATCTCGATAGGCGCGATGCTCACTCGTCCCATGCTGCCACCCGGGCCCCCCCGTCGCACAAACGGGCCACCTCGGAGAGGCCGCCCGGCGCAGTATTCGTCAAACTGACGAATACTGCGCTAGCATCGTCGGCATGAACGCTGCGGACCTTGGGCTCCCGGTGGACGTGCCGTCGACCGCGCTCTTCACCGACCAGTACGAGCTCACCATGCTCCAGGCGGCCCTCCGGGCCGGCACCGCCGACCGGCGCTCCGTCTTCGAGGTCTTCACCCGAAGGCTGCCGGAGGGCCGGCGGTACGGCGTCCTCGCCGGCGTCGGCCGGGTGCTGGACGCCGTCGAGAACTTCCGCTTCGACCCGGCCGTGCTCGGCTTCCTGCGCGAGCGGTCGATCGTCGACGAGCCGACCCTCGAATGGCTCGCCGGATACCGCTTCTCCGGCGACATCTGGGGATACCCCGAGGGGGAGGTGTACTTCCCCGGCTCCCCCGTGCTGCGGGTCGAGGGCTCCTTCGCCGAGTGCGTGCTCCTGGAGACGGTGATCCTCTCGATCCTCAACCACGACTCGGCCATCGCCGCGGCCGCCTCCCGGATGTCGGCGGCGGCCGGCGGCCGGCGCCTGATCGAGATGGGCGCCCGCCGCACCCACGAGCTGGCCGCCGTCGCCGCCTCCCGCGCCGCCTACGTCGGCGGCTTCGACTCGACCTCCGACCTCGCCGCGGGCTTCCGCTACGGCATCCCGACCGTCGGCACCTCCGCGCACGCCTTCACCCTGCTCCACGACAGCGAGCGGGACGCCTTCCGGGCCCAGGTCGACAGCCTCGGCCGGGGCACCACCCTCCTCGTCGACACCTACGACGTGGCGGAGGCCGTCCGCACCGCCGTCGAGATCGCCGGGCCCGAGCTCGGCGCCGTCCGCATCGACTCCGGCGACCTGCTGCTCGTCGCCCACCGGGTCCGGGCCCAGCTGGACGAGCTCGGCGCCCGGGACACCCGGATCGTGGTCACCTCCGACCTCGACGAGTACGCCATCGCCTCGCTGGCCGCCGCGCCGGTCGACGCGTACGGCGTGGGCACCCAGCTCGTCACCGGCAGCGGCCACCCCACCTGCTCCATGGTCTACAAGCTGGTCGCCCGGGCCGCCTCGGCCGACCCGAAGGCCCCGCTGGTCCCGGTCGCCAAGAAGTCGCTGGGCGGCAAGGCGTCCGTCGGCGGCCGCAAGTGGGCGGCGCGCCGCAGGGACGCCGAGGGCGTCGCCGTGGCAGAGGTGATCGGCACCGGCCCGGTCCCCGACGCGCTCGCCGCCGACCAGCTGCTGGTCGAGCTGGTCAAGGGCGGCGAGGTGGTCGCCCGGGAGCCCCTGGAGGCCGCCCGCGCCCGCCACATCGCGGCCCGCGCCGGCCTGCCGATGTCGGCGATCCAGCTCTCCCGCGGCGAGCCGGTGCTCCCGACGGAGTACATCTAGAGACAGAGCCCGGGAGAGACCCGGCAGAGCGTGGAGGCGTTCCCCTCCCCATCCGGAGGGGAAGTCTCTAGGCTCGTCCCATCCCATCCGACCACCCGAGGACACCCGCCATGCACCGCGCACTGATCGTCGTGGACGTACAGAACGACTTCTGCGAAGGCGGCAGCCTCGCGGTGACGGGCGGCGCGGACGTCGCCGCCGCCATCACCGAGCTCGTGGGCGAGGCGGCGGGCGCCGCCTACCGGCACGTCGTCGCGACCCGGGACCACCACATCGACCCGGGGGCCCACTTCGCCCCGGACGGCGAGGCCCCGGACTACGTCAGCTCCTGGCCGCGGCACTGCGTCGCCGGCACCGAGGGCGTCGGCTTCCACCCGAACTTCGCCCCCGCCGTCGCCGGCGGCGCGGTGCAGGCCGTCTTCGACAAGGGCGCCTACGACGCCGCGTACAGCGGCTTCGAGGGGCAGGACGAGAACGGGCGGACGCTGGCGCGGTGGCTGCGCGAGCGGGACGTCACCGAGGTCGACGTGGTGGGCATCGCCACCGACCACTGCGTCCGGGCCACCGCCCTGGACGCGGCCCGCGAGGGCTTCCGCACCCGGGTCCTGCTCGACCTGACGGCCGGAGTCGCCCGCGAGACGACCGAGCGTGCCCTCGTGGAGCTCCGCGAGGCCGGGGTGGAACTCTCCGGCGTCCCCGTCGTCGGCTAGCCGCAGGGGACCCGTCAGGCGGCGGGGGCCTGCGGGAGGGTTCTGGCCGGGTGCCACAGCTCCTGTGCGGCGCCCGGCGCGGATCTCCACAGCAGCCCGTCCGGGTGGTGCAGGACGGCCGTGATCTCGTCCGGGGTGGGCGGCTCGGCGTTCCCCCGCAGGTAAACCGACCGCAGGCCCAGGTTTCGGAGCCTGGTCAGGGCCCTGGCGCGGTTCGCGGCGTGGACGAGGAAGCGTACGTTCGCGCCGTCCCCGGCCGGACTGGGCAGTCCTATCGCGACCACCACGCTGCCTCCCGGCAACTTGCAGAACCCTCCACCGGGCATGCGGAACCACTCCCCCGTGAGCCGACTGTCAATAAGGAGTCCATGAGAACTCGGTCAGCTGCACCTAAACACGATCGGCCGCCGCCCGCTAGAGGGCGACGGCCGATCATGCTTTGACCTGCTGTTTTACCGAAACGCTAGTCGATCAACGAGTCGACGGGCCCACCTGGACCGTGACCGTCTGGCCGTTCGACGGCTCCTTGACGACCTGGATCTTGGTGTTGGTGTCAGTGACCTTGACGCCGGCGCGCTCGGTCTCCGGGTACCAGTACGTGCCCTTGCGGTCGTCGAAGACCGGGTTGCCCGGCTGCGAGCGGACCCAGGTCGGGACGTCGGCCTTGTGCAGACGGAAAGCGTCCGTCCGGTACGTTCCGAAGGTCGAGTCGTACGCCTGGACGCGGTTGCGCATCAGCGTGCCGTCGTTGTACTTCAGCGGCGTCGGGTGGGCGTCGATCGGAAGGATCAGGCCCTCACCCGGGTGGGCGGAGGTGTTGTTGTCCTTCTGGGACAGGTCCCACTTCCAGATGAGCAGACCGTTCTGGTACGGGTAGTGCTCGACCCAGCTCGCCTTGTCCCCGGTGAAGCCGAAGTTGTACGGGCCGACCTTGAGGGTGGCGTCGTACGAGACGTACTGACGGTTCTCCGCGATGTAGTACTGCTCGTACTCCTTCGTGAAGCCCTTGCCCATCCGCGTGAAGCCCTTGGCCGTCCAGCCGTTGTCACCGTTCTCCGCGTTGTCGGAGAAGACGGTGGCGCCGTCGGCGGTCAGCGTGATGGCGTCGGCCGCGAAGCCCTTGAGCGCCAGGCCGCCGTCCGTCTGGTAGCGGAAGCGGAGGTCGAACTTCTTGCCCGCGTAGGACGAGAGGTCGAAGGAGAGCGACTTGTAGCCGCCGGAGACGCTGGACAGCGCCGGGGTGCCGGCCGCGTCACGGTCGATCGGCTTGCCGTCGGCCGTGCCGTCCAGGGCGGTCCAGTTGGCGCCGCCGTCCGTCGACACCTCGGTGTAGAGGTAGTCGTACTCGGCCTCGATGTCGTACCAGCCCTTGTAGGTCAGGGTGGCGGACGACTTGCCGGTCAGGTCGACCGGGCGGGTGAGGGTGTTCTTGAGGTCGTCGCCCATGCCGGACCACCACTGGGTCGCGCCCTCGGCGGGGGCGACGATGTCGGTGGTGACGGCCTTCTTCGGCAGCTCGACGAGGAGTGCCTGCGGGTTCTTGGTGTTGTACTCCGAGACGCCCAGCTTGTGGGTGGACTTGGACGCGCGCTGCTCGTTGCTCACCTTGGTGTAGTTGAGCCAGCCGAGCTGGAGCTTGTCCCAGGAGTTCATGTCGCCCGGCATGTCGCCGATGGAGTCCTTGCCCAGGCCCAGCCAGGAGCCGGAGGACATCAGCGACCAGAAGCCGGTCGAGTTCTCGCCGCCCGCGGTGTCGTACAGGTCCGGCAGGCCGAGGTCGTGGCCGTACTCGTGGGCGAAGACGCCGAGGCCGCCGTTCTCGGGCTGCATCGTGTAGTCGCCGACCCAGATGCCGGTGTCGCCGATCGGGGTGCCGCCGGCCTTGTTGTTCGCCGGGCCGGTCTTGCCCGCGCTGGTGCCGTAGGCGTACCAGCGGTGGGCCCACAGGGCGTCGGTCGCCTGGGCGCCGCCGCCGGCCGACTCGTCCTCGCCCGCGTGGACGATCTGGAAGTGGTCGATGTAGCCGTCGGCCTCGTTGAAGTTGCCGTCGGCGTCGAAGTCGTAGCGGTCCCACTGGTCGTAGGCGGCCATGTCGGCCTTGATCTGGGCGTCGGTCCTGCCCTTGGCCTTCTGGTCGGCGACCCAGGCGTCGACGCCGTCGCGCACGGTGTCCCACACGTTGGCGCAGTTGGTCTGGCCGCAGTAGTTGGAGCCGTAACGGGCCTCGTTGTACGGGACCTTGACCCAGTCGGAGACCATGCCGTCGACCGAGTAGCGGCCGGACGAGGTGCGCTCGTAGTAGGTCTTCAGGGACTGCTTCTGCTGACCGGTCTTCTTGTCCTTGCCGGTGCCGAAGTACAGGTCCTGGAAGTGCTTCTGGTTGTAGTCCGCCTGCCAGGCCGTCGAGTTGTCCTTCTTGCGGTCCGGCTGGGCTATCTGGTTGTGCAGGGGGCCGGGCGTGCCGCCGAACTTCGGCTTCAGCTCGTCCGTGTCGTCGTCCTTGCGGTCGACGAGGGTGGTGGTGTCCACCTGGTCGCCGAACTCGACGAGGATGGTGAAGATCTTGTCGGTCTTCTCGCGGCCGAGCTCGACGTACTTCTTCGCGTCGAGCTTGACGACCTTGGAGCCGCCGCGGTTCTCGACCTTGGCGTCGCCCTTCAGGACCTGCTCCAGGGCGGCCTTGCGCTGCTGCGCCTGCTGCTTGCTGAAGGGGCCGTCGAGGTCGTGGTCGACCGTGGTCTTGTCCGGACCGTGGCCGTGGTCGTGCCCGGGGGCCGGATCGTGGCGGACGTCCGCCGCGGAGACCCTGCCGTTGTCGTTCGCCCAGGCGGTGCCGAAGGTCGAGGCGGTGGCGGCGGTGGCCGCGAGCGCCACGACGACCGCGGACGCCCGAATCGCCCGTCGTCTGTTGGTCACTTGGTGTCGTTCCTCCCCGGCGCCCACGCCTCGGGACCAGGAGGTGGGGTGTCCCGTCCGGCAGGGCGCGCGTCACAAGTGACGACATTCGACCGGAGGGAGCCGAGAAAAGACAGATCTTGACTTGCACACACCAAGTGCACTATGCGGGGATCGAAATCCGATATGCGGACGGTCAAGTCGGGTAAAGAAAGGGAAAGTTCGGGTGTTCCGGCGGCATCCCGCCCGCTCCGCACCCGTCCGTGCGACCCGTGCGCCCCCCGTGCTCCGGCACCGTGGGTCAGGTCACGCTTACCCGTCGTTCCCGCCGGGCATCGAGCGTCGTAGAGTCGACCGGAAGTCCGGAGGGGCGGTATCCGTCATGCAGCGTCCGAACGCAGCGCAGTACGCCTACGGTTCGGCCGTCGTGGTCCTCGCGACCGCCGCGCTCCTGCTCCTGACCGGCGCCACCGGGCCGCCCGGCATCGCCGCGGCCTGTCTCGCCGGACTGCTGCTCGGCGTTCTCGTGGCGGTGACGATGCCGGGAGCGGCGCGGCGCGTCAAGACCCCCGACGCCCCCGACGCCCCCGGCGCGAGCCCGGGGAACGACGCGGTCCGGGTACCGGCCGCGCAGGTGGGCGCGGGAGCCGATACCCGGACCGGAGCGTGAGGGACCGTCCGTCCGCCGGCGGCTACCGCGCCGCCGTGACGACCACCGTCTTCGCCGCCTTGTCGTGCAGACCCTGCTTGTAGGGCTTGTCGACCAGGATCAGGATCAGGATGAGCAGCGGCCACAGGCAGGCGCAGCAGACCAGCGCGGGCAGCCAGAGCACGACGGCGCGCAGCAGGGACTGGCTCATGGGGGGCGTGGAGCCGTCGTTGAGCATGGCCACGCGCAGTTTCATCAGCCGCTTGCCGAGGGTCTGCCCGTTCTGCGCCGTGAGCACGGTGTCGTAGGCGACGTAGGCGACGATCGTGAGCAGCTGGAAGACGAGCGAGCTGCCGCCGGTCACGGCGTCCTGGAAGTCGGTGTCGTCCCGGGTGGCCCGGTCGTAGATGTCGAAGGGGATGCCGATGATCGCCAGCGGCACCGCGACGATCACCCAGTCGACGAGCCGGGCGAGGATCCGGCGCCCGGTCTCGGCGAGCGGCGGCATCCCGGAGAGCGGGTCGGTGCCGCCGTAGCCCCCGCCGTAGCCGCCGTACGGGGGCGGGGGCGGGTACGGGGAGTCGTACGGGCTCCCCGGGGGCGGCGAGCCCGGGGGCGGCGAGCCCGGCGGCGGGGAGCCCGGCGGCGGGGAGCCCGGCGGCGGGTCCTGGGGCCGCTTGCTGAACGGGTCGTCGTCGGGGGGCGGGCCGGGCGGCGGCTGGTCGGTGCTCATGGGGGCATCGCATCCCGGCCACCGGGGGCCCGCAACGGATGGGCCCCCGTTCGAGGGACCTGATCCCCCGGCAGGTCGGCGTCAGGCCCTGGCGACGAAGGTGCCGGCCGCCTTGTCGTGCCAGCACTGGCGCCACGGGCGGTCGAAGACGCACCAGAGCACGTTGAGGACGCCGATCACCAGCAGGCCGAGGAAGGTGTAGAGGAACCAGCGGCGCAGCGACCGGCCGAAGGTCGGCGGTTCGTGCGCCTCGATGTCCCTGACCTGGATCCCGCACAGCTTCTTGCCGAGCGTGCGGCCCCACTTGGCCGTGGGCAGCGCCTCGTAGAGCACGCCGAGGACGAGCAGCAGACCGAGCGCGATGCCGAACTGGACCGAGGTGGTGCCGTCGACCAGCCAGACCTGGACGGTGACGCCGGACCGCTTGGCCGCGTCGATCTTCTCCTGGATGTGGTCGAGCGCGGCGGTGACGAAGGGGAAGCCCGCGCCGACCGCCATCGCGCCGAGGAGGAGGGTGTCGACCAGCCGGGCGAGGAGCCGGCGGCCGAGTCCCGCCGGCGGCGCGGAGGACTGCTCGCGGACGGCCTGGAGGAAGGGGTCCTCGACGGGCGGCTTCCACGGCACGACCGGCTGCTGCGCCTGCTGTCCCTGCTGCGCCCGCTGTTCCGGGGTGGCGGGCTGCTGCGGCTGCGGCTGCGCCCAGGAGGGCGCGGGGGCCGGAGCGGGGGCGGGGGCCGGAGCCGGGGCGGGCTGGGGGTGCGCGTAGGGCTGCGGGTGGGGCTGGGGCTGGGGCTGGGGTTGTACGGGCGCGGGGGCCGGGGCGGGGGCCTCGTGGACGGGGGCCGGGGCCGGGGCGGGTGCTTCGTGGACGGGCGCGGGGGTGACCGGCATCCCGCCGAGGCGCGCGGGGGCGCTCGCGAGCCGGGGGTCCGCGGCGGGGGCCTCGGCCTGCGCGGGTGCGGCGGGCCACTCGACCGGGGACCTCGGGTCGGGCACGGCGGGCGCGGGCGCCGGCTCGGCGGCGGGCGCGGGCGCGGTGGGCTGGGGCGTGCCCCAGGCGGCCGGCTGCCGGTCCTGTCCGCCCGCGGGGGCGGACTGCCGTGAGGCGTCGGCGCGCCATGCGGCGGCCGGTTCCCGTACGGGAGGCTCCTCGTCGAAGAAGACCGGTCCGGTCTCCTCGACGGCGGCGACGGCGGGGACCGGGGCCGGGGCCGGGCCGGGTTCGGGGGAGGGCGCCGGCACCGGGGCCGGCGCGGGGCTCGGGGCGAGGACCGGCCCGGCCGGCATGGCCGACGCGGGCGGGACCGGTGCGCCCTCGCCGTCCTTCGGGGCGGGCCGGCTCGTACCGGGCACCCAGGAGCCGCCGTTCCAGTACCGGATGTATCCGGGGATCGACGGATCGGGGTAGTACCCCGCCTGCGGTACCTCGCCGCCGCCTCCGGGAGGAGTAGCCACTGCCCCGACTCCGTTCAGTCACAACGTTCCGTCACCACACTAAGGAGGCACAGTAACGAAGAACACCGCCGAGGGAAGAAAGAGCCCGCGAGAAAGGCCGCCTTCGGGCGACACGGGCCGGAATCGCTCACTCCACGTGAGGTTCGGGCCCGCAGATCGAGGGAACGAGGGCCCGAACGGGAGGGGTGGGCAGGGGTCCGGCGGGGTCCGGCGGGGGTCCGGAAAAAACTTCCCGAAAAAACTTCCCGAAGTCGCGTAATGAACCGCGGGGACCGCGCTCTCTCCAGGTGAAGGCCCGTCCGGGGCCCCCACCCGAGAGGCAGCAGCCATGCGGAACAACACCGAGCCCACCACCGTCGAGCGCGAGCTGGAGCTGAAGCTGGTCCTGTCCCCCGAGCGCTCGGTCCCGGTGCCGGCCCGGCTGGCCTACCGCACGGACGATCCGTACGCCGTGCACATGACCTTCCACATCGGCTCCGACCACCCGGTGAACTGGACCTTCGCCCGTGAACTCCTCGTCGAGGGCGTCTTCCGGGCGTGCGGTCACGGGGACGTGCGGATCTGGCCGACCAAGCTCGACGGGCGCAGCGTCATCCTGATGGCCCTCTCCTCGCCCGACGGCGACGCGCTCCTGGAGGCGCCGTCGGCGCAGGTGTCCGCCTGGCTGGAGCGGACCCTGCGCACGGTGCCGCCGGGCACGGAGTCGGAGCGTCTGGGCATCGACGACGGGCTGGCGGAGCTGCTGGCGACCACGGTGGTCGGCGACGACCTGTGGCTGCGCGACCCGTGGCCGTCGGACGAGTCGCAGGACGGCGAGCTGTGAACCCGTACCGGTGGGCTCAGAAGAGTTTGCCCGGGTTGAGCAGGCCCAGCGGGTCGAAGACGCGCTTGATCTCCCGCTGGATCCCGAGTCCGACCGGCCCGAGTTCGCGGGCCAGCCACTCCTTCTTCAGGACGCCGACGCCGTGTTCGCCGGTGATGGTGCCGCCGAGGGAGAGGCCGAGCGCCATGATCGCGTCGAAGGACTCCCGGGCGCGCCGGGACTCGTCCTCGTCGGTGTGGTCGAAGCAGACGACGGGGTGGGTGTTGCCGTCGCCGGCGTGGGCGCAGACGCCGATGGTGAGGGCGTACTTCTCGGCGATGGCGGTGGTCCCGGCGAGCATCTCGGCGAGCCGGGTGCGGGGCACGCAGACGTCGTCGATCATCGTGGCGGGCTTGAGGGTCTCCAGGGCGGTGAGGGAGAGCCGGCGGGCCTGGAGGAGGAGTTCGGACTCGGCGGCGTCGGCGGCGGGGACGACCTCGGTGGCGCCGGCGGCCGCGCAGAGCTCGCCGACGGCGGTGAGGTCGGCGGTCGGGTCGGGCGTGTCGAAGGCGCACAGCAGCAGCGCCTCGGTGGTCTCCGGGAGGCCCATCCTGGCCATCCGGTTGACGGCCCGGACGGTGGTGCGGTCCATGAGTTCGAGGAGGGACGGGGTGTGGCCGCTCTCCATGATCGCGCAGACGGCGGCGCAGGCGGCGTCCGTGGAGGGGAACTCGGCGGCGAGGACGAGCTGGGCGGGCGGCCGCGGCTTGAGCGCGAGGGTCGCCTTCACGACGATGCCGAGGCTGCCCTCGGAGCCGACGAAGAGCCGGGTGAGGTCGTATCCGGCCACGCCCTTGGCGGTGCGCCGACCGGTGGTGAGGAGCCGTCCGTCGGCGAGCACGACCTCCAGGCCGAGGACGTACTCGGCGGTGACGCCGTACTTGACGCAGCACAGCCCGCCGGAGGCGGTGCCGATGTTGCCTCCGATGGTGCAGGACTCCCAGCTGGAGGGGTCCGGCGGGTAGTACAGGCCGTGTGCGTCGACGGCGCGGGACAACACGGCGTTGACCACGCCCGGTTCGACGACGGCGACGCGGTCGACCGGGTCGATCTCCAGGATGCGGTCCATCTTGACGAGGGAGAGCACGACACAGCCCTCGGAGGCGTTGGCGCCCCCGGACAGTCCGGTGCGGGCGCCCTGCGGCACGACCGGGACGCGGTGCTCGGTCGCTGTCCGCATGACGTGCTGGACCTGTTCGACGGTGCGCGGCAGCACGACGACCGCGGGGGTGCCCGCGTCGCAGAAGCTCGCCATGTCGTGGGTGTAGGAGGCCGTCACGTCCGGGTCGGTGAGGACGGCGTCGGCGGGGAGCCCGGCGCGGAGTGCCGCGTGGAGCGTCTGAAGATCGTCCATGCCCCCAGCCTGGCACTCGGGGCCAACGGTGTGAACCCGCCGGGGCGGGTGGCCGGTGTGCTCTTCGTACGAGCGCGGCCGGGCGCACAGTGAGGCGCATGAGCCCCATGAAGAGCCAGAACGTGTCGCGGGTGGTGCTCGCCTCCGGGGTGGGGGCGGTGCTCGCCGCGACGGCGCTGCTGTACCTGCCGGAGTTCCTGGACCGGGACGCGGCGCGGCCCCCGGGGCCGGCCGAGCGGGCGGCGAGCGCCGCGCACGCGGGGGCGCCCGCGGCGCTGCCGGACCTCGTGGCGCTGATCGGGGAGCGGGAGAAGTGGCTGAGGAGACACCCGGACGACGCGCCGTCCTGGGCGGTGCTGGGCGCGGCCTACACGGAGCGGGGCACCCGGCTCGGGGACGTACGGGACCTGCCGCGGGCCGAGCGGGCGCTGAACCGGTCGCTGGCGGAGCTGCCGGCGGGGCGGGGGAACGTGGACGCGCAGCTGGGGCTCGGGGTGCTCGCGGGGGCGCGGGGCGACTGGAAGGGCGCGAAGGAGTGGGGTGAGCGCGTCAGGAAGGCCGCGCCGCGGCGGTGGAACACGTATCCGCTGCTCATCGACGCGTACAACGGCCTCGGGGACTATCCGGCGGCCCGGAAGGCGATGGAGCGGCTGGAGGAGCTGCACGGCGGGTCGGTGGTGCGGGGCCGGGCGGCGCAGGTCCACCGGGACCGGGGGTGGCGGGAGGACGCCGACGCCACGGCCCTGGACGCGGCGGCGCTGGCGGCGACGGACGCGGAGCGGGCGGCGGCGCACACCCGGCTCGGGCAGTTCGCGTGGGAACGCGGGGAGCCGGCCGAGGCGCTGGAGCGGTACGGGACGGCGCTGCGGTTCGTCCGGGACCACGCGCCGGCGCTGGCGGGCCGGGCGCGGGCGCTGGCGGCGCTGGGGCGGACCGACGAGGCGCGGCGGGACTGGCGGGGAGCGCTGGCCGGGCAGCCGCTGCCGGAGTACGTCCTGGAGTCCGGGGAGCTGGACGAGGCGCTGGGCCTGGGCCGGGACGCGGCGGCTGCGTACGCGCGGCTGCGGGGCGGCGGCTGGGCCTCGCCGTCGACCGAGGTCGTGCTCGGTCTCCTCGACGCCGACCACGGCGATCCGGCGGCGGCGGTGGCCCGGCTGAAGGCCGCGTGGGCGCGGGGCCACCGGTCGGTGGCGGTGGCGGACGCGCTGGGCTGGGCGCTGTACCGGGCGGGCGAGCCGGAGGAGGCGCTGCCGTACGCCCGGCGGGCCACCGACGAGGGGCTGCGCAGCGCCTCGTACACGTACCACCTGGGCGAGATCGAGGGTGCGCTCGGGCGGACGGGGGCGGCCCGGCGGCATCTGGAGGAGGCGCTGCGGATCCACCCGTCCTTCTCGCCGCTGCACGCCCCCCGGGCGCGGGCGGCGCTCGCGCGCCTGGGCGCACCGGACTTGGACGCGGTCCCGGAGGACGCGCTGTCGCGGGAGGACCTGGACCGCCGGGCCGCCGAGCGGGCGGAGGCGGAGCAGAAGGCGGACGCGGAGAGGGAGAAGGCGGAGGCCCGGGAGACGAAGGCGGGTTGACCTCGCGTCCGGGACGGGCCCCGTGCCCCGTCCCGGACGCGGAAGCCGGTCCTAGAGGTTGCCGCGCTTGTCCTGCTCGCGCTCGATGGCTTCGAAGAGGGCCTTGAAGTTGCCCTTGCCGAAGCCCATGGAGCCGTGGCGCTCGATCATCTCGAAGAAGACGGTCGGGCGGTCCTGGACCGGCTTGGTGAAGATCTGGAGCAGGTAGCCGTCCTCGTCGCGGTCGGCGAGGATCTTCAGCTCGCGCAGCTCGTCGATCGGCACCCGGGTGTCGCCGACCCACTCGCCGAGGGTGTCGTAGTAGGCGTCCGGGACGGACAGGAACTCGACGCCGGCGGCGCGCATCGCGCGCACGGTGGCGACGATGTCGTTGGTGGCGAGGGCGATGTGCTGGACGCCCGGGCCGTTGTAGAACTCCAGGTACTCGTCGATCTGCGACTTCTTCTTCGCGATCGCCGGCTCGTTGATCGGGAACTTCACCTTCTTGGTGCCGTCCGCGACGACCTTCGACATGAGGGCGGAGTACTCGGTGGCGATGTCGTCGCCGACGAACTCCTTCATGTTGGTGAAGCCCATGACGTCGTTGTAGAACGCCACCCACTCGTTCATCTTGCCGAGCTCGACGTTGCCGACGCAGTGGTCGATCGCCTGGAAGGTGCGCTTGGCCGGCGGCTCGACCATCGGGGCGGCGGCGGTGTAGCCGGGGAGGTAGGGGCCGGTGTAGCCGGAGCGCTCGACGAGGGTGTGGCGGGTCTTGCCGTACGTGGCGATGGCGGCGAGGACGACGGTGCCGTGCTCGTCCTTCAGCTCGTACGGCTCGACGAGGCCGGTGGCGCCCTGCGCGACGGCGTGGGCGTACGCGGCGCGGGCGTCGGGGACCTCGATGGCGAGGTCGATGACGCCGTCGCCGTGCTCGGCGACGTGCTCGTCGAGGAACCGGCCCCAGTCGGTGGTCGCCTTGATGACGGAGGTGAACACGAAACGGGCGTTGCCGTTGGTGAGGACGTAACTGGCGGTCTCGCGGCTGCCGTTCTCCGGTCCGGAGTAGGCGACCAGCTTCATGCCGAAGGCCGTGGAGTAGTAGTGCGCGGCCTGCTTGGCGTTGCCGACGGCGAAGACGACCGCGTCCATGCCCTTCACCGGGAAGGGGTCGGCCTCACGCGCGGTGGAAGGGGTGTGGTCAAGGGTCTCAGTCATGGGAAGAGGGTCCCGCCGACCCGCAAGGTGCGCAATAGTTCGCCGCAGGGGTGGGCAATCTGTACAGCGACCAGCGAGTATGGCCGGGCGACTTGTACATCGTGACCATTCGGAGGGTGCTGTGGCGATCGATCATCTGGACGGGCGGCTGATCGTGCTGCTGGCGCGGGAACCGCGGATCGGCGTCCTGGAGGCGTCGCGGCGGCTGGGGGTGGCCCGGGGCACCGTCCAGGCGCGGCTCGACCGGCTCCAGGCGAGCGGGGTGATCCGCGGTTTCGGCCCGCAGGTGGACCCGGCGGCCCTCGGGTATCCGGTGACGGCCTTCGCGACGCTGGAGATCAAGCAGGGTCAGGGCGCGGACGTGCGGGAGCACCTGGCGACGGTGCCGGAGGTGCTGGAGCTGCACACGACGACGGGCCACGGGGACATGCTGTGCCGGCTGGTGGCGCGGTCGAACGCGGACCTCCAGCGGGTGATCGACAAGGTGGTGGCCTTCGAGGGGATCGTGCGGGCGTCGACGGCGATCGTGATGGAGAACGCGGTGCCGCTGCGGATCATCCCGCTGGTGGAGCAGGCGGCGGAGGGGGAGGCGGACTGACCCCCGGCCCCTGATGCGAAGAAGGTCTTGCAAAGAAGGTGTTGCAAAGAAACCCTTGCAACACCTTCTTTGCATGCCTACGCTCAGGGCATGCCCGAGCCCGAGAAGGCCCCGCGCGAGACCCCGCGGCCGCACGACACCCGTGTGCTCGATCCGCGCTCCCTGCGCGGTCTCGCCCACCCCCTGCGCATCCAGATGCTGCGCCTCCTGCGCCAGTCCGGACCCGCCACCGCCTCCCAGCTCGCCGAACGCCTCGGCGAGTCCAGCGGCGCCACCAGCTACCACCTGCGCCAGCTCGCCGCCCACCGCTTCGTCGAGGACGACCCGACCCGCGGCAAGGGACGGGAGCGCTGGTGGAAGGCGGTCCAGCAGGGCATCAGCTGGGACGACTCGCTCTACCGCGACCCGGACCCCGAGGTGCGGGGCGCCGCCGACCTCCTGCTGCACGAGGTGGCCTCCAGCCACACCCAGGAACTGTCCACCTGGATCGCGACCCGCCACGACTGGGACGACGCCTGGTCCGGCGCGGCGGACATGAGCGACTTCGCCGTACGGCTGCCGCCGGCCGCCCTGCGCGAGCTCTCCGCACGCATGCACGCCCTCATCGACGAGTACCGCGACAGCCCCGAGGCCCAGGCGCCGGACGCGGCGCGCGTACGGCTCCACCTGCACGCGTTTCCGCAGCGCGAGGAGTGAGGGGGCGGGGGTGCGGGGGCGGGGGCGCGGGGGCGCGAAAGCCGCTGCGCGGAGCCCTTCCCCACCCCGCCCCTTCCCGAACCGGGGGCGAGCCCCCAGACCCCCGTACGGCCTGCGGCCGTGCCCTCAAGCGCCGGGCGGGCCGACATTCAGGCGGGGTGGGGGACGGCCCCGCGCAGCGGCCCCCCATCGCACGCCCGCACGCCCGCATGCCCGCACCCCCGCACCCACCGCACGGAAGGGACCGCGAGACATGCACGCCGCCATCCACCTCCCCCCGCACCGGACGACCGCCGCATGAGCGCGCCAGGGGGAACGCAGCTCAAGGGGGCGGACAAGAGGCCCCTGTTCACCGTCCTGACCGCCAACGCGATCTCGATCGCGGGCAATTCGCTCACGCTGATCGGCGTGCCGTGGTTCGCCCTGGAGACCACGGGCTCCCCCGGCAAGGCCGGGTTCGTCGCCTTCTGCGCCGCCCTGCCGGTGGTGCTGTCCGCGATCGCCGGCGGGCCGGTCGTCGACCGGATCGGCCGGCGGCGGGTCGGCGTCACGTCCGACGTGGTGTGCGGAGTCGCGCTCGCCGCGATCCCGGTGCTGCACCACGCCGGCCTCCTCTCCTACTGGATGCTGTGCGTGCTGATGGGGGTCAGCGGGCTCTTCCACGCCCCCGGGGAGACGGCCAGGCACGTCCTTCTGCCGGACCTCGCCACGCGGGCCGGGACGCCGCTGTCGCGGGCCGCGAGCCTGTACGACGCGGTGTCGCGCGGAGCGCGGATGGGCGGCGCGGCGCTCGGCGGCGTGCTGGTGGCGACGGTCGGCGCGGACACGGTGCTCCTCCTCGACGCGGCCACGTTCGGGGTGTCGGCCGCGCTCACGGCCGCCGGGCTGCGCCGGTTCGCCGCCGCCGCGCCGCGCCGGGACGGGCCGCCGCTCTCCGCCGCGCGCTACCGCGCGGACCTGCGGGAGGGGTACGCGTACCTCTTCGGGGACCGGCTGATGCTCGGCATCACGCTGATGGTCATGGTCACCAACGGGCTGGCGCTGAGCTGGAGTTCGGTGCTCCTGCCGCTGCACGCCAAGGAGAACCTGGGCGGCCCCGCGGCGCAGGGTCTGCTGGTCGCCGTCTTCGCGGGCTGCGCGCTCACCGGGGCGCTGCTCTACGGCGCGGTGGGGCACCGCTTCCCGCGCCGGGGGGTCTTCACGGTCGGCTTCGTCCTCACCGGCGCCCCGCTGTTCGTGGTGGCGGCGCTGACGGGGACGGTGGCGCCGCTCCTCGTGGTGGCGGTGACGGCGGGGCTCGGCGCCGGGGTGCTCAACCCGATCCTGGCGACCGTGATGTACGAGCGGGTGCCGGAGGAGCTGCGCAGCCGGGTGGCCGGCGCCAGTACGGCGGGGGTCCTGATGGCGACGCCGCTGGGGGGCCTGGTGACGGGTCTCGTGGTGGAGCGGGCGGGGCTGACGGCGACGCTGCTCGGGGTCGCGGCGCTCTACTTCCTGGTGACGCTGGCCCCGGCGGTGTTCCCCGCCTGGCGCGGTCTGGACGCCGGGCCGGCGACGGCGGACGCGGCGGCTAGCAGGCCGGAACCTTCGCGTCCTGCCCCTGCCCCAGGGCCCGCAGGGACGCCACCGCGTCGCTGAGGGTGGAGACGGGCACGAGCCGCATGCCGTCGGGGAGTTCGGCCTCCGCGTCGGAGCACTCGTCCTTCGGTACGAGGAAGACGGTGGCGCCGTCGCGCGCGGCGGCCTGGGTCTTGAGGGAGACGCCGCCGACCGCGCCGACCTTCCCGTCCGACGCGATCGTGCCCGTACCGGCGACGTTCCTGCCCCCGGTGAGCTCGCCGCCGTCGCCGTCCCCGTCGAGCTTGTCGACGACGCCGAGGGCGAAGAGCAGCCCGGCGCTCGGCCCGCCGACGTCGGCGAGGTGGAGGTCCACCTTCACCTGCTTCGGGTCGAGGTCGAGGTAGCCGAGGGCGGCGAGGGCGGCGGCGTCCTGGGACTGCTTCATCTGCCCGAGGTTCCGCTTCTCGATCTCGGCGTCGGACTTCCCCGGCGGGTAGACGGAGTCGTGCGGCAGCACCGCCCGGTCGGTCCGGAACCAGGCGTCGGCCACGTCCCCGAGGTCCACGTCGGTGCCGGGGCCGGTGGCGAGGATGGTCGTCATCCGCAGCTGGCCGGTGGTGGGCCGGACCGGGGCGCCGGTGATCGTGATGACCTCCCGGCCCTTGTCCTTCCCGAGGACGTCGGCGGTGGACCCGGGCTGGGCGATGGCGAACGGCAGCGGCGCGAGGCCCGCCACGGCGACCAGCGCCACGACGGGCACGGCGCACGCCGCGAGCACTCGGGACCGGGGCATACGGGAGAGACGGGAGAGCACGCACCCAATCTACTGGCCGGAGGTCACCGGCGGGCGCGGGCCGCCCCGTGGCCGAGGAAGGTCGCGCCCCGTGCGGTGGCCGGCCGCGAAGCCGTGACCCGCGACCGCTTGTACGCCGTCCACCGCCCTCGCGCGCCCTTCACCGCCCTCGGGGCCGTCTGGGGCCTTCGGGGGCACGCTGGAGTCCGGGGCCCTCCGGCGGGCCACGCGGCCGCGCCACGGCCCTTGGGGCGGGTCGGCCGGCGGGCGCGGGGCGCGGTCCTCGCCGCCCCGCGGCAGGCGAAAGGGGCACCCGTGCCGGTACGGATGCCCCCTCCCCGCGTACGGCGCCCCGGTGGTTACCGCAGCGCGTCCGCGACCTCGCGGGCCGCGTCCACGACGCGGGGGCCGACGCGCTCCGGCACCGCGTCCGCCAGCATGACGACGCCGACGCTGCCCTCCACGCCGGTCACGCCGACCAGCGGGGCCGCCGCACCGCTCGCCCCGGCCTCCAGCTCGCCGTGGGTGAGGGTGAAGCCGGGGTCGATCAGGGTGCCCTGGCGGGCGGCGAGGATGGCCCGGCCTGCCGCGCCCCGGTCCAGCGGATGCCGGAAGCCGGCCCGGTAGGCCACGTGGTAGTCCGTCCAGGTGGGCTCGACGACGGCGACGGCGAGCGCCTCCGCCCCGTCGACGAGCGTGAGGTGCGCGGTCGCGCCGATGTCCTCGGCGAGCGAGCGCAGCGCGGGCAGGGCCGCCTCCCGCACCAGCGGGTGGACCTGTCGGCCCAGGCGCAGCACGCCCAGGCCGACGCGGGCCCGGCCGCCGAGGTCGCGGCGGACGAGGGCGTGCTGTTCGAGCGTGGCGAGCAGACGGTAGACCACGGTCCTGTTGACACCGAGTTTGTTGGACAACTCGGTGACCGTCAGGCCGTGGTCGGTGTCGGCGAGCAGCTTGAGGACTCTGAGTCCTCTGTCGAGCGTCTGGGAGGTCTCCGCGGTCACGACGCCCTCTCCTTCGAAGGTGAGTGACGGCGGGCTCCCACGGGGTTCGCGGCGCCGGTCCCGTCGGCGACGCACGTCAGAGGCCGCCGGCAGGAAGGGGTACACCGGCTGCGCTCCGCGGCGGCGCTGCCACGGGGCGGTTGCTTTGTGCGGGGACAGTAGCGACCCGCTCCGCTCAGCGGAAGACCTCGTCCAGAATCCGGGCGCGAGCGACCGGATGCGGACGGTTCAGGACCTTCGTCGGCCCTCCTCGGGACTTTGGCTGACAGATGCGGCTATGTCGTGCCCGTAGCGTGGAGGGTGCCGGATGGCCGTCCGTGGGGGCCGGCCCCGGTGCCGGACCGCTTCGCACGGAACGGCGGAGAGGCCCGTACGACCGCCGTCGTACGGGCCTCTCCCATGTCCCGGGCCGGTGTCACGGCCGCCGGGGTCACCGCATCCGGGTGGCCCACTCCTGCACCTTCTTGATCCGCTCGCGGATCTGCCCGGCGGTGGCCTCGGCGCTCGGCGGCCCGCCGCAGACCCGCCGCAGCTCGGTGTGGATCACGCCGTGCGGCTTGCCGCTCTGGTGGACGTACGCGCCGACCATCGTGTTGAGCTGCTTGCGCAGTTCGAGCAGCTCCTTGTGGGAAACGACGGGGCGCCGCTCCGCCGGAAGCTCCAGCAGGTCCGCCTCGCTGTCCGGCCGCTTGCGGCTGTGCGCGATCTGCCGGGCCTGCCGCTTCTGGAGCAGCAGCTGCACCTGGTCGGGTTCGAGCAGACCCGGGATGCCGAGGTAGTCCTGCTCCTCCTCGCTGCCGGGGTGCGCCTGCATGCCGAACTCGGCGGCGTTGTAGAGGACGCGGTCGAAGACGGCGTCGGACTCCAGCGCCTCGAAGGGCAGCATGTCCTGCTCGCCGGTGTCCTCGTCCTGCTGCTTCTCGGCCTCGGCGAGCTCCTTCTCGGACTCGGCGTACGGGTCCTCCTCGCCCTCCTTCTTCGGCTTGTCGAGCACGTGGTCGCGCTCGACCTCCATCTCGCTGGCGAAGCCGAGGAGGTTCGGGATGGTGGGAAGGAACACGGACGCGGTCTCGCCGCGCCTGCGCGATCGCACGAAGCGGCCGACGGCCTGCGCGAAGAACAGGGGCGTGGAGATGGTCGTCGCGTACACGCCGACGGCGAGGCGGGGCACGTCGACGCCTTCGGACACCATGCGGACGGCGACCATCCAGCGGTCGGTGTTCTCGCTGAACTCGTCGATGCGGTCCGAGGAGGCGGCCTCGTCGGAGAGCACGACGGTCGCCTTGGTGCCGGTGATCTCGCGGATCAGCTTGGCGTAGGAGCGGGCCGAGTCCTGGTCGGATGCGATCACCAGGCCGCCCGCGTCCGGGATCGACTTCCGTACCTCGGTGAGGCGCTGGTCGGCGGCGCGGAGCACGTTCGGCATCCAGTCGCCGCGCGGGTCGAGCGCGGTGCGCCAGGCCTGCGAGATGGCGTCCTTGGTCATCGGCTCGCCGAGCCGGGCGGCGATCTCGTCGCCGGCCTTGGTCCGCCAGCGCATGTTGCCGCTGTAGGAGAGGAAGATGACCGGCCGGACGACGCCGTCGCCGAGCGCGTTCCCGTATCCGTAGGTGTAGTCGGCGGAGGAGCGCCGGATGCCGTCGTTCCCCTCCTCGTACGTCACGAAGGGGATCGGGTTGGTGTCGGAGCGGAAGGGCGTGCCGGTGAGGGCGAGCCGCCGCGCGGCGGGCTCGAACGCCTCCAGGCACGCCTCGCCCCAGGACTTCGAGTCACCGGCGTGGTGGATCTCGTCGAGGATGACGAGGGTCTTGCGCTGTTCGCAGCGGTTGCGGTGGAGCATGGGCCGTACGCCGACGCCGGCGTACGTGAGGGCGACGCCGTCGTACTCCTTGCTGAGCGGCCCGGCGCTGTACTCCGGGTCCAGCTTGATCCCTATCCGCGCCGCGGCCGCCGCCCACTGCTTCTTCAGGTGCTCGGTGGGGGCGACGACGGTGATCTGCTGCACGACGTGGTGGTGCAGCAGCCAGGACGCGAGGGTCAGCGCGAAGGTGGTCTTGCCGGCGCCGGGTGTGGCGACCGCGAGGAAGTCACGGGGCTGCTCCTGGATGTACTTCTCCATCGCGCCCTGCTGCCAGGCTCGCAGCTTGTTGGCGGTGCCCCAGGGAGCACGGCCGGGGAAGGCGGGAGAGAGGTGATGAGAGGAGGTGGCGGTGGTGGTAGTCACGATCTCCGGTCACGGTTCGACGCTCGTCCAGACGCTCGTCCAGATATGACAACCGGGCCACCTTACCGGCGGGGCGGGCGGAACCTCGATCGAAACGGTGCGGAGGCGCGCCCTTTGCGACCCACCTCACGCCGGTGTCACGCGCCGCGGTCGTCCGTGTCGATCAAGGCGCGCAGGCCGTCCGTGATGGCCGCGACGTCGTCGGTCTCACCGGTCGCCACGGCGATGACCAGGCGCTCCGCCGCGTCGATGTCCGGCCGGAGCTGGACGCCGTTCATGGCGAGGAAGGTGACGCAGGACAGCCAGGCCGTCCGCTTGTACCCGTCGACGAACGGATGGTTCACGGCGAGCGACTGGAGCAGGGCCGCGGCCTTCGTGAGGAGATCGGGGTACGCCTCCTCGCCGAACATCGCCGCCGACGGCCGGTGCACGGCGGAGTCCAGCAGCCCCGCGTCCCGGACGACGACCTTCTGGTCGTCGACCGCGTGCTCGGCGACGACCAGGACGTCCTCCGTGGACAGGTAGACGCAGCTCACTTCAGCCGCTCCATCAGCTCGTGCCACTTGGCCGCCTGATCCATGGCCGTCTTCCGCACGATCGCCTCCTGCGCGGTGCGGGACAGATAGTCGTCGACCGCCCTGAGGAGTATGGCGTGCATGCTGGTGCCCTCCTGCTCGGCGCGCAGCTTGAGGGCTTCCGTCTGGTCGTCGCGAAGACGCAGGTTCATGGCCATACCAGAACGGTACCGCCCGGTGGGGTCAGAGTGGTACCACTCACGGTGCGGCATGCCCTCGCAGCCGCGTCGCCACCCACGCCCCCGCCGCCGCGACCCCCGCCATCGGCAGGAAGACGACCACGAAGGCGCCCGGGTGCGAGGCGTCGCCGGCGGTGGCGACCGCGTGTCCGGCCGCGCCCCCGCCCAGCGCGGCGAAGGCCGCGCCGCCGACGGCGAGCAGCAGCACGTTCGAGAGCCCGTCGGAGATCTGGAGCGCCGCGGAGTTCGCCCCGGCCTCCTCCGGCGGCGACAGCTTCAGCAGCAGCACGCTCGTCGAGGCGATCACCACACCCATGCCGAGGCAGCCGAAGCCCCAGGCGACGGCGACCACCCACACCGGCACCGCCGGCAGCAGCACGCTCGGAGCGGCGGCGATCGCGAGCGCGACGAGCAGCATCCCGAGCACGACCAGCCGCTCCCGGTACGGCTCCGTCCACGGCCGCGACTGGATCCAGGATCCGAGCGCCCAGGTCAGTCCGCCGGCGGCCAGCGAGAGCCCCGCGAGCGTCGGGCTGAGCCCGCGCTGGGTGACGAGCATCAGCGGCACGAACGACTCGGCCGCGATGAAGGACCCGGCGGCCACACCGCGCAGCAGGATCACGGCCGGCAGCCCGCGCGCCGCCCGGACCGTGCCGCGCGGCAGCAGCCCGCGCACGGCCGGCACGAGCAGCGCCGCGCCGACGACGGCGGGCAGCAGCGACAGCCAGCGCAGCTCCTGCCCCGCGTACTGGAGGAGCCCGGCGCCCGCCGAGATCGCGAGGGCCAGCAGGATCCGGCGCCGGTCCCAGGGCGCGAGCGGCGCCGAGGGGTCGGCGGGCCCGGAGGCGGTCCGGCGGATCGCCGGGAGCGCGAGGGCGAGCGGCAGCACGACCAGCGCCGGGATCCCGACGAAGACCCACCGCCACCCCAGGTGCTCGGTGATCGTCCCGGAGGCGAGCGGCCCGACCACGGACGGCACGACCCAGGCCGCGGCGAACGCCGCCATGATCGCGGGCCGCAGGTGCTCCTCGTACGCCCGGCTGACGACCACGTACAACGCGACGATCACCAGCCCGCCGCCGAGCCCCTGCACGGCCCGCCCGAGGATGAACACCCCCATCCCGCCCGCCGTCCCCGACAGCACCAGCCCGGCCGCGAAGGCGCTCATCCCGGCCGTCAGCGGCACGAGCGGCCCGTTCCGGTCGGACCACTGCCCGGCCACGACCATCCCGAAGAGGCTGGTCGTGAAGTACGCGGAGAACGCGAACGCGTACACCGACACGCCGTTCAGCTCCCGCGCCGCCACCGGCATCGCCGTCCCGACCGCCGTCGCCTCGAACGCGACGAGCAGCACGACGGAGACGATCCCGACGCTGAGCGCGCGATGGGCCCCGTCCAGGACGGAGCCACGGGGTGCGTCGACGGCGGCTATGGGCCCGGCGTCGGTGCCGGCCTCACGGGGTTCAAGGGCGCTCATTCCCACAGGGTAAGGGCCGTAGCCGTGGATGACCCCTGTCGCGGGACGGATGCGCGCTTCCCCCTTTGGTCCTACGTCTCCGCTACTCGGGCAGCGCCTTGAAAACGGGCTTCTCGCTCAGACCGGCGTCGTTCTCACAGCCGAGCTCGCGGACGACGGCGAGGGTGGTGGAGTGGAGGATGGTGAGGTTCGCTTCTCGGATGGGGACGGTGTCGGGGAGCTTGGACCTGAGGAAATCGAGCTGCGCCATGATGAGGGCGGGGCGCTTGTCGGACCCCCCGAGCCCAGAACTGACACACCTGACGTAGAGCTGCGCCGCTCTCGGCCCGGACAGGGCTTCCACTCCCATGTCGTAGGGATGCAGGTCCGCCGCATGCTGATTTCCGGGAAGATCGGCGTCCCGCCGGAGAAGGCGGAATTCGATCTCGACCTCGGCCATGCCTGTAGGGGGAGAGGTACGGCACAGGGAGTGTGCCGGCGTCCTCCTCCAGGACTCGGGGTAGTCCTCGACCAGCGCGCTCGTAGCTCGCTCCAACCCGCCCCTCGGGTCGTCCGAGAACCGCTTCGTGTTCAGCACGGTCTCCAGGGCCCGCGCCGCGTCCGGCGAGAGGGTGCCATCGCACTGCTGCTCTGCCACGACGCGTTCCGGCTCCGGTTCCTTCTCCCCGCCGCAAGCGGTGGCGAGAAGACACACGGCCAGCCCGGAGGCAGCACTCCTCATCGCCCTTCCCGAGGAAGTCCTCAGCAGCCGCACGTACTCACCCCGTCTCCGGTCCGTGGCCGACCTGGCCGGCGAGCGAGTTGCCCTCGGTGTAGCCGAGTCCGGCGGCAAGCCCGAGGGTCCCCTCGAACCCATTGCTCCCCTGACCGGCATGGGCGTCGGCGAAATGCTTCGAAGGGGAAAGCGCACTGTGCCTGCCTGCCGTGTACACGGCTTCCCTGTCCTCACCGACCTTGTCCTCCGTGGAGTCCTTGAACTCCTCCTTGGACTTCTCGGACCAGTCCCCCACGACCACACCGGCAAGCGTTTCCAAGGCTCCCGAGCCGGTGTCGACCGCGAGCGGGACGAGAATCGCGGCAGCACCCGCGGCGGCAGCGGTGGCCGGCACGAAGGCGACGCCCGCCGCGATGGCGGCGGTCGCCCCGAACTGCACCCACGCCCCTCGCTCTTCCTGCGCCTTCTCGTAGTCCTCGATGGCTTTCTCGCCCTCGGCCTTGATCTGGCCGGCGCGGGACTCGTCCAGGACCCCCTGAAGCTGAGCCCCCCTGCGCGCTGCCTCGATGGCATCGCTCTCGTTGATCCGCCCATCGGCGCCGACCTGCGCCTCCAGCATGCTCACGGTGTAGAGGCGGTCCGCCGTGGACATGGTCGCGTACGCGTCCGGGTACTGGCCGAGGACGCTCAGGAAATCGACGGCGCCCTGCTCGCCGAACTTCGGATGGCGCGCCGCGATGTCAGCTGCATCCCTCAGCGACTTGCCCTCGACGTCCGGCGCATAGGGCGACTTCGGGTCATTGTCGGTCAGTGCCCAGCTCAGGTCGTCGATGTACCCGGCCCCCATGTTGCCCAGACTGTCGGCCAGAGCTGAGTGGTGCTTCTTGACGAACTCGGCGTCGCCAGAGTAGATCGCCACGACATCCTTCATGATCGTGGCGCTTGTCTCGTCCCTACGGAGTTCAGGGTGCGGATCGTCCCAGGCGTGCCCGAGCGTCGCCGCCTCCAGCGCGTGCCCCAGTGCGTCCGGCATGTAGTCCTTGGCCTTCGAGGCGTCGTCCCCGCTGACGTTGTCAGAGAAGGACGCGTACTTCTCTGAGGCGAAGTAGTCGAGATAGCCCCTGACGTCCTTGCCGTCCTTGTCCTGTCCAAGATCCAGCGTCCCGCCCACCCTCCCGTCCCGCTCGTACGCCGTGGGTTCGGCCGAAAAGAACTGCTTCGCCGCCTCCGGGCTGTGTCCGAGCGCCTCCAGCACCGGGATCACCGGGTCGTAGCCGTGCCCGTTGACTCCGGAGGGGTTGTACGTGCCCTCGGAGCGTGGGCCCAGCAGCGTGCGGTCGGGCTTGAAGAGGTCCGGTTCCTTCGCGTGGAGCTGGGTGACGTGCTCGGCGATCGGGACGAGGAACTTCGGGTGGTAGTCGCCGTGGCGGAGGAGCCCGCCGAGCAGCTGGTAGCCGTACGGGCCGGTGCCGTCGGGCCGTGAGGGGAGCGGGACGCGCTCCGTGCCGAGCTTCCGCAGCTCGGCGGACCACTCCTTGGCCCACGCCTCGTCCCCGCGTGTGGCGTTCGCGAGGTTGAGGCCCAGGTTCTTCTGGAGGGCCTGGACGTCCGCCAGGCGCTCCTTGTCCCGTTCCGGCGAGCCCTGCCCGCCGGTGTCGGACGCCAGCTCGCCGAAGAACTCCAGCGCACCCTTGGCGCCGAGCCGGTCGTAGAAGTTCCGGGAGAACTCCCCCGCCTTCCGGTTGTCGGCGAGCAGTTCGTTGAGCCGCTCCAGCTCCGCGTGCGTGAGGTCCCGGCCCTTCCGGGCCAGTTCGGCGGCGCGGGCGGCCTCCTCGGCGTCGAGGCTCGTGTACTTCGGGGCGCTGAAGTTGTGGGCGTCGCCGGTGATGTTGGCCCGCAGCGCGTTCGCGCAGGCCACGTCGGCGTCGTCGCAGGTCTCGACGATCGCGTCGATGCGCCGCTTCATGGCGGCCACCTCGGCCTCCTCCTTGCGGAGGGCCGATTCGAAGGCCGGGTCGTGGCGGGCGGCGGTGTTCTCGGCGATCGGGCGGCGGACCTCCACGGTCCCGTTCGCCTTCACCACGAGCCCCTGGGCGGGGGCTTCGACCTCCGTGATCTTCTTCAGCTCGCCCTGGGCCCTCTTGAAGGCGCCGTAGCCGTCCTCCAGGATCCTGCGGATGCCGTCCGCCGCCTTGGCCGCGTCCCTGAACTCCTGCGTGGTCTTGTCGATGAACGGCTTCGTGACCTCGGCGTTCAGGCCGCGCCAGTCCTCCGCCCTGGCCTGCGTGGCCATCGTCAGGTGCGCGTCCTGGGCGAGTTCGTCCAGCTTGCGCTTCATCTCGGCCCAGCGGTCGGCCGCGTCCTTCAGCCGGCCGAGGGGGGCCCGGAGCACGTCGTCGAAGGTGAGCACCGTCTTTCCGTCCCTCTCCGCTACTTGAAGTACTCGCTGATCTTGGACACGGAGAGGGAGGTGGCGATCTCCGCGTCGTCCTTCGCGTGCGAGGCCACGCTGTGGTCGAGGTGGTTGGAGATGTGGGCGACGGCGTGCAGCAGCGTGCGGAGCTGGAACCCCCAGGTCTCGTGGACGGTCTCCAGAGCCGCTGCCGTACGGAACCCGTGGGCGGACAGCGCGGTCACCGCCTCCGCGCTGTCCATACGGGCGTGGTTCCCGTCCCTGGCGAGCCGGCCGTGCAGCTCGTAGGCGGCGTGGCCGATCGCGCCGAGGTGGTCCTGCTTCACGGAGAGGTCGACACCGGGACTCCACCGCCCCGGGTCGGCCGGCACCCCGTTGAGCCGCATCGCGGCGCCCTTCGCCCGGGCCCACTCGTCCTCGAACGTCACGCTTCCCCCCGTCCGCCTTTGAGGAGCCGGAGTTTACGCATGCACATGGGCACGCACAGACGTACGCATCGAGTTCCGGCCGGGTGCAAAGCAGTACCGAACCAGCCGCCTGACCGAAAATTCACTCCCGCTATCGAGCGCGCCACGACCACGTCCCCCCATCATGAACGCAATGTGGCAGCCGTGTTGCAGTCCCGTGGCACACCCCCGATCCCCCTTGAGCCCCTCCCCCGAGCCCCCGTAACGTCGTCGTTGTCGCCACACCGACACGACCGTGTGCCCGAGTGGTTCAGGGGCTCGTCTGCAAAGCGAGTGACGCGGGTTCGAATCCCGCCACGGTCTCCAACTGTCCGACATACATCCCTTCCACGGGGCCCGCCCCTGTGTCACAGTCCGCCGCATGAACGATCACTTCAGACGCAGGCTGGGCACCCTCATAGGGGTCTTCGCGGCCGGATGGCTGCTGCCCGGCATCACCTTCGACGGGGAGACCGTCGACGCCGTCCTCGCCCTGCTGATCACGACGCTGGTGATGGTCGTGCTCACCCAGCTCGTGTATGTCGGGCCCTCCGGGCGGGTGCCGGTGCCGATGCTCGCCGTGTTCGGGGGGATCGGGTTCGCGCAGGACGCGCTGATCTGGTGGCTGCTGTCCTGGCTGGGGCCGAAGGTCTCGCCGATGCACATCGCGGGGTGGGGGACGATCCTGCTCGCCGCGCTCCTCACGCGCGGCACCGTGCTGGTGCTCTCCCAGCTGACCTCCCGGGTGGAGATCGCCGGGACCGCGGAGGACTGACCGACCCGGCCCGCACCGGACCGGCCCGGACCGCGCCACCGCCTCGGCGGGCGGCCGGCGACGAGCGGGCGGCATCGAGCGGCCGACCGCCGGCGGGGGCATCACCCGCCCGTCGCCCGCCCGTCGCCCGGCCTCCTCGGCCCTATGCGTTCGCCGCCACCGCCGACTGGGGGCGGATCGGGAGGCGGTTGACCGGGCGGCCGGTCGCCGCGCGGACCGCCGCCGCCACCGCGGCCGGCGAGGTGACGACGGGGACGGCGCTCGCCGGCTTCGCCCCGAAGGGGGCGACGACGTCGCGCTCCTCGACGAGCTTCACGATCCGGATGTCCGGGGCGTCCAGCGAGGTCGGCAGGGCGTAGCCGGTGAGGTCGGGGTGGCGGACCAGACCGCGCGCGGTGCGCAGGTTCTCGGTGAGGGCCGCGCCGACGCCCTGGGTGACGCCGGCCTCGATGCGGGTGGCGAGCTGGGCGGGGTTGAGGATCCGGCCGACGTCCTGGGCCACGGCCATCTCCACGACCCGGACCGCGCCGAGCTCGATGTCGACGTCGACCACCGCGCGGATCGCGCAGAAGGCGAGGCCGACGAAGGCGTCGCCCTGCCCGGACTCGTCCAGCGGCTCGGTGGGGTGCGGGCGGCACTGCGCGGTGGCCCACAGCTCCTTGCCGTCCATCTCCTCGGCGACCGTCGTCGAGAGGACGCCGTCGTACGAGGTGATCTTGCCGTCGCTGATCTGGAGCAGCTCGGTCGACATGCCGAACTTGTGGGCCAGCGGCTGGAGGAGCTGGGTGCGGACCATCTTGGCGGCGCGCTCGACGGCGCCGCCGGAGACCCAGGTGTGCCGGCCGTGGGTGGCGGCGCCGGCCGGGGGCTGGTCGGTGTCGACGGGGGCGACGTGGACCTCGTCGACGCCCAGGGTCTCCTGGACGATCTGGCGGGCGAGGGTGGAGAAGCCCGAACCGGTGTCCACCGCCGAGCAGATGACGGTGGCGACGCCGTCGAGGACCCGGACGGTGGCCGTGGAGACCTCGTCGGTGCCCTCGGCGCCGAGCATGTGGACCATGCCGAGCGCGTATCCCACGCCCCGGCGGACGGCCCCGGGTTCGCCCGCGCCCTCCGGGCCGCCGGGCAGCAGCCAGTCCTCCTCGGGGGTGTCCTTGGGGAGGGCGGGCAGCGGGAAGTCCCGTACGGCGGAGAGGAGTTCGGCGACCGGGGCGGGGCAGGTGACGGTCTGCCCGGTGGGCAGCAGATCGCCGGTGGACAGGACGTTGCGCATGCGCAGCTCGGCGGGGTCGACGCCGATCCGGCCGGCGAGCTTGTCCATCTGGGCCTCGTACGCGGCGCACACCTGCATCGCGCCCTCGCCCCGGACGTGGCCGGAGGGGGGGTTGTTGGTGCGGACCGCCCAGCCCTCGACGAAGGCGTGCGGGACGACGTACGGGCCGCAGGCGAAGGCGACGGCGGCGGCCAGGGACTCCGAGGAGGAGTCGGCGTAGGCGCCCGCGTCGAGGAGGATCTGCGCCTCGACCTTGAGCAGCCGGCCCTCGGCGTCGGCGTGGTGGCGGTAGCGCAGCAGGGTGGGGTGGCGGTGGGCGTGGCCGAGGAAGGACTCCTCGCGGGTGGCGGTGAGCTTCACCGGGCAGCCGGTGCGCAGCGCGAGCAGGCCGAGCGGGATCTGGAAGCCGGGGTCCTCGCGGTCGCCGGTGGCGCCGGGGACTCCGGTGACGACGATCTTGACCTGGTCCGGGGCGAGGCCGAAGCAGGCGGCGGCGAGGTCGCGGTCGGTGTGCGGGTCGGTGGAGGCGGTGTAGAGCTCGACGCCGCCGTCGGGGCGGGGGACGGCGAGGCCGGCCTCGGCGCCGATGGGGGCGGGGTCCTGGCGGCCGACCCGGTAGAGCCCTTCGACGACGACCTCGCCGGTGGCCTCGGGGTCGCCGAAGGCGAGCGGGATGTGCCGGATCAGGTTGCCGTCGGGGTGGAGCGGTTCGGCGGCGAACGCCTTCTCCGGGTCGGTGACGGGCTCCAGGAGCTCGTACTCGACGAGGATGGCGGCGGTGGCGAGCCGGGCGGTGTCGGGGTGGTCGGCGGCGACGGCGGCGATGGCCTCGCCGTGGTGCCGGACCAGGCCGTCGGCGAAGACGGGCCGGTCGGCGACGCGCCGCCCGTAGGTGGCCGTGCCGGGCACGTCGGCGGCGGTGACCACGGCCCGGACGCCGGGCATGGCCTCGGCGGCGGAGGTGTCGACGGAGACGATCCGGGCGTGGGCGTGCGGGGAGCGCAGGATCGCGGCCCAGAGGAGGCCCTCGGCCCAGAGGTCGGCGGCGTACGGGAAGGTGCCCTCGGCCTTGGCGCGGGCGTCGGCCTGCGGGAGGGAGGCGCCGAGCCCGAGGAGCGGGGTCTCGGGCTCCGGCGCGGCCCCGGCGGCCTCCGCGAAGGGGAGCGTGGGAATGGCGGTCGTCGCGTCGCTGCTCACGCCCTGCCTCCGTCGTGCTGGTGCGGGATGCGGGGCGAGGCGTCGTCCTCGCCCGCGGTGGCGTGCTCGGCGGCGGCCCCGCGCTCGGCGACGACGTCCTCGACGGCCTGGAGCACGCCCTTGTAGCCGGAGCAGCGGCAGAGGTTGCCCGCGAGGGCCTGGCGGGTCTCCAGCTCGGTGGGGGCGTGGTTGCCTTCGAGCAGGTCGTGCACGGTCATGCACATGCCGGGGATGCAGAAGCCGCACTGGACGGTGCCGCAGCGGGCGAGCGCCCGCTGCACGTCGGACGGCTCGCCGTCCACGGCGAGCCCTTCGACCGTGCGCACCTCGGAGCCGGCGGCGGTGGCGGCCGGCACCAGGCAGGAGGCGACGAGCCGCCCGTCGACCTGGACGTTGCACGCGCCGCACTCGCCCTGCGAGCAGCCGTCCTTGGCCCCGGCGAGGCCGAGCCGCTCGCGGAGCACGTAGAGCAGCGACTCGCCGATCCAGGAGTCCGTGACGGGCCGGTCGGCGCCGTTGACCCGCAGGACGTACGAGGTGTGCGGGTGCTCGTCGCTGTCGACGGAGGTGTACGAGGGCACCGGGGCGTCCGGCACGGCCTCGGGCTCCGCCGCGGCGGTCGCCGCCGCCTCGGCGGCCTCGGGCTCCGGCTCGCGGTCGGGCGCGGGCCCGGCCGGGGGCTCGGACGCGGCGTCGGGCCCGGCGTCGGGACCGGCCAGGGCCTGGGCCTGGGCCTGGACCTCGGCGTCCGGTTCTCCGGCGGACTCCTCGGCGGCTCCGTCCGCGTACTCCCCGGCGTACTCCTCCGCGTACTCCTCGGTGTACCCCTCGACGGCTCGCTCGGTGTACTCCCCGCCGAACTTCCCCGCGAACTCCGCGGCCTGCTCGGCGGCCGGCTCCTCTACGGGCCCGGGGGCCGCCCACGGCGCCGGCGCGCCGCCCGGCAGGGTCGGCGGCGCCTGCTCGTACGAGACGGGCTCGGGCACCTCGGTGGGCGCCTCCGCGAAGGGCACCTCAGCGGGCGCCTGTGCGACGGGCGCCTCGGTGACGTGCCCGGCCGCGAAGTCGTGCGACGGCGCCTCCGGCACCGGCGGGACCTCCCACTGGCCCGTCCCGCCGAAGTGCCACTCCGCCGTCGCGTGCGGGTCGTGCTCCATGTACGGACGCGCCATCGGCCCGCCGGCGGACTCCTCGCCGTACCCGTGCGGCAGCGGCTCGGGCCCCTCCGTGAAGGGGCCCTGCTCCGGCGCGAAGAACTCCACGCCCTCGCCGGCCCGCTCCGCCTGCGGCAGCGGCTGGAGGGGCACGATCATCGGCGGCGTGTACCCGTGGCCGGGGGCCTCCAGCGGCACCCCGTCCAGCATGAACTCCGGCGGCAGGTGGACGAAGGCGGTCGCGCCCTCGTCGTACCCCTCGCTCTGCGGGATCGGCTCCCAGCCGCCCGGCGCGGCCTGGGCCGCGGTCTCGTGCGGCTCGTGGTTGCTGGTGCTCACGACAGGGCCCTCCCCAGTGCCCGGCGGGCGAGAGTGGCGACGGTGCGCCGCAGGTGCAGGACGGCGGGCGGCAGCTGCTCGTCGCCCGGCGGATCGGGGACGCAGGCGGCGGCGACGTACTCGCCGAAGGCGGTCAGCGCCTCCGGGGCGAGCCCCCGGTCGTTGTCCCAGTCGACCAGGGACGCGATCCAGCGCTCGGCCTCCAGCGGGCGCAGCGGCATCGGGGCGACCGCGCCGACGGCGCAGCGGACTCCGCGCCGGGCCGGGTCGAGGACGACGGCGACGGAGGCGGTGGCGCGGGCCGGGCCGGTGCGGCCGGTGGCCTTGAGGAAGACCTGGGGGGCGTGCAGCAGCGGCACCCGGACGAAGGCCACGAGCTCGCCGGGGGCGAGCAGGTCGCGGCCGGCGAGGAGGTGGGAGACGGGGATCTCGCGGCTGCCGAGCGGGCCGATGACGACGAGGTCGGCCTCCAGCGCGGCGAGCACGGGCAGCGAGTCGCCGGTGGGCGCGGCGGTGACGACGTTGCCGCCGAGGGTGCCGGCGTTGCGGATCTGGGGCGGTCCCGCGGCGCGGGAGGCGGCGGCGAGGGCCGGGATGAGGGCGGCGAAGTCGGGGCGGCCCATGCGCGCGTGGGTGAGGCCGGCGCCGAGGAGGGCGTGGCCGTCCTGGTACTGCCAGCCGCGGATCTCGTTGATGCGGCTGAGGCCGACGAGCCCGGCGGGGCGGAGCTGGCCGCGGTTGACGGCCGCCATCAGGTCGGTGCCGCCGGCGACGGGCACGGCGGCCGGCATGGCGGTGAGCGCGGCCACGGCCTCGTCGAGCGAGGCGGGCAGCGTCACGGACTGCGCCGTCTGTGGTGCGTGCGTGGTCAACCCGCTGCCCCTTCCCGGTTGTCCCGGTCCGTCCCCGACTGTGCCCGGCCGCCGCGCGTGCGAGCGGGCGCACGGCGCGCCTGTGTGTGGGCGTACCGTACGTGCTCACAGGCCGGACGTGGCAACTCTGGCACATCTTCCGAGCCGTCCGGAGCGAGGGGCCGCGCGCTGCCCCTTCCGCCGGGGCGTCGGGGACACCCGGGACGCCCGGGATGTCCGCAGACACCCCCGGACGCCCCGGGACGTCCTGACAGAGAAGGTAACTCCCGTTTCGCCGCTCCCGGGTGACCCCGGGACGCGAGGTGGCTCACACGATCGGGGGCGGTCCGTCGATCGGGCGGCCGAGGAGTCCGGGGCGGCGCTGCCAGGGGGCGGGGCCGCCCGGCGGGCGGTAGGCGACGCCGAGGGCGTCGAGGCGGCGGTAGTGGGTCTCCATGCGGCGCAGGAAGCCGGCCGTGTCGCGGTCGGCGGGGGCGGGGAGCGCGGACCAGGCGACCTCGGCGAAGGCGGCGAGGCGGGGGAAGACCTGGTAGTCGACGCGGGCCCGGTTCTCCATCACCTCGGTCCACACGTTGGCCTGGGTACCCAGGACGTGACGGGCCGCCGCCTCGGAGAGGCCGGGCGGGACGGGCTCGAAGCGGTACACGTCCTCCAGGGTGCGGACGAAGCCGATGGGCACGGGCTCGTCCTCGCCGCCGTCCTGCCGGTGGTCGAGGTAGACCTGCTGCTCCGGGCACATGACGACGTCGTGCCCGGCCTCGGCGGCGGCGATCCCGCCGCCGTACCCCCGCCAGGACGACACGGCCGCGCCCTCGGCGAGGCCGCCCTCCAGGATCTCGTCCCAGCCGATGAGGCGGCGGCCGCGGTCGGCGAGCCAGCGGTCGAAGTGGCGGATGAACCAGGACTGGAGCCCGTCCTCGTCGCCCACCCCCAGCTCCGCGATCCGGGCCTGGGCGGCCGGGGACTCCTTCCACTGGTCCTTGGGGCACTCGTCGCCGCCGACGTGCACGAAGGTCGACGGGAAGAGCTCCAGGACCTCCTCGAAGACGCCCTCGTAGAAGCGCAGCACCTCCTCGGTGGGAGCGAGGACGTTCGGGTTCACGCCCCAGGAGTCCCAGGGGGTGAGGGCGGCGGTGTCGACGACGTCGGTGTTGCCGAGCCAGGGGTACGCGGCGATGGCGGCCTGCGAGTGGCCGGGGAGGTCGATCTCGGGGACGACGGTGATGTGCCGCTCGGCGGCGTACGCGACGATCTCCCGGATGTCGTCCCGCGTGTAGAAGCCGCCGTGCGGCGTGTCGTTCCACAGCGGCGACGCCCGGTGCCCCCACTTGGAGCGGGCCCGCCAGGAGCCCGTCTCGGTCAGGCGCGGGTACCGCTCGATCTCGATCCGCCAGCCCTGGTCGTCGGTGAGGTGGAAGTGGAAGACGTTCAGCTTGTGCGCGGCCATCAGGTCGAGCAGCCGCAGCACGTCCTCCTTGGCGGTGAAGTGCCGGGCCACGTCGAGGAGGAGGCCGCGCCAGCCGAAGCGGGGGCGGTCGGCGGCCTCGGTGTACGGCAGCCGCCAGGTCCGGCCGGGCAGCGGCGCCCGCCGGTACGCGTCGGGCCCGAGGAGCTGGCGCAGGGTCTGGGCGCCCCAGAAGAGCCCGGCGGGGCCGCCGCCGTCGAGCAGGACGCCGTCCCCGGTCACGGAGAGCCGGTAGCCCTCGGGGCCGTACTCCCGCGCCGTCTCCGGGGAGAGCCGCAGCCGGATCGCGCCGGGTCCCCCGCCGTCGGGGAGGGGCAGGCCGGTGGCGGCTCCGAGGACGGAGCGGAGCCAGCGGGCGGTGGCCCCGGTGCCGGGGCCGGCGTCGAGGGCGGTGGTCGCGTCGAGCGGGAGCAGGCCCTCCCGGTGGGCGGCCGTCAGGGGCGCGGGGATCAGGTCCGTGTCTGTCATCACGTCAGTCCTTCACCGCCCCGCCCAGTCCGGAGACCAGGCGGCGCTGTACGAGTACGAAGAAGACGAGGACCGGGATCGTCATCACGGTCGACCCGGCCATGATTCCTCCCCAGTCGTTCTCGTCGGGCTTGAAGAAGACCAGCAGCGCCATCGGGAGGGTGGACTGCGAGGTGTCGCTGATGAGGAAGGACTTGGCGAAGAGGAAGTCGTTCCAGGTCGAGATGAACGAGAAGACGCTGGTCGCCACGAGCCCCGGCAGGACCAGCGGGAAGAGGATCGTCCACAGGAAGCGGGCGTGGCTCGCCCCGTCGATCCGGGCCTGCTCCTCCAGGGCCTCCGGCACGGCCCGTACGAAGCCGCGGAGCATCCAGATCGCGAAGGGCAGCGAGAAGGCGATGTGCGGCAGGACGAGCGAGCCGAGGGTGTTGAGGAGCCCGGCGTCCCGCATGAGGAAGAAGAGCGGGATGGTCAGCGCCTCGACCGGCACCATCTGCGCCACCAGGAACATGATCAGGAGGGTGGTGCGGAACTTGAAGCGGAAGCGGGTGACGGCGGTCGCCGCGAGGAAGGCGATGACGGCGGAGGCGAGCACGACGGCGGTCGCCACCAGCAGGCTGTTGAGGAAGTAGCGCCCGAAGTCCTGCTGTTCGAAGACGCGCCGGAAGGAGTCGAGGGAGGGCGAGAGCGTCCACGGCCTCGGCTCGGTCGACTGGATCTCGCCGGCCGGCTTGAAGGCCGAGAGGACCATCCAGTACAGCGGGAAGGCGACGACGACGGCGGTGAGCAGGGCCGCCGCCTCGGCGAGCAGCCGCCCGGGGCGGCGGACGCCGGGTATCCGGAAGGTGGTCACAGTTCCTCCCCCTGGCGGCGCAGCAGCCGCAGGTACACCAGGGTCACGGCGAGCAGGAGCAGGAGCATGACGACGCCGATCGCCGCGCCCAGGCTGTACTGGGAGGAGGCGAAGGCCTGCTGGTAGGCGTAGACGTTGAGGACGAGGTTCTGGCCGGCGATGCCGCCGCCGTTGGTCATCACGTAGATCTGGGTGAAGACCTTGAAGTCCCAGATGACGGACTGGATGGTGACGACGGCCAGGATCGGGCGGAGCAGTGGCGCGGTCACGGTGCGCCAGATCCGCCACTGGGAGGCGCCGTCGAGGGCGGCGGCCTCCAGGACCTCGGTGGGGACGGCCCGGATCCCCGCGTAGACGGTGACCATCACGAAGGGGAACGAGCACCAGACGACTTCGAGGAGGACGAGCGCGAAGGCGCTGTACCGCCCGTAGGTCCAGGAGAAGTCGCCGAGGCCGAGGAGCCGGTTGACCGGTCCGAAGTCGGCGTCGAAGAGGAAGACCCAGACGGTGGAGCCGGTCACGGCGGGGGTGGCCCAGGCGCCGAGCGCGGCGAGCATCAGGGCGAGCCGGGGCAGCGCCCGTACCCGGGTGAGCAGGACGGCGAGGGTGCAGCCGACGGCGAGGGTGCCGGCCACGCAGGCGGCGGCGAAGACGACGGTGGCGAGCAGGACCTGGCGGAACTGCGGGTCGGTGAAGAGGGCGGTGTAGTTGCCGAAGCCCTGGAAGGAGGTGGGTTCGCCGCCGCTGACCTGGGCCTGGGTGTACTCCAGGAAGGAGATCAGGCCGAGCTGGTAGACGGGGTAGACGAGGAGGGCGCCGAGGACGGCGAGGGCGGGCAGGAGGTAGAGCCAGGGGGTCCAGGCGGAGGTGCCGTTGCGGTTCCGGCGGCGGCGCGCGGGTTCTTTCGCGGTGCCCGCGGGGGCGGGCGGTGCGGGGGCGGTGAGCGTCATGCGGGTCAGCCCGCCTCGGCGAAGGCCGCGTCCATCTTCTTCGCCGCGTCGCCGGCGGCGGTCTTCACGTCCTTCCGGCCGCTGGCGATCTCCTGGAGCATCGTGGGGACGACGAGCGAGGAGTCGATCCGGCCCCAGGCGGCGGTGGCGGGGACGAACTTCGTGCCGGCGGCGAGGGTGTCGATGAAGGGCTTCACGAAGGGCTTGCGCTCGGCGGCGGCGGTGCGGACGTCGGTGAAGGTGGGCAGGAAGCCCATCGCGTCGAAGAGCTTGGTCTGGGTCTCCTTGCCGGCGAGGCTCTTCATCAGCTCCACGGCGAGGGTGCGGTGCGAGGTGGACCTGAGGACGCCGATGTTGTTGCCTCCGGCGAAGGCCGGGGCGACGGAGCCGGGCGTGGTGCCGGGCAGCGGGACGACGGCGTACTTGCCCTTGACCTGGCCGGCCTCGACGGCGGCGTGGCTGAAGTCGCCGCCGATGGCCATGCCGGCCTTGCCGGCGGCGAAGGCGGTGACGGTGGCGTTGCCGCCCATCTGGGCGCAGGTGGCGGCGGGGCAGTTGTCGTCGGCCAGGAGCGAGGTGTAGGTGCCGATGCCCTTGACGGCGGCTTCGCTGTTCAGGGCGGCCTTGTAGGCGCCGGAGCCGTCCCCGGTGGCGAGGTCGCCGCCGGCGGCCCAGACGAAGGGCAGGGCGCCGTAGGTGTAGGCGCCGCCGACGGCGATGCCGTACAGCTCCGGCTTCGCCTTGCGGATCTTCCGGGCGGTCGCGACGAGTTCGTCCTGGGTCTTGGGGGCGGCGAGGCCGAGCTCGGAGAAGACGTCGGTGCGGTAGTAGAGGGCGCGGACGCCGACGAAGAGCGGGGCGCCGTAGACCTTGCCGCCGACGGTGACGGACTGCTTGGCGGTGGGGTCGCTGTCGGCGGCCTGGTCCCAGGCGGAGAACTCGGCGGTGACGTCGGCGAGTCCGCCGTCCTTGACGTAGCCGGCGGTGTCGGTGTTGCCGAACTCGATGACGTCGGGGGCGGACTTCGGGTCGTTGAAGGCCGCCTTGACGCGCTGGGCGCGGGTCTCGACGGGGATGTACTCCACCTCGACGTCCGCGCCGGGGTGCTTCTTCTCGAAGGCGGCGACGGCCTCGTCGACGACCTTCTCCTTGGGCTGGTTGGCGACCTCCTGGAAGAGCCAGACGCGCAGGGTTCCGCTCTTCTCGTCCCCGCCGGCGGCGGGTGCGGAGGTCTGCGGCGCGCAGGCGGCCAGGACGAGGGCGGCCAGCGGCAGGGCGACGGGGGCGGTGATCCGGGCAGGAAGCTTCATGGGTTCCCCTCCGAGCAGGCGTTGCAACATACGCAACGAGCGTTTCGCATTGCACAACAACAGCGGTGAGGTTAGGCGTGCCCGGCGATCACGACAAGAGGTCTCGACCACTTCGGGCCCCGGTCCGACGCCCGGCGCGGACTCCGCACGGACCCTGCGCGACCCCTGCGCGGGCTCGGGAACGGCCCGGAAGCGGCCCGGAAACGGCCCGGAAACGCGGAACGGCCCCCGTCACGCGCACCGCTGGTGCGTGTGACGGGGGCCGTTCCCGACGGGACCGGAGGAGGGGCTACTTCCCCTTGCCGTCCTTGCCGCCCTTGCCCTTGTCCTTGTCGCCGCCCGAGCCCATGGACTCGTAGATCTCCTTGCACATGGGGCAGACGGGGTACTTCTTGGGGTCGCGCCCCGGCACCCAGACCTTCCCGCAGAGGGCGACGACGGGAGTGCCGTCGAGGGCACTCGCCATGATCTTGTCCTTCTGGACGTAATGGGCGTAGCGCTCGTGGTCGCCGTCACCGTGGGACACCTGCGGCGTCGGCTCGACGAGGGTCCCCGTACCTGCCCCGCGCTCGGGCTCGAGAGTGCTCATGGGACCCAAGGGTACTGGGAGCGCCGGGCCTCAGTTGAGCGACGGGTCGTCCGGGTAGGTCGCGATCATCGCGAGCTCGCCGCGCTGCCGGCGGAGGACCTGGCGCCAGAGCGTCTCGGGGGTCGGCGAGGAGACGTCGCCGGGCTCGGACTCGACGACGTACCAGGCGCCCTCGGTCAGTTCGGTCTCCAGCTGGCCGGGGCCCCAGCCGGCGTATCCGGCGAAGATGCGGAGCGCGCCGAGCGCGGGGCCGAGGAGTTCGGGAGGGGTCTCCAGGTCGACGAGGCCGATCGCGCCGAAGACCCGGCGCCAGCCGAGCGGCCCCTCGTCGCCGGGGATGACGGCGAGGCCGAGCGCCGCGTCGAGGGAGACGGGACCGCCCTGGAAGACGACGCCCGGCTCGCCGGCCAGACCCGCCCAGGCGGCGAGCACGTCGCCGACGGTGACGGGGGTGGGCCGGTTGAGGACGACGCCGAGCGAGCCCTCGTCGTCGTGATCGAGCAGCAGCACCACCGCGCGGTCGAAGTTCGGGTCCGCGAGGGCGGGGGTGGCCACGAGCAGCCGTCCTGTGAGCGAGGACACCTCGGTCATGCGACACATGATCCCGCATCTTCGGCCGGGGCGGGGGTTCTCGGGCGCGATACCGGGAAAGCGGCGGAGGCGGGGGCGAGCCTCGCAGGTCGGGAGGGGCGGGAAGGGACGCCCCGGACGGGTGGGACCGAACAAACGGACGGTGACAGTCCGCAAGATCGCGGAAACGGACAGTGTTGTGCCGAATTCATTACATCTGCCGACCACCCAGACCGGCCCGATCGGGGTCTCATGGCCCCTTACCCTTTTCTCTGGCCACCCGACCGACGACTCCGGAACGCGAGATTCATGACCGGCACAGACAGCCATGATGTACTGCTCGTCCATGGCGGAACCCCGCTGGAAGGCGAAATCCGCGTTCGCGGCGCGAAGAACCTCGTGCCCAAGGCGATGGTCGCCGCCCTGCTCGGCAGCGGCCCCAGCAGACTGCGCAACGTGCCCGACATCCGTGACGTCCGCGTCGTCCGCGGACTGCTGCAGCTGCACGGAGTGACGGTGCGCCCCGGCGAGGAGCCCGGCGAGCTGGTGCTCGACCCGACGCACGTCGAGTCCGCCAACGTCGCCGACATCGACGCCCACGCCGGTTCGTCGCGCATCCCGATCCTCTTCTGCGGCCCCCTGCTGCACCGCCTCGGCCACGCCTTCATCCCCGGCCTCGGCGGCTGCGACATCGGCGGCCGGCCGATCGACTTCCACTTCGACGTGCTCCGCCAGTTCGGCGCGACCATCGAGAAGCGGGACGACGGGCAGTACCTGGAGGCCCCGCAGCGCCTTCGCGGCTGCAAGATCCGCCTCCCGTACCCCTCGGTCGGCTCGACCGAGCAGGTGCTGCTCACGGCGGTCCTCGCGGACGGCGTCACCGAGCTGTCGAACGCCGCCGTGGAGCCCGAGATCGAGGACCTGATCTGCGTCCTGCAGAAAATGGGCGCGATCATCTCCATGGACACCGACCGGACCATCCGGATCACCGGTGTCGACAAGCTCGACGGCTACACCCACCGGGCGCTCCCGGACCGCCTGGAGGCGGCCTCCTGGGCGTCCGCGGCGCTCGCCACCGAGGGCAACATCTACGTGCGCGGCGCCCAGCAGCGCTCGATGATGACCTTCCTCAACACGTACCGGAAGGTCGGCGGCGCCTTCGAGATCGACGACGAGGGCATCCGCTTCTGGCACCCGGGCGGCTCGCTCAACGCGATCCACCTGGAGACCGACGTCCACCCGGGCTTCCAGACCGACTGGCAGCAGCCGCTGGTCGTCGCCCTCACCCAGGCGTCCGGCCTCTCCATCGTCCACGAGACGGTGTACGAGTCCCGGCTGGGCTTCACCTCGGCGCTGAACCAGATGGGTGCCCACATCCAGCTGTACCGCGAGTGCCTGGGCGGCTCCGACTGCCGCTTCGGCCAGCGGAACTTCCTCCACTCGGCGGTCGTCAGCGGCCCCACCCGCCTCCAGGGCGCCGACCTGGTCATCCCGGACCTGCGCGGCGGCTTCTCGTACCTGATCGCGGCCCTCGCCGCCCAGGGCACCTCGCGGGTGCACGGCATCGAGCTGATCAACCGCGGCTACGAGAACTTCATGGAGAAGCTCGTGGAGCTCGGCGCGAAGGTCGAGCTGCCGGGCAGCGCTCTGGTCTAGGAAGGACCCGGGAAAGGCCCTGCGGGGCCTTCTCCCGGACGAACGGAAGGGCGGCCACCCTTGGAGGGGTGACCGCCCTTTCGTGCGCCTACAGGCCGCTTACTTGCCCTTGGCGGCTTCCTTGAGCTTCGAGCCCGCGGAGACCTTCACGCTGTAGCCGGCCGGGATGTTGATCGGGTCGCCGGTCTGCGGGTTACGAGCGGTGCGAGCGGCACGGTGGGTGCGCTCGAAGGTCAGGAAGCCGGGGATGGTGACCTTCTCGTCGCCCTTGGCGACGACCTCGCCGACGGTCTCGGCGAGGGCGGCCAGCACGGCGTCGGCGTCCTTGCGGGTCACCTCGGCGCGGTCGGCCAGCGCGGCCACCAGCTCACTGCGGTTCATGTTGTTACTCCCGTGTTCTTCTTGCCTGTGAGGCGTGAGATCGAAGCCGATGCTGCCAGGGGCCTCGGACAGTCCCCGGAACCGGGGCTGTCTCTCGTGGATCCCTCGCGCCCTGGGGGGTCCCCCCTGGACGAAGTCCTCGGGGGAGCATCCTGCCCCCACCAGCGGCGGGAACGCCAATCCGGCGCCCCCTGGGGTCACACGAAAAGCGCCGGAGCCCCCTGGTGGTGACGTAGCGTCGACTCCGCCCAAACGGTGCGGAGCCGAAAAGCCACCCTAAAGGCGGGTTTACGGCTCCGCGAATCGCGACACGCCTAGGGGTACCGCTCCCCGTTGACGTCAGGCGCCCGCGCCCGCCGCCTTCGCCGCGGTGCGGACCGCTCCGGCGACGGCGCCCGCGACCTTGTCGTTGAAGACCGACGGGATGATGTAGTTCGGGTTCAGCTCGTCCTCGGTGACGACGTCCGCGAGGGCGCTGGCGGCCGCGAGCATCATCTCGGTGTTCACCGTGCGGGACTGCGCGTCGAGCAGGCCGCGGAAGACGCCGGGGAAGACCAGCACGTTGTTGATCTGGTTCGGGAAGTCCGAGCGGCCGGTGGCGACCACGGCGGCGGTCTGCCGGGCGGCGGCCGGGTCGACCTCCGGGTCGGGGTTCGCGAGCGCGAACACGATGGAGTCCTCGGCCATCGCGGCCACGTCCTCCGCGCCCAGCAGGTTCGGGGCCGACACGCCGATGAAGACGTCCGCGCCGACGACGGCCTGCTTGAGGGTGCCGGTGACGCCCTCGGGGTTGGTGTTGTCGGCGATCCAGCGCAGCGGCGAGTCGGCCGGGGCGGCCACCAGGTCCTCGCGGCCCGCGTGGACGACGCCGTGGATGTCGGCGACGACGGCGTGCTTCACACCGGCGGCGAGCAGGAGCTTCAGGATGGCCGTACCGGCCGCGCCCGCGCCGGACATGACGACCCGTACGTCCCCGATGCCCTTGCCGACCACGCGGAGCGCGTTGGTGAGGGCGGCGAGGACGACGATGGCGGTGCCGTGCTGGTCGTCGTGGAAGACCGGGATGTCCAGGGCCTCGCGGAGCCGGGCCTCGATCTCGAAGCAGCGGGGCGCGGAGATGTCCTCCAGGTTGATGCCCGCGAAGCCGGGGGCGATCGCCTTGACGATCTCGACGATGGCGTCGGTGTCCTGGGTGTCCAGGCAGATCGGCCAGGCGTCGATGCCGGCGAAGCGCTTGAAGAGGGCCGCCTTGCCCTCCATGACGGGCATGGCGGCCAGCGGGCCGATGTTGCCGAGGCCGAGGACGGCGGAGCCGTCGGTGACGACCGCGACCGTGTTGCGCTTGATGGTGAGGCGGCGGGCGTCCTCGGGGTTCTCGGCGATCGCCATGCACACGCGGGCGACGCCCGGGGTGTAGACCATCGAGAGGTCGTCACGGTTGCGGATGGGGTGCTTGGACGCCATCTCGATCTTGCCGCCGAGGTGCATCAGGAACGTCCGGTCCGAGACCTTGCCGAGGACGACGCCCTCGATGTCCCGCAGCCGCTCGACGATCTCGTCGGCGTGGGCGGTGGAGGTCGCGGCGACGGTGACGTCGATCCGGAGCTTCTCGTGGCCCGAGGCCGTGACGTCGAGGCCGGTGACGGAACCTCCGTGGGACTCGACCGCCGCCGTGAGCTGCGAGACCGCGGTGCCGCTCGCGGGCACCTCCAGCCGGACCGTCATCGAGTACGAGACGCTGGGCGCCGTTGCCATGGCCGGATTCCTCTGCTTTCCCTAGCTTCGTTGCTCACGCCGCCCCGGCTGGTTGCCCTGGCGGCGCCCTCCGATCGTCGCACCTACCCGCCGGTAGCAGGTAATGCGGTCATTTTGTTTTCGGAAAGTAGTTTCCACCATACGAGAGTCACACGGACAACAGAAGAGGCCCCGGTCATCGGAAGACGACCGGGGCCTCAACTTCGTATGTACGTCTAAGTGACACCGGCCCGCCATGCTCGCCTCGCGGCAAGTGGTCCCTCTGAGGGACGAAGGTTGGGCCCGGGGGCTTGGATCGAGCCGGTGTCACGAACCAGGCTAACAAAGCCTCCGCGAAGGTGATTCCCCCGGCGCGTGTTGACCTGAATTCGCCACCCTGAGACCCCCGTCCGGCCCTCCGCTCAGTCCCGCAGGAGGTCCGGGACGCCCGCCTCGTCCGGCAGGTCGCGCTCCCCCGCGAGCACCGTCAGCGCCTGCGTCGAACGGGTGAGGGCCACGTACAGGACGCGCAGGCCCGCCGGGGACTCGTCGGCGATCTCGGCCGGGGAGACGACCAGCGTGGCGTCGTACTCCAGGCCCTTGGCCTCCAGCGAGCCCAGCGCCACCACCCGGTCGCCCAGGCCGTCGAGCCAGCGGGCCGCCTCCTTCCTGCGGTCCATGGCGACGACCACGCCGACCGTGCCCTCGACCTCGGCGAGCAGCCGCTCCGCCTCGGACCGCACGGTTCCAGCCGTGTCGCCGCCCTTGCCGACGGCGACGAACCGCGGCTCGACACCGGTCGAGCGGACCGCCCTCGGCGACTCCTTGCCCGGCATGGCGAGCGCGAGGACCTTGGCGGCCAGCTCGGCGATCTCGGCAGGGTTGCGGTAGTTCACCGTCAGCTCGAAGCGGCGGCGCGGCCGGGAGCCCAGCGCCTCGTCCCGGGCGGCGGCCGCCTCGTCCGGGTCGGACCAGGAGGACTGCGCCGGGTCGCCGACGATCGTCCAGGTGGCGTGCCTGCCGCGGCGGCCGACCATCCGCCACTGCATGGGCGTCAGGTCCTGCGCCTCGTCGACGATGACGTGGGCGTACTCGGTGCGCTCGGCGGCGAGCCGCTCGGCCCGCTCGCGCTGGGTCTCCTCCCGTACCGGCATCAGCTCCTCCAGACCGGTCAGCTGGTCCAGCGGGTCGTACTCCCGCTTCCGCTTCGGCCGGGCCGGGGCGCCGAGCAGGGTGTGGAGCTCGTCGAGGAGGGCGACGTCGTGGACGGAGACGCCCGGGCGGCGCAGCGAGCGGGCGATCCGGCGGACCTCGCCGGGGTTGAGGACCCGGCGGGCCCAGCGGCCGAGCCGCTTCTCGTCGGCCATGGCGTCGAGGACCTGGCGCGGGGTCAGCTCGGGCCACCAGGCGTCGAGGAAGCCGATGAAGGCGTCCTCGGTGGAGACGTCCTCGTCGAAGGAGGAGCGCAGCTCGGCGGCGAGCTCGGGGTCGCTGTGCCGGCCGGCGGCGCCCGAGCGGGCGTAGAGGGCGTCGAGGAGGAGCCTGCGGGCGCGGGGCCTCAGCAGGTTGACGGGCGCGGTGCCGGAGAGCACGTTCTGCCGGATCCGCCGCAGGTCGCCCTCCTCCAGTTCGAGGCGGCGCCCGAAGGCGACGACGCGGAGCAGCCTCGGCGTGTCGGGCCGGTCGAGGGCGCCCCGGGCGGCCTTGCGGAGCACGGCGAGCATCCGCGAGGAGCCCTTGATCCGGGAGACGGCGGGCTCGTCGTACGCGTCGGCGACGGCCCCGGCGGCGTCCTCGGCGAGGTCGCCCAGCGCCCGGATGGCGACCTGCCCCTCCTCGCCGAGGGAGGGCAGCACGCCCTCGGTGTAGGAGACGAGCAGCGGGGTCGGCGAGACGATCAGGATGCCGCCGGCGTACCGCCTGCGGTCCTGGTAGAGCAGGTACGCGGCCCGGTGCAGCGCCACCGCGGTCTTCCCGGTGCCCGGACCGCCCTCGACATACGTGACGGAGGCGGCGGGCGCGCGGATGACGAGGTCCTGCTCGGCCTGGATGGACGAGACGATGTCCCGCATGGTGTGGCCGCGGGCCTGTCCGAGGGCGGCCATGAGCGCGCCGTCGCCGATGACCGGCAGCTCGGCGCCGCGGAGGCTCGCCTTGAGCTCGGGGCGCATCAGGTCGTCCTCGACGCCGAGGACCCGGCGCCCCTTCGACCGGATGACCCGGCGGCGGACGACGCGGCCCGGCTCCACGGGGGTGGACCGGTAGAAGGGCGCGGCGGCGGGGGCGCGCCAGTCGATGACGAGCGGGGAGTAGTCGGCGTCCAGGACGCCGATGCGGCCGATGTGCAGGGTCTCGCCGATGTCGGCGGTGTTGTCGGCGCGGATGGCGTCGTCGGCGGGCTCCACGGACGTGTAGGCCCCGTCGGGTCCCTTGACCCCGTCCTTCCCGTCCAGGAGGTCGATCCGCCCGAACAGGAAGTCCTCGAACTCGTTGTTGAGCCGGTTGAGGTGGACTCCGGCACGGAAGACCTGGGCGTCGCGCTCGGCGAGGGCGCCGGGCGTGCCGACGTGTCCCTTCTTGGCGGCGTCGTTCATCAGGAACTCCGCCTCGTGGATCTTCTCCTCCAGGCGGCGGTAGACCTGGTCCAGATGTTCCTGCTCGACGCCGATCTCACGGTCTCTGACCGTGTCGACGGCTTCCTGCGCGGCCACTAAGGCCCCCTTCTGACGTGCACTGGGCAGCCGTCAAAGGTACGCCACCGGTGGCCGCCGTGTCAGGCGAGGGGCGGCGCCTGATCGTGCAGGATCCGCTGGAAGAGGTGGTGGTCGCGCCACGCGCCGGCGATGTGCAGGTACCGGGGGGCGGTCCCGATCCGCTCGAAGCCCGCCTTGGCGAGGACGCGCTGGGAGGCGTGGTTGTCGAGCATGGTGGACGCCTCGATCCGGTGCAGCCCCAGCGTGTCGCGGGAGGCCCGCAGGACCTCCTCGGTGAGCGCCGTGGCGATGCCCCGCCCGTTGTACTCCCCGTCGACCCAGTACCCGAGGCTGGCGCTCCGGAACGGTCCGAGCACGATGCCGGAGAGGATGGCGGCGCCGACGATCCGCTCCCCGTCCACGGCGAACCACCGCCGCCCGCCGTCCGCCAGCCGCTCGGCCTGGGCCTCGGCGGTGTAGTACCGCTCGGCCCGGACGGGCTCGTAGGCCCGCATGTGCGCCCGGTTCCGCGTCAGCGCGTCCGCGAGCGCCTCCGCGTCCCCGTCCCGGGCCTCCCTGATCGCCACCCCGTCACCCATACGCCGTACGCTACCGCCCGCCCGTCCCGGCGTCGTCGGCCAGCGGGTCCAGGGAGAGGCGGTAGCCGCGCTTGACGACCGTCTGGATGAGCTTGGGGGTCCCGAGGGAGGCACGCAGACGGGCCATCGCCGTCTCGACGGCGTGCTCGTCCCGGCCTGCCCCCGGCAGCGCCCGCAGGAGGTCCGCGCGGGACACCACCCACCCGGGCCGCCGGGCGAGCAGTCCGAGCAGCGCCATCCCGGCGGGCGGCACCGGCCGGAGCGCCCCGTCGACCAGCACCGCGTGGCCACGGATCTCGACGCGGTGCCCGGCGACCGGCAGCACCCGGGACCGCGCGGGCAGCTCGGTGCAGAGGAGCTGCACGAGCGGCCCGAGCCGGAACCGTTCGGGCTGGTACGTGGGGACGGCCTCGGCCTGGAGGGGCAGCGCCGTCACCGGCCCGACGCAGACCGCGAGCACCTCGTGCCGCAGGGCCTCGACGACCCGCTCCCGTACCCCCCGCTCCGCCGCCCGGGCGAAGAGCGACGCCGCGGCCGGCGCGCTGGTGAAGGCGACCGCGTCGACGGAGCCGGCGGTCACCGCGTCGATGAGCCGGTCGAGCGGCCCGATGTCCTCCGGCGGCATCCACCGGTAGACGGGCACGCCCACCACGCTCGCCCCGGCGGTGGTGAGCGCCTCGACGAAGCCGGGGAGCGGTTCGCCGTGGAGCTGGAGGGCGATCCGCCGCCCGGCGACGCCCTCGGCGAGGAGCCGGTCGAGGACCTCGGCCATGGACTCGGACGAGGGCGACCAGGACTCGGTGAGTCCGGCGGCCCGGACGGCCCCCTTGACCTTGGGCCCGCGGGCGAGGAGTTCGACCCCGCGGAGGGTGTCGAGGAGCTCGGTGCCGCACCCCCAGCCCTCGGCCGCCTCGACCCATCCGCGGAATCCGATCGCGGTGGTGGCGACGACGACGTCCGGCGTGTTGCCGATGATCTCCTTGGTGGCGGCGAGGAGTTCGGTGTCGTCGGCGAGGGGGACGATCCGCAGCGCGGGTCCGTGCACGACGGCCGCGCCGCGCCGGCGCAGCAGGGCGATGAGTTCGTCCGCGCGCCGGGCCGCGGTGACGCCGACGGTGAAGCCGGCCAGGGGTCCGTGTTCGTGCTGGTCCATGGGCATCGAGAGTGGCGCGGACGCGTGACGGTCGGGGTTCACGCGTATTTCCTGGTCGTTACGGTACGCGCCCGGCACCCCGCCTCACACCTTCGCGTATCCGGGCCGCGTCTCCGGCTCCTCGGCGCCCTCGGCGGTGTCGGGCACCACGGGCGGGCGGCGAAGGTATACCGCCCAGGTGACGATCATGCAGGCGGCGTAGAAGGCGAGGAAGGCGACGAAGGCCGCGGTGCCGCTGCCGGCGGTCTGGAAGGACTGGCGGAAGGCGAGGTTGATCCCGAGGCCGCCGAGGCCGCCGACGGCTCCGATGAGGCCCATGGAGGCGCCGGAGAGCCGTCGTCCGTACGCCTCCGCGGTCTCGCCGCTCAGGCCCTTGCGGTGCCCCTGGGCGAGGAAGATCGCCGGGATCATCTTGAAGGTGGAGCCGTTGCCGAGGCCGCTGAGGACGAAGAGGGCGATGAAGCCGACGAGGAAGACGCTCAGCGACTCGATGACGGAGGCCCAGATCACGATGCCGGTCGCGGCGGACATGGCGGCGAAGGTGGCGAGGGTGATGCGGGCGCCGCCGTGCCGGTCGGCGAGGGAGCCGCCGAAGGGGCGGATGAGGGAGCCGAGCAGGGGGCCGACGAAGGTGAGCGAGGCGGCCTGGAGCGGGGTGCGGCCGAACTGGGTCTGGAGGACGAGGCCGAAGGCGAAGCTGTAGCCGATGAAGGAGCCGAAGGTCCCGATGTACAGGAAGGCCATGATCCAGGTGTGGCGGGCCCGGACGGCCTCGCGGAAGGCGCCGGTGTCGTTCTTCACGGGCGTGAGGTTGTCCATGAAGAGGGCGGAGCAGACGGTGGCGACGATGATCAGCGGCAGGTAGACGCCGAGGACGATCCTCGGGTGCATCGCGCCGGCCGTGCCGATGACGAGGAGGCCGACGAGCTGGACGACGGGGACGCCGATGTTGCCGCCGCCGGCGTTCAGGCCGAGCGCCCAGCCCTTCTTCCGGAGCGGGAAGAAGGCGTTGATGTTGGTCATGGAGGAGGCGAAGTTGCCGCCGCCGACGCCGGTGAGGGCGGCGACCAGGACGAAGGTGGAATAGGAAGTGCCGGGTTCCATCACGGCGAAGGCGAGGCCGGTCGGGAGCAGGAGCAGCAGGGCGCTGAAGACCGTCCAGTTGCGTCCGCCGAAGCGGGCGACGACGAAGGTGTACGGGATGCGGATCAGCGCGCCGACGAAGGTCGCGGTGCCGATGAGGAAGAACTTCCCGGCGGCGTCGATGCCGTACTCCGGTCCCATGAAGAGGACCATCACCGACCACAGGCTCCAGATGGAGAAGCCGATGTGCTCGGAGAGGACGGAGAAGACGAGGTTGCGCCGGGCGATCCGCTCGCCCTTCTCCTTCCAGAAGGTCTCGTCCTCGGGTTCCCAGACGTCGATCCAGCGCCCGCGCATCTCGCACCTCCACGGTGTCGGATCCGGTGCCGGATCCTGGTGCCCCCGACCCTAAGGAGGACGCGTTTCGGCCCGGTGCCGCAAGGTGACGTCGGCGGAACCTTGCTCTCACCCGGACGAAACGCCCCGTGTGAGTCGCCGCCGTGTGAGTCGCCGCCATGGGCGGGGGCGGGCGGGCTACGCCGGCACTCCCGGCTCCCGCGCCGGCAGCCAGGAGCCGGACGGCCGGTCGCGCCAGCCCTCCCGCTCCCCCAGTTCGGCGGCGGCCGCGCGGAGGGCGTCGAGGGCGGGGTGGCGCAGGCCCTTGCGCCAGACGAGGCTGACGGGCGAGAGCGGGACGGGGTCGACGAGGGGCCGCAGGACGCAGCCGGGCATGGGCGGGAATCCGACGACGGCGAGGACCGGGTGCCGGTGCTTGGCCATGATCCGCTGGAACTCCTCCGTGCCGACGGCGAGCGGCGCGGGCGGCGCGAGGTGGATGCCGCGCCCGTCGAACAGCCGGACGGCCAGGTCGGTCCACTCGGGGGTGCGGTCGTTGCCCGCGCCGGCGTAGAGGTGTTCGCCGGCGAGCCGGCCGAGCGGCACCTCGGGCAGGGCGGCGAGCGGGTGGTCCTCGGGCAGGACCACCGCCATCGGCTCGTACCGCACGAACTGCGCGTCGAGCCGGGCCCGCAGGGAGGGCGCGAGCCCGCCGTACCGTCCGAAGGAGGCGTCGAGCCGCCCGGCCAGGATCTCCCCCGCGGCGCCGGTGAGCCCGGACTCGAAGCGGGCCATCAGCTCCTGCTCGGGGGCGAGTTCGCGGGCGCGGCGCAGGATGCGGTCGTGGACGAGGCCGGGTGAGTTGAGGTCCACGAGGAGCGGGCGGTGCTCGGTCCGGAAGGCGTCGCGGAGCGCGTCGTGGGCGTCGAGGACCCGGCGGGCGTACGGGAGGAGCCGTTCGCCGTCCGGGGTGAGCGCGACCTGCCGGGTGGTCCGCGCGAACAGCGGTGCGCCCACCTCGCGTTCGAGGCGCCGGATGTCCCGGCTGAGCGCCTGCTGGGCGACGAAGAGGCGGCTCGCGGCGCGGGTGAAGTGGAGCTCCTGCGCGACGGCGGTGAAGGCGCGCAGCAGCCGGGGGTCGATGTCGTACGGTGTGGCCACCCGCCGCATTCAACAACACAGGTGCGTGAATGGCGACCGTACAGGTGTTGGACGGTTCCGGCGGACGGGCCGGAGCCTGGTGCCATGCCGCACCAGCTTCTCGTCCCCACCCCGGCGGGCCCGGGCCTGGCCCCTCGCTACCGGGAGCGCCCCGCCGCGCTCCCCCGCAATCCCTACCTCCGTCTCTTCGCCCTGCCCGGTACGCGCGCCTTCACCGCCGGGAACCTGATCGCCCGGCTGCCCTCGGGGATGTTCGGCATCAGCGCGGTGATCATGATCTCGGCGGCGTACGACTCCTACGCCCTGGCGGGCGCGGTCACCGCGACCGGCCTGGTGGCGGGGGCGCTGACGGCGCCCCTGGTCGCCCGGCTGATCGACCGGCACGGACAGCGGCGGGTGGCCGTACCGGCCGCCGCGTTCGCCGTCCTCGGGCATCTGCTGCTCCTGCTGTGCGTCCGGGGGCACGCGCCCGCGTGGGCGCTGTTCTGCGCGATCCTGCCGACCGCGACCACCCCCAACTCGGGCGGCATGTCCCGGGCCCGCTGGGCCCACCTGCTGCGCGGCGACCCGGCGTCCCTGCACACGGCGAACGCCTTCGAGCAGGCCGCCGACGAGCTGTGCTTCATGCTCGGCCCGGTGCTCGCGGCGGTGGTCTGCTCGGGGCTCTTCCCGCAGGCGGGCACGCTGATGGCCGCCGTGCTGCTGCTGACCGGTGTGCTGCTCTTCACCGCGCAGCGCTCGACCGAGCCGCCGGTCGCCCCGCGCATCGCGGCGGGCTCACCGCTCCGCGCGCCGGGGATGGTCCCGCTGCTCGTGGTCTTCCTCGCCACGGGCGCCATCTTCGGTTCGCTGGAGGTGACCGCCCTGGCGTTCGTGGACGGTCCGGTCGCGGGCCCGGTCCTGGCGCTCCAGGCGGCGGGTTCCTGCGCGGCCGGCCTGCTCTACGGCCGGGCCCGCCGCACCGCCGGCCTGCGCACCTGCCTGCTGGCGATGACGGTGGTGATGACGGCGCCGCTGCTCGCGGCCCGGACGGACTCCCTCCTCGCGCTGGCCGCCGGGCTTCTGGTGGCGGGCATGGCGACGGCGCCCACGATGGTCACGGGCATGGCCCTGGTCCAGCGGCTGACCCCGCCCGCGCAGCTGAACGAGGGCATGACCCTGGCCGTGACCGCCCTCCTGGCCGGAGTCGCCACCGGCTCCGCCACCGCCGGCTGGACGGCGGACCACGCCCCGGACCCCGTCCTCGGCTTCGCCCTCCCGGTGACGGCGGCGGCCCTCGCCCTGACCCTGTGCGTGGCGACCGGCGTCGGCCGCCCGGCGCGGAGGGGGACGCGGAAATGACAGAGGCCCGGCGGTCGCTCGCGCGACCACCGGGCCTCTGCCCACATGGGATGAGTGGAGATGGCGGGAATCGAACCCGCGTCCAACGGTGCGGAATCAGGGCTTCTCCGTGTGCAGTCTGGTACGAGTTTCTCAGCCCTCCGGATCACCCAGACAAGTCCGGAACGGGCTCAGTCACTGTTTGATTTCCCTCTTCACCCCGTGACCGGGATCAAGGTTTAGTCCCCTTCATGATGCCAGGATCCGGGTCGGGAACAGCCCCGGGCTGACACTTCGCAAGTCGCTACTTAGGCAGCGAGGGCGAAGGAATCGCGCTTGGTGTTGGCGATTATTGGTTTCGGCGCGTGGTTAACGAGATCATTGCCGCTTCCTCGACACGCTTCCCCTGCTTCGACATCCGCTGTCGAAACCGATCATCCCCATGTTGATTTTTCAATCCGCGCACCCTCTGTGGGGTGCGTGGCCCATCGTACGTGACCCGCGGCCACGGTTGCCAGCGATTAACCCGCCTGGGCCCGCTGGCGCCGCTTCGCGGCCGCGATCGCCCGCGCGGTCTCCCGCGTGTCCTGCTTCTCCCGGAGCGTCTGGCGCTTGTCGAACTCCTTCTTGCCCTTGGCGAGCGCGATCTCGCACTTCACCCGGCCGCCCAGGAAGTACAGCGCGAGGGGCACGATCGTGTGACCGGTCTCCGACGCCTTCTGCGCCAGCTTGTCGATCTCCGCCCGGTGCAGCAGCAGCTTCCGCTTCCGCTTCGCCGAGTGGTTGGTCCAGCTGCCCTGCATGTACTCGGGGACGTGGATGTTGTACAGCCACGCCTCGTTGCCCTCGATCTGGACGAAGCCGTCCACCAGCGAGGCCCGCCCCATCCGGAGCGACTTCACCTCCGTACCCATGAGCGCCACGCCCGCCTCGTACGTGTCGAGGATGAGGTAGTCGTGGCGCGCCTTCTTGTTCTGCGCGATCAGCTTGCGCTCGGGCCCCTTGTCCTGGGCCTTCTTGGCAGGCTTGCCCTGTACGTTGACGAGTCCCTTAGCCATAGTGCGGTCATTTTCGCACTAGGAGCCCCCTCCGAGGCCACTCAATACCGTGCGGGCCCGTTCCTCCGCCCCTTCGTCGGCCGGCAGGTCGGGTGCGATGCCCCGCCCGTCCACGTCGTGCCCGGCGGGGGTGCGGTAGTGGCCCACGGTGAGCTCGGCGACGGAGCCGTCGGGCAGGGTGCTCGGCATCTGCACCGAGCCCTTGCCGAAGGTCCTGGAGCCCACGGTGACCGCCCGCCCCCGGTCCTGGAGCGCCCCGGTGAGGAGTTCGGCGGCGCTCATGGTGCCGCCGTCGATCAGCGCGACCAGGGGCCGGCCGGTGTCGCCGCCACGCTCCGCGTACACGGACCGCTCCTCGCCCTCGACGTCGTACGTGGCGACCAGACCGCCGTCGAGGAAGGCGGAGGCGGCGACGGCCGCCTCGTCGACCAGTCCGCCGGAGTTCCCGCGCAGGTCGAGCAGGACCCCCGCGCCGGCCGGGGCGGTGCGGACCGCGTCCCGCACCCGGTCGCCGGCGCCCTTGCTGAAGGCGGCGACCCGGATGACGACGGTCTTCGGGTCGGGGCGGGAGACGGTGACGGGGTCGGTCGCGAGCCGCTCCCGGCGCAGGGTCTGGGTCCAGGTCATGCCGGACCGGCCGACCCTCAGGGTCACGGCGGAGCCGGGCACGCCGTCGCCGCGCAGCAGCGAGACGACCTCGGAGACGGACAGGCCGTCGGTGGCCCGCCCGTCGACGGCCAGCAGCAGGTCGCCGGTCCGCAGGCCGGCCCGTTCCGCGGGCCCGCCGTCCCTCACACGAGTGACCCGGACACAGTCACCGCTGCCGCCGCTGCCGCCGCTGTCGCCGTCATCGTCATCGTCATCGGAGGACGTACGCGTCCTCCCGTTCCCCGCCGACCCCGCGGACCCCGCGGAGAGGCCGACGCCGGTGTAGGCGCCGTCGAGGGACTGCTCGAACTCCGCGTACTCCCGCGGGTCGTAGACGGCGCCCCAGCGGTCGCCGCTGCGGCTGACGAACTCCTCGGCGGCCTGCTTGCCCGACTTGCCGTCGGCGACGGCCTCGGCGGCGGCGCGGTGGAGGGCCGCCCGGTCGTAGGCGGCCCGGTCCCCGGCACCGGCACGGGGCTCGGGCCCGGCGTCCTCGCGGGGCAGCGCGCCGGTCGCGGCGGCGGTGGCGAGGACTCCGGCGAAGACCAACGTGAGAACGGCCCCGCGGACGAGACCGCGGGGCCGGAGACAGAGGGGCGCGGGGCCGGCCGGCATGCCGCCCACTCTAGGACAAGGCGGCGGCGCACAGAGGCTTTGGCCTCAGGACGCCATCCGCTCCCGGAGGTCTCTTCTCACACCTTCAGGTACTTGCGCAGCGCGATGAAGGCGGCCACGGACGGCATCAGCAGGCCGATGACGATCACCAGCGGCAGCTGGGCGAAGACCACGTCCCAGCCGATGAAGTTGACCAGTGGCATCTGCTCGGCGAGGTTCAGGCCGTGGTCGACGAGGAAGTACCGGCCGGCGAGGAGCAGCACACAGGCGAACGCTCCGCCGATCAGACCGGAGAACGCGGCCTCCATGATGAACGGCATCTGGATGTAGAAGCTGGAGGCGCCGACCAGCCGCATGATGCCGGTCTCGCGGCGCCGGCTGAAGGCCGAGACGCGGACCGTGTTGATGATCAGCATGAGCGCGATGACCAGCATGAGCAGCATCAGCGCGACGGCCGCGTAGTTGACGCTCCGCATCATGTTGAAGAGCGTCTCCAGGATGGAGCGCTGGTCCTGGACGGACTCGATGCCGTCCCGGCCGGCGAAGGCGGTGGCGACCACCTGGTACTTCTCCGGGTCCTTCAGCTTCACCCGGATCGACTCCTGCATCTGGTCCGGGGTGATGACGGAGGCGATGGCGGTGTCGCCGTACTGCTCCTTGTAGTGCTTGAAGGCTTCCTCGGCCGTCTCGTGGATGACGTTCTCCACGATGTCCATCTTCCGCAGGTCGGCCTGGATCTGCTCGCGCTGCTGCTTGGTGACGGCGCCCTTGGCGCACTTCGGCGAGCCCGCGGCGTCCGTCTTGTTGCAGAGGAAGATGGAGACGTTGACCTTGTCGTACCAGTAGTCCTTCATCGTGGAGACCTGCTCGCGCATGAGCAGGGCACCGCCGAAGAGGGCCAGCGACAGGGCCACGGAGACGATGACCGCGAAGGTCATCGTCAGGTTGCGCCGGAGACCGACGCCGATCTCGGAGAGCACGAACTGAGCGCGCATGGTGTTCTGGTTCCCCCGCCGTCAGTGCTGGTAGCCGTAGACGCCGCGCGCCTGGTCGCGGACGAGGCGGCCCTTCTCCAGCTCGATGACGCGCTTGCGCATCTGGTCGACGATGTTCTGGTCGTGGGTCGCCATGACGACGGTGGTCCCTGTCCTGTTGATGCGGTCGAGCAGCTTCATGATGCCGACGGAGGTCTGCGGGTCGAGGTTGCCGGTGGGCTCGTCGGCGATCAGCAGCATCGGACGGTTGACGAAGGCGCGGGCGATGGCGACGCGCTGCTGCTCACCACCGGACAGCTCGCCCGGCATGCGGTCCTCCTTGCCGCCGAGGCCGACCAGGTCGAGCACCTGGGGGACGGCCTTGCGGATCTCGCCGCGCGGCTTGCCGATGACCTCCTGCGCGAAGGCCACGTTCTGCGCGACGGTCTTGTTCGGCAGCAGGCGGAAGTCCTGGAAGACGGTGCCGAGCTGGCGCCGCATGTGCGGCACCTTCCAGTTGGACAGCCTGGCGAGGTCCTTGCCGAGGACGTGCACCTGCCCTTGGCTGGCGCGCTCCTCACGCAGGAGCAGCCGGAGGAAGGTCGACTTTCCGGAGCCGGACGAACCGACGAGGAAGACGAACTCCCCCTTCTCGATCTCCAGGGAGACATCCCGGAGCGCGGGGCGGTTCTGCTTCGGATAGGACTTGGAGACGTTGTCGAATCGGATCACGAATGCACCACGGTCGGCCGGGAGTAGGTGTGCGTGACCTTACGCGAACCGGGAAGCCCCGCGCAGTCGCGGTCCTGGCTTGCGTGCTTTATCCTTTTTCGCCGTTCGGGGCGGAAGAGAGGCGTTCGCCGCCGGGGCGCGCCGGAACCTCGCGGAGCTGGCAGAGTGGTAGGGGGAACGTCCGGATCGTGCCGGGCGTTGTCCTGGTGTGAGCCCCGTGCGGGAGGAGGAGAGCGTATGACCTACGACCGACTGGTGTGCGCCAACTGCGCGGCCCCGGTCGCCGAGGGTCGCTGCCCCGTCTGCAGGGCCAACCGCGAGCGCCTGGAGCCGCAGGGGCTGTCCCCCGCGATGGTACTGACGCTGGTGATCGCCCTGCTGGCGACACTGGCACTGCTGGCGGCGGTCCGCACGGTGTAGGTGTCCGCGGCCCCAGGGGTCGCGGAGGGCCCGCGGGCCGCACACGAGCCGGAACCGGTCGAAGGGCCGGGGAGGAAGCCTCCCCGGCCCTTCTGTGTGCCCGCTGGGTCGATCAGGCGGCGGCGCCGCGCCCGCCCGCGACGAGGCGCGGCAGGAAGCGGAAGCCGATGCCACCGGCGATCATGGTGGCGGCGCCGATGATCAGGAACGAGGTCTCGGCCGCACCGGTCTCGGCGAGCTCCTCCTTGGCCTCACCCTGCTGCACCGGCTGGCTGCCGGCCTGCTGGGTGTCGGTGTTGTTGTTGGAGCCGGTCGAACCGTTGGAGCCGGTCGAGCCGTCGGCGACGCACTCGACGCCGTCGAGCTCGACGGTGCAGGTGCCGGAGCCGCCGTCGGTGGAGGAACCACCGTCGGTGGACGTGCCGCCGTCACCGCCGGCGTCATTACCGCCGTCACCGCCGGCGTCATTACCGCCGTCACCGCCGGCGTCATTACCGCCGTCACCGCCGGCATCGTTACCGCCGTCACCGCCGGCATCGTTACCGCCGTCACCGCCGGCATCGTTACCGCCGTCACCGCCGGCATCGTTACCGCCGTCACCGCCGGCATC